>WTGH01000024.1 GCA_011523655.1 Rhodospirillaceae bacterium
CGAGTAGGCGCGCCAGCGCCGTATCGAGGGGGCCGTATCGAGGGGGCCGTATCGAAGGAGCCTGCCCTGAGCCTGCCGAAGGGGGCCGCCGGCCTCGCCGCGGCCTTGCTGCTGGCGGTCTTCGCCGGCGCGTTCGCCGCGCCGGCTCTGGCGCAGACGACGGCCCAAAAGCCGGCGCAAACGACCGCGCAAGGCAAACCCGCCGCGCCGCAATCCGTCGCCGCGCGGGCGGCGGCGCTGCTGCGGGCCGGGCGGCCGGTCGACGCGCTGAAGCTGCTGCTGCCCGCCGTGGCGGCGCGGCCGAACGATCTCCGGCTATTGTTCCTGGTCGGCGAGGCCGGCCTCGCCGCGGCCCAGAGGCATACGGGCCGGACGGACGCCGACGACAGGGCGCGCACCGCCTTTCTCGACGCCGCCATCGCCGCCCTGCGGCGCATGCTGACTCTCCAGCCCGGCCTGGTGCGCGCCCGGCTCGAACTGGCCCGCGCCTTCTTCTTCAAGGGCGAGGACAGCCTCGCCCGGGAGCATTTCGAGCGGGTGCTGGCCGGCAAGCCGCCGGCGCCGGTCGTCGCGAACGTGCAGCGCTTTCTCGGCCAGATCCGGGCGCGCAAGCGCTGGAGCGTGCGCGTCGGCATGGCCCTGGCGCCCGACAGCAACATTTCCGGGCGCACCGACGAGCGGACGATCCTGATCGATACCCAGTTCGGCCGGCTGCCCTTCACCTACAACACCGACGACGCGCCGGCCTCCGGCATCGGCCTTGCCATCTGGGCGGGCGGCGAATACCAGCATCCGCTGGGCGGCCCCCGGAGCGCCTGGCGGCTGCGGGCGGGCGGCGACGTCTCGCGCCGGGAATACCAGTCGGACCGGTTCGACCGGATGTTCGTAGGCGCCCATCTCGGCCCGCGCTGGCTGATCGGGCCCAGGACCGAGGCCAGCCTGCTGGCGAGCCTGCGGCTGAGCTGGCTCTCCGACGAGCCGGACTCCCGCGATCTCGGCCTGCGCTTCGAGGGCCGGCACCGGCTCACCCGACGGCTCTCGGCGACCCTCGACGCCTCCTGGCACGACCGGCGCAATCCGGGCCGCGCGCGGCTCGACGGGCCGGTGGTCGATCTCGCCGCGGGGCTCGGCTGGACGGCAACGCCGACCGTCCGCATCGACGCGGCGGCGGGCTGGGGCCTGCAAAGGACGGAACAGGAGAACCTGCGCCACAGCTATCGCTGGCTCAGGGCGGGCGCCGCGGCGCTGCTGCCCTGGGGCTTCACCGTCGGCGGCTCGGGCACGGTGCGCTGGACCGGCTACGAAGGCAACTGGGCGCCCTTCGTCCTCGGCGGCGGAGAGCGGCGCGACCGGACATATTCGATCCGCCTGAACGTCCACAACCGCGCCGTCACCCTGCGCGGCTTCAGCCCGCAACTCTCGGTCGTGCACGAGTGGCGGCGGTCCAACGCGCAACTGCACGACTACCGGCGCACCTTCGGCGAATTGCGCCTGGTGCGCCTGTTCTGAGCCATAAACGCGGCATCGGCCGGGGGCAGGGGCTATTCAGGGTGAGGGTGGAGGCAGCCAAACCTTCCCCTCATCCCGAGCAGCCCCGGATTTAATCCGGGGCGTATCGAGGGGCGGCGGCCGGGATGCCCACCATGATCCCACCCTCCCTTGCCACCCCGGACGGAGCGCAGCGACGATCGGGGGCGGCAAAGCCATGACTCCCCCTCCCCCTGGATTCCTCTGCGAAACGCCGCAAGTGTCCGCCAACGGACGCTTTGCTTTCCCTCCCCCTCTTCAGAGGGGGAGGTCAGGTGGGGGTGCAGTCGCGTCAGGCACGGCCTTACCGGCGCGCGGACACCCCCATCGACCTCGCTGCGCTCGGCCACTTCCCCCTCTGAAGAGGGGGAAGGACAGGTTTCCGGCGGCCTGCGCCCCTTTCGCAGAGGCATCCCCCGGGGGAGGGGGATTCGGCCTGCGGCGGCGTCCGTCCGGGCGATCGGGGGTAACTTTTCGATAAACCGGATCGCCGGTTCCGGCGCGCAAAATGTTCGTTGCATATCGCATTTTTTGCCCGTTAACTTTCTCGTTAAATCGATTTGTTTGCCAATGGTTTGCCGGATTATCCTCGGCGTTTCCGACGCTCCCGACGCTCCCGAGGGTAATTCGCGGCATGACGAAGCGCATTCGCAAGCTGACCAACCGCGCGGTCGAGGGGCTGCGCGCGAACGGCGGCGACGCCGTCTACTGGGACGGCGAACTGACCGGCTTCGGCGTCAGGGTCCGCGCTTCGGGCCGCAGGAACTACGTCGTCCAGACCCGGATCCGCGGCCGGCTGCGCTGGTTCACCATCGGGCCGCACGGGCCGCTCACCGCCGGCGAGGCGCGCGGCCGGGCGCTGGAAATCCTCGCGATGGCGCGCAAGGGCATCGACGCGCGCGAGGCCGAGCCGGCGGCGGACCCGCACGCGGTCTCGGACCTCGGGCGCCGGTTCCTGGAGGAATATGTCCCGGTCCACTGCAAGCCGAGCACGGCGGCGCAATACCGCCGCATGACGGCGCGCTTCGTCGAGCCCGCGATCGGCGGCCTGGCGGTGGCCGACGTGCAGCGCAAGGACATCGCCGACCTGCACTATGCCATGCGCGGGACGCCCTACCAGGCCAACCGGACGCTGGGCATGCTCTCCAAGATGTTCTCGCTGGCCGAGGTCTGGAACTGGCGGCCCGACGGGTCGAACCCGTGCCGCCACGTCCGGACCTACCGGGAGCACAAGCGCGAGCGCTTCCTGTCCGAGGCGGAGACGGCGCGGCTCGGCGCCGTGCTGCGCGAGCTGGAGGAGGAAATGCCGTCGGCGGTGGCGGCGATCCGCCTGCTGCTGCTGACCGGCTGCCGGATGGCGGAGATCCGCGACCTGCGCTGGGCCTGGGTCCGGGAGGGCTGGATCGAGCTGCCGGACAGCAAGACCGGCGGGCGCATCGTGCCGCTGGGCCCGGAGGCGCAGGCCGTCCTGGCGGCGATCCCGCGCGAGAAGGGCAATCCCTGGGTGTTCACCGGCCGCTATCCCGGCACCCACCGCACCGACCTCCAGAAGCCCTGGCGGCGCATCCGCAAGCGCGCCGGGCTGGAGGACGTCCGCCTGCACGACCTGCGCCACTCCTTCGCCTCGCGGGCGCTGGCGCTGGGCGAGAGCCTGTCCATGATCGGCAAGCTGCTCGGCCACACCCAGGTCCAGACCACGGCGCGCTACGCCCACCTCGCCCGGGATTCGATCCAGACCGCCGCCGCCCGCATCACCGGCAGCATCGGCACCGACCTGCAGGAGGGCGCCCCCTCGATACGGCGCCCAGGCGCGCCTACTCGGGATGAGGGTGTGTAATGAATTCACCTTCCTTCACCCTCATCCTGAGTAGCCCCGGATTTAATCCGGGGCGTATCGAAGGGCCTGCCCCTTCGGCAAGCTCAGGGCAGGCTCTGAGCCTGCCGGAGGACGGGCAAAAAAAGGGCCCGGACGTTGCCATCCGGGCCCGAGCGATTCTTCGGGAAGCGGGCCCTGCCCCGGACCTGATCCAGGGTCAGCCCCGGACCTGATCCGGGGTCAGCGGCGGACCTTTTGGGGCTTGCCGCTCCGGCCCGGCGATTGGCCCTCGCCCTTGCGGAGCAGGACGAAGCCGTCCTCGTCGTTGCTGAGCAGGCCCTTGCCGGGCCGCACGTCGCCATAGACCCAGGGCTTCTCCGTCGGCTCCTGGCCGGACCGCGTCATCCGCTGCCACCAGGATTGGGATTTACCCTTTTCCTTCTCGCCGTCCTGCGCCTTGGCGGCCTGTTGGCCCGCCGGCCCCGCCGCGGAGGATTGCTCCGCGGACGGGGCCATGCAGGCGCTGGCCGTCAGGGCCAGGCCGGCGGCCAGGGCGAGCGGCAGGCCGCCGGCCCTGGGGCGGGAGAGGGAGAGGGAGAGGCGACGCACCGGGCTCGCTTCCGTGACGCCGTCAGCCGCCTAGAACTTCAGGCGGACGCCGGCGACGAAGTTGATCACGCCGTCGCGGTCGATTTCGCAGGTGTCGCCTTTGGCGGCCCTGACGAAGGGGGTTGTGGCGCTCGCGTTGGTGCCTGCCCGGTAGCAGGGCGTCGCCTCGGTCGCCAGCGGAAGCACGAGGTCGCCGCCGGCCGGTGTACCGGTACCGGCGCGGTCCTGGGCGATCGCCTCGGCCTCGCTCACCGTGTGGGTGACCGAGCCGCTGTCGTAGGAGATGCCGGCATAGACGTCGGCGGCCGCGGCATCGATTTTCTGCACGACAGCAACCCAGTATTGCTGCGCCGTGGCTTCCAGACCGTCGGTCGAGCGGTTGTAACCGATGCCGATGGACATGCCGCCGGAATCGTTGACTTTCCCGCTCCAGCCGGCGGAGACGCCCCACTGGCTGTTCTTGGGATCGCCCTCGGCGACCTTGCCGTCGGAGTCGAAGTGGCCGCTGACGTTGAAGCCCGACGAATGCTTGATGCCGCCGGACACGGCCCAGGCGGTCGTGTCGTCATCGTTCTTGCGATAGCCCGCGGCGAACAGGGCGGAGAAGTTCTTCACCCCCGGAGGCGCGCCGGCATAGCTCAGGCCGACCGACCAGGTCTTGGCCTCGCCGTAGGACGCGCTGAGGCGGGCGCCCATCAGGCTCGGCGTGTCGTAGCGGATCCGGTTCTGGCGGAAGCCGAAGAAGTTGAACGGCCGATAGCCGCGATCCTTCTCGCGCACGTTCATCGTGGACTCGATGCCGGTGGTGTCTTCGGCCGCAGGGCTCCCGTCGGTCGGGGTTATGGCACCGCCGGTGATGACCTTCACCGCGGCGTCCGCCTTGGTGCCGTCGGTGCCGTTGGCCCCGGCGAAGCCGTAGACGAAGCTCACGCCGGTCAGCTCGTACAGGCCCGATGCGTCGCCGGCCATCGAGCCGTGACCCATCGAGAGCTTGCCGAAGTTCTTGTGATCCAGCCACAGATCGACATGGCGGGCCCGGACGCGCGCCGTGCCCGTGCTGCCCTGGTCGGTGCCGCTGCGCGCGTTCTCCTGCCATTCGAGCTCGTGCAGGGCCCCGATGGTCAGGTTCGGGTTGGCCTTGCCGACCGCCCGGACGCCGAGGCGCGAGGACGAGCCGTCATTGTCGACGCTCGTGATCTCGGTGTTGTCGCCCGTATTGGCGAAACGGATCGCCCGGTTGACCTGGCCGTAGAGCGTGACCTTCACGCGGCTGTTGCCCGACTGGATATTCTTGTCGGCGGGTTTAGCCATCATGGCCGATTTCATCTGGTTCTTGAGGAGCGTGACCGCAGGAATTGCCGGGCGGTTTCCGGCCGCTCCGGGGGTGCAAGGCGCGGAAAACCGGCAATTCCGCCCGCCGCGCCCGCCCGACGGCGCGCCGCACAGGCCGGTTGGCAAACAATTGGCAAACGCCGCGGCACGGCCGGCGCGCGAAATTTGCCGCCGGATCGCCGAATCGCCCGCCGCGCCGCCAGCGAACGATTGGCAAAAGAACTTATGGCGTTGCCGCTAATCATAAAATTTTATTTATATATTTATTTACGAAAGCGCCCTTCGATACGCCCCGGCCTGGCGGCCGGGGCTACTCAGGATGAGGGTGAAGGGGGAGGTTAATTCACCACACCCCCTCATCCCGAGTAGGCGCGTCAGCGCCGTATCGAGAGCCTGCCCTGAGCTTGTCGAAGGGGACGCCCCGGACGGGCGGGCGAATCGGTCGATTAGTCTTTGGGTTCAAGGGGATTCTGCTATACTTGCGGCCCGGTGCGGCGCCCCTGTCCGCCGGGCCGCCGCAGGCCGGCTCCTCTTCAAATTCCGGGTCCGTATCGGGGCTCGATCCGGGGGCTCGATCCGGGGCCGCACAAGACCAGAAAGCGTTGGCCGCATCCCATGAAGATATCGATCGAACGCGCCGCCCTGCTCCGCTCGCTGGCCCATGTCCAGAGCGTGGTCGAGCGGCGCAACGCCATTCCCATCCTGTCCAACGTGCTGATCGAGGCGAGCGGCGCGACCCTGCGGCTCAACACCACCGACATGGACATCTCGATCGTCGAGGGGACCGAGGCGGCGGTGGCCGTCGCCGGGGCGACGACGACGCCGGTGCACACGCTGCACGACATCGTGCGCAAGCTGCCCGACGGCGCCCAGGTCGAGCTGGCGCTCGAGGACGACGGCGGCCGCCTGGCATTGCGCGCCGGCCGCTCCAGCTTCCGGCTGAGCTGCCTGCCGCGGGAGGATTTTCCCGCGCTCGAGGGCGAGGGCCTGCCCCACGAGTTCGCCATGAGCGCGGCCGACCTGCGCACGGTGATCGAGCGCACCCGCTTCGCCATCTCGACCGAGGAGACCCGCTACTATCTCAACGGCATCTACTGGCACGCCAAGGAGGAGAACGGCGTCCAGCTGCTGCGCGCCGTGGCGACCGACGGCCACCGGCTGGCCCGGCTGGAAATGCCGCTGCCGGAGGGCGCGGCGGGCATGCCCGGCGTGATCGTGCCGCGCAAGACGGTGAACGAGCTGCATCGCCTGATCGCCGAGGCCGAGGCGTCGGTCCAGATCGGCCTGTCGGAGAACAAGATCCGCTTTTCCTTCGGCGATATCGAGCTGACCTCGAAGCTGATCGACGGCACCTTCCCGGACTACGAACGGGTGATCCCGGTCGGCAACGACCGGGCGATGACCGTGGCGACGAAGCTGTTCCGGGAGGCGGTCGACCGGGTCTCGACAATTTCGACCGAGAAGTCGCGCGCCGTGAAGCTGATGCTCGGCCCCGGGCCGTCCGGGGGCGGCCTGACCCTCCAGGCGACCAGCCCGGACGCCGGCAGCGCCACCGAGGAGCTGGAGGTCGCCTATGCCGACGAGAGCATGGAGATCGGCTTCAACGCCCGCTACCTGCTCGACATCGCGACCCAGATCGAGGGCGAGGAGCTGAAGTTCGAGCTGGCGGACAGCGGCTCCCCCACCGTGATCCGCGACCTCGCCGACGAAGCCTCCCTCTACGTCCTGATGCCGATGCGGGTCTGAAACCCCTGCCCGATCGAATGGACCAGACAGTCCGGGTGCAAGCACCGCCGCCTTATCCCTCCCCCTCTTTAGAGGGGGAGGTCAGGTGGGGGTGCAGTAGCGTCGGGCACGCACTGCCTGACTGCCATTTCGGCTCGCACGACACGGCACCCCCATCCCCTTCGCTGCGCTCAGGGACTTCCCCCTCTGAAGAGGGGGAAGGATATCGTCCGCCGCCAGGCGAACGGACATCACCCCCCACCTTCGCCGTGCGGCGGGTGGGGCTGACGGCGTTCCGGTCGTGGCGCAGCGTGCGGCTTGAGGTGCCGGCGCACAGCGTCGTGCTCACCGGGCCGAACGGCGCGGGCAAGACCAACCTGCTGGAGGCGCTGTCCCTGCTCGCGCCGGGCCGCGGCCTGCGCCGGGCGAGGATGGCGGCATTGCAGACCCGCGGCGAGGCGGCGGGCCCCGAAACTGATGGGCCGGAACCCTGCCGGCCCGAAACGCCCTGGGCGGTCAGCGCCCGGCTCGATACGCCCGACGGGCCGCGCCGGGTCGGCGTTGGGCTCGATCCGGGGCTCGATCCCGCCGACGAGTCCGGCAGCGCGTCCGGCCGGCGCATCCTGCGCATCGACGGCATCCCGGCGAAGGGGCAGGGCGATCTGGCGGCGCTGGGCGCCGTCTCGTGGCTGACGCCGGAGATGGACGGGCTGTTCACCGGCCCGGCCGGCGAGCGCCGCCGCTTCCTCGACCGGCTGGTCGCCGGTTTCCTGCCCGGCCACGCCGCCCATGTCGCAGCCTACGGGAAGGCGATGCGGGAGCGCAACCGCCTGCTCCGGGAGCCCGGCGCCGAGGCGGCCTGGCTGGATGCGCTGGAGGCCGCGATGGCCGAGCAGGGCGTCGCGGTCGCCGTCGCGCGCGCCGATTTCACCACCCGGCTGGCCGCGGCCTGCGCCGGGCGGGTCTCGGCCTTCCCGGCGCCGGACCTGACGCTCGCCGGTGCGCCGGACGGCGCGGACCACGCCTTCGCCGCCAACGGCGCGGCGCTGCCGGCCGAGGACGCGCTCCGGGCGCGGCTCCGGGCGTCGCGCGCTGCCGATGCCGAAGCCGGCCGGGCGCTTGCCGGGCCGCACCGGGCCGATCTCGACGTGCGCCTGGCCGGCCCGGACGATAGGGGCGCTAGCGGACGGGGCAGGCCCGCGGCGGAGTGCTCGACCGGCGAGCAGAAGGCGCTGCTGATCGCCCTGGTGCTGGCCGCCGCCCGGCTCCAGGCGGTCGAGCGCGGCGCGGCGCCGCTGCTGCTGCTCGACGAGGTCGCCGCCCATCTCGACCGGGAGCGCCGCGCCGCCCTGTTCGACGAGATCGAGGGGCTGGGCGCCCAGGCCTGGATGACCGGAACGGACGCCGCCCTGTTCGACGCGCTGCGCGGCCGCGCCTGTTTCGTCACCGCCGGCAACGGCGCGCTCGCTATCGCCGACCGGCCGGACGCGGCGGCATGAACGACCGCAACACCCAGGCGGCCCTCGAACCCGGCCCGCCCGAAACGGGAGCCCCCGTAACAGGATCCAGGGCCGTCGAACCCGGCGAAGACTACGACGCCGACTCGATCAAGGTGCTGCGCGGGCTGGATGCGGTGCGCAAGCGGCCGGGCATGTATATCGGCGATACCGACGACGGCTCCGGCCTGCACCACATGGTCTACGAGGTCGTCGACAACGCGATCGACGAGGCGCTCGCCGGCCATTGCGACACCATCCTGGTGACGCTGAACGGCGAGGGCTCGGTCACCGTGAGCGACAACGGCCGCGGCATCCCGACCGAGCTGCATCCGGAAGAGGGGGTCAGCGCCGCCCAGGTCATCATGACCCAGCTCCATGCCGGCGGGAAATTCGACCAGAACTCCTACAAGGTCTCGGGCGGGCTGCACGGCGTCGGCGTGTCGGTGGTCAACGCGCTCTCCGAGCGGCTCGACCTGCGCATCTGGCGTGGCGGCAGCGAACACGCCATGACCTTCCGCCACGGCGAGCCGGAGGCCGAACTGGCGGTCGTTGCCGACAGCGGCGGCCGGACCGGCACGGAAGTGACCTTCCTGCCGTCCGGCGGGACCTTCGGCATGACGGAATTCGATTTCGGCACGCTGGAGCACCGGCTGCGCGAACTGGCCTTCCTGAATTCCGGCGTGCGGCTGACGCTGACCGACAACCGCCATGTCGAGCAGAAGTCGGTCGAACTGCATTACGAAGGCGGCATCGTTGCGTTCGTGCAGTATCTCGACCGCAACAAGACGGCGCTGCACCCGGCGCCGGTCTCGATCGCCGGGGAGCGCGACGGCATCGGCATCGAGGTCTCGCTGCAGTGGAACGATTCCTACCACGAGACCACCCTCTGCTTTACCAACAACATCCCGCAGGCCGACGGCGGCGCCCATCTCGCCGGCTTCCGGGCGGCGCTGACCCGCCAGATCAACGGCTACGCCAACGAAAGCGGCATCGCGAAGAAGGAGAAGGTGGCGCTGACCGGGGACGACGCCCGGGAGGGGCTGACCTGCGTGCTGTCGGTCAAGGTGCCCGACCCGAAATTCTCGTCCCAGACCAAGGACAAGCTGGTGTCGTCGGAGGTCCGCCCGGCGGTCGAGAGCTTCGTCAACGAGCGGCTGTCGCAGTGGCTGGAGGAGAACCCGGCGGACGCGCGGCGGGTCATCCAGAAGATCGTCGAGGCCGCGGTGGCGCGCGAGGCGGCGCGCAAGGCCCGCGAGTTGACCCGGCGCAAGGGCGCCTTCGACATGGGCTCCCTGCCCGGCAAGCTGGCCGACTGCCAGGAGCGCGATCCCGAACGCTCGGAGATGTTCATCGTCGAGGGCGATTCGGCCGGCGGCTCGGCCAAGCAGGGCCGCGACCGGCGCTTCCAGGCGATCCTGCCCCTGCGCGGCAAGATTCTGAACGTCGAGCGGGCGCGCATCGACAAGATGCTGTCGTCCCAGGAGATCGGCACCCTGGTCGCCGCGCTCGGCACCGGCATCGGCCGCGACGAGTTCGACATCGAGAAGCTGCGCTACCACAAGATCGTCCTGATGACGGATGCCGACGTCGACGGCTCCCACATCCGCACCCTGCTGCTGACCTTCTTCTACCGGCAGATGCCGGAGATCATCGAGCGCGGCCATCTGTTCATCGCCCAGTCGCCGCTCTACAAGGCCAAGCGCGGGAGGTCCGAGGTCTACCTGAAGGACGACCGGGCGCTCGACGCCTTCCTGATCGACACCGCGCTCGACGCCGCCGCCCTCGAACTGCACGACGGCAACGCCCTCGCCGGCCCGGACCTGCGCCAACGGGTCGAGCAGGCGCGGCGCATCAAGACCCTGATCCAGCCCCTGCTGCGCCATGTCACGGAGGCCGACATCCTGGAGCAGGTGGCGATCGCCGGCGCGCTCAACCCGGATATCGTGGACGATCCGGAACGGGCCCGCGAAGCGGCGGCCTATGTCGCGCACCGGCTGGATGCGCTGGCGCCGGAGCATGAGCGCGGCTGGGACGGCACGGTCGCCGAGGAGGGCGGGCTCATATTCCGGCGCACGGTGCGCGACGTCGCCGAGACCCACCGGATCACGCCGTCCCTGCTGCGCAGCGCCGAAGCGCGGCGGATCGACGAAGAGGCCGGCCGGCTGCAGGCGCTCTACACCCATCACGCCACCTTCCGCGCGAAGGACGTTGCGCACCGCATCACCGGGCCGATCGCCCTGTTCGACGCAGTCGTCGCGACCGCGCGCAAGGGCATGTCGATCCAGCGTTACAAGGGCCTGGGCGAGATGAACCCGGACCAGCTCTGGGAGACCACGCTGGACCCGGACGCCCGCACCCTGCTTCAGGTCAGGGTCGAGCATGTCGACGAGGCCGGCAAGCTGTTCGAGACCCTGATGGGCGACGTGGTCGAGCCGCGCCGCGCCTTCATCCAGAGCCACGCGCTGGAGGTCGCCAATCTCGATGTGTGACTTTTCGTGCGCGCATTACCGGGGCGCTGCGTGACACGAGCGATCCCGCCGGAGGAGCGCCTGATCCTGGCGCTCGACGTGCCGACCGCCGACGAGGCGCGGGCGATCGTCACCGGCCTCGGTGAGTCGGTGCGCTTCTACAAGATCGGCTTGGAGCTGATGACAGGCGGCGACTATTTCACCCTGCTCGACTGGCTGACCGCCCGGCAGAAGAAGGTCTTCGCCGACCTCAAATTCTTCGATATCCCGGCGACCGTCGCCGGCGCGGTGCGCAACCTGTCGGGCCGCGGCGCCACCTTCTGCACCGTGCACGGCAACGACGCCATGATGGAAGCGGCGGTTGAAGCGGCGGACGCGGCCGGCGACGGGCTCGGCATCCTGGCGGTCACGGTGCTGACCAGCCTCGACCGGGGCGATATGGACGATCTCGGCTTCGAGGCGGATATCGACCGGGTCGTGCTGTCCCGCGCCAGGCGGGCGCTCGCGCTCGGCTGCGCCGGCGTCGTGTCGTCGGGTCTAGAGGTGCAGGCGCTGCGCGCAGAGGTCGGCGACGAGCTGATCGCGGTCTGCCCCGGCATCCGGCCGGGCCTCAACCGGCCGGTGGACGACCAGAAGCGGTCGGTCGATATCGAAGAGGCGTTCGACCTCGGCGCCGACTATCTGGTGATCGGCCGCCCGATCCGCAGCGCCCCCGACCCGGCGGCGGCCGCAGCGGCAATCCAGGAGCGAATCGCGGCAAAGTTCGCGTGAGCGACTGGATGTTCGCGGGATTTGAGAAATTCCCGGCGAACTTCAGCGCAATTCGTCCTGGTGATCGGGCGGAATGTCCGGCGCCTTTTCCAGAAAATGCGTGAGGTCGCCTTCGGTCGCACCCGCCGCCCGGCCCCTAAGAAAGTCCTCTGCCGTCTCGACCGCCCCGATCTTCTGGGCAACCGCCGAGACAATCCACTGATTTAGCGAAACGCCGTCCTGCCGGGCAAGGCGCATCGCCGTGTCCTTGAGGGACACGGGCAGTTGCAGCGGATACTTGTAGCGCGGCGTGCCGGTCATTGTTTCAACCTCATTAAGATGGTGCCGGGGGTCGCAATTTCGATTCCCAGCGTGTGGGACAACCGGAAGTCCCTGACATTGTGTGTCGCAATCGCATCGGCATTTCCGTTCAGCGCGGTTTCTAGGACCATTTCATCGTCGGCGTCCCGCAGCATTGGCCGAAACCGGAAAGAAATATCGACCGGTTCGCTGAGGGCAGCGAACGCACGCATAATGCCGGCAACATCATTGAGGTCATGTCCGGTTGCCTCCCGCGTTTCTTCGCGGCTGAGAACAGCCTCGTATTCGAGGAACAAAGCCGTAGAGCATAACGGCGTCACTCGTCCCGCTTCGACCTGCTTCAGAAGCGCGTTGCTCGCACCCCGGCGGCTGCGGAACGCGGCGACGAAGACGTTGGTGTCGAGCACCAGCCTCATTATTTTAGAAGATATGACATCTTAAAAGATGTCAAGCTAGACTAGACAGATCGATATTATCGGTGCCGGTTACTGCGGCACAACCAATCGCACGCCTGAAGGCCCAAAGAAAACGGCCCGGCGCTGGGGCCGGGCCGTCTTGTGCGTCAGCGATGCCGCCGGGCTATTCGCGGTTGCCGAACAGCATCAGCAGCATCAGGAACAGGTTGACGAAGTCGAGATAGAGCTGCAGCGCGCCCATGATCGCCTTGCGGGTCATCACGGCGGTGCCGTCGGCCGCGGCGTACATCGACTTGATGCGCTGGGTGTCGTAGGCGGTCAGGCCGACGAAGACCAGCACGCCGATCACCGAAATGGCGAAATGCAGCGCCGGGCTCGCCAGGAAGATGTTGACCACCATGGCGATGATGATGCCGATCAGGCCCATCATCAGGAACGAGCCCCATCGCGTCAGGTCGCGCTTGGTCGTGTAGCCGTAGAGGCTCATCGCGCCGAAGGTGGCCGCGGTCATGAAGAAGACCTTGGCGATGCTCATTGACGTGTAGACGGCGACGATGGGCGCCAGCGCCAGGCCCATCAGCCCGGCATAGACCCAGAACAGGGTCTGCGCCGTGTTCGGGTCCATACTGTGCAGCCGCGAGGCGAACACCCAGACGAACAGCAGCGGCGCGAACAGCGCGATCCAGCCGAGGATCGTCAGCTGGGTCGCGAGGCCGTAGCTCGTCTGGACCGTGGCGAAGAACAGACTGGAGATCGCCGGGACGTTGATCACGGCGAAGGCCACGGCGCCGGTCAAGACGAGGCCGACGACCATGTAGTTGTAGACCTTGAGCATGTATGCCCGCAGGCCTTCGTCGAACGCAGCGGCGGTCGCGGCGCCGCTGGCGAAACCACCCTGGTAACGCGGATCCATGATTCTGGATGTCCCTTGGTTGAGTTGATTGAAGCCTGGACGCTATTTTGGAGTCCGGGCGGAAAAAATCAATGGGCTTCGCCCGCACATGATCGCCATTTCCCCCCAATCCGGCAGGTCATTCCCCCTTTATTCGTTGCGCAGCAGGGCGGCGGGCTTCTGGCGCATCGCCCGCCAGGTGCCGACGAAGCCGAACAGCAGCATGACGGCGAGGCAAAGCAGGGCGGTGCCGATCGCCGTGCCGGGCAGGAGGGTCCAGGGCGACCGCATCGCCAGGGTCAGCACCGCCCAGGCCACGACCGCGCCGAGAACGGCGGCGATCGCCGCGGTGACGAGGCCGAGCAGGCCGTATTCCAGCAGGAAGGCGCGCAGCACCCGGCCGCGGGTCGCGCCCAGCACCTTGAGCACCACCGCGTCGTAGACCCGCCGCCGGTGCCCCGCCGCAATCGCGCCGGCGAGCACCAGCAGGCCGGCGAGCAGGGTCACCGTCGCGGTCGAGCGCAGGGCGACGCCGATGGTCTCCAGAATGCCGGCCGCCGATTCGAGCGCGTCGCGCACCCGCACGCCCGAGACGTTGGGCAGCGCGGTGTTGACCGCCGCCAGCAGGCGCATCTCCGCCTCCGGTTTGGCATAGACCGCCGCGATATGGCTGTGCGGCGCGGATTCGAGCGTGCCGGGCGCGAAGATGACCGTGAAGTTCATGCCGACCGTGCGCCACTGCACCCGGCGCAGGTTGGCGATCGTCGCCGTAATCTCCCGGCCGAGCACGTTGAAGGTGATCGTGTCGCCGACCGCCAGGCCCATGCCCTGCGCCAGCTCGGCGTCGAACGAGACCTGCGGCGGGCCGCGATAGTCCGCCGGCCACCAGTCCCCTGCGATCAGCCGGGAGCCTTCCGGCATCGCCGCGGCATAGGTCAGCCCGCGCTCGCTGCGCGTCGCCCAGCGCGCGTCCGGATGGACCGCCGCCTCGGCGGCCGGCACGCCGTTCAGCTTCACGATGCGCGCGCGCACCATCGGCATGCGGGTCGTCCGGGTGGCGCCGCCGCTCCCGTCGACCGCCGCGTCGAAGCGCGCCGCCTGGTGGGGCAGGATGTCGATGAAGAAGAAGGCGGGCGCCCGGTCCGGCATCTGGCGGCGCACCTGGTCCATCAGGTTGCCCTGGATCAGCGCGATGGCGACGAGCACCGTCGCGCCCAGGCCGAGGGACAGGATGACGCTGGCCGTCGGCGCGCCGGGCCGGTGGATGTTGGCCAGCGCCAGGCGCAAATTCGGCCCGCGCCGCATGCCGCGCGCCGGATCGGAGAGCCGGGCCGCGCCGCGCGCCACCAGCCAGGCCAGGCCGCGGAACAGCAGGAAGGCGCCGGCACAGCCGCAGATGAAGATCGTGGCGATGACCGGGTCCGCCGCGGTGAGCAGCGCCAGCCCCGCCAGCGCGGCGACGAGCAGCGCCGTGATCGCGATATAGAGCGGCTTCGGCCGGCCTTCGACAGCCGAGACCGTCTGCCGGAACAGCATGGCGGGCGGCACCTCGCGCGCCCGGGCGAGCGACCAGAGCGAGAAGGCGAGCGCGGTCAGCAGGCCGAACAGGGCCGCGACCGCCAGCGGCGCAGGATAGAGGCCGAGGCGCAATGTGACCGGAAAGACGCTCTCGACCAGGCCGGCCAGCGCCGCCGGCAGGACCGCGCCCGCGACCAGGCCGATGGCGATGCCGGCGAGCGCCAGCACGAGCACCTGGATCAGGTAGGTCAGGAAGACGATGCGCGCCGAGGCGCCGAGGCATTTGAAGGTGGCGATGGTCGCGATGCGGCCGTCCAGCCAGGCGCGCACGCCGTTGGCGACGCCGAGCCCGCCGACCAGCAGGGCCGTGAGCCCGACCAGGGTCAGGTAGAGCGCGATCCGGGCCAGAAAGCGCTGTGCCGCCGGCGTCGCCTCGCCGAGCGAGCGGACGCGCCACCCCGCCTTGGGCAGCGCGGCCTTCAACCGGTCGGCGAAGGCCGCGGCGTCGGCGCCCGGCGGCAGTTTCAGCCGGTAGTGGAAATAGATCAGGCTGCCGTGGCGCACGAGGCCGGTCGCCTGGAGGCCCGCGCGGCTGACCAGGATGCGCGGGCCGAGGGTGAACAGGCGGGTGCCGCGGTCCGGCTCGCCGGTCAGCAGGCCGCGGATCTCGAACGATTGCCCGCCGATGCGCAGCCGGTCGCCGATGGAGACGCCGAGGCGGACCGGCAGTGCCGGATCGACCAATGCGCCGTAAACGCCGCCCCCGTGGACGTCATTGCGCGCCGCCAGCAGCGCGGCGAGCCGGTCATGCCCGGCCGGCTTGCCGTCGACCGATGCGCTGCCGTAGAGCGGCCAGAGCCCGTCGACGCCTTTCAGTTCCACGAGGACCCGGCGGCGCTGTGCCGGGTCGCCGCCGGCCGTACCCCGAACCGTATAGGCCATCGCCCGCAGGTCCGCCGCTTCCGAGACCGTCGCGTTGCGCCGGAGCCAGCTCCGCTCCGCCGGGCTCGCCTCGCGGTGGATCAGCCGCACCGCAACGTCGCCGCCGAGAATCTTCTGCGCGTCGGCGCGCAGGCCCTCGCGCACCGCCATGCCGAGCGACCCGATGCCGGCGATCGCGGCGACGCCCAGCGCAAGGCAGGCGAGAAAGATGCGGAACCCGCGCACGCCGCCGCGCAGTTCCCGGCGCGCCAGCCGGGCGGCGATGCCGAGATCGCCGGCGAGGCTAGTCATGCGGCGGCTTCGGCGGGCGCCAGGCTTGGATCGGCCCCCCGATCGGTCCCCCGATCGATCCCGGGTTCGGCAATCCGGCCGTCGGCCATGCGCACGATGCGGCTGCAGCGCCCGGCCAGCCCGGTTTCGTGGGTGATCAGCAGCAATGTCAGGTCCAGCTCGTCGCGCAGGCGGAACAGCAGGTCCATGACCGCGCCGCCGGTCTCGCCGTCGAGATTGCCGGTCGGCTCGTCGGCCAGGATGAGCCGCGGCCGCGCCGCGCAGGCCCGGGCGAGCGCGACGCGCTGCTGCTCGCCGCCGGAAAGCTGGGACGGATAGTGGGTCAGCCGGTGGTCGAGGCCGACCTGGGCGAGGCCGTCCGCCGCCAGGTCGAAGGCGTCGGCCCGGCCGGCGAATTCGAGCGGCATGGCGACATTTTCCAGCGCCGTCATGGTCGGCACCAGATGGAAGTTCTGGAAGACGATGCCGATATTGTCCCGGCGGAACAGGGCGAGCGCGTCCTCGTCCATCGCCGTCAGTTCCTGCCCGGCGACGGCGACCGTGCCCGCGCTGGGCCGCTCCAGTCCGGCCAGCACCATCATCAGGGTCGACTTGCCCGACCCCGACGGGCCGACCAGCGCCGCCGCCTCCCCGGCCTGAAGCGACAGGTCGATGCCGCGCAGGATATGCACCTCCCCGGCCAGGCTGGGCAGGCGCAGGTGAATGTCGGAGAGTTCGATCATGGGCGGTCCGGGAAGCTCTGCCGGTTGAACGCGCCGGCCGCGGAATTCCGGCATGGAGTCCTGTCGGGGAGTCCTGTCATGGATACCTGTCATGGATTCCGGGCGCGCCGGTCCCCAGATAGGGGTATCCCACGAACCGGCCCGGCCCGAAACAGGATCCCGGGCCGGCGAACCGCGAGACGTCCGCCATGCCATATGTGCCCGCCCGCCGCCGGATCAACCGTTGGGGGTTCTCTCCCGTTGGAAGAGGCGGCTCCGAGCCGATTCTTCCCCCTCTTCAGAGGGGGAAGTGGCCGAGCGCAGCGAGGTCGATGGGGGTGTCGTGTCGTTCGAGCCGGAATGGCTGCCCGGCGGTGCGTGCCCGGCGCCGCTGCACCCCCACCCAATTCCGGTCCGGGCCTCCCCCTCTGAAGAGGGGGAGGGATAAGGAAGCGGCGCTGTCCTTCCGCCGGGCAACGCTCTGCGCCCTCGCCCTCGTCCTGTTATGCGGCCTCTTCGCCCCGGCCCCGGCGCAGGCCGCGGACCGCACGCTGCTGGTGCTGGGCGACAGCCTGGGCGCCGGTTTCGGCCTGCCGGCGGCGGAGGGCTTCGTCCCGCGGCTGGAGGCGGCGCTGCGCAGCCGGGGCCACGACATCCGGGTCGCCAACGGCAGCATCTCCGGCGACACGACGGCGGGCGGCCGGGCCCGGCTCGGCTGGGCGCTGTCGTCGAAGCCGGATTTCGTCATCGTCGCGCTCGGCGGCAACGACGGCCTGCGCGGCCTCGATCCGGCCGAAACGCGGGCGAATCTCGGGGCCATCCTGGCGCGGCTGAAGGAGCGGAAAATCCCCGTCCTGCTCGCCGGGATGAAGGCGCCGCGCAATCTCGGCCCGGAATACGAAGCCGCCTTCAACGGCGCCTGGCCGGCGCTGGCGAAGCGGTACGGCGCCGTGCTCTATCCCTTCTTTCTCGACGGCGTGGCGCTCGACCCGGCGCTGAACCAGCCCGATCTCATCCACCCGAACGCGGCCGGCGTCGCCGTGATCGTCGAGCGGATCCTGCCCTATGTCGAACGGCTGATCGCCCGCTAGGCGACCGCTCCGAGGCCGTTTTTCTCCACCAGCGTCAGCAGCTTCAGCGACGCGCCCCGCGGGCGCTTCTCGCCGCGCTCCCACTGGCTCACCAGACCTGCGGTCACGTTGAGATAGCGCGCGAACACCGCCTGGCTCGCCCGTTCGCGCAGCCGGAGCGCGCGGATGTCCTCGGGCGTCATGTCCCGCACCGGCGTCAGGCACATCTCGTCGAACTTGCGCATGGTCCGCTTCGATATAAGGCCCGCCTCGGCCAGGCCGAGCGCCGCCTCGTGGGCCGCCGCCAGCGCCTCACTCCTGTATTGCTTGGTCATTGCATTCCACCTCGATGATCGCTCCGGTCGCCTGGGCCGCCGCCAGGCCCGTTCCGTCCAACGCCAGATACTCGTCGGCCAGCAGCCGGTAGGTCGCCAGTTCGTCGCGGCGCAGGTTCTCCCGGTCGCTCTTGGCGAAGCCGTACACGAAGAATGCCAGCTCCCCTCTGCGGAAGAGCACGATCGTGCGGAACCCGCCGGAACGGCCGCCGCCCTTGCGGGGGATCCGCTGCTTGATCACGCCTCCTCCGAGGTCGGCATCGATCAGCCCGTCCCGTGCCCGCCGCACGGCCTCGCACAACGCCGCGTCCTCTATTCCCTCGCGCTGGGCGAAACGGGCGAACGCCTTGGTCTTGAACGTCTGCAGTCCGAACCTCGCGAGCGCCCGCTTTCATATCTCCTTTTATAACACCCAGTGCGGCTTTTTCAATTGGCCTGCGCTTCCGCGTTGCGCCGGTCCGGTTCGGCCGACTTCGCGGGCGTCGCCGCCGGAAAACGGCCCGGAAGAGGCCGGAGAAAACCGCAAACGCCGGTCGCCCGGCGATTAAATACCGGCATCGCCGCCCCTCGATACGGCGCGCTGGCGCGCGCCTACTCGGGATGAGGGGGTGGTAATTCTTCGGAGTCTCAGCCCCCCTACACCCTCATCCTGAGTAGCCCCGGCCGCCAGGCCGGGGCGTATCGAAGGGGCCGTCCCTGTCATCTTTCAGAACTCATGCCTCAGAACTGCCGCACGGCCCGCAGTTCGCCCCGGGTCCGCCGGTAGCTGGAGAGTTGCGCGTTGGAATCGCGCGCCTCGTAGATGCCGACGAGCTGCGGGCTGAAGCCGCCCAGGGTGAAGGCGCGGTTGAACAGGCTCAGCCGGTAGGTCTGCCCCCGGTCCACGCGCCGGGCGCCGCCGCGCGTCAGCACCCGCCAATAGGGGCTGGCCTTGTAGGTCGTCCGGTAGAAGTTGGCCGACGCGCCGACCGTAAAGCCCCAGGGCAGCGCATAGCTCGCCGAGACCTGCACCCAGGGCCGCGTGTTGCGCTGGTGGGACACGCGCGGCTCTTCCGCGGACCAGCCGGCGTTCGCGCCGACCGACAGGGTCGGCGTCGCCTGCCAGCTCAGGTTGAACGAGGCCTGCCAGCGCGGCCCGTTCAGCCCGCCGCTGTCCTCGTAGATCCGCTGGTGCCAGCTCGCGGCTTCGCGGGCGAACAGGCGCGGGCCGATACCGCGTCCATGGCTCAGAACAGGCGCACCAGGCGCAATTCGCCGGAGAGGCGCCGGTAGTCGTGGAGCTGCGCATTGGACCGCCGCCATTCCTGCACCGCCGAGACCTGTGGGCTGAAGCCGCGCACGTCGAGCCGGCGGTTGAGGACGTTGAGCCGGATCGAATATGTCCGGTCGCGCCGCGCCCCGCCGCCGAGCACGAAGGGCGCCCAGTTGCCTTCATAGCCGGTCCAGCGCACCGTGCCCGACCCGCCCAGGGTAAAGCCCCAGGGCAGCAGCGCCGTCGCGCCCGCCCGGATCCAGCGGGACGCATTGCGCTGGTTCTCCTGTTTCGTCCGTTGCATGGCCCAGCCCGCTGCCGCATTCAGGCGCAGCGTCGGCAGCGCCGCCCAGCCGAGCCCGGCCGCAGCGTCGACAAGCGGCCCGTTGAAGTCGGCGCGTCCCGGATGGCGGCGCTCGTGCCAGGAGGCGTCGAGGGTCGCCGAGAGAAGCGGGGTGAGCCGGTGCCGGCCCTCGAAGCGCAGGCCGAGATCGCGGGAATCCGGCTCGTCGGAGAGCCAGCTCAGCCGCGCGCTCGCCAGCAGGCTCGCCTCGGTCCTGGGCCCGATCAGCCAGCGCGGGCCCAGGTGCGCGCCCACGAACATCCGGTCGAAGGCGTCGGACTGGTATTCCCGGCGCGAGACGGTGCCGCCCGCCCGCAGCCGCCAGCGGTCCGACAGCGGATGCTGGTATTCGCCGCCGGCCCAGATGGCAAGGCCGATGCCGGACGCCGGCGCTTCCTCCTGATTGTAGATAAAGGGCAGCCGGCCGAACTGGGTATCGATCAGGATCGTCCGCCCGTCCGTGCGCCCGCCCAGGTTGCTGTCGGGTGCGAGCGCCATGCCAACGCGCACGCTCCAGCGCTTGCGCGCCCGGATCGCGCCAAGATAGCGGTTGACGTTCGCCACGACCGCCGGCGGCGGCTTGCCGGCCAGCACCCGCTCGAAATGCTCCCGGGCGAGCGAATCCTCGCGCTTGAGGAAGAAGGCGCGGGCCAGTTCCAAGCGCACCCGGACAATGTCTGGCCGCCGCACCAGCATGGCGCGGAATGCGGCGATGGCCTCATCCAGCAGGGTGTCGCGCCTTTCTCCGGAGAGACCGGGTTTCCGGGAGGCGCCGACTGCCGCGAGGCCGACGTAGAAGAGTACATTCGCAGGGACCGTTTTGCCCCGTACCAGCGGGCGCAGCATGGCCAGCGCTTCGTCGAACCGGCCCTGTTGAACCAGGGCCTGCGCCTCGGCTAGGCCGGCAGCTGGCGTGGGTGAGGTCGCCGTCGCCGGGCCGCTGGCAGGGACGGCGAGCAGGAGGCCCGTGGCAATCGCGAGGACACGGGGGAGAGAGCAGCGCTGCATTACGGCCCTCAAAAGGAACTGAAGGGAAGAAAAAAGAGGGTGGCGTTCTTCGCGCCACCCCCAATACGGAACGCCGGGGATCAGGGTCAGGGTCCCAGCGGAACCAGACCCTGTCCTCGAAGCGATTACTCCTCCACGTGCGCGCCGAACGCGCCAAGCATGTGGCCGACCGTGCCGTGGGTCGCGTTGAACATGCCCGTAGCCACTGTCGGCACATTGTTGTCGTCTTCCGCGCGGAGACCGCCCGACCATGTCCCGGCTTCAGCTCCGTCAACCCCACCGATGGTCCAGACCACGCCGTCGCCGGTATCAGGAGCGCCGGTGGCGCTGTCGAACGTGCCCGTTCCGGTAAGCGCCGTCTTTCCGAGCTTGACACTCCAGTCCATGGCCTCACCGCCTGCCATGAAGTTGTCGATCATACCGCTGATCATTCCGGGGACATCCTCAGCTCCCCACTCGGCGGTCAGGGTCGCGTCAGCTGTCCAGTGGCCGCCAGAGGCGGCAGAGAGGCCCGGGTTGATGGCATACTTGCCGGCCGCCGCGCCCTTATAGGTGGCCGTACCACCCAAGGCGTTTATGTCGGTGGGCGCTGCAAGCAACTCGGCATCTCCGGTGCCGTCTGTCACGCCGTGGAACACGCCAGCCTCGACACCTTCGGTGGTGCCCTTGTTCAGCCACCAGCCGAAATAGGCGTAGGACGGGTCGGCCATCATGGCCATGGCACCGGAATCGGGATCGAAGATCCACGCCCCCTCAAGCCTCACAACACCATTACCAGCGTCGTGGGACGCGCATGCGTTCGCGGTAGCTGCCAAGCAACGGTACTCGCCGGACGCCCCGTTGAAGGTGCCCCTGACCATGGCGACATCGGTCGTCGAGTCAGGATCGGGATCGTGATTCATTCTGCCGGCATGTGTGAACGCCGTCGCCTTGACCTTGGACCGGTTGGCCGCAGCGATAACCGTAGCGTTGGCCAAGTCTCCGTTCGTGTCGAGGTCGTACACGTCGCCGAAGGGAACCGCCTTCGCCGCCGCGATGTCGGTATAGACAACCACGGTGCTGCTAGTACCGGGGTTAGTGGCAGCATCGTCGGCATTGGCGTCGGACAGCATCGTGCCCTGCCACATGCCCAGCATGGGCTCGGCGGATTTCATCACGTCGTCTCCGCCGACGCCGGGAATCAGGCCCGTGGCCGTGACCGAGGCCATGCCGCCGCCGTGCTTATCGGCTACCGCAGTGACCCCAACCGTCAAGTTAGAAGTGTCGCCTATCCCGGCGAACAGCGCCATGGCATCCTTTGCATTCCTCAAAGTCGCGGCGTCCCGCTCGTCCTGAATCCGCTCCGCCAAGTCGGCGGCCTGCTGCTGTAGCTCGGCGATACTGTCGCTCAGGTTGCCGTCCGCTCCCAGGCCGAGTTGCGCCCGAAGAGCGTTGATCTGGCCCTGCAACATTGCGATCTGTTCCGCCTGCGTCGGACCCGGGTCAGGCGCCATCGAGGTGCCGCCTCCCCCACCGCCGCAGGCGGCGAGAGCGAACGCCGCCGCAAAGCAGATTCCTGCCAGTTTAAGTCGTGAACTCATCTTTGTTCTCCCGATACCGGCGCCGTCAGCGCCGCACTTTGGAGGGTTTAGTCGAAGCGGAGGAATCGGCTTCCCCCTTGCGGTAGAGGACAAAACCGTCCCCGTCTTTGCTCAGCAGGCCTTTGCCCGGGCGCACGTCGCCGTAGACCCAGGGCTTGAAGTCCGCCTCGCGGCTGTATTGCGACAGCTTCCACCAGGGCTGTCCGGTCCGGCCTTTCTCCGCACTGCGGGACGCCGCCCCGTCCGCGGTGGATTTCTCCGCGGACGGAGCGGCGCAGGCGCCGGCCGTCAGAGCCAGCGCCGCCGCTGCAAGGAGAGGAAGGGCGCGCACCGGACAGGGATCCCGTTGGAGAGCTGTCGCCTAGAACTTCACGCGGGCGCCGGCGATGAAGATGTACACGTCATCGCGTTTCTCGGAGGCGTCTCCCGCAGCATTCGCCGCGTCGCCGGAGTCCATGGCCAGACCGGCATAGACGTCCGATGCCGCCGCATCGAGATTCTGGTTCAACGCGACCCAGACCTGCTGGGAGTCGAGATACATATCGTCGTTGAACTTGCCGTAGCCGATGGCGGTCTGGGTCTTGCCGGCGTCGATCAGCTTGCCGGCCCAGCCCAGTTCGGCGAACCAGGCGGTCGGCCGGGCGTCGCTGCCCTGGCTCCGCTGTGCGCTGTAGTTGCCGCTGACGCTGATGCCGGAGGCCGCGTGCGCGATGCCGGCGGACAGGCCCCAGGACGTATCCGTGTTGCCGCTGCCGTCGGCGTGGTCGTTGGGATCCTGGCGATAGCCGGCCCACAACATGACCCGCATCCCCTTGCCCATGGGCGTGCCGCCGTAGCGCAGCCCGGCCGAGAAGGAATCGTTCTGGCCGTAGGACAGGCGGATCGAGGCGCCCATGATGCTGGGCGTGACATACATGATCCGGTTCTCGCGCGCGCCGAAGAACTTGAAGGTGCGCCAGCCGCGGGATACGCCGGTCTCGTCGCCCCGGGTCGCCGTCGTGCCGTCGGCCGCATGGCCGGCGGTGCCGAAGACGTGGCCGACTCCGCCCAGGCTGATCAGGTCGGCGGCGTCGCCGGCGATCGAACCCTGGCCGATATGGACTTGGCCGGCGCTCTTGTGGCTGATTTGCAGGTCGACATGGCGGGCGCGGATGCGTGAATTGCCTTCGGCGCCTGTGGCGGACCGGCGGTTGTATTGCCATTCGAGCTCGTGCCAGCCGACGATCGAAATGTCCTTGTCGATTTTGCCGACCGCCCGGATGCCGATGCGCGAGGACGACCCGTCGTTGTCGACCACGTCGACCTCGGTGTCGCCGCCGGAACTCGATACCCGGAGCGCCTTGTTGACCTGGCCGTAAATCGTGACCTTGACGCGGCTGTTGCCGGATTGGATGTTCTTGTCTGCCGGCTTCGCCATCATGGCGGATTTCATCTGACTCTTGAGGAGCGTGACCTCACGCTCCAGATCGGCGACACGCTTGTCCATGCCGGCCTTGGCCATCGACGCGGCCGACGCGGCCGAGATCGAAAGAGCCAAAGCGGAACCGGCAAGGAGGGCGCATTTGCCTACGGATTTGACGACTCCCGTCATCTCCCTCTCCAATGCTGCTGCGTTGCCCGGCGGCCGGGACATCCCGGAGCGGGGAACGCACGGTTGAACACCGAAACGAAAAACCGCCCGGATTGGCTTGTTCCCCGCCGTCCGCCCCTCCGGGGCGCCGCAGGCGGGGACCGCTCCAGTCGGCAGGGCGGGTATAGCGGGCGCGGGCGCGTGGCCGGAAGGAAATACAATCGATTCCCGAATGATTGTCCGGGTTGTGTTGCATAATTGCAACAAAGGAGCGGGGCGGGGCGGGGCAGCGGTACGAATTCCGGCGCCGATGCAATTCCCTAACATTTGCCTCCCCGGACCGAGCGCAGCGGAGATCCGTGTGTGGACGTCTCCCTGGATGCAAGCGGTTTTTGGTCCGCGCGAAGCCGGCGCCAGACCGCCCCCCTATCCCCGCCCCTAACCCCGAAGGGCACGGATCAGGATTTCGACGTCCTCGTTGATCGAGGGGTCGACGGCGCGCAGCTCCTCGATCTTGCGGACCGCGTGCATGACCGTGGTGTGGTCGCGGTTGCCGAACTTGCGGCCGATCTCCGGCAGCGAGCGGCTGGTCAGCATCTTGGCCAGATACATGGCGATCTGGCGCGGCCGCGCGACCGCCCGGGCCCGGCGGGCCGAGGACATGTCGGTCATCTTGATGTTGAAATGGGCGCAGACGTTGCGCTGGATTTCCTCGATCGTGATGTGGCGCTCGTTGGCGCGCAGCACGTCCTTCAGCACGTCGGCGGCCATCTCGATGGTGAGCGTGCGGCCGACCAGGCTGGCGTGGGCCGCCATCCGGTTGAGCGCGCCCTCCAGTTCGCGCACGTTGGACTGGATCTTGTGGGCGATGAATTCGAGCACCTTGTCCGGGAAGGCGCAGTCCATCTTCGCGGCCTTGGCCTGGAGGATGCTGAGGCGCAGCTCGTAGGTCGTCGGATGCACGTCGGCGACCAGGCCCCAGTTGAAGCGGGAGATCAGCCGCTCCTCGATGCCGGACAGCTCGCTCGGCGACTTGTCGGCCGAGACGACGACCTGGCGGCGCTCGTCCATCAGGGCGTTGAAGGTGTGGAAGAACTCCTCCTGGGTCGCGCCCTTGTCGGCCATGAACTGGACGTCGTCGATCATCAGCACGTCGACCGAGCGGAACTGCTCCTTGAAGGCCAGCGTATCCTTGAAGCGCAGCGCCCGGATGAACTGGTACATGAATTTTTCCGCCGAGATGTAGGCGACCCGGCGCCAGGGCGTGCGCTCGCGGATGCGCCAGGCCATGGCGTGCATCAGGTGGGTTTTGCCGAGGCCGACGCCGCCGTGGATGAACAGCGGGTTGAAGGGGATGTCCTCCGAATCGGCGACGCGCTGGGCCGCGGCGCAGGCCAGCTCGTTCGGCTTGCCGACGACGAAGCTGTCGAAGGTGTAGCGCGGCTCCAGCGGCAGGCTGGGCGTGCTGTCGGCCTCCTCGTCCGGCCCGAAATCCCGCAGGGCGCTGCCGGCCGGGGCCGCGGCCGGGCCCCGCGACGGGGCCCCCGCATGACCCCATGTCCGGCCGGGGACGCCGGCGGCCGGCGCCCGGCCGGTCATGGTGTGGGAGTCAGGACCGGTTTCGGGCGCCGCCACCTTGGCCACCAGATCGACCGCCTCGATCGCCGGCAGTTCGGCGTGGAAATGGGCGAGGATGCGGTCCCGGTAGTTGGTCGACACCCAGTCGCGCAGGAAGCGCGACTTGATCGAGAGGATGGCCGTCGCGCCGCGCACGGCCTCGAGTGTCAGCGGCCCGATCCAGCTGCGGAAGGCCTCGTCGCCGAATTCGCTGCGCAATCCGGCGCGGGCGCGCGCCCAGGCTTTCGACACCGTCGGCGACACCGTCGGCGATACCGTCGGGTCGGCCGCCGCCCCATGGCCCGGCGTTGCGGCGGCGGCACCTGCGGACTGCATGCCGCCCGTCTCCTTCTCCATTCGTTACGTCCTCGCTCCGTCCCGGCGGGCGGTTGCCGCCAGCGTCGGTTTCAGCGTTTCATCCTGCGGCGGCCCGCGCCAACTGCCGCGCTTTATCTTCCGCCCTCCGGGCGTCAGTCCTGGCGCCAGGGCAGGCCGTCGGCCTTCCAGCCGCCGCGCGTCCCCCGGTGGCCCGCCGCGTCGCGGTCGCCCTCGAAGCCCGTGGCGACGTTGAAGCAGGGGCCGTAGCCCAGCGCCGTCATGGCGATCGCCGCATCGCGCGACCGCACGCCCGAGCGGCACAGGAAATACAGCGCCGCGCCCCGCGCCACACCCGACGCCGCGACCGCCTCGGCAAAGCCGGGATTGACCGCCATCGACGGAAAGCGTTTCCACTCGACCGTGACGGGCGTCTTGCCGAGCGCGCCGAGATCGGGCAGGCCGACATAGGCCCATTCGGCAACCGTGCGCACATCGACCAGCCGGGCATCGGCATCCGAAGACAAAGCAGTCCATGCTGCTTCCGGCGAAACGTCGCCGGCATAACCGACAATTCGTGACATGCGGCAATGGCGGAGAAAGAGTTGGGCGGCGGGAGCGCCAGTCTTGGCGGCGGACTAGTTACGGCCAATTCAGGCCCTGGGAGGCGGTTCCGGCCGGTCGGGTATGCACGTCAAATAAAAATAGATCATTACATCACCCTCCCGGTTTTTATTTAATTTCAGCTGGCAATTACTTGTGTTCCGCTGAAATTTGAAATAACTGTAATACAGGCTCCGGCGCGGCGCAACGGCAAAGATGGCGAATCCGGCGCCGGGCCGGGGCGGAAAAGGCGACCCTTGCCGGTCCTTTCCGGCAGCCTCCGGATCGTTGACGAAGCCGTTGATTTCCTGTCGTTTGTCCGCCGGCAAAATGGTCGCCGGGCGGGGCGGAACAGACTGAAATTTCCATAATCCGCGGGATCACGATGGCGTGGGACGAAAAAAAAATTGCCGGCTCCAGCGCCATCCGGCTGCTGCTGATCGGGCGCGGCTATGTCGCCCGACGGTTGACGCGCCGCCTGACCGGCCCGCCCGCGCCCGGCGCAACCGGAGCCGACACAACCGGAGCCGACACAACCGGGGCCGGCGGCCATTATACAGACCTGTCTGTCCTGGGCGCGACCCACCGGGCAGGCGGCGCGCCGCGGCAGCCGGGCGATTTCCCGTTCGGCGACAGCGCCGCCGCCGGGCCGTTGCTGGCGCAGGCGACCCATCTGCTGATTTCGGCGCCGCCCGACGCGGCGGGCGACCCGACGCTGCGCTGGCTGGGCCGCGACGGACTGGCGGCGCTGCCGGCGCTGCGCTGGATCGGCTATCTCTCCTCGACCGGCGTCTACGGCGACCATGGCGGCGCCTGGATCGACGAGACGGCGCCGCTGCGCCCCCGGGGCCCGACCGCGGAACGCCGGGCGCGGGCGGAAGCCCAGTGGCTCGATGCGCGGCTCGACGCGCGCAGCCCGGCGGACGGGCGGCGCGGCCTGCCGGTCACCGTCTTCCGGCTGTCCGGCATCTACGGACCGGGGCGCAGCGCCTTCGATGCGCTCGAGGCCGGCACCGCGCGCCGCATCGACAAGCCCGGCCATGTCTTCTGCCGCTGCCATGTCGACGACATCTGCGCGGTGCTCCGGCGGTCGATGGCCGGCGCCGGGGCCTCTCCGATCTACAATGTCGCCGACGACCTGCCCGCGCCGCAGCGCGCCGCGGTCGAGTTCGCCGCCGGGCTGACCGGCGCCGCGCCGCCGCCGCTCGTGCCTTACGACCCGGATGCCCTGCCGGCCGCCCTGCGCCGCTTCTATGAAGCCTGCCGGCGCATCCGCAACGCGCGGATCAAGGACGAACTGGGCGTCCGCCTGCGCTATCCGACCTACCGCGAAGGCCTGCGGGCAATCGCCGAGGAGGAAGGGCGGATATGACCGGGTGCGCCGGCCAACGGATACCGGGCGGGAGCAGGCGATGAAGCGCCGCCGTCAAATATCCAATGATGCCGCCCCGGACTTGTTCCGGGGCCCAGGGACGACCCGAAGAAATTGCCCATGGCCCCTGGTCCCCGGATCGTCGCTGCGCTCCGTCCGGGGCGGCAAAGAGGGGCGGCGCCGAACGGCGCGGCGCGTATCGAAAGCCTGCCCTGAGCCGGCCAACGAGCCGGCCAACGGGCGGGCCGGCGATCAGCCCGCCCCTTCCGCAACCAGCCGGCAGACCCCTTCGGTCGTGCGGATCAGCCGGTCCAGGTCGTGCGGTTCGGACAGGCGGTGGTCGCCGGCCTTGACGAGGAGGATTTCGACGTCGGCGCCGGCGAAGGCGTCGGCGACCTTGAGCGCGTGGCGCCACGGCACGTCCGGGTCCGCCATGCCCTGAATGATCCGCACCGGCCCGGCGAAGGGAAAGGGCGTGCGCAGGACGAGCCGCTCCCGGCCGTCCTCGATCAGCCGGCGGGTGATCGGCGTCGGCTCGTCGCTGTAATCCGACGGTTCGTAGTGGACCCCGTCGCGCTCCAGATCGCGGCGCAGGGCGGGCGAGGCGTTCGCCATGATCAGGTCTTCGGTGAAGTCCGGCGCCGGCGCGACGCCGACCAGGCCGGCAACCCATTGCGGGGCGACCCATTGCGGGGCGACCGGGTGCGGCCCGTTTCGTTCGGCGAGGGCGCGGGCGGCCAGCATCATGATCCAGCCGCCCATGCTGGAGCCGACCAGCACCAGCGGCCCGGCGGTCAGCGCCTCGATGGCGAACACGGCGTCGTCCGCCCACTGGCCGATCGTTCCGTCCTCGAAGGACCCGGAGGACAGGCCGTGGCCGGTATAATCGAACCTGAGGAAGCCCCGGCCCTCGGCCCGGCACCGGGCCTCCAGCGCCAGCGCCTTGCCGCCCTCCATGTCGGAGCGAAACCCGGGCAGGAAGACAATTGTGGGCGAGGCCGCAGTGCCGCGCCGGGGGCCGCGGCCCTCTGTCCGCCGATAGGCGATTGTCGCGCCGTCGCCGGCACGCGATAAGAAGCTGGGCGCGTCCACCGCGGATTCCTTTGATTCCGGCCGCCCGGCACCGCCGGGCGGCGGCGGATGCGAGCGGCGCACGAAAGCATGACGGACGGAGATGGGCAACCCGGCAGCCAGCCAGTCCGGACGGTCCGCCGGCTTCGGCCTTACCGTGCTCCAGGTCCTGCCCGGGCTGGAGACCGGCGGGGTCGAGCGCGGCGCCGTCGATGTCGCCGCTGCCGTGGTGGAGGGCGGCGGGCGGGCGCTCGTCGTCTCGTCGGGCGGCCGGATGGAAGCCGAACTCCGACGCACCGGCGCCGAGCATGTGACGATGCCGGTCAACCGCAAATCGCCCGGACATCTGTGGCGCAACGCCAGGCTGCTTGCCGGCCTGATCCGCAGGGAGCGGATCGATATCGTGCACGCCCGGTCGCGGGCGCCGGCCTGGAGCGCCCGGGCGGCGGTGCGGCGGGCCGGGGTGCCGTTCGTCACCACCTTCCACGGCATCTACGGGACCGGCTTTCCCCTGAAGAAATCCTGGAACCGGATCATGGCCGACGGCGACCGGGTCATCGCCATTTCCGGTTATGTCGCCGACCATGTGATCCGGCGCTACCGGACGCCGGTGGAGCGCGTTGTCCTGATTTATCGCGGCGTCGACCTCGACCTGTTCGACCGCCGGGCGGTGTCCGAGGCGCGGGTCGTGCAGCTCGCCGAGGCGTGGCAACTGCCGGACGGCGTGCCGGTCGTGATGCTGCCAGGCCGGTTCACCCGGCTGAAGGGCCACGCGGTCCTGATCGACGCCCTGGCCCAGGTGCAGCGTCGGGATGCCGTTGCGCTGCTGATCGGCGCCGACGCGGGCCGGGCCGGCTATCGCGACGAATTGCTGAAGCGGGTCCGGCGCCGGGGCCTGGAAGGCGCAGTCCGCTTCGTCGGCCATTGCAACGACATGCCGGCCGCCTACATGCTCGCCGATGTCGTGGTCAGCGCCTCGACGCAGCCGGAAGCGTTCGGCCGGACGGTGGCGGAAGCCCAGGCGATGGGCCGGCCTGTGATCGCGACCGACCATGGCGGCGCGCGGGAAACGGTCGTCCCCGGCCGGACCGGCTGGCTGACGCCGCCGGGCGACGCGCAGGCCCTGGCCCACGCCCTCGATGCGGCGCTGTCGATGACGGCCGACGAAAGGAGCCGCATGGCGCGGACGGCGGTCGACAATATACGGCGCAATTTCTCGAAGCGGGTCATGACGGACCGGACGCTGGAGGTGTATGCCGAGCTTGTGCGGGAAAGCCGCGGACCGGCGCGGCAGCGGGGCCGGTAAGACGCCACAGCGCGTCTTTCAGCCGGTTTTCCGGCCGTGTTGACAACGGCAGACCGTTATCCCGCATGGCTGCCGCGGCGACCGCTCGGCGCGGCAGGCGGTATCCGGTCCCGGGCGGCCTTGCGCAAGTCCGGGTGCATGCGTCCGCATGATTCCATGCCCGTCGCGGCGATTCCCGCCTGCCGGTGCGGGGATTGAGAGCATCGGGAGTGCCGGACGGCATCGCGATGCGCAAGACGGAACGCCCCGGCCGGATTGCAAGCGAAAGCGTGACATCTGGGCAGAGTTCGTTCTGTGGGCGTGTGTCAGCGCCATCGCGCCGGAGCGCACGCATTGGCGCGAACGGCGCGACATTGCCGGATTTTCCCGAACCGTCGGCTTTGAAGACCTCGGCGGTTCGGCCTACCTTCGCTGCGTCGGCACGCGTTACAGGCGGCAAGAGCGACGCTTCCTGTCGTGGCCGCGAACGGTCGCGAACGGGCTGGCGGCGCGGAACGACCGACAAATCCGCCAAGCGAGCGGGTGGGCATCATCGGCAACGACGACAGCGGCTTCTTCGACACCTGGCGCGCAGCGGAGTATTTCGGCCTCTCGCGCTGCATCCCAGTTGGGGATGTAGTCGACCTCGACCGCGGAGCGGTCACGCGGGTTCGGCAGCGGCGATGCGCAGCCTTGCGCCTTCGGCGGAGCGGGGCTGGCGGATGACGATGTCGATGTCGCGCCCCAGCGCGTTGAGCAGCCGGAACAGGCGCTCCAGCGAATACTCGCGGAAGTCGCCCCGCAGCAGCCGCGACACGTCGGGTTGGGACAGGCCCAGCAGCCGCGCGGCCTCGGTCTGCGTCAGGCCGCGACCGCGCACGATGTCGTCGATGCGGCTGACGAGATCGGCCTTGACGAGGTGGGCGTCGGCGTCGGGAAAGCCGAGATCGGCGAAGACGTTGCCGCTGCCGCGCTCCACGGTGGTGTCGGTGGGTTCCATGGCCTCAGTCTCCACGATGCGTGTCACGGTAGTGCCGCTCGGCGGCGGCGAGGCGGCGGCGGATAAGGTCGAGTTCCTGCTTCGGGGTCGCAATGCCGCGTTTCGCCTTCTTCTGGAAGGCGTGCAGGACATAGACGGCGCCCTCGAAGCGGACAGTGTAGACGGCTCGGAAGGTGTCGCCGTCGTGACGCGCGACAACCTCCACGACGCCCGGGCCGAAGCCTTTCAGAGGCTTCGCGTCGCGGTGCCGGCGTCCGAGTTGGGCGCGGTAAATCGCAAACCCCATGCGGCCCTGCACCGGGTCGGGGAAGCGCTTCAGATCCGCCTTGCTCGAACCCATCCATTCGACTGGCTTCAACATGTCACTGTCGATTCGCCACTATAGGGGATTCACCATAGACGGGCAAGACGGACGGTGCCGAGAGACAGGCGGGGCCGACACCAGTTGCGGACGCCGGAGGGCCGGCTGCGCAGCAGGAAACCGCCTCGGTCCGTGGAGTCAGCGGCCGAAGACGATGTCCTTCCAGACAGGCTCCTGCCCGGAGCGGAGCCGCTTCAGGATGGCCAGCCTGCAAATTTCCTGTCCGTCCGTCAGCAGCTTTTCGGCGGTCTTCTTGGCGCTGCCGGAATGGGCCGCACCGGAAGCAACGCCATAGAGTTCCTTGAGGGTGTCGAAACGCTGCCGCCTACCCGCCGGATTGCGACCCGTATACCAGGCGCCGTTGGTTGCCAGGCGGTAGGCGAGCTCCGCATTGTTGCCGCGGTCAAGGAAAAGTGCTTCCAGTGCGGTCCTCAGAAACACCAAGCGATCCGCAAGATCGGGACGACGCGCCTTGGACTTCAGCCAGTATCGCAAGGCGGTCTCCGCACTGTCGGGCATGTTGCGGAACTTGGGCTGAAGCCGAAGGGCTTGCTTGAGATCGTCCGCCGTCAACGTCGAGCCGGTGGCGGTTCGGGGCGTCGGTTCACTGCTGCTGTAGTTGGAGAAGCCCAAGTGCCTGCCGAAATGAGCATGGTCGAGGTAGTCGGTCCAGATCATGGGCGTCTCGACCGCCACGTCGCATACCAGTGACAGGGCGCGGCTGAGCTCCAGGACACCGCCGGGCGGCAGTGGCCAGGATGATTTGATGTTAGCCGAGGTTTCCCATGATGTGGCGGGAGTGCCGTCATGTTGCGTGGTGATCTTGGTGGCCTTCGACAGCACGGGAGCGATTTTGCACGGAATGCGGAGCAGCGTGCGGTCCAGGTAGTCGGACAGCGCGAGTCCAAAACCGGTGGGGAACGAGCCGTCGAGATCCTCGCTCTTGCGTGGCAGCCGCTCAACGGCGAGACCGCCGGCGAGGGTGAAGGAAGAGGCTGCGTCCAACCGGCCGAGCAGGACGCGTGTCTCAAAGGCGAGCGGGGCGCCGCGCGCCCAGCGGAGTACCTTGTTCGCCGTGCGCCGGGGTGTGGCGAGGCAGGCATCGACGAGAAGGTAGCCCCACAGTTCCGGGGTTTCGGAGACACCGATGGTCTTGAGCGGGGAATCGGATTCGAGAAAGGTCGAACCGTCACGGGCATTGAGAACCGAGCCGAGGGCGTGGGCGACGTGGCCTTCGGACAGGACGCCGATGTCATCGAGAAGGCGTTCGAAGTCTTGGAGGCGGGCCGTGCTTTCGACGCCGCGGGTAAGCGGTTTCACGCTGACATTCGACCGGAACCGTTGCTGCTTCCAGTCGCCTTCCTGGTGGAGGGCCTTGATGCCCTGCGCGTCAAGCTTCTTCTCGGAGGTTTCTTCGAGCCGGGTCACGGTGCCGGTGGGGTCCGCGCCCGAAACGAGCTCGATGTTGGCGGGTGCGAGACGGGTCATGGAAAAGCGGGCGTCGCGGAGTTCGGCGCGCAGGAACCTCGTCAATGCGGAAGCCCTGTTCCTGTCCTCGGCTGAATTCATGCCCCGATCTCGCGACGAATGCAGGGTACGTTGAATCGGAGTGCGGTCGAGACCGTCACTCAATGCCAAGCGTCGGTGTCGGGATCGCCGTCCTCGGTGCGCATCGAGGCGGCCGCCATGGCGGTCCAGCCTTCCCAGTCGTATCCGAGCCTGCGGTTCAGCTTGTCGCAGATCGTGAGCGCGTCGTCGAGGTCGAGCGCGATGAGGGCGGTCGGGACGTGGCCGGCGAGGTCCTCGACGACGATGCGGATCTGCTGCACATCGGTCTCGACGTCGTAGGCCGGCAGGAAACAGATGTTGGGGCCGACGAAAGGAGCGGTATGGCGCGGATGGCGGTCGACAATATACGGCGCAATTTCTCGAAGCAGGTCATGACGGACCGGACGCTGGAGGTGTATGCTGAACTTGTGCGGGAAAGCCGCGGACCGGCGCGGCAGCGGGGCCGGTAAGGCGCCACAGCGAGTCTTTTGGCCGGTTTTCCGGCCGTGTTGACAACGGCAGACCGTTATCCCGCATGGCTGCCGCGGCGACCGCTCGGCGCGGCGGGCGGTATCCGGTGCCGGGCGGCCTTGCGCAAATCCGGGTGCAGGACCCAAGTACGGGGACGGGAGCGGCGATATGAGCAGGGCATGGCGGGCCCAGGAGGCGAAGGCCCGGTTCGGTGCATTTCTCGAGGCAAGCCTCCGGGACGGACCGCAGTTCGTAACGCGGCGCGGCGTCGAGACGGCGGTGCTCCTTCCCATCGAGCAGTGGAGGCGGTTGCAGGAAACGGCGGTGCCCGGCCCGTCCGACCTGAAGACTCTGCTGCTCGCACCAGGCGTGCGCACGGAATTCTTCGCGCCGCCCCGCGCGAAGCATCGCTCCCGCCCGACGTCGGCCCTCGCATAGGGCGGTGTATCTTCTCGACACGAATGTTGGCACCGGCTGTCGGCAGATTGCGATCGGCAAATTCCGCCGAACAGTGCCGAGTTTTGACGAACGCCGTAGATGCGTGCTTGTTAGCCTGTATTCGGGCCACCGACCGGGAGCCGATCCATTTGTCACAAGACCCCTTAAGCGCGCCGACTGTAATCGGGGCCGGGGCCCACCGGGCGCCGGAGACCAGACCAGGAAACAGCGATCGCGGCACACCGGTCAACATCGTGACGCTGAAATGGGGCGCCCGCTACGGGCCGGTTTTCGTCAATCGGCTTTACCGGGCCATCGAACGCCATCTGAGCCGGCCGTTCCGTTTCCTGTGCTTTACCGACGACGAAGCCGGGCTGCTACCGGAGATCGAGACGCATCCCTTGCCCGCGCTCGATCTGCCCGAGCGTTTCGCCCGGACGACCTGGCTCAAGCTCGGCCTGTTCGCTGACGGTCTCGCCGGAATGGAAGGCGATTGCCTGTTTCTTGATCTTGACCTGCTGATCGTCGACTGCATTGATTGTTTTTTCGACTACGCACCCGGAAACCGCTGCATCATTCACAACTGGACGCTGCGGCACCAGATATTCAAAAAGCGGCCTGATGTCGGCAACTCGTCAGTTTTCCGCTGGCGGGCGGGCACGACCCAGTTCGTCGTCGACGATTTTCTCCGGGAGAAAGACCGGCTCCTACAGCATTACGGCTTCAGATCGCCCCAGCGATACCTGACCGTCGGCATCGGCGAGCGGCGTTGGTGGCCGGAGGCGTGGGTGCAAAGCTTCAAGCGCCATTCAGTGCCGGCGTTTCCGCTCAACCTGGTTGCCGCCCCAAGGCTGCCCACAGGCGCCCGGATTCTGGTTTTCCACGGCCGGCCGGACCCCGATCAAGCACTAAATGGCTGGCAACAAGGCAAATTGCATCGGCGCACCCGCCCTGCACCCTGGATTGCCGACCATTGGCATGACGGGCCGGACGAGACGAGACCGGGCCGCGCATGATCCGGAAGCTGAAACGCGCCTGCGGCATTCACTTTTCGACCAAGGCGCTGGTCCGAAATCCCGGCGTGCATCTACGTCAAATGTCCCGGCGACACCGCAGCTTCCGCGGCCTGCTTGACGAACTCGCCGACGAACGGCGCATCGTGGTCGTCCAGGTGGGTGCGAACGACGGCGGCGATGCGCTCGGCAATCTAATTCGGGACCGCCCGGAGCGAATCGAGAGGGCTCTGCTGATCGAGCCGCAGCGGTCTGCATTTGACCGTTTGGCCCGGCGTAACGAAGCCGTGTCCGATGTGGTCTGTCTCAACGCCGCCATCGACCGCCAAGCCGGCGAGCGAACGATTTATTCCGTGAACCGGGGCGCCGTCGCTCGCCTCGGCGACGGCATCGCCTCGTTCGACCGGCACCATGTCGAGAGGGCGATTCGGGCGAGGACGAAGCTCCGCTCCGACGGGGAGATCGAGGCGCTGATCACGGCGACGCCGGTGCCGGTCACAACGCTGGCGCACGCCGCCGCCGGTGCGGGAATTGTGCATCCCGATGTGTTCATGGTCGATACCGAAGGCTTCGACGCGGAAATCGTCCGCATGGCGTTCGAAGCGGGATGGCTACCCGCCGTCATACAATACGAGCACAAGCATCTGAGCCGAGGCGACCGCAGAGACCTGTCGACGGTTCTGGAGCGGCGCGGCTACCGCCTGTGGGCCGATCAGGCGGATGTCTGGGGCCTTCGTGCCGGCGCGCACCGGACTTCACCTTCGGGTGGTGCCGGCCATGGAGCCAGCGCCACCCCGATACCTTCGAATTCCGGAAGGAACACGCCCCTGCGCTTCGAACGCTGTGTCGCGCCGGACGGTCGGCCGTTCGTTCTCTCCGGGTCCGAGCCGTTCGCGAAGGGCGGCTACCGGCATTGTTACGTTCACCCGGACAACACCGACCTTTGCATCAAGGTGGTTGCGCGCCCCCATGATTGCCGCTGCCACGACCAGCAGCGGCAAGAGATCGCAGACCTGGTGTGGCTGCGGAAACGCCGATCAGACGCATTTTCCAACCGCATTCCGGCGTTCGAGGGGCTTGTCGATACCGATTTCGGCGTTGGCATCGTCACACGGCTTTGCCGGGACTCCGACGGCCGGATATCCCGTGACCTGGCCGAGATCATCCGGGAGCGCAGTCTATCGCCCCCCTTAATCCGAGCGGTCGATGACCTGGAGCACTGGCTGCGGCAACACCGCTTGTTAATCGGTGACGCGGGGCCGAAGAATGTCGTCGCCGTGCGATCGGACGGCGACGACTGGACATTGGTCATAATCGAAGGCTGGCGGCACCGTCGATGGCATTGGCTGGCCCGGCTCCATCCTCTCTTCGCCGACTGGCTGATCCGGCGGCAGATGCGCAAGTTCCGCCGGCGGGCGACAATAATTGCAAAATGCCGCCATCGTGTCTCCTGACGCGCCACCTTGACATCGCCGGCCGCCGCTTCGATATTCCGCGCTATGACGTATCCGACGACCGCGACCATGACCACGACTACGACCCGCTGCGGAGGGCCGTGACGTCCGGTATGGCAAATGTCCGGACCAGCGACCCTCCCGGCCGAAGCCCGGAGGGTTTTTTGATGCCTTACGGCGGGGAAAGCGCCCGATGACAGCAGCCTTTCCCGACCGGAAACGAAGAACGAGACGATGACGGACCAACCTTCACACATCGCGGTGGAACCGGCGGACCGGCCGGTGCCGCCAAATGGAAATCGGGCCGACGGACATCCGGCGGACCGGCCGGTCGCGATCTCGCTGCCCGACGGCAGCGTCCGGCACTATCCGGCGCCGGTGACGGGCGCGGATATCGCGGCCTCGATCGGTCCGGGCCTGGCGAAAGCGGCGCTGGCGGTCCGGGTCGACGGCGAACTGCGCGATCTCGCCCGCCCGATCGAGGCGGATGCGGCGGTCGAGATCGTCACGCTCAAGGACGACGCGGCGCTGGAGCTGATCCGGCACGACGCCGCCCATGTCCTGGCCGAGGCGGTGCAGGAACTCTACCCGGGCACGCAGATCACCTTCGGCCCGGCGACGGAAGACGGCTTCTACTACGATTTCCACCGGGAGGAGCACTTCACGCCGGCGGACTTCGAGGCGATCGAGGCGCGGATGCGCGAGATCGTCGACCGGAACGAGGACATCGTGCGCGAGGTCTGGGACCGCGACGCCGCCGCGGACCATTTCCGGCAGGCCGGCGAAAGCTTCAAGGCCGAATGGGTCGGCGAACTGCCGCCCGGCGAAGAGCTGACGATGTACCGCCAGGGCGGCTGGATCGACCTGTGCCGCGGCCCGCACCTGCCCTCGACGGGCAAGCTGCCCAAGGCGTTCAAGCTGATGAAGGTGGCCGGCGCCTACTGGCGCGGCGATGCCGCAAACCCGCAGCTCCAGCGCATCTACGGCACGGCCTGGCGCAGCGAGAAGGAACTGAAGGCCTGGCTGCGCCTGCTGGAGGAGGCCGAACGGCGCGACCATCGCCGCCTCGGCCGGGAGATGGAACTGTTCCATATCCAGGAAGAGGCCGTCGGCAGCGTGTTCTGGCATCCCCACGGCTGGACGCTCTACCGCCTGTGCGAGGACTATATGCGCGCGCGGCTCGAACGGGCCGGCTATGTCGAGGTCAGAACGCCCCAGATGATCGACCGGGTGCTGTGGGAGCGCTCCGGCCACTGGGAGAAATTCCGCGAGCACATGTTCACGGCCGACGACGAGCGCGAGCGCGTCCTCGCCCTCAAGCCGATGAACTGCCCGGCCCATGTCCAGATTTTCCGGCATCTCGGCATCGTCAGCTACCGCGACCTGCCGCTGCGCATGGCGGAGTTCGGCACCTGCCACCGCAACGAACCCTCGGGCGCGCTGCACGGCCTGATGCGGGTGCGCGCCTTCACCCAGGACGACGCCCACATCTTCTGCACGCCGGAGCAGATCAACAGCGAGGCCAAGGCGTTCTGCGACCTGCTCTCGTCGGTCTATCGCGATTTCGGCTTCGAGGACGTGACGATCAACTTCGCCGACCGGCCGCCGGTGCGCGCCGGCGACGACGCGACCTGGGACCGCGCCGAGGCGGCGCTCATGCAGGCGGTCGAAGCCGCCGGCATTCCCTATGAGATGAACCCGGGCGAGGGTGCCTTCTACGGCCCCAAGCTGGAATTCGTGCTGCGCGACGCGATCGGGCGCGACTGGCAGTGCGGCACGCTGCAGGTCGATTTCGTCCTGCCGGAGCGGCTCGACGCGTCCTATGTCGGCGAGGACGGCGAAAAGCACCGGCCGGTCATGCTGCACCGCGCCATCCTGGGCTCCTTCGAGCGTTTCATCGGCATCCTGATCGAAGAAAATGCCGGCCGCCTGCCGCTCTGGCTCGCGCCGGTCCAGGTGATGGTCGCCACGGTGGTCGGCGATGCCGACGCCCATGCAAAGAAGGTCGCGGAACGGCTGGCGGCGGCGGGCCTGCGGGTCGAGACCGACCTGCGCAACGAGAAGATCGCCTACAAGGTCCGCGAGCATTCGACCGCCAAAATCCCCGTGATCGCCGTTGTCGGCCGGTCCGAAGCGGAGGAAAATACGGTTTCCCTGCGCCGGTTGGGCGGAAAAACGCAGGAAGTGCTTGCCTTGGAAGCCGCGGTCGATACACTGTCGGCTGACGCTGCGTCGCCGATCCAACAATAGCCGAGGTTTTCAGTAACAACAGTGCTCCGGATCGTGCGGGGCGCTGATATCGGTGTTTGCCCGTTCCCCGGAGGAAGTCCGGAAGAATCGGGCAGGAACGTAGACGAAAGGAAGCCAGCCCATACGACGCCCAATCGGTCCCATTGCGCCGGTCCACGAAGGCCCGCGCATCAACGACATGATCCGTGTTCCCGAGGTTCGCCTGATCGACGAACAGGGCATTCAGATCGGCATCGTGCCAACGGAGGATGCGCGCCTGCGCGCTTCGGATGTCGGCCTCGATCTGGTCGAGGTCTCGCCCAACGCCGAGCCGCCGGTCTGCAAGATCATCGACTACGGCAAGCTCAAATACGAGAAGCAGAAAAAGAAGAACGAGGCCCGCAAGAAGCAGAAGACCATCGAGGTCAAGGAAATCAAGATGCGGCCCAACATCGACACGCACGACTATGACGTGAAGATGCGCGCCATCAACAAGTTCCTCGGCGAAGGCGACAAGGTGAAGGTGACCCTGCGCTTCCGCGGCCGCGAGCTGGCCCATCAGGAACTGGGCCTGAAGCTGCTCGAAAAGGTCCGCGACGCGCTGGAGGAACAGGCCAAGGTCGAGCAGTTCCCCAAGCTGGAAGGCCGCCAGATCACCATGGTCATGGCGCCGCGCTGAGGCGAAGCCGTATCCCTGATTCGTCATATCGACCGCAGCGATCCGAAGGATCGCGAAGCGGAGATATCTTTCCTGCGCGGTGCAATGGTCGAAGCGCCGTCGCGAAAAGATTTCTCCACTGCGCCCCGGATTAAATCCGGGGCTCCGGTCGAAATGACGGGTCGGGATTCACCTGGCCCGGCGCGCCGATATGGAACGCGAAGCCGGCGAATGCCGCAGCAGCCGTTGGCGCGGTCCCGGATAACGGACTTGCCATAACCGGCCCCTCCCGCCAGTCTCGGCCCTGACCGCTTCTGCTAGAGGCTACCCGACCGTGCGCGTCGTTTCGCTGATTTGCAGCGCCACCGAAATCGTCTGCGCCCTGGGCCGCGGCGGCGATCTGGTCGGCCGGTCCCACGAATGCGATTTTCCGCCCGGCATCGAGGCGCTCCCGGTGCTGACCGCGCCGCAATTCGAGATCGCCGGCGCCAGCGCCGAAATCGACCGGCGGGTCAAGGATCTCGTGCGCGACGGGCTGGCGATCTACGGCATCGACGCCGACCTGCTGCGCGACCTGCGGCCCGACGTGATCGTCACCCAGGATCAGTGCGAGGTCTGCGGCGCCAGCCTGGCGGACGTCGAGGCGGCGGTGGGCGACTGGACCGGCACGGACGTCCGGATCGTGTCCTGCAAGCCGCTCGGCCTGGAGGACGTGTGGACCGACATCCGCAACGTCGGCGACGCGCTGGACGCCGGCGATGCGGCCGAGCGGACGATCGCCGGATTGCAGGCGCGCATGGATGCGATCTCCGCGGCGGCGGCCGAAATGCCGGAAAAGCCGACCGTCGCGACGGTCGAGTGGATCGATCCGCTGATGGCCGCCGGCAACTGGATGCCGGAACTGGTGGCGATGGCCGGCGGGCGCAACCTGTTCGGCGCGGCCGGCGGCCACGCGCCCTGGATATCGTGGGCGGACCTGCGCGCCGCCGATCCGGACGTCGTCCTCGTCCTGCCCTGCGGTTTCGACATGGACCGCAGCATCGCCGAAATGCCGGCGCTGACGGCGCAACCCGGCTGGGCCGGGCTGCGCGCCGTACGGAACGGCCGGGTCTTCGTGACCGACGGCAACCAGTATTTCAACCGGCCGGGCCCGCGCCTCGCCGAATCGCTCGAGATCCTAGCCGAGATCCTGCACCCGGCGCAGTTCGGGTTCGGCCGGGAAGGCAAAGGCTGGCGCCGCTACGCCGGATAGCCGTTTCGTCCGCTTCGCCTACAGCGCCCGGCGGGCTTTCATGGCGGCGGTGAGCGTGCCGTCGTCGAGATAGTCGAGCTCGCCGCCGACCGGGACGCCGTGGGCCAGCGCCGTGACCCGGACGCCGGCATCGGCCAGCCGGTCGGCGATATAGTGGCCCGTCGTCTGGCCCTCGACCGTGGCGTTGGTCGCCAGGATGACCTCGGCGACCGCCGGGTCCGAGGCCCGGCGGACCAGGGCTGGAATGCGCAATTCGTCCGGGCCGACGCCGTCGAGCGCCGAAAGCGCACCGCCGAGCACATGATAGCGGCCCCGGAAAATGCCGGCGCGCTCCATCGCCCACAGGTCGCCGACCTCCTCGACCACGCACAGCGCCGCCGGGTCGCGGCGCGGGTCGGCGCAGATGCCGCAGGGATCGGTGGTATCGACATTGCCGCACTGGCTGCAGGCGCCGACCTTCTCGACCGCTTCGGTCATCGCGCGGGCGAGCGGCGCCATGAGCCGGTCCTTCTGCTTGACCATCCGGAGGGCGGCACGGCGCGCGCTGCGCGGACCGAGCCCCGGCAGTTTCGCCAGGAGCTGGATCAGCCGTTCGATTTCGGCGCCGGCCACGGAACCGGCGCTCAGAACGGCAGCTTGAGGCCGCCGGGCAGGTTCAGCCCGCCGGTCAGCTTCGACATTTCTTCCTGCTGATGCGCCTCGACCTTCGATCGGGCGTCGGCGAAGGCGGCGACGATCAGGTCCTCCAGGACCTCGACTTCCGAGGCGACCGCCGCGGACGGGTCGATCCTGACCGACGTCACCTCGTTCCGGCCGTTCATCGTGACCGTCACGAGGCCGGCGCCGGCGCGGCCTTCATGCTGCGAGTCCGCCAGCTGCTGCTGCATGGCCTCCAGTCGGGCCTGCATCTCCCCGGCCTGTTTCATCAGGTCGCCCAGATTCTTCATGCCGCGTCTCCTTCCGGATCGGTGCGGTCGCCCTGCCCGGAGTCGGACACAGAGTCAGACACAGGGCCGGACATCGGGCCGGACACATTCGTCAGCACGCTGCCCTCGAACCGGTCGAGCACGGTGCGCACCAGCGGGTCCTGCGCCGCTTCGTCCATAAGCTGCTGCCGGGCCGCCGCGTCCTGCTGCTTCAGGGTCGGCGCGCCCGGCGCGTCGGACACGGCGACGATCCAGCGCTCCCCGGTCCATTCCTGCAACAGGGCGGCAACCCGGCCGGAAAGCTCGCGGCCGGCGCCCGCCTCGGGGCGGATTTCCAGCCTGCCGGCATCGAACGAGACCGGATGAACCGAATTGTAAAGCTGCCCGTAGAGGATCATCTCCTTGCGCTCGCGAAACAGGTCGACCAGCGCCCGGAAATCCGCCGGGGGAGCGGCCGGGGCGGCCGGGGCGGCTTCGACGGCGGCCGGCGGCCGGCTTGGCGCCGGCACGGACGCTTCGGCGGCGATTTCCGGACCGGGCGCGGGCGCGTCCGGGACCGGACCGCTCCCCGCCGCACGCGCCAGCGCGGCGGCGGGCGGACCGCCGTCGCCCGCCGGCATATCCGAAGGCGGATCCGGCGGCGCTTCCGGCAATCCGGGGCCGGGTGGAGCATCGGCGGGCCGGACCGGCGCGGGAAGCGCGTCTCCGGGGCGGAATTCTTCGGGGGGAGCTTCTTCGGGACGGGTCTCTTCCGGCGGGGGCGCAGCGCGCTCGGGCAGCGGCGGCTCCGCGGCGGCGCTCCCCGCCCGGTCCGGCGCGGTTGGCGCCGGGCCGTTGCCCGCCGCGGGCGCGGCCGGTGCAGGACGGGAAACGGCTGTGGCCTCCGGGCCGGAGCGATTGTCCAGCCGCCGGACCAGATCGGCGGGCGTCGGCAGTTCGGCGGCATAACACAGCCGGACGATCAGCATCTCCAGCGCCGTCATCGGCTGCGGTGCAAGCTGAACCTCGGCGGCGCCTTTCAGCAACATCTGCCAGGCCCGGCTCAGCGCGCCCATCTGCAGCCTGCCGGACAGGGCGGCGGCGCGCTGCCCGTCGGTCGCCGTCGCGCCGGCGCCCGACGCCGCGGCATCCGGCGTCAGTTTCAGCCGCGTCAGCCAGTGGACGATATCCATCAGGTCCTGGACGACGAGCAGCGGCGCGGCGCCGTCGCGATACATGGCGCCGGCACGGTCGATCGCGCCCGGGGCGTCGCCGGTAGCGATCCTTTCGAACAGGTCGAGGGACTGAGACCGGTCCGCCATGCCGAGCAGCGCGCGTACGCGGCCAGCCGTAATGGGGCCCGCTGCCTCATCGGACGCATCGTCCGATCCGCCGTCCGGCCCGACATTGGTTTGCGCGATCACCCGGTCGAGCAGGGAGAGGCCGTCGCGCACCGACCCGTCCGCGGCCCGGGCGAGCAGGGCGACGGCCTCGCCCGAGACCGCGGCTCCTTCCCGGCCGGCGATATCGGCGAGATGGGCGGCCAGTTCGGCCTCGTCGAGCCGGCGCAGGTCGAAGCGCTGGCAGCGCGACAGGATGGTCACCGGAACCTTGCGGATTTCCGTCGTCGCGAAGACGAACTTCACATGCTCCGGTGGCTCCTCCAGCGTTTTCAGCAGGGCGTTGAAGGCGTTCCTGCTGAGCATGTGGACTTCGTCGATAATGTAGATCTTGAATTTTGCCGCGACCGGCCGGTAGCGCGCGCTGTCGATGATCTCCCGGACATCGTCCACGCCGGTGTTGGAGGCGGCGTCCATCTCCATCACGTCGACGTCGCGGTCCTCGGCGATCGCCACGCAGTGGACGCAGGCGCCGCACGGCTCGATCGTCGGGCCGCCCGCGCCATCCGGGCCGACGCAGTTGAGCGCGCGGGCGATCAGCCGGGCGGTCGTCGTCTTGCCGATGCCGCGCACGCCGGTGAGGATGAAGGCGTGGTGGACCCGGTTCAGCCGGATGGCGTTGGTCAGCGTCCGGACGAGGACGTCCTGGCCGATCAGTTCATCGAACGTGGCGGGCCGGTATTTGCGCGCGAGAACGCGGTATTCCGGAGCATCCTGCGGCGGCACCGTTTTTGCGGGTTCGGGACTGTCGGCCATAGAGTTCCGGAGGCGTCGCCACGCTGCCGCGCCGCGCCGGCCAGGGTGCCCGTCGTGCGGACGCAAAGGGAAACGGTGGAAGACCGGACAGCGACCCGGGCGAAACTCGTTACGGCTGCTTCCTTCCGGACCTGACCGGGTTGGCGAGGCGCCCGTCCGCGCCGGTCTTCCGAATCGAGTATATCAGGTTTCCGGCGCGACGGCGCAAGCGGAGACTGCGCCGACGGCCGGATGGGGCGACGGGCGGCCGGGGCGGCGCGGCGCGGCGCACCCGCTATGCCGGACCCGTCATGCCCGACCCGTCATGCCCGATATGCGCCGGAGCGGACCGAATTTCATTCAAATCCGGCCGGAGCGGGCCATATAACAGGCGACAGCCGGTTCCGCCGGGCGCCGCGCCGCGGAAACCGGGCCGCCGCGAACGCCGTCAAACACAGTTGGACAGACCCGCCGGAAAGCGCCGGCGACCCCGAAGGGCGATCATGAAGACTTGCGCACAGATGCCGGCCGGGCCGCCGTTCGGGCCCAGCGCCTCGCCGTCCGGTCCGGCGGTCCGGGCCGCCGCATGATTCTGCTGATCGCGGAGGTGGCGGGCGGGCTTGTCCTGCTCTACTACGGCGGCGAGTGGCTGGTCAGGGGCGCCGTATCGCTGGCCGACCGCTCGGGCGCATCCCCGTTGATCATCGGTCTTTCGGTCGTCGCGGCCGGCACCAGCGCGCCGGAGCTGTTCGTCAGCCTCATCTCCGTCTGGGAAAACAAGCCGGCGATTGCCATCGGCAACGTCGTCGGCAGCAATATCGCCAACATTCTGCTGGTGCTGGGCATGGCGGCGCTGATCTGGCCGGTCGTTGCGCGGATGAGCGTCAACCGGTGGGACGGCCCCGTCCTGATTGCGGCCACCGCCGTGTTCTGCGCCCTGGCAAGCTTCGGCGAAATCGGCCGCCTCGCCGGAATTTTCATGATTCTCTGCCTGGGCCTCTACCTCTGGCGGTCCTACCGCCTCGACCGGAAGGACATGCAGGCGCGCCGGGAAATCGAGGAGGAGGTCGCCGAACTGGGCGGCGATTACGGACCCCGGCGGATCGCGATCTATCTGATCGCCGGATTTGCCGGCGTTATCGGCGGCGCCGAGCTGCTGGTATTCGGTGCAGCCGGAATAGCAGCCGATTTCGGCATTTCCGAGGCCGTGATCGGCGTTACGCTGGTCGCGGTCGGCACCTCGCTGCCGGAACTGGCAACCGCCGTCGCGGCGGCGCGCAACCGCCATACCGAACTGGCGCTCGGCAACGTGATCGGCAGCTGCATATTCAACATCCTGGCGATCATCGGCATCGTTTCCCTTGTGCGTCCGCTTGCCGTGCCGGAAGAAATCCTCGCCTTCGATCTGTGGGTCATGGGCGGCGTCACCCTGGGCTTCATCGCGCTGACCCTGGCGACGCCCCGGCTGGGCCGGACAATCGGCGCGATTATGCTGCTGTGCTATGCCGCGTATATCGTCTCCCAGTTCACCGGACTGTCGGCCATGCCGGCGATGTACCGGCCAGCCTGACACCGGCTCTGACACGCGTCCCGACACCGGATTCCGACGCCGCCATGACCGATCGCCGACCGGAAATCGCCCCCACGACCGCCCTCGTCACCGGCGCGGCGACGCGGATCGGCCGGGCGATCGCCCTTGGCCTGGCGGACGAGGGATGGACGGTGGCGGTCCACTACCGCCGCTCGGAGAGCGAGGCGCTCGAGGTCGTCGACCTGATCCGCGGCACTGGCGGCCGGGCGGCGCCCGTGCAGGCGGATCTTTCGGTCGAGGCCGAAGCAGCCGCGCTGCTGCCGTCGGTTCACCGCGAGATCGGGCCGGTCGGGTGCCTGGTCAACAACGCCAGCGAATTCGAACGCGACGAAATCGGCGACCTGAGCCGGACGAGCTGGGACCTGCATCTCGAGACCAACCTGCGCGCGCCGGCGCTGCTGATGCAGGACATGGCCCGGCTGCTGCCGGACGGCCGGAACGGCGCCATCGTCAATCTGCTCGACCAGCGCGTGCTCAACCTGACGCCGCATTTCGTCAGCTATACGGTGAGCAAGGCCGCCCTGTGGACCCTGACGCGGACCATGGCACTGGCGCTGGCGCCGCGCATCCGGGTCAACGCGATCGGGCCGGGGCCGGCGCTGCCGAGCAAACGGCAGAGCCGGGCCGACTTCGACCGCCAGATCGGCAAGCTGCCGCTGCGCTGCGCCGGCACACCGCAGGAAATCGCCGCGGCGATCCGGTTCATTCTCGCCATGCCGTCGATGACCGGCCAGATGATCGCCCTGGACGGCGGCCAGCATCTGGGCTGGGCGCAGCCGCGCGGAGACGGCGGAGACAGGGAATGATCCGCGCCGGCGCCCCTCTGTGTGATTTATTTCATAGAATGGACGGGATCCGATGACGCGACCGCTTGAAGCGATGGTTCCGCACCTGGCCTCGGGCTCCGACTCGCCGCGGCTTGCCGACACGCTGGGCGGGCAGCGCCACATCTTCGTGCGCGACCTGGTCCTGAGCTGCAACATCGGCGTCTACCGCCACGAGCGCGATGCGCCCCAGCGGGTCCGGCTGAACATCGACCTGGCGATCGCCGACGACGCCGCGGGCGCGACCGACCGGCTCGAAGACACCGTGAGCTACGAGCAGATCGTCGGCCGTGCCTGCGCCATTGTCGACGCGCGGCACTACAATCTGGTCGAGACGCTGGCCGAAGCGCTGGCGGCCATGTGCCTGGACGATCCGCGCGTGCGCGCCGCCCGCATCCGCGTCGAGAAGCTCGACGTCTTCGCCAACACCGGCGCCGTCGGCGTCGAGATCGAACGGCCGCGCCGCAGCCGGCCGGAAAAGTGATGTGGCGTCGTGGGTTACGCCGTTTGTTCACACGCTGTCCGAAGCAGGCGCCTGTACCGGTTTCGAACCGGTCTGCCAGTCTCGTTACAGAACCGTGACATCGCGACGGCCTAATAATTTTTAATTTTCAATGCGTTAGGCGATTCTGCCCAATAAACCGGCAATGATTTCCGCGACGCGGGATTCTGCGGAATCTCCGCGCCGCCGAAGGTTGTCCCACAGACTTATCCACAGAGTTCGTGGACAAGCGCCGACGCCCCGCGCCGGGCCGAAAAATCGTTGCCGATTCAATCGGCTAGCCCGATCGGGCGGCGCCGCGGTCGATTGACCCCGCCGGTTTCGGGCGCAACATTAGCGCCATGGCGTCGAAAACCAGACCGAAAGCGGCGCGGGAGGAACGCGCACCGGCGATTCCTGCGGCAGCCCCCGAACGGGCCGTGCCCGCCTCCCTCGCCGCCGGCGCCGCCTACCTGAAGGCCGAACTGCCCCGGCTCTCCGCCGGACCCGGCGTCTACCGCATGATCGACCGGCGCGGCGAGCCGCTCTATGTCGGCAAGGCGCGCAATCTGCGCCGCCGCGTCGCCAGCTATGCGACGCCGGCCAAGCTGCCGGAAAGGCTGCGCCGCATGGTCGCGGAAACGGCCCTGCTCGAGATCGTCGAGACCCATACCGAGGTCGAGGCGCTGCTGCTCGAATCGAACCTGATCAAGCGGCTCCGCCCCCGGTATAATATCCTATTGCGCGACGACAAGTCCTTTCCCTATATCCGGATCGGCAAAAAAGACCTGCGCGCCGCGCCGGAGAAGCCGGGCCGCTGGCCGCGCATCACCAAATACCGCGGCAGCCGGCGCGAACCGGGTTCCTATTTCGGCCCCTTCGCCTCGGCCGGCGCCGTCAACCGCACGCTGAACGCCCTAGAACGGGCCTTCCTGCTGCGCTCGTGCAGCGATTCGATGTTCTCGTCGCGCACCCGGCCCTGCCTGCTGTTCCAGATCAAGCGGTGCAGCGCGCCCTGCGTCGGGCGGATCGGCGAAGCGGAGTACGGCGCCCTGGTCGCCCAGGCCGAGGCTTTCCTCTCCGGCCGCGACGGCGCGATTCAGCGTGACCTCGCCGGGCGCATGGAGGAGGCTGCCGAGGCCCTGGAATTCGAGACCGCCGCCTATCTGCGCGACCGCATCCAGGCGCTGGCCCACATCCAGACGCGCCAGGACATCAACCTCCCGGTGCCGGACGATGCCGATGTCGTCGCGGTGTGGCGCGAAGGCGAGCACAGCTGCATCCAGGTGTTCTTCTTCCGCGCCGGCCGCAACTATGGCAACCGGGCCTATTATCCGCGCCACGACAAGTCGGCCGCCGACGCCGATATCCTCGCGGCGTTCCTGGGCCAGTTCTACGACAACAAGCCGCCGCCCCGACTGGTCCTGACAAGCCGGCCGGTCGCCGACGAAGCGCTGCTCGCTGCGGCGCTGGGCGCCAGGGCCGGGCGGAAGGTTGAGCTTGCCGTGCCCCGGCGCGGCGACAAGCGCAAGCTGATCGAGCACGCGCTGGCCAACGCGAAGGCGGCGCTCACCCGCCGGCTGTCGGAAAACGCCTCGCAGCGCCGGCTGCTCGACGGGGTGGCCGACGCCTTCGGCCTGGACGCGCCGCCGGAGCGGATCGAGGTCTACGACAACAGCCACGTCTCCGGCACCGACGCCGTCGGCGGCATGATCGCGGCCGGCCCGGACGGGCTGATCAAGACCGCATACCGGAAATTCAACATCCGCTCGGCGAGCCTGGCGCCGGGCGACGACTACGCCATGATGCGCGAGGTGCTGACCCGCCGCTTCAGCCGGGCGATCCGGGAGGATCCGGCGCGCGAAACGGGCATCTGGCCCGATCTGGTGCTGGTCGACGGCGGCCGCGGCCAGCTGAGCAGCGCGCTGGCGGCGCTGGCCGACCTGGGGATCGACGATCTTGCCGTGGTCGGCGTCTCCAAGGGGCCGGACCGCAACGCCGGCCGCGAGACCTTTCATATGGCCGACGGCCGCAGCTTCGGCCTGCCGCCGAACGATCCGGTGCTGTATTTCCTGCAGCGGCTGCGCGACGAGGCGCACCGCTACGCCATCGGCGCCCACCGCACCCGGCGGGCCAACGCCCGGACCCGCTCGGCCCTCGACGACATCCCCGGGATCGGCGCCCGGCGCAAGCGGGCGCTGCTCAACCATTTCGGCTCGGTGCGCAATATCGAGCGGGCCGGCCTGAGCGACCTTGAGACCGTCGACGGGATCAGCCGCACGGTCGCCCGGACCGTGTTCGACTGGTTCCACGCCGAAGCCTGAGCGCCATCGGCCTGCCGGAGAGCCCGCCCTTGCCCGTATCGCGATCGACCCTGCTTCAGGCCCCGAACCTGCTGACCCTCGGCCGGGTCGCACTCGTGCCCTTCTTCGTCGCCGCCTTCTGGCTGCCCGAGCCGGCGCTCCACTGGGCCGCCTTCGGGCTGTTCGCGCTCGCCGGCGTCACCGACTGGCTGGACGGCTGGCTGGCCCGGCGCACCCAGCAGGAGTCGGACTTCGGCCGCTTTCTCGACCCGATCGCCGACAAGATCCTGGTCGCGGCGGCGCTGGTCATGCTGGCGGCGACGGACCGGCTGTCGGACACCGGGGTTATCGCCGCGCTGATCATTCTGGTGCGCGAACTGGCGGTCGCCGGCCTGCGGGAATTTCTCGCCGGCACGGCGGCGATCCCGGTGTCGCGCCTCGCCAAATGGAAAACGGCGGCGCAGTTCCTCGCCATCGCCGCGCTGCTGGTCGCTGGCGCGTTCGCCGACGGCGCGGCGCTCGCCGTGGCGGGCGAGGCGCTGCTCTGGCTGGCCGCGCTGCTCGCCGTCGTCACCGGCGCGGCCTATCTGCGCGCCGGATTGCGCAAGATGGACCGGTAGACCGGAGCGGGGCGGCGGATCAGGCCGGCATCGCCCCGATGCCGAGGCGCTCGAACAGGGCAGCGTCGCGCGCGGGCCGGATTGGGCGTCGTCAGCAGTTCGGGCCCGACGAAGATCGAATTCGCGCCGGCGAGAAAGGCCAGCGCCTGCATCTCGTCGGACATCCGCTCCCGTCCGGCGGAAAGGCGGACCACCGAATGCGGCATGGCGATCCGCGCCGCTGCGACCGTGCGCACGAACTCGAAGGGGTCGAGCGGATCGACGCCGTCGAGCGGCGTGCCCGCGACCTGCACCAGCATGTTGATCGGTACGCTCTCCGGATGAACCGGCAGGCTGGCGAGCGTGGCGATCATGGCCGCGCGGTCGCGCCGGGATTCGCCCATGCCGACGATGCCGCCGCAGCAGACCCGGATACCGGCGTCGCGGACATGGGCCAGGGTCTCGAGCCTGTCCCGGTAGGTCCGCGTCGTGATGATCTCGCCGTAATAGTCCTCGGATGTATCGATATTGTGGTTGTAATAGTCGAGGCCGGCGTCGGCGAGGCGCGCCGCCTGGGCTGCGCTCAGCATGCCGAGGGTCGCGCAGGTCTCCATGCCCAGCGCCCTGACGCCGGCGACCATGGCCGCGATTGCCTCCAGGTCCCGGTCTTTCGGGCTGCGCCAGGCGGCGCCCAAGCAATAGCGCGTCGCGCCGGCATCGCGGGCGTGCCGGGCCTCGGCCAGCACCTTGTCGAGCGGCATCAGCTTCTCCGCCGCGACGCCGGTGTCGTAGAGCGCGCTCTGCGGACAGTAGGCGCAGTCTTCCGGGCAGCCGCCGGTCTTGACGCTCAGCAGCGTCGACAGCTGCACCTCGTTGGCGTCGAAGTGGCGGCGGTGCACGGTCTGTGCGCGGAAAACGAGATCGGCGAAGGGCAGCGCCATCAGCGCCTCGACCTCTTCGGCCGACCGGTCGTGCCGGAGACCGGGTAACGCCCCGGACGGCGGGTCCGTGCAGACCACTCCGATTTCGTCCATGATCGGCTTTCTCAGGGTGCAACGGCGGCAGGATAGGGCCGTTCCCCGCCGGGTCAAGAAATCGGCATTCCGGAGGGGCCGCAGGGACGGGCGCGGCGGCCCGGGCGACGCGACGCTCGGTTGCAGCCGGGCCCGGAAACGAAGCGGCGCGGCGCGCGTTGACTCCGTTTTGTAACATCCAATATGGTGCAGTGCGAAAAACGGGGGCCGGTCCGGATGCCGGAGCCGGCCTCCTGCCATACCGGATCGGATCAACGGACGCCGCCGGGCGCGACAACCCTGTCACCCAAAGGGGCGCCGCACCGGCCGCACTCTTTCGGAAAAGCCGCCGATGAAAGTCCTCGTCGCTGTCAAGCGCGTGATCGATTACAACGTGAAGGTCCGCGTGAAATCCGACGGCTCGGGCGTCGAGCTCGCGAACGTCAAGATGTCCATGAACCCGTTCGACGAGATCGGGGTCGAGGAGGCCGTGCGGATGAAAGAGGCCGGCACGGCGAGCGAGATCGTCGCCATCAGCCTCGGCGTCCAGCAGTGCCAGGAAACCATCCGCACCGCGCTCGCCATGGGCGCCGACCGCGGCATCCATGTCGTGACCGACGATCCGCTGGAGCCGCTCGCCGTCGCCAAGCTGATCGCTGCCGCGGTCGCGAAGGAAAATCCCGACATCGTGATCCTGGGCAAGCAGGCGATCGACGACGACGCCAACCAGACCGGCCAGATGCTCGCCGCCCTGCTCGGCTGGCCGCAGGCGACCTTCGCTTCGGAAGTGACGGCAGAAAACGGCGGGCTGACGGTGACCCGCGAGGTCGACGGCGGACTGGAAACCATCAAAACGAGCCTGCCGGCGGTCGTCACCACCGATCTGCGCCTCAACGAGCCGCGCTACGCCTCGCTGCCCAACATCATGAAGGCGAAGAAGAAGCCGATCGACCGGCTGACTCCGGAGGAGCTCGGCGTCGATACCGCGCCGCGGCTGGAAGTCCTGAGCGTCGTCGAGCCGGAGAAGCGCGCCGGCGGCGTCAAGGTCGAGAGCGTGGCCGAACTGGTCGGCAAGCTGCAGAACGAAGCGAAGGTCATCTGACCGGCAGGATTTCGGCCGGCGGGGCGCTCCATGGCCCGGACCGGCGGACGGAAGGAGACGGCGGAACATGACGGTTCTCGTCCTTGCGGAACACGACAACGCCAGCCTGAACGTCGCGACGCTTAGCGCCGTAGCCGCCGCGCAGGATATGGGCGGCGACATCCACATGCTGGTCGCCGGCGAAAGCTGCGGCGCTGTTGCGGAAGAGGCCGCCCGCGTCGGCGGCGTCGGCAAAGTGTTGCACGCCGACGGCCCGCATCTGGCGCACGGCCTGGCGGAAGACCTGGCGGCCCTGCTCGCCGGGCTGGCCGGCGGCTATTCCCATCTGGTTGCGACGGCGACGACCCACGGCAAGAACGTCATGCCGCGGGTCGCGGCGCTGCTCGACGTGCAGCAGGTTTCCGACATCACCGGCGTCGAGAGCGCGGACACCTTCGTCCGGCCCATCTACGCCGGCAACGCGATGGCGACCGTGCGCTCGACCGACGGCGTCAGGGTCGTCACCGTGCGCCAGACCGCGTTCGACGCTGCCGACGCCGAGGGCGGAAACGCGGCCGTCGAGACGATCGACGCGGGCGCCCACGTCGAAGGCAGCGCGTTCGTCGGCCAGGCGCTTTCCAAATCCGACCGGCCGGAGCTGACCTCGGCCCGGGTCGTGATATCCGGCGGGCGGGGCATGCAATCGGGCGAGAATTTCCCGATGCTGGAGGAGGTGGCCGACAAGCTGGGCGCGGCGGTCGGCGCGTCGCGCGCCGCGGTCGATGCCGGCTTCGTTCCGAACGACTACCAGGTCGGCCAGACCGGCAAGGTGGTGGCGCCGGACCTCTACATCGCCGTCGGCATCTCGGGCGCGATCCAGCATCTCGCCGGCATGAAGGATTCGAAGGTCATCGTGGCGATCAACAAGGACGAGGAAGCGCCGATCTTCCAGGTCGCGGATTACGGCCTGGTCGCCGACCTGTTCAAGGCGGTGCCCGAATTATCGGCCGAACTGGACAATATCGAGGTGCGCAGGTAACGCTCCGCTACGCGGCCGCCGTCCCCGACGGGCGGGCGGCCGCGGTGTTGAAAGGATTGGGACGCTGACAATCGAGAAAGTGGGCGTCATCGGCGCCGGCCAGATGGGCAACGGAATCGCGCACGTCTCGGCGCTGAACGGCTATGACGTCGTTCTGAACGACATCGACGAGGCCGCGCTGGACCGGGCGATGACGACGATCCGGGGCAATCTGGAACGCCAGTTGCGCCGCGGGGTCATCGCCGACCGGGATATCGACGATGCACTCTCGCGCATCGTACCGTCCCTCGGCCTCGAGGCGATGCAGGAATGCGACATCGTCATCGAGGCGGCGACCGAGGACGAGGCGACCAAGCGCGCCATCCTCAAGGATCTGTCCGGCAACCTGAAGGCGGACGCGATCATCGCGTCCAACACCTCCTCCATCTCGATCACCCGGCTGGCCGCGGTTACCGACCGGCCCGAGCGCTTCATCGGCATGCATTTCATGAATCCGGTGCCGATGATGCAGCTGATCGAGCTGATCCGCGGCCTGGGGACGAACGAGGAAACCTACAAAACGGTCGCCAGCCTGGCGCGCAACCTGGGCAAGACCGTCGCCCAGTCCGAGGATTTCCCCGCCTTCATCGTCAACCGCATCCTGCTGCCGATGATCAACGAGGCGATCTACACCCTCTATGAGGGCGTCGGCACGGTGGAAGCCATCGACACGGCGATGAAGCTGGGCGCCAACCACCCGATGGGGCCGCTGGAGCTGGCCGACTTCATCGGCCTCGATACCGCGCTCGCCGTGATGCAGGTGCTCTATGACGGGCTGGCCGATTCGAAATACCGGCCCTGCCCGCTGCTGGTGAAATATGTCGAGGCCGGCTGGCTGGGCCGCAAGGTCAATCGCGGCTTCTACGACTATTCCGGCGATACGCCCGTCCCGACGCGGTAGACGCCCGCGGCCGCCGTATCGCCGGGGCCGCCCTTCGAAAGGACCGGGGTGAACCTGCGCGAAGACCCGGCCCGGCTGTGCGCCCACGCGGCGCTGGTCGACATCCTGCACCGCCGTCTCCCGCTGGACAGCGCGCTGGCGCCGCGCCTGGACGGGCTGGCCGACGACCGGGACCGGCGCTTCGCCCACCGGCTCGTGCTCACGGTTCTGCGCCACCGCGGCATCCTGCAGTCCGCGGTCGACAGCCTGCTCGACCGGCCTTTGCCGGCCGGGCGGAATCGCGTGCACGTGCTGCTCGAAACCGGGCTCGCCCAGCTGCTGCTGCTCGACATCCCGGACCATGCGGCGGTTGACAGCAGCGTCGCGCTGGCCGCCCCGTTGCGCCTGGAAAAATACCGTGCGCTGGTCAACGCGATGCTGCGCCGGGCCCAGCGCGAGCGCGGCCGCCTCGAAGCGATGCTGGACGGGCCGTTCGCGGCGCTGCCCGAGTGGCTGACCGCGCGCTGGATCGACCGTTTCGGGCCGGAGGCGGCGGCCGGCATCGCCGGCGCCCTGCGCGCCGAACCGCCGCTCGACATCAGCGTCGCCCGCGACCCCGAGGGCTGGGCGGCGCGGCTGGGCGGCGCGGTTCTGGCCGGCAACACGGTGCGGCGGGCGAGCGGGCCGGTCACCAACCTCGACGGCTACAGCGACGGCCGTAGCGGAGGGGGCGGCCATGACGGAGGGGGCGGCTGGTGGGTCCAGGACGCCGCGGCAGCCCTGCCGGCGCGCCTGCTTCCGGTACCCGAAGACGGCCTCGTGCTCGATCTGTGCGCCGCGCCGGGGGGCAAGACGGCACAGCTGGCGGCGGCTGGTGCGCGGGTCGTCGCCGTCGACCGGTCGGCCCGGCGCCTGCACCGGCTGCGCGACAACTTGCACCGGCTCGGGCTGGAGGCGGAGATCGTGGCAGCCGACGCCGCATCGTGGCGGCATCCGGAGCCGGCCGGCGCAATCCTGCTGGATGCGCCGTGCAGCGCCACCGGCACGCTGCGGCGCCGGCCCGACGTCGCGTGGACCAAGACGGCGGCCGATATCGCTGCGCTGGCCCGCGTGCAGGCGGCGCTGCTCGCCAACGCGGCGGCGCAACTGCGGCCCGGCGGCGTTCTGGTCTATACCGTCTGTTCGCTGGAAGCGGAGGAGGGGCCGGACCGGATCGCCCGCCTTCTGGCCGAAAACCCGGCGCTGGAGCGCGCGCCGGTCGAGGCGTCGGCGCTCGGCCCGATAGCGCCGGCCGCGACGCCGGAGGGCGACGTGCAGACCCTGCCCTGCCATCTGGCGCAGACGGGCGGGATGGACGGCTTCTTCATCGCCCGGCTCAGGCGGCGCGCCTGAGCGAAATCCGGCATGTTGACGAGGCCATGAACCGCACCGGGCCAATTCGCTTCATTTTCGCCGCCACTTCATTCAATTAGAGGAGGACTCCGCGACCTCCTTCCGGTTCGTCCGGGAAAGCGCCCGTCGTGAAAGCGCCCGTCATGGCAGAACCCGTGCTCATCGCCCCCTCGATCCTTTCGGCCGACTTCGCCCGCCTGGGCGAGGAAGTGCGCGCCATCGACGCCGCCGGCGCGGACTATATCCATATCGACGTCATGGACGGGCATTTCGTACCGAACCTGACCATCGGGCCGGGCGTGGTGAAGGCGCTGCGCCCGCATTCCGACAGGCCGTTCGACGTCCATCTGATGATCGCCCCGGTCGATCCGTTCATCGACGCCTTCGCCGAGGCCGGCGCCGATATCGTCACGGTCCACGCCGAGGCCGGACCGCACCTCCACCGGACCCTCCAGAAAATCAGGGGCCTGGGCCGGAAGGCGGGCGTTTCCCTCAATCCCGGCACGCCGGCGGCGGCGGTCGAGCCGGTGCTGGACATGGTCGATCTGATCCTGGTCATGTCGGTCAACCCCGGCTTCGGCGGCCAGAGCTTCATCGCCTCCCAGCTCGAGAAGCTGCGCACGCTGCGCCGCATGATCGAGGGGCAGGACCGGCCGATCGACCTCCAGGTGGATGGCGGGATCAACGCCGAAACGGCGCCGCTGGCGATTGCGGCGGGGGCGAGCGTCCTGGTTGCCGGCACCGCCGTTTTCGAGGGCGGGCCGGAGCGTTACGCGGCGAATATCCGCCGCCTGCGCGGTCACTGACGTGCGGCGGCGCTTCGTGGCCAGGGGCTATTCGATATCGGTACGGCGCGGCGTCGAGAGCCTGCGCATACGCCTTGCGGGCGCCTGGTACCGCAGCGCCTTCTATCAGTGGCGGCTCGGCGGCACGCGGGCGACCCAGGTCCTGCTGGTGCCGCACGATCCGTGGCCCGGCGATTCGGAGGTCGGCAAGGCGATCCTGCGCGGCGCGTTCAATTTCAGGAACGACAGGATCTGGCGCGGCGAGGAGCTGCCGCTCGAGCCCCACGATTTCGCCTGGCTGCGCGACCTGCGGGCGACCGGGTCCGACGCCGGCCGCCGGCTGGGCCGCGAACTGATGAGCGACTGGATCGACCGGTTCGGCCGGTACCACCATCATGGCTGGCGCGCCGATATCGCCGCCGAGCGGCTGATCAACTGGCTGAGCCAGTACGACTATTTCTGCCGGGGCGCGGAAGACCGGTTTCGCGACCGGGTTCTCCAGAGCGTCCACCGGCAGGCGAAGCATCTGGCGAACGTGACGCGGAAGACGACTCGCGGCGCCAGGCGGGTGCGGGCCGCCAAGGGCCTGATCTATGTCGGCGCCTGCCTGCCCAGCGCTCATGCCCGGCTGTTCAGGGGGCTTGCCCTGCTGGAGCATGAAATCGAGCACCGGATCCATGCCGACGGCGGCGTTGCCGAACGCTGTCCGACCCTGCAGCACGAAATCCTGCGCGACCTGATCGACGTGCGCAGCGTGCTGGCGTCGAGCCATCAGGACGCGTCGCCCGTGGTTCAGGGCGCCATCGACCGGGCGGCGCCGATGCTGCGCGGCATGCGCCTCGGCGACGGCGGGCTTGCCGTGTTCAACGGCAGCTTCGAAGAGCAGGACTGGCAGATCGACATGACGCTGAACCAGTCCGGCTCGACCGGGAATCCGCCGGAGCATCCGCCGCATACCGGCTTCCAGCGCGTCATCGCCGGGCGCACGATGATCGTCATGGATACCGGCATGCCGCCGGCGCCCGGCCATGACGATCTGGCCCATGCCGGCCTGCTGGGCTTCGAGATGAGCGCCGGCCGGGTCCGTCTGATCGTCAACTGCGGCAGCTATTGGAAACGCAACAGCGACTGGGCCTTCGCCGGGCGGATCTCGGCGGCCCATTCGACGCTGGTCGTCGCGAACCGCAATTCGTCGCAACTGCACCGAAACGGCGGTCTGGGCCGGCGGCCGGCCAAGGTTGACGCCGACCGGAAGGACCTGCAGGGCGCCATCCTGATCGAGGGAAGCCATGACGGCTATGCGCCGGCCTTCGCCGTGGTCCACAGGCGGCGCATCTACGTCTCGGCCAACGGCGAGGATGTCCGCGGACAGGATATCCTCTCCCGCCCCGAGCAATCGCGCCGCAATGCGGACGTCGAGTTCGCCGTCCGCTTCCATCTGCACCCGGACGTTTCCATCGATTCGATGTCGATCTGGGAAAAGGGCGGGCGGATCATCGATTTCAGCCGTCCGGGCGCGGGAAGCTGGCAATTCCACACCGAGAGCGGCGTCACGATCGGGGTCGAGGACAGCTTCTACCAGGGCATGCGCAACGAACGGCAGCGGACCCGCCAGATCGTCCTGTCCGGCGAATATCGCGGCGCAGAGCCCCGCTCCGTGCGCTGGGCGATCCGGCGGCGCTGACGCGCTGTGATTTCCGGCGGGTCGGTTCCCGCCGGGGCGGTTGCGGCGCCCGGCGACTCAGAGCGACCAGCGGCGGACGGTCTCCGGCAGGGCGAGCCCGCGCCACATCCCCTTGACATCGGCGAGCAGGCCGCCGTCGCGCAGCAGCCGGCGGAGATCGGCGGCGCCCAGGTCGCGGTAGGGATTGTGCATGACGGCGCCGACGACGGCGTCGTAGGGCCCGCCGGCCAGATCCGGCACCAGCGCGATGCCGTGCGCCCGCTGCGCCTCTTCCGGATCGGCGAAGGCGTCGTGGACCCGGACGGTGTGGCCGGCGGCCGACAGCGCGCGGACGATATCGATGACCCCGGTGTTGCGCAGGTCGGGCACGTTCTCCTTGAACGCGAGCCCGAGGATCAGGATGTCCGACGGTTTGCCCAGCGCCGCGTGGACCGATTGCGCCACATAGCGGCCCATGCCGTCGTTGATCCGCCGGCCGGCCAGGGTGATCTCCGGATCGTGGCCGACCTGCGCCGCCTTGTGCGCCAGATAGTAGGGATCGATGCCGACGCAGTGGCCACCGACCAGGCCGGGCGCGAAGGGCAGGAAGTTCCACTTCGTGCGCGCGGCGTCGAGCACGTCGTAGGCGGACAGGCCCAGCTTGTTGAAGATCATCGCCGCCTCGTTGACGAAGGCGATGTTGATGTCGCGCTGGGCGTTCTCGATCACCTTGGCCGCCTCGGCGGTCCGGATATCCCGGGCGACGAACACCTTGCCGCCGGTCACCTTGCCGTAGACGGCGGCCAGCATGCCGGCGACCTCGGCGGTTTCGCCCGCCACGACCTTGGTAAGCTCGGCCAGCCCGTGTTCCCGGTCGCCCGGATTCATCCGCTCCGGCGAATAGCCGAGGAAGAAATCGGCGCCGGCGGCAAGGCCCGAGGCCCGCTCCAGGATCGGCCGGCACACCTCTTCGGTCGCGCCGGGATAGACGGTGCTTTCGAGGACGACGGTTGCGCCGGGGCGCAGATGGCCCCCGACGGCCTCCATGGCAGCCCGGACGGCGCCCAGGTCCGGCGCGTTGCGCGCATCGACCGGTGTCGGCACCGCGACGATGAACAGGCCGGCGCCGGCCATCGCCGCGGGATCGGCGGAAAAGTGCGCCCGGGTCGACTTGAGCGCCTCGTCCGGCACCTCGCGCGTGACGTCGCGTCCGGCGCGCAGGGCGGCGATCCGGCCCGGGTCCCGGTCGATCCCGGCAACCTCGAAATGCCGCGCCAGCGCCACGGCAAGCGGCAGGCCGACATAGCCCAGGCCGATAACGGCGATCAGGTCGGGAAGTTCCATGCTGCCGAAACGTCTCCTGCGTCGAGTGCGCGGTCGCCGCGTGGCGGCCAAAACCGTTATGCGCCGCGGTCGCCGCCCGGCATGTGCGGCATTTTCTTCGCCGGGCGCATCCGTTTCGCCGTCCGGCCCTTCGGGGTTTCTCTACGAAACGAGCTCACGCCGCAAAACAAATCCTTCCCCCTCTTCAGAGGGGGAAGTCCCGGAGCGAAGCGGAGGGGATGGGGGTGCATTGGGCCGCCGGAGGATTCGCCTTGCGGCGAAGCGCGTCTGCCGACGCGCCACCCCCACCTGGCCTCCCCCTCTGAAGAGGGGGAGGAATAGAGTTGTGGGGACGCGCGGCTCTTCGCAGAGGAATCCCTTGGGGCAGGGGGATTCAGTCGGTGCCCGATTTGCAGATGAATGCGTTGGGGCGGGCATGGCGATGCGGGTCGTGACCGAAATGCGAAATCCGGGTTAGACTCGGCGTTCCCATCCGGCCGTCCGCTGTCTTCCTGCAAAGGACCGATGACCGATCCCCTTCCCATCGCCCGCGCGCTGATCTCGGTGTCCGACAAGACCGGCCTCGCCGGCCTGGCGGAGGCGCTGGCGGCGCGGGGCGTCGAGATCCTGTCGACCGGCGGCACGGCGCAGGCGTTGCGCTACGCCGGCATCGCCGTGACCGACGTGTCCGCCCATACCGGCCATCCGGAAATCCTCGACGGCCGGGTCAAGACGCTCCATCCGGCGATTCACGGCGGCATCCTCGCCCGGCGCGACGACGACGGGCACCGGGCAGCGCTGGCGGCGCACGGCATCGGCGCGATCGATCTGGTCGCCGTCAACCTCTACCCGTTCGAGGATACCGTCGCCGGCGGCGGCGATTTTGCGGCCTGCGTCGAAAATATCGATATCGGCGGCCCGGCGCTGATCCGGGCGGCGGCGAAAAACCACGAATTCGTGACGGTCCTGACCGATCCGGCCGACTATCCGACGTTCTTGAACGATTACAAAGAAAACGACGGGGCGATTTCCGCCGAACTGCGCCGGAGCCTGGCGGCGCGGGCCTATGCCCGGACCGCGGCTTACGATTCGGCGATTTCCCGCTGGTTTGCGGCGCAGGACGCCGAGCCGTTCCCGGAGCGGCTGACCGTCTCCGGCCGCCGCCGGCAGATATTGCGCTACGGCGAGAACCCGCACCAGGAAGCCGCCTTCTATGCCGACGGCAGCGCGCCGTACGGCATCGCCGACGCGGTGCAGGTCCAGGGCAAGGCGCTGAGCTACAACAACATCAACGATTCGGACGCGGCCTGGGAGCTGGCGGCGGAATTCGACCGGCCGACGGTCGCCATTATCAAGCACGCCAACCCGTGCGGCGTCGCCAGCGCGGATTCGGTCGCCGATGCCTGGCCGCTGGCGCTCGCCTGCGATCCGGTCAGCGCCTTCGGCGGCATCGTCGCCTGTAACCGGCCGCTCGACGGCGCGGCGGCGGAGCGGATCGCGGACATCTTCTCCGAGGTCATCGTCGCGCCCGACGCCGACACCGAGGCGCGGCGCATTCTCGCCGCCAAGCCGAATCTGCGCCTGCTGCTGACCGAACACATGCCCGATCCGGCGGCGGACCGGCTGACGGTGCGCAGCGTCGGCGGCGGGTTCCTCGTCCAGTCGCGCGACGCGGGCGTCACCGCGGGCGACCTTGCCGTGAAGACCCGCCGGGTGCCGACCAAGACCGAGGTTGCGGACATGCTGTTCGCCTTCACGGTGTGCAAGCACGTCAAGTCCAACGCCATCGTCTATGCGAAGGACCGGCGGACCGTCGGCATCGGCGCCGGACAGATGAGCCGGGTCGATTCCGCGCGGATCGCGGCGCAGAAGGCGGCGGACGCCGCCAGCGCCGCCGGGCTTGAGGAGTCGCCCGCCAGGGGCTCGGTCGTGGCGTCGGACGCGTTCTTTCCCTTCGCCGACGGGCTGCTCGCAGCGGCGGACGCCGGCGCGACGGCGGTCATCCAGCCCGGCGGCTCGGTGCGCGACGACGAGGTGATCGCGGCGGCCGACGAGCGCGGCCTCGCCATGGTGTTCACCGGCCTGCGCCACTTCCGGCACTGAGCGCGCCGGTTATTCCGGGGCCGACTCGTCCGGTGCAACCTTCCCGGTGTCGACCTTCAGCAGGATCACGGCGCCGATCACCAGGAAAGGCACGACCGTCGCCATGCCCCAACGCGGGCCCGCGGCCAGGGTGACAGCACCGAAAATCCACGGGCCGAGAAAGGCCGTGCATTTTCCGGCAAAGGCGTAGAGCCCGAACATCTCGGCCTCCTGCCCCCGGGGCGCGAGATGGCTCATCAGCGAGCGGCTTGCCGCCTGGGCCGGGCCGAAAAACAGGCCCATGACGCCGCCGAGGACGTAGAACCAGGTCTTGTCGTCGACAAACAGCATCGGGATGCCGCAAACCGTGACGCCGGCGACGCCCAGAAGCACGGTCGCCTTGGCGCCCAGCCGATCGTCCAGCCAGGCGAAGGCGAAGGCGCCGAGGCCGGCCGTGACATTCACGATGATGCCGAATATCAGGACCTCCGCCGTGCCCATGCCGAAGACCGTGGCGGCGTAGATCGCCCCGACGGCGAAGATCGTGTTCAGCCCGTCGACATAGAAGATCCGGGCGATCAGGAAGCGTGCGATGTTGGCGTGCTTGCGGACATTGGCCAGGGTGTTGCCCAGCGTGCGCAGCCCGGCGCCGACCGCCTGGCCCATGGGCAGCCCGGTCCCCGGCGTATCCGCCGTCAGGAAGAACAGCGGCAGGCTGAAGACCAGCGCCCACACGGCGACGATCGGCCCGGCGATCCGGATATGCTCGGCCGCAGACTTGTCGAGCCCGAAGGGCGCGACCTCCGGCTGTACGAACACGAACAGCAGCAGGATCAGGCAGGCCAGGCCGCCGATATAGCCCAGCCCCCAGGACCAGCCGGAGAGCCGGCCGATATGACTGGCCGGGGCGAGACCGGGCAGCATGGCGTTGTAGAAAACGAGGCCCATCTCGAAACCGATCACACCGATGAACGCCGCGGTGAGCACGAGGGCCGTCGACTCGATGCCCGGCGCGCCCCACCACAGCGCGGCCGATGCGGCGACCATGACCAGGGTCCAGAACACGATCCAGGCCTTGCGGCCCTTGCCGTGGTCGGCGATGGCGCCGAGGATCGGGCTGAGGATCGCCATGACGAAGGCCGCCGCGCCCTGGGTGAACGCCCATTGCGAGGCGCCGGTCGTCTTGTCCGGCGCGATGGCGCCGGCGAAATAGGCCGCGAAGATGAAGGTCGTGACGACGGTGGTGAACGGCGAGTTCGCCCAATCGTAGAGCGCCCAGCCGAAGGCGGATTTGCGCCCGCCGGTCCAGACCGGGCGGGCCGTCACTTCACCCGCTTCCAGATCTGGGACCGGCAGCGTATCCACTTGCAGCCGCTGACCTTCAGGGTGTCCCGACCCTTCATTTCCATTTCCGAACTGAAGGTCTTTCCGGTCTTCGGACTGTAAATCCTGCCGTCGTCCCATACGCCGTCCGTCGGCTTCTGCGGGAACCCGGTCAGCAAGGGCAACCCCAGGATCGGTCGGGACCGCAGCGACTCTTCTTCGTTCCTGGCGTCCCGCAGCGGCTGACCCTTCTTGTTGTTCGGCTGCTTGAGCCAGACGATCCGGCCGCACAGCTTGTCGCCGCACGGCGCGATCTCGACATGCGAGTTGCCGCCGGGGGTAAGCCAGACCCCCGTGGGACCCGCTTCGGAATCCGCGAGGGTGCTACCGCCGCAAGCGAGGCAGAAAACCGCGGCAAATGCAGACAGGCATCTTGCCGATATCATGGATGGCACCTCCCCGGACCGCAGCCGCCCGCCCGAACGGCGGATCCGCTCCACGAAGACATGGCGCGCCGAGCCGGCGGAGGCGGAACGGGCACCATGCAGCCTCCGGTTATACGGCATTCCGGCCGGCGGCGAAACGGGAATCCGGGCGGGCGGGCAGCGCCGGTGGCCAGTGGCGCGGTTCCGGACCGCTTTTTATATGTTCGCTCGTTTATGTATCGTCGAGCAGCGCAAGCGCCTGTGCCGGATCGATTTTTCCGTCATAGAGCGCCCGCCCGCAGATGACGCCGGCGATGCCGCTCGCCGCTTCCTGCTTCAGCGCCCGGAGATCGCCCAGCCCGGCAACGCCGCCGGAGGCGATGACCGGCGCCCCGACCGCCCGGGCGAGCGCCGCCGTCGCCGCGACGTTGACCCCCCGGAGCGCGCCGTCGCGCTCGATATCGGTATAGACGATGGCGGCGACGCCGGCATCCTCGAACAACCGTGCGAGGTCCGCAGCCGTCACGTCGGAGGTCTCGAGCCAGCCCTGGGTGGCGACCCGGCCGCCGCGCGCGTCGATGCCGACAGCGATCCGGCCGGGAAAGGCGCGCGCCGCCCGCCGCACCAGGGGCGGATCGCGCAGCGCGGCCGTGCCGAGGATCACCCGGGCCAGGCCGCGGTCCAGCCACATCTCGATCCCGGCCATGTCGCGGATGCCGCCGCCCAGCTGGACCGGGATCGACACCGCGCCGAGAATCGCCTCGACGCCCGCCCGGTTGACGGCCCGGCCTTCGGCGGCGCCGTTCAGATCGACGACGTGCAGCCAGCGGAAGCCTTGGGCCTGGAAGCGCGCCGCCTGGTCGGCCGGGTCGTCGTTGAAAACGGTCTCCTGCGCGAAATCGCCCTTGAGCAGCCGAACGCAGCGGCCGTCCTTGAGGTCGATGGCCGGATACAGGATCATCCCGGCCCGCCCCCGGATGGATCCTCGGCCGCGCTCAGGTCCTTCCAGTAATACAGGCCGGCGACCGGCTTGCCCTCGACCCGGGCGTAGAAGGGATTGCGGCCCCAGCGGACGTAGCCGTGGGTCTCGTACAGCCGGATCGCCCGCTTTTGGGTCGCGCGGACATCGAGGGTGATGACGTCGAACCCCTCGTTGCGGGCCAGCACCTCGGCCTTTTCCATCAGCAGGCGGGCGAGGCCGTGGCCGCGGGCCCAGGGCGCGATGAAGGCGTGTTCGAGCTGGACGGCAAAGGCCTGCGCCTCGTTGTTCGGCGGCGGGCGGACCAGCTGCGCCGCGCCGCAGATCGTGCCGTCGATCCGGGCGACGATCAGGATGCGCTCGGGCACGACCAGAACGCCCTTCCAGTAGCTTTCGAGCGTGTCCCGCTCCGGCGCGCGCAGCCAGCCGAAGCCGCCGCCGGCGTCGATCGCGCTTTCCGCGGCGTCGCAGATATCGTGCAGGTCGCCCGGCTCGAAGCGGGTGACGACTTCGACGCCGAGGATCGACCTGGGCGCGACCCGCCCCAGCGGGCCAGAGGGTAGCGGGCCGGGGGGCAGCGGGCCGGTCGGCGCGACGCCGGCGGGCGGCGGGGCCCCGCGCCGGCCGGCGCGTCCGCTCTGCCGCCCCTTGCGCGACGCGCCGCTCACGGCCGCCACGCCAGAAAGTTGGCGATCAGGCGCAGGCCGGCCTGCTGGCTCTTCTCGGGATGGAACTGGGTGCCGACCAGATTGTCCCGCCCGACGATGGCCGCGACCGGCCCGCCATAGTCGCAGGTCGCCAGCAGGTCGTCCGGGGCGGTGCAGCGAAAGCCGTAGGAATGCACGAAATAGGCATGGTCGCCGTCCGCTAGGCCGGCCAGCACCGGATGGCCGGCGCCCTTCGCGCCGCCATTAACCCGTCCGGAATCGTGCAGGGTCAGGTCGTTCCAGCCCATATGGGGGATCTTAAGGCCCGGATCGTCGGGTTCGAGCGCGGCGACCTCGCCCGGCACCCAGCCGAAGCCCGGCGTCTCGCCATGCTCCAGACCGCGGTCGGCGAGCAACTGCATGCCGACGCAGATGCCGAGGAAGGGCGCGCCGCGCGCCGTCACGGCCTCGCGCAGCGCCTCGACCATGCCGTCCAGCGCGTCCAGGCCGGCGCGGCAGTCGGCGAAGGCACCCTGGCCGGGCAGCACGACATGGCTCGCCCGGGCGACCCGGTCGGCGTCGCCGGTCGCGACGACCGGCAGGCCGGCGCCGGTCTCTCCGGCCATGCGGATGAAGGCCTTTTCCGCCGAGCGCAGGTTGCCGGCGCCGTAATCGACGATGGCGACGCCGTCGGCCACTAGGGCCTCCGGTCCGCCGCGGCGCTACAGGGAGCCACCCAGCACCCCCTTGGTGGAGGGCACGGCGTCGGCCTTGCGCGGATCGGGCTCGATGGCGCTGCGCAGCGACCGGGCCAGCCCCTTGAAGCAGCTCTCGACGATATGGTGGTTGTTCTCGCCGTAGAGATTCTCGACATGGAGCGTGATGCCGGCGGCCTGGGCGAAGGCCTGGAACCATTCCTTGAACAGCTCCGTATCCATCTCGCCGAGCTTGGGCTTCGAGAAACCGACCTTCCAGATCAGGTAGGGCCGGTTCGAGCAGTCGAGCGCCACCCTTGTCAGCGTCTCGTCCATCGGGATCAGGGCGTCGCCGTAGCGCCGGATGCCCTTGCGATCGCCGAGCGCCTTGCTCACCGCCTCGCCGATCGCGATGCCGGTATCCTCGGTGGTGTGGTGGAAATCGATGTGCAGGTCGCCGACCGCCTTCAGTTCGAGGTCGATCAGCGAATGACGCGACAGCTGCTCCATCATGTGATCGAGAAAGCCGATCCCGGTATCGACGCTGTACTCGCCGCTGCCGTCGAGGTTGAGCGACACGTCGATCTGCGTTTCCTTGGTCCGGCGCGCGACGCTTGCGGTGCGCGTCGCCGAGTTGTCGGGATTGATGGCCTGGTTCATCGGAAGCCTCCGGCGTCTTTCGCCCGTTCTTAACCCGGAATGCCTGCCGTTGCATCCGAATGTAGGTCGCTACCGGACGCGGGCCGAGGCCCCGACCGGGACGGCGGCCGCATTCGCCCATGTTGACCCGCGCCGCCGCCGCGCCACATACAGGACGGCATGAGCGATCCCGACACCCTCCTGTTCCACGGCACGACCATCCTTTCGGTAAGGCGCGGCGGCGACGTGGTGGTCGCCGGCGACGGCCAGGTTACCTTCGGCAACACCGTGCTCAAGGGCGGCGCGCGCAAGGTACGCCGGCTCGCCGACGGCAAGGTGGTGGTCGGCTTCGCCGGCGCGACGGCCGACGCCTTCGCCCTGTTCGAGCGGCTGGAGGGCAAGCTGGAGCAGCATCCGGGACAATTGACCCGGGCCTGCGTGGAAATGGCCAAGGACTGGCGCACCGACCGCTATCTGCGCCGGCTCGAGGCCATGATGGCGGTCGCCGACAGGGACGTCTCGCTGGTGCTGACCGGCAACGGCGACGTGCTGGAGCCGGAGGACGGGCTGATCGGCATCGGCAGCGGCGGCCCCTATGCCCTGGCGGCGGCCAAGGCGCTGATGGCGGAGACCGAACTGCCGGCCGAGGAGGTCGCGCGCCGCGCCATGGGCATCGCCGCCGACATCTGCATCTATACCAACGACCAGATCGTGATCGAGCGCGTATGACCGGCTACACCCCGACCGCCTTCAGCCCGCGCGAGATCGTCTCGGAGCTCGACCGCTTCATCGTCGGCCAGAAAGACGCCAAGAAGGCGGTGGCCGTGGCGTTGCGCAATCGCTGGCGGCGCCAGCAGCTCGACGACGCAATGAAGGAAGAGGTGCTGCCCAAGAATATCCTGATGATCGGCCCGACCGGCTGCGGCAAGACCGAGATCGCCCGCCGGCTCGCCCGCCTCGCCAACGCGCCCTTCCTCAAGGTCGAGGCGACCAAGTTTACCGAGGTCGGCTATGTCGGCCGCGACGTCGAGCAGATCGTGCGCGACCTGGTCGAGATCGCCATCGGCATGACGCGGGAGCGGCTGCGCAAGTCGGTCACCGCCCGGGCCGAGATGGCGGCCGAGGAGCGGGTGCTCGACGCCCTGGTCGGCGAGAATGCGCGCAAGGACACGCGCGAGAGCTTCCGCAAGCGGCTGCGCGCCGGCGAGCTGGACGGCAAGGAGATCGAGCTGGAGGTGCGCGACAGCCGCGGCGGCGGCCTGCCGACCTTCGACATTCCCGGCATGCCCGGCGCCCAGATGGGCATGATCAATCTCAACGACATGCTCGGCAAGGCGCTGGGCGGCGCGACCAAATCCAAGCGGCTGAGCGTCGGCGAGAGCTACGAACTGCTGATGGCCGAGGAGAGCGACAACCTGCTCGACGAGGACCAGGTCGTCGCCGAGGCCATCGACCTGGTCGAGCAGAACGGCATCGTCTTCCTCGACGAGATCGACAAGATCACCGGCCGCTCGGAGCGGCTCGGCGGCGCCGACGTCAGCCGCGAGGGCGTGCAGCGCGACCTGTTGCCGCTGATCGAGGGCACGACGGTGGCGACCAAGCACGGACCGGTGCGCAGCGACCATATCCTGTTCATCGCCTCGGGCGCCTTCCACCTCGCCAAGCCGTCGGACATGCTGCCGGAACTGCAGGGCCGGCTGCCGATCCGGGTCGAACTCAAGGCCCTCGACGTCGACGATTTCGTGCGCATCCTGAGCGAGACCGAGAACAGCCTGCCCCTGCAATACAAGGCGCTGATGCAGACCGAGGAGGTGACCCTGGAGTTCAGCGACGAAGCGATCGCCGAGATCGCGCGCTACTCCGCCGAGGTCAACAGCAGCGTCGAGAATATCGGCGCGCGGCGGCTGCACACGGTGATGGAGCGGCTCCTGGAGGAGATCAGCTTCTCGGCCACCGAGCGCAGCGGCGAAACCATCGCCATCGACGCCGCCTACGTCCGCGACCAGGTCGCCGACCTGGCCAAGGACGCGGATTTGAGCCGGTTTATTTTGTAGGGGCGTGCGCGGTCGGGTTCGGCGCGGCTGTTGCCGATACGAAATCTGCCGCCAACCCGACCCGTCATATCGACCGGAACGGCCCGAAGGGTCGTGGAGTGGAGATATCTTTCACGCGCGGCGTGGGGTCCATGGCGGCGTGCCGGAAAGATTTCTCCGCTGCGCGGCTGCGCCGCTCCGGTCGAAATGACGGGCGCAGGCTCAAGGGGCGCTCGCCCTTCGATACGCCGCTTCGCGGCTACTCAGGGTGAGGGTGAATAGGGGGTGAATTCATCACACACCCTCATCCCGAGTAGGCCCGCTGGGCCGTATCGAGGGGCGCCTCAATCGCCGTCCCGGCCGCCGCCCCTCCCCCGCTCCCGTCTCAGCAGAATATACACCGCGCCGCTGCCGCCGTGGTGGGGCTGGGCGTGGCAGTAGGCGAGGATCAGGCGGCGCAGGTCCGGGGCGTTGAGCCAGCCGGGCAGGGCCTGGCGCAGGGCGCCGACCGACCAGTCGTCCTTCAGCCCCTTGCCGGTGACGACCAGGACGCAGCGCCGCCCGGCCGCCCGGTGCGCGCGCAGGAAGCCGGTGAGCGCCGTGCGGGCGCTCTGCTGGGTGTGGCCGTGCAGGTCCAGCCTGGCGTCGATCGGCATCAGGCCGCGGCGGAAGCGGGTCGCGGTGCGCTTGTCGACGCCCGGCGCGTCGCCGTAGCCGAGGCCGCCCGGACGGGTTTTCGCACCGCCGGGCGCGGCGCGGGTGGCAGGCCGGTCCCTTGCGCCGATGCGCAGGCCGGATATGTCGACGCGCTCGTGCGCGGCGGCCGGATTTTCTTTCGCATCGGGCGGCGCTTTCGCCGGCTGTTTCTCCGGCGCCGACGGCGCGGGCGCGGGCGCGGCGGCCTCGGGCAGGCGGCCCTTGCGCGCCAGCGGTTTTACCGACCGCGTGACGCTCTCCCACAGGCGGGCGTCATCATCGTCACCGGCGGGTTCGGCGGCCCGCTTGCTGCGATCAGGGCCGTTCATCGACGATCACGATATGGAGCCGGCGCGGGCCGTGGGCGCCGAGCTGGATGGTCTGCTCGATATCGGCGCTGCGCGACGGGCCGGTGACCAGGTTGACCGTGCGCGGCAGCGCGCCGCTGCCGTAGCGCTCCCGCAGCGCCGACCACTGGGCCTCGTAGTCGCCGCTGATCCGGTCGGCCCACAGCACAACGATGTGGTTCTCGGGCAGGAAATTCAGCGTGGTCGGGTTGTTGTCGCCCGAGACCAGGACCAGGGTGCCGGTCTCGGCGACCGCGCCGAACGCCCCCGTGACCGAGACCGCATCCGGCTCCTCGGCCTTGCGCGCCTCCAGGGTCAGGGTCGGCTGGCTGTCCCACGGAATCGCGTCGAGGTCGGCGTCCGGCGCGCGCACCAGGTTCGCCGGCAGGTTGTGCGCCTTGAGGAAATCCGCGACCGCGGCCGGCACGTCGCCCGCCGCGGCGACCCGCGCAACGGTGGCGTCCGCCCCGGCGGCGTAGTCCTCGAACAGGTCGGTCCGGCCGGCCCGGTCCAGCTGGCCGCGCTGGGGGATCAGGTTCTGTGCATGGGCGGACAGGCGTTCTGCCACCGCCTCAGCGCCCTTGCCGCCGTCGGCGTCGCGGTTCAGCCGTTGGCGAAGCGCGCCGAGGATCGCCTCCCGGCTGCTCACCGCCCGCTCCCGCGCCTATTGGCACTTTGCTTGGGCCAGAGATCGTGGAACGTGCCGCCCTGGGGCGCGGGCAGGTTGCGGTGCACCGTCCAGCCGCCGGCCAGCGGCAGGGACTTCAGGTGCCCGCGCCTGCGGCCGAGGAAGGCCATGCCGGCGATGGCGAGACGCGCGCCGAAGCGGTAGAGCGCCGGCCGCCGCACCGCCCAGGCCCACAGGCCGAGGCCCCAGCGTACCGGCGCCGGATTGTGTTTCCCGCCGAACTCCGCCTCCCGCCAGTGGCGCATCAGCCTGGGCAGCGGAATGCGCATCGGGCAGACTTCCTCGCAGCGGCCGCAGAAGCTCGACGCGTTGGGCAGCGTGCCGGCCTTGTCGATGCCCATGAGCGCGGGCGACAGCACCTTGCCGATCGGCCCGGGATAGACCGTGCCGTAGGCGTGGCCGCCGATCGCGCCGTAGACCGGGCAGTGGTTGAGGCAGGCGCCGCAGCGGATGCAGCGGAAGACCTCCTGGAACTCGGTGCCGTAAAGATCGCTGCGCCCGTTATCGAGCAGGATGACGTGGTATTCCTCCGGCCCGTCCGGGTCGCCGTCCCGCCGCGGGCCGGTCGAGACGGTGGTGTAGACCGACATTTCCTGGCCGGTCGCCGAGCGGGCGAGCAGGCGCATCAGGGTCGTCGCGTCCTCCAGCGTCGGCACGACCTTTTCCAGGCTGGCGAGCACGATATGGATCCGGGGCAGGGTCTGGGTCAGGTCGCCGTTGCCCTCGTTGGTGACGATGATCGACGAGCCGGTCTCGGCGACCAGGAAATTGGCGCCGGTGATGCCGACATCCGCCGCGATGAAGCGCTCGCGCAGCTGGGTGCGCGCCTCGGCCAGCAGGTCCGGCCCCTCTTCGAGCGGGCGGTCCGGCGGCAGGTCGGCATGGTGTTCGCGGAAGGCGTCGGCGATCTGGTCGCGGTTGACGTGGATCGCCGGCGCGATGATGTGGCTCGGCGTCTCCTGGCGCAACTGGATGATGTATTCGCCGAGATCGGTCTCGACCGGCTCGATGCCGTTGGCTTCGAGGAACGGGTTGAGGTGCATCTCCTCGCCGATCATCGACTTGCCCTTGGTCACCGTGCGGGCCCCGGCGTCGCGGCAGATATCGAGGACGATGCCGCGGGCCTCTTCGGCGTCGCGCGCCCAGTGGACGTGGCCGCCGCCCTCGACGACCTTCTTCTCCCAGGCCTCCAGGTAGAGATCGAGATGGGCCAGCGTGTGGTTCTTGATCGCCACGCCCTGGTCGCGCAGTTCCTCGAATTCCGGCAGCTTCTCCGCCGCCTTGCGCCGCTTCTCGATGAAGCCGACGCGCATGTTGCCGAGGGCGCGCTGCAGCGGCGCGTCCTTCAGCGCGGCGGCGGCCTGTTCCTTGAACCGGGCGGGGGACAGCTCGGTCATCGGGCGGACCCCTCTTGCGTCCGGGGGGCTTCGGCCTGCGCAATCGGCGGCGCCTCGACGCCGGCCAGCACTTCGGCGACGTGCCAGGCGCGGATCGCCGAGCCCTCGCGGCTCAGCTTGCCGGCGATGTTCATCAGGCAGCCCAGGTCGCCAGCGAGCACGGTGTCGGCGCCGGTCTGCGCGATGTCCGCCGTCTTGTCGGCGACCATGGCGTTGGAAATGTCCGGATACTTGACGCAGAAGGCGCCGCCGAAGCCGCAGCAGACCTCGGGCGTATCGAGCTCGCGCAGGGCGAGGCCCTCGACCGATTGCAGGAGGCGGCGCGGCTGGGCCTGCACCTTCATCTCGCGCAGGCTGGAGCAGGAATCGTGATAGGTGCAGACCGCCTCCAGCCGGCCCTCCACCGTTGTCATGCCGCGGACATCGACCAGGAAGGCGAGCAGTTCGTGGGTCTTCGCCGCAAGCGCGTCGGCGCGCGGCCGCCAGGCCGGATCGTCGGCGAACAGCTCCGGATAGTGTTTCGCGATCATGCCGCCGCAGGAGCCGGACGGCGCGACGACGTAATCGTAGCCCTCGAAGGCGGCGATGACGCCCTTGGCAATGGCCTGCGCCGACGTGCGGTCGCCGCTGTTGTAGCCCGGCTGGCCGCAGCAGGCCTGGGCGGACGGGACCTCGACCCGGCAGCCCGACTGCTCGATCAGCTTTGCCGCGGCGAAGCCGACCGACGGCCGGAACAGGTCGACGAGGCAGGTGACGAACAGGGCGACGGTGGGGGAGGCGGACATGGCGGGGCTCGTCGCGGCGATCCTGCCGATTTACGCCAAAGCGCGGCGGCGGCCAAGGGCGCGCCATTGCCCGGCCGGCGCGCCGGCGCCGCTACGGGAAACCGGTGACGTTTTCTTGCGGATTTGCGGGATGCGCGCCGGACGCGCCGCTATCAGCCGCCGTCGGTCTCGACGAGCTGCCAGTTGGGATCGCGCGAGCGGGTATCGCGCGCGAAGGTCCAGATGTCGGTGATCTTCTCGACAACCGCGGGGTCGCCGTCCACCAGGTTGCCCTCGGCGTCCTTGACGGTGTTGGACTGTTCGGAAACGAAGGTCACGGTGACGCGGGCGTCCCGCCCCTGCATCTCGGCGGCCGTCAGTTCGGCCGAGTTGAGGGCGACGATCGTGGTTTCCAGCGTTTCGCCGGCCCGTTCGCGTTCGGCGATGGCGCCCTCGAAGCTGGCGTACACGCCCGGCGCCAGCAGGGGTTCGAGCGCGTCGCGGTCGCCCCGGGCGAAGGCCTCGACGATCATGTCGAACGCCGCTTTGGCGCCTTCCAGGAACGCGCCGGGATCGAAATCGCGGTCGACGGCCTGGATATCGCGGATGCCGGCCGCGGCCGGCGACTCGGGATCGACATCGGCCGCTTCGCGGTTTTGCGGGCCTGGCGCCGGCAGAACGGCGTCGCTGCCGTTGTCGGCGGCCGTGCTGCGCTCGGCTTCGGCAAAGACGTCCGGGGGCCGCTGTTCGTGGCCCTCGCGCCGGCCCAGTACGGAGCGCAGCTTGAAGAGCACGAAGGCCGCGACCGCCGCGAAAATCAGGGTCAGGATCAGATCGTTGTTCATCGGACCGGCGTTGCTATCCGGACATTGCCCACGGGCCCGGCTTGCGGCCGTTTGCCGTATGTCTTCGGTTATACACCTGAATCGCCGGGGTTGTGGCCCTGTTTCGCACTTTTTCGCCGCATTGGGCCGGATGGGCCCGCACCGGAGCGCAGCCGAACTGGCGGCCGGCGGCGACCCTCCCTACATAGGCAGGCAGGTTCCCGATAACAAGCGGCCCCGCCGGGCCTAACCGCTGCGCCGGCGGCGTGTCCGGGGCGGCCCGTGCGGAGCGATCGGAGCATCGCCATGGGCTGGATCCTGCTCGCCCTGCTGATCGGCGTGCCGCTGATCGAAATCTACCTGTTCGTCGAGCTCGGCGGGCTGATCGGCACCTGGCCGACGATCGGGCTGGTCGTGCTGACGGCGGTCGCCGGCTCGATCATGCTGCGCGCCCAGGGCCGGCGGGTGCTGGCGCGGGCGCAGGAGAAGATGCGGCGCGGCGAGCCGCCGGTCGCCGACCTGCTCGACGGGATCGGGCTGCTGCTCGCCGGCGCGTTGCTCCTGACGCCGGGCTTCCTGACCGACGGGGTCGGCTTCCTCCTGCTGCTGCCGGCGGCGCGCCGCTGGCTGGCGGCGCAGCTCTGGGCCTGGATGCAGGCGCGCGGCTCCGTGCATGTTGCGGGCTTCGGCCCCGGCCGTGACGGCGGCTTTGATCGCGACACGGTGATCGACGGCGAGTACGAAACCGTCGAGCCGGACCCCGACCCTCCGGAAACGCCCGGCGACGCGCCACGGATCGGCAGGCGGTAGGGCCGTTACGGCGCCGGCGGCGCTTCTTCCGGAAACCGGCGCGGCCCGGCGCCCGGCTCCGGCGCGGTTGCCGCGGCGCGGCGCATGCCGTACACCCCTAGCCCCGGCGCGGGCCGCGCGCCCGGCAGCAGGCCCGCACCCCCCTTTCAGGAGATTCCGCGATGGCGGCAGACGACAACGGATCCGGCATCGAGGCCGACGACACGCCGCCGCTGATCGTCAAGGCGCAATATATCAAGGACCTGTCGTTCGAGATTCCCGGCGCCCCGGAAATTTTCCGCCGGCTGAACGCCGAGCCGGAAATCGAGGTCGAGATCAACGTCCAGCCGGACGATCTCGGCGACGGCGAGTTCGAGGTCGTCCTGCTTGTCGAGGTGCGCGCCACCGTCGACGACGAAACCGCCTTCGTCGCCGAGCTGAAATATGCCGGGCTGTTCGAGCTGAACAGCAGCATTCCCGAGGAGTATATCGGCTCCATCCTGCTGGTCGAATGCCCGCGGATCCTGTTTCCCTTCGCGCGCAACATCATCGCGTCGGCGACCTCGGAGAGCGGCATGCCGCCGCTCATGCTGCAGCCGATCGATTTCAACGCCATCGTCCAGGCGCAGATGCTTCAGGGCGCGGGTACGGCCTGAGCGCATCCGTTTCTTGCAGCGCCGTCCCTCGATACGCCCCGGATTAAATCCGGGGCTACTCGGGATGAGGGTGTTGGGGAATTTCTTCAAAGTTGTTTCACAATAATGGGTTAGCATAAAGGATTGTGTCACCCCGGCCCCCGAGCCGGGGTCCAGAAGCGTACGGCAGGCGGTGCGCCCGGAGACCGGGGCAGGGATACCGCAGCCCTGCAATCGAACCCGCGCCGCGCCGCGGATCGTTGCCGTCGCCCGGACCCGTATCCGTCGCTTTACCCTGTGGCTCTGGGCCCCGGCTCGGGGGCCGGGGCGGCAAGTTTTGTGAGAAATGCGGTCTACTCGGCGAGCCAGATCGGGTTGTCGAGCTTCTTCAGGAATTCCCGGTGGGCGGCGCGCTCGGCCTCGCTCGGCGCGGCGCCGGGCAGATGGCGGCGCGGCTCCCGGCGGTGGCGCTCGGCCGTGTCGACAGTGCCCGGCCCGGCTGCATCGGCGGCCAGATCGAAACCCGGCTGGCGGCCGCCGACCAGCTCCAGATAGACCGCCGCCAGCAGATGCGAATCGATCAGCGCACCATGCTTGTCGCGCACGGCGAGATCGATCTCGAAGCGCTGGCACAGGGCGTCGAGGCTGGCGCGGGCGCCGGGGAATTTCTGCCGGGCGATCAGCACGGTATCGATGGCGCGGGCCTCGTCGATCGGGTCGCGGCCGGCCCGTCTCAGTTCGTCGTTGACGAATTTCAGGTCGAAGGCAGCGTTGTGGATGACCAGCGGCGCATCGCCGATGAACTCCAGAAAGGCATCGGCAACGTCGGCGAACCTGTCCTTGCCGGCGAGGAAATCGTCGGACAGGCCGTGGATGGCGAAGGCGTCCTCCGGCATCTCGCGTTCCGGGTCGAGATAGGCATGGTATTCCCGGCCGGTCGGCAGATGATGCTGCAACTCGAGGGCGCCGATCTCCACGATCCGGTGGCCGGCGGCCGGGTCGAGGCCGGTGGTTTCGGTATCGAGCACGATTTCACGCATGGTCCATTCCGGTCTGGCGGTGTCCGATCGGACGCATCCCGAACGGGCGGGGCGGCGCCATCTGCGGGTTGGGCGGCCAGTGGCGGGCCGGGGCATCGAGCGTGCGGCGGATCGCCCGGCGCAGGCTGTCGAGCATCGCCCGCCAGCCGCGATGGGACGGGATCACGAAGTCCGCCCGCGCGCATTTCTCCGCATCCGGCATCTGCCGCCCCAGAATAAGCGCGAGTTTTTCCGCTGTCATCTCCGGACGCGCCAGAACCCGCGCGCGCTGCACGAAAGCCGGCGCCGAGACGACGAAGACCGTGTCGCACCGCCTTTCGCTGCCGGTTTCGAACAGCAGCGGAATATCGAGCGCGATCACCGGCGCACGGCGCAGCGCCGCCATCAGAAGAAAACGCTCCTGCCGGCGCCGGACGATGGGGTGCACGATGCTTTCGAGCCGCGGCAGGACCGCCCCGTCGGCCGCGATCAGGGCGCTGAGCGCCTCCCGGTCGATGGCGCCGTCGCGCACCGCTTCCGGCCAGACCGCGCCGACCGGGCCGACCGCCGCGCCGCCCCGGGCGTAGACCGCGTGGACCGCCGCGTCGGCATCGTAGACCGGCACGCCCAGAAACCGCAGATAACCGGCGGCCGCCGACTTGCCCATGCCGATCGAGCCGGTGAGCCCGACGATCCGCATCACCCGCCCATCAGGAGATCGCCGGCGACGGCGCGGCGCAGGTCGGCGTCGACCGCCGGATCGACCCCGAACCAGGCGTGAAAACCGGGCCGGCCCTGGTGCAGCAGCATGCCCAGCCCGTCGACCGTCCGGCAGCCCCGGCTGCGCGCCGCCGCCAGCAACGGCGTTTCGAGCGGGGTATAGACGATGTCGGTGACGGCCGCGCCGGCCGGCAGGTCGTCGAGCGGCAGGTCGAGGGCCGGTTGGCCCGCCATGCCGAGGGAGGTCGCGTTGACCAGTAGGGCGGCCCCGGCGAGTGCAGCGGCGCGTCCGGCCCAGGCTACGGTATCGACGCCCGGGCCGAGCGTTGCGGCGAGCGAATCGGCGCGCGCGGCCGTCCGGTTGCTCACGCGAATCGGCCCGTAGCCGAGGGATTGCAGCGCCAGGACGACCGCCCGGGCCGCGCCGCCGGCGCCCAGGACGACGGCGGTCCCGCTGCCCGTCACCCCGCTGTCGTTGAGATTTTCAGCGAACCCGAACGCGTCGGTGTTCCGGCCCTCGATTGCGCCGTCCGGCCCGAAGACCAGCGTGTTGACGGCGCCGAGGCGGCGCGCCGTTTCGTCCGCCCGGCCGCTCAGCGCGAACGCCGCCTCCTTGTGCGGCAGCGTCACGTTGAGGCCGGCGAGGCCGGCCGCGGCGAGGCCCCGGACGGCGCGCTCGAAATCGTCCGGCGCGATGGCGAAGGGCGCATAGAGGCCGTCGATGCCATGGCGTTTCAGCCAGTGGCCGTGGAGCCGCGGGGAACGCGAATGGGCCACCGGCCAGCCGGCGACCCCGGCGACGACGGCCTTTCCGCTGGGCAGGTCCGTCATGCCTCCAGAACTCCGTGGCCGCGCAGAAAATCGAGCAGCGGCAGCAGCGGCAGGCCGAGGATGGTGAAGAAATCGCCCTCGACCGACGCGAACAGGTGCGCGCCGAGGCCTTCGAGCCGGTAGGCGCCGACCGAGTCCAGGGCATCGTCGCCGGTGCTGTCGAGATAGGCGGCGATGAACCCGTCGGTCAGCGGCCGGACGACGAGGCTCGCCCGGTCGTCGCAGCCCCAGATCCGTTGTCCGTCCTTGAGCAGCACCGCCGCAGAGACAAGCCGGTGGCGCCGGCCGGACAGCAGCCGCAGATGGTCCGCGGCGGCGGGCCGGTTCGCCGGTTTGTCGAGGATCGCGCCGTCGAATTCGAGCACCTGGTCGGCGCCGAGTATGAGCGCGCCGGGCCGGTCTGCGGCGATGCGCTGCGACACCGCTGCGGCCTTGGTTTCGGCGAGGGTGTCGGCGACCTCGCGGGGCAGCGCGCCCGCCGCCGCCAGGCGCCGCTTGACCGCCGCCTCGTCGACGGCGGCCGGCATTATCTCGAAGGCCAGGCCGGCATTTTCCATCATGCGCGCCCGGGTCCGGCTTGCCGAAGCGAGGATCAGCGCCGGCGCGCCCGGCCGGGTCAGGGCCGGCGCCTCACCCACCGCCGCCCCCCGGTGCGCCCCCCGGTGCGCCTGAACCGGGCCGGCCCAGGCTGAGCAGGTCGACGTCGGCGCCTTCCTCGAGGCGGCGGGCCCGGTCGCGCACCAGGCGCAGGATCGCCGCCGCCGTTTCCTCGATCGACCGCCGGGTCACGTCGATGACCGGCCAGCCGTAGCGCCCGAACAACCGCCGCGCGTCGGCGACCTCCTTCCGGACCGCATCGATATCCGTGTAGTCGGTTTCGGTATCGCCGAGCGACTGGCGCATGCGCGAGCGCCGGAGATCGACCAGCCGGCGCGGATCCTCGGTCAGGCCGACGACCAGGGGCCGGGTCAGGCCGAACAGGATTTCGGGCAGCGGCTGATCCGGCACGATCGGCACGTTGGCCGCCTTGACGCCGCGGTTCGCCAGGTAGATCGAGGTCGGCGTTTTCGAGGTGCGCGAGACGCCGACCAGCACGACATCGGCCTCTTCCAGATTGCCGGTGTGCTGGCCGTCGTCATGCTGCATGACATAGGTGATGGCGTCGATGCGCTGGAAATACTCGTCGTCGAGCTCGTGCTGCCGGCCCGGCATGTCGCCGCTCTTTTCGCCGAAATAGGCCGCCATCATCTCGATGAAGGGGTCGATCACCGAGACGCAGGTCAGCGACCGGCGCTTGCAATAGTCTTCGAGGGTTTCGGCGAGCGTCCGGTCGAGCAGGGTATAGAGCACCAGGCCGGGCTCCTCCTCCAGCTCCTCGATGACGATCTCCAGCGCCCGCGGGCTGCGCACCATCGGCCAGAGATGTTCGACGACCTCGACCTGCTCGAACTGCACCGCGCAGGCCCGGCCGATGGTTTGCACCGTCTCGCCGGTCGAATCGGAGATCAGATAGAGGTGGTGACGGCTCATGGTCGGGTTCGGTGCGACAAGCCTGTGGAAAAGCACCGCCGGACTGCGGCGCAACCGGGCCTTTTATACGCGCGGGCGCCGCCGGGCTGCGACTGCAAAATTCTGTCCCGGCACACCGCGGCCACCACCACCGGGATTCCCGGCTGGGGATCGATAATCCCGGCGTGGATTTCCTGCCTTGCGCATCTCCTTTTCCCGGCCCCGGCGCACCCGCCGCACCGGCGCTATGCCCAGCCGGCCGCTCGCCTTTCCCGGCGCTTTCAGGCGGTTGGCCTGTTGTCCCTGCTTTCCACAGGATCGGCGCACGGCGGCGGCGCTTCCGGGCGGGATATCCGGTTGCCTGTGATCAACTGGTAATCCCCGCGACTCCCCTTCCCAACAAAAACAACTACAACCTTTCTATATAAAAGGATTCATAATGAACTTGGCCGCCGGGTACATGGATCGCCCGACGGTGTTACGGCTCCCGACCGGAATTCCGACAGACCGACCCGATGACCGATCAGTCGATGATGCGTGTACTGGCCGGCGAACCGGCTGCGGCGCCTCCGGTCTGGCTTATGCGCCAGGCCGGGCGCTACCTGCCGGAATACCGGCAGCTGCGGCAGTCCGCGGAGTCCTTCCTCGATCTGTGCTACACGCCGAAGCTGGCCGTCGAAATTACCCTGCAGCCGGTCCGGCGTTTCGACTTCGACGCCGCGATCCTGTTTTCCGACATTCTGGTCGTGCCGGACGGTATGGGGATGACCGTCGGCTTCGAGGACGGGCACGGTCCGGTCCTCGTCCCGGTGCAGGATGCCGGCGATCTGGCGGCGCTCGATCCGGATCGGGCGGCGGCGCATTGCGCGCCGGTCTACGAGGCGGTCTCGGCGGTCCGCGCGGCGCTGGCGCCGGAGAAAACGCTGATCGGGTTCGCCGGCGGTCCCTGGACGGTGGCGACCTACGCGGTGGAAGGCGGCAGCAGCCGGACGTTCGAGACGGTCAAAGCCTGGATGTGGCGCGATCCCGCGGGATTCGGCCGGCTGATCGACATGCTGACGGACACAACCGTCGATCACCTGTCGCGCCAGATCGAAGCCGGCGCGGACTGCGTGCAGATTTTCGAGAGCTGGGCCGGCGTTCTGGCGGAGCCGGAGTTCCGGCGCTACGTCGTCGGCCCGACCCGGCGCATCGTCGAGGCCTTGCGCGCCCGGCACCCGGCGGCGCCCGTGATCGGCTTTCCGCGCGGCGCCGGCAGCCTGATCGGGGATTACGCCGCGGCGACGGGCGTCACGGCGGTCGGCCTCGATACCGGCGTCCCGCTCGCCCAGGCGCGGGCGATCCAGAAATCCGTTCCGGTCCAGGGCAATCTCGATCCGCTGTTGCTGGCGGCCGGGGGTGCGGCGCTCGAAGACAGGGTCGAGGAGATCGTGTCCGGCCTGGCCGGCGGCCCGCATATCTTCAATCTCGGCCACGGCATCGTGCCGCAGACGCCGCCGGATCACGTCGCGGAACTGGTAGCGGCCGTGCGGGGCGCAGCGTGAGCGACACCGCCGTCATCCTGTTCAATCTCGGCGGCCCGACCGCGCCGGACACGGTAAAGCCGTTCCTGTTCAACCTGTTCAACGACCGGGCGATCATCGGCGCACTGCAGCCGGTCCGCTGGCTTCTGGCGAAGCTGATCGCCGGACGCCGGGCGCCGGTCGCGCAGGACATCTACGCCCATCTCGGCGGCAAATCGCCGATCCACGAAGAGACCGATGCCCAGGCCGCGGCGCTGGAAGCGGCGCTCGCCGAACGGTTTGGCCCGGCGGATGCGCCGTCGGTCCATGTCGCGATGCGCTACTGGGGCCGGCGGGCGGAGGCCGTGGCGCGCGATTTGGCGCAACGGGGCGTGCGGCGCACGGTCCTGCTGCCGCTCTATCCGCAGTTCTCGACGACGACATCGGCCTCGTCGGTGCGGGAATGGCGCGGCGCGGCCGCTTCGGCCGGCCTCGGCCCGGCGACGGGCGGCGTGTGCTGTTATCCGGTCAATCCCGGCTTCATCGCGGCGATGGCGGGCAGGATCGCGGAAACCCTGGCCGGCCATGACGGAGATCCGCCGCGCATCCTGTTTTCGGCCCACGGGCTGCCGGAAAAGGTGATCGCGGCGGGCGACCCCTACCGCTGGCAGGTCGAGCGGACGGCCGCCGCGCTTGCCGAAGCACTCGGCGATATCGCGGCCGACAGCGCCGTCTGCTACCAGAGCCGGGTCGGCCCGCTGAAATGGATCGAGCCGTCGACCGAGGCCGAAATCCGCCGCGCGGGCGCGGAACGGAAGCCGGTGCTCGTTGCGCCGATCGCCTTCGTCTCGGAACATTCCGAAACCCTCGTCGAACTCGATATCGAATACCGCAAGGTGGCGGAGGCGGCCGGGGTGCCGGCCTATCTCCGGGCGCCGGCGGTCGGCACCCATCCGGCCTTCATCGCCGGCCTGGCCGACATGGTGCAAACCGTCCTGGCGCGCGGCGAGCCCGGATCGAAATTAAGATCGGAGAGCGGCGGCCGGCTGTGCCCGGCGGACCGGACGGGCTGCCCGCTCGCGGCCGGCAGCGCATAGGCGCAGAGACGATGGACTGGATCCCTTGGATCAAGGCGCTGCACGTCCTCTCGGTCATCGCCTGGATGGCGGCGCTGCTCTATCTGCCGCGGCTGTTCGTCTATCACGCCGACGCCGCGCCGGGGTCGGACAAATCCGAGACCTTCAAGGTCATGGAGCGCCGGCTGCTGCGCGGCATCGCCAACCCGTCGATGGTCGTCGTCTGGGCGACCGGCATCGCGCTCTATGTCGCCAACGAATTCTGGATCGAGGGCTGGATGCACGCGAAATGGCTCGGCGTGATCGCGCTCACCCTGCTGCACCACGCCTACGCCCGCTGGCGCAAGGATTTCGAGCGGGACGAGAACGCCCGGTCGGCCCGCTTCTACCGGGTCTGGAACGAGGTGCCGGCGCTGTTCGCGATTCTCATCGTCGTCTTGGTGATCGTCAGGCCATTCTGACCGGGCCTTCCGCCCAGCGCCCTCTCCCCCGGTCCCTCTCCCGTCATTTCGACCGGAGCCGCCCGAAGAGCCTGTCCTGAGCGAAGTCGAAGGAGTGGCGGAGCGGAGAAATCCTTCCTGCGCAGCGCTTCGGGCGCGCACCGCAATGGAAAGATTTCTCCACTCCGCGGCTGGCGCCGCTCCGGTCGAAATGACGGATGGGGGAACGGCGGTCTTTCAATCCGGTCGACCGATGCTATATTACCGGTCCCTCCTTCCGACGAAGCGGCAAGGCCCCTGAACGGGCGCCCCCATAGCACCGGCCGCTCCCATCGGCGCCACCGCCACGCTGCCGGCGTTATTCCGTTCCTGCCGTTCCGTGTGTGCGACGCCGCTTCCATCCCCTGCCTGTGCGCCGTTCCGCATTGGACGGCCCATCCCGGATTTCCCCTCCAGTTTCCCCCCAGTTTCCAGGTGAAGTGCCATGACTTCCGTCGATCTACAGGATCTGAAAGCCAAGACCCCCGGCGCCCTGCTGGCCTATGCCGAGGAGCTGGAAATCGAGGCGGCGAGCGCCCTGCGCAAGCAGGAGCTGATGTTCGCCATCCTCAAGGAACTGTCGGCGCAGGACACCCCGATCATCGGCCAGGGCACCCTGGAGGTGCTGCCGGACGGGTTCGGCTTCCTGCGCTCGGTCGAGGCCAACTATCTGGCCGGACCGGACGATATCTACGTCTCGCCCGGCCAGGTGCGGAAATTCTCCCTGCGCTCGGGCGATACCGTCCAGGGGCCGATCCGCGGCCCGAAGGACGGAGAGCGCTATTTCGCGCTGCTCCAGGTCGAACAGACAAACTTCGAGGAGCCGGAGAAGGTCCGCCACCGGATCAATTTCGACAATCTGACGCCGCTCTACCCGGACCAGCGGCTGACCATGGAGCCGAAAGACCCGACGGGCAAGGACCTGACCAGCCGGGTGATCGACATCGTCACGCCGATCGGCAAGGGCCAGCGCGCGCTGATCGTCGCGCCGCCGCGCACCGGCAAGACGATGATGCTCCAGAACATCGCCCACGCCATCTCATCCAACCATCCGGAGGTCTATCTGCTGGTCCTGCTGATCGACGAGCGGCCGGAGGAAGTCACCGACATGCAGCGCACGGTGAACGGCGAGGTCATCAGCTCGACCTTCGACGAGCCGGCGAGCCGCCACGTCCAGGTCGCCGAGATGGTGATCGAGAAGGCCAAGCGGCTGGTCGAGCACAAGCACGACGTCGTCATCCTGCTCGATTCGATCACGCGGCTGGCGCGCGCCTACAACACGGTGGTGCCGTCCTCCGGCAAGGTGCTGACCGGCGGCGTCGACGCCAACGCCCTGCAGCGGCCCAAGCGCTTCTTCGGCGCGGCGCGCAACATTGAGGAGGGCGGCTCGCTCTCGATCATTGCCACGGCGTTGATCGACACCGGCAGCCGCATGGACGAGGTGATCTTCGAGGAGTTCAAGGGCACCGGCAACAGCGAGATCAACCTGGACCGCAAGCTGTCCGACAAGCGGGTCTGGCCGGCCATCGACATCGGCAAGTCCGGCACCCGCAAGGAGGAATTGCTCGCCGACCAGGCGACGCTCGCCAAGATGTGGGTCCTGCGGCGCATCCTGCTGCCGATGGGCGTCACCGACGCCATGGAGTTCCTGATCGGCAAGCTCAAGGACACCAAGACCAACGACGAATTCTACGACAGCATGAATACGTGAGGGGACTCCAACCCAGCGAAACCGGGCGGTAGAAAATTGAGCCCCGAAAAGCAGTATATGGCTTGGCGTCGTACCCAGCCTGATGTAGGCTGCGCCTTCGCGCGGCTGATAGCCGCCGGACCAGAGAAGTACGGGCAGCATATCATCCCTGTTTCAAGTCCTCCCGCCCCGTCAGAGGTCGCCAAGGAGGTTGCAGAGATTGTAACGAAGCTGATCTCCGATAAATCTGCCGCCGCCGTAGCTCTCGTTTTCCCGCAACTGACGACCCTCGAAAGCACCGCGGCCGCAATGCTGGCCCTGGACGAAGAACCACAGTGGGGAGTCACAACCTCCAAAGTGCAAGAGCCCCCGCTCGGCGAGTTCACAGCGCTGCATGTCGTGCGAGAGATCCCATTCGAAGCGCGTTCGTGCCCGTCAGAAGCGTTGGTATTTGGGGATTTTCCCGAGTTTCCACCAACTCGACGATCGCCTGTGACAGCACTAGAGCTCTTTGTCGGGGAGCTAAGGCCGCGGGGCCCGTTGGATGACAAACCAACAACGAAGGGGAATTTGGCCCATATAGAATTGAATCTGCCAACACACGAAGCATTCCAAAGGATGTGGAATAAATCGATCGAGCTCCGCGCCATGTCGCTAGGCGGGCAAGATAACCGTGCAAAGGCGAAGGTTTCGATGGTGGTCACGCCAGCGATTGCCGAGAAGCTGGGATGTGCGCCATGAAACAATCTGTACTCGTAATCGGCCATGCAGATGCAGACGGCCATCTCATCACAGAACAGGTGAGGCGAAATCTCGCGGGTATAAAGAACTTCGAAGTTAAAACCGTGGTAGACCCCTCTCGTACTAAAGACCACAAGGTGTGGAGGGCGCTAGATTCCATTACCGAAATAGAGGATGCAAACATAGTATTTTTTGTTGATCTGATGTTTTCCCCAAACTCTTTTTTTGAAGAATCCGAGGCCTTGATTGATTTTGTATCCGGCTATGAGGAAAAGCAATTTTTTCTTATAGATCACCACCCTCTGCCACTGCGGCGTCTTTCCTCGGCCCCTCATCTTAGAGTCCAATATAGACCCGACGTATTTGAGTGCGCTTTAGGGCCTCGCTCCGGCATGATGGTTGTGGCGTCAATTTGTGAGGGACAAAAAAGACAGGTTGCCGACATAAGAAAACCAATTCACGATACCCTCGCGCTTGGTATGATTCGGGCAGCTGCGCTCGGTGGTGATCTCCCCGGAGAAAAGCTGTCAGCTCTTTTGAGAGCGAACTGCTGGTCCGCAATCCGACAGCTTGGGGAAGATGATCGTAAATTTCACAACTTGCCGCGAGGCCGGCGACCTTTAAAGCAGCCGAAGTCTGAAACCCTTACAATCTTGTCCAGTATGGCAGATGAGATACTGGGAAATTCCCAGGAAGGAGTGGAAAGTCTCTGTTCAAGAACCTTCAGGAGACCAGAAATGCCCTACGATGCAGATGTTTCGCTAGAGCGGTACGATGTTGAAGGCGGACGCCGGAAACCCGCCCATGGCGTTCCAGCGGAGACCCGAGATCTGGAGGCTATCGTAACAACACTCGAAGTTGCAGCAATCTTCCTAACCCCCACACCGGGCGCCACGTTCACTCGGCAACAATTGCTCGAAGAGGCTCAAAGGCTGAATGGCGATGAGGTCAAAATAAGGGAAGAGGATTTGAGAATAGTTCTCAAGAAACATGGATTCGTCAAATATGCGGGTGGGGGCAGACTCTGCATCAGATAGCGCTTCCATGAGCACCCCAACCCCTCATCGGGGACACGCCCCACTTCATTGGACCGCTCCCGGTCAGGATTGCGGGTCGGAGACGAGGAGGTAGCCGCGGTTTTCGACCGTGTCGAAGGTGCGCATGGCGGCGATGAGGTCGGCGGCGCGCACCCAGACCCAGGGCGCGCTGTTCGGGTTGACATCCATGATGAGGAAGGAATCGGTGCGCGCGTCATAGGCCCCGAGCGGCGAGATGTGCCCGCCGCCCTTCTGGCCGAGCGCCTTGCGGGCGTAGTTGACCAGCACATAATCGTCCCGCCGCGCCAGGTTCGCGACGATCTCGCGCCGGACGGTTTCGACATCGGCGCCGTCGTCCACGACCCGCACGTCCGCCCTGAGGCCGTGAACGCGCAGCGCCTGCGCCAGCTGGTGCAGCTGCAGGCCGAAATCCGGGCGCAGCCGGCCGCCGGTCACGATGGGCTTGCCGAGCACCTCGACCCGGCGCTTCGTGCGCTCGTTGAGCACGTTGCCCGGCGTGTATTTGCCGAAGAACGGGCTGAAGCCCTTCGGCATCCAGGTGCGCTCGTTTTCGGCGATCGACGCCGTGTCCCGGGGAAGATCCTGCTTGCGCCGGAGCCGCAGCGCGTTGAGCACGGTCGCCGCCGAGGCCGGGCCGCAGAAGATCTTGTTGTCCTGGCTGACAAAATTGTTGCTGAGCGGGAAGAAATCGGCCTTGTGGCGGGACCGGGAGAGCCGCTCCGCGCTTTCCCCGGAGCTCCAGTCGACGAGGGATACGGCGCGCGTCTCGGCACCCGCGCCGGGCGCGGCAAGCAGACCCGCGATCAGCAGGGCGGCGAAGCGTTTTCCGAATGCTGTCATAGAACTCTCCTTTGCCGGCCTGATACGGCTGCCGGGCCGGCGCCGCAGTCCGGGGCGCCGCTATACCGTATACACCGTGCTCCCGGTCGTCCGGCGGCCTTCGAGGTCGGCGTGGGCCTGGCCGGCGTCCTTCAGCGCATAGGTCTGGTTGACCTCGATCGTCACCGCGCCGCTCAGCACGACGTCGAACAGGTTGCCGGCCATCTCCTCCAGCCGCGCGCGGACCGAGGCATGGGTGAACAGGGTCGGCCGGGTGACGTAGACCGAGCCCTTGGGGCCGAGGATCGCCGGGTTGAACGGCTCGACCGGGCCGGAGGCGTTGCCGAAGGTCGCCAGGGTGCCGAACGGCGCGAGGCAGTCGAGCGAACCCATGAAAGTGTCCTGGCCGACCGAATCGTAGACGTAGGGCACGCCCTTGCCGCCGGTGATTTCCTTGACCCGTTCGACGAAATCCTCGCTGCGGTAGTTGATCGTGTGCGCCGCGCCGTGGGCCTTCGCGAGCGCCGCCTTCTCGTCGCTGCCGACGGTGCCGATGACCTCGACGCCGAGATGCTTCAGCCACTGGCAGGCGATCAGGCCGACGCCGCCGGCCGCGGCGTGGAACAGCACAGTCTGGCCGGCCTGCACCGGGCAGGTGTGCATGATGAGATATTCCACCGTCATGCCCTGGAGCATCATCGCCGCCGCCGTCCGGTCGTCGATGCCGTCGGGCATCTTCACCAGGTGCGAGACCGGGATGATGCGCGATTCGGCATAGGCGCCGGGCGGGCTGGTGCCGTAGCAGACCCGGTCGCCCGCGGCGAAGCCGGCGACGCCCGGCCCGACTGCCTCGACCGTGCCGGCGCCCTCGAAGCCCGGCGTGAAGGGCAGGCCCGCCGCCGGGTAGAGGCCGGAGCGGAAATAGACGTCGATATAGTTGAGGCCGACGGCATTGTGCCGGATGCGCACCTCGCCTTCGCCGGGATCGCCGACCTCGACGGCCTCCCATTGCAGGACTTCAGGTCCGCCGGTTTCGTGCACGACGATTGCGTGGGTCATGAAATCTGTCCTCGATGGTCGGGGCGCGCGCCCTGCCGCGGAGCGGCAGCCCCGCGGCGGGCTTTGCGCCGCCAGCTAACGCAGGTGGGCGTTGAAGAAGGCGGCCGAACGGTCGTTGGCGGTCTGGGCCGCGCCGGCGTCGTAATGCTCGCCGCCGGCCCGGGCGAAGGCGTGGTCCATGCCGGCATAGTCGTGGATCGTCACCTTGTCGTGGCCGTCCAGCGCGGCGTGGATCTGCGCCTGCTCCTCCTTCGGGCAGAAGCCGTCCTCTTCGGCGATATGCAGCATGGCCGGCTTTGCGATGTTGCCCGCCTCGTCGAGATTGTTGCCGATGCTGACGCCGTAGAAGCCGACGCTGGCGTCCGAGTCGGTGCGGGTCGCGCACAGATAGGCGAGCTTGCCGCCGAGGCAGAAGCCGACCGCGCCGACCTTGCCGCTGCACGCCGCGTCGCCGCGGATCGCGTCGATCGTCGCCTGGATGTCCTCGACGCCCTTGGCCTCGTCGAAGCCCTGGTAGAGCTCGAAGCCCCGTGCCCAGCCCTCTTCGGTCTGGTCGGTCAGCTGGAGGCCCGGCTCCTGGCGCCAGAAAATGTCAGGGCAGACTGCGATGAAGCCCTGGCCGGCCCACCAGTCGCAGATATCGCGCATCACCTGGTTGACGCCGAAAATCTCCTGGATGACGACGATGGCCGGTCCGGACCCGGCGGCCGGGTCGGCGCGGTAGGCCATGAACTGCCCGTCCGGGGCGTTGATCGTGATGTCCGGCATGGTTTCCTCCCTGGAATGCCGGGCCGCGGCCCCCGTGAGACTCGCAACTGGGCGGGACGCGCGGCCGTGTTGTCTGAACCGCGAAAAAGCGTGCGGACGATGTCCTAGAAAACCGGCGCGGCTATTGCAAGCCGAGGCTGGGTTCGGCGTCCCCCACTTGCGCATCGGGCGGCGCGTCGAACAGGGTCCGCGGGCCGTGGGCGGACCAGCCTTCGAGCTCGAGCAGCCAGGTCTTGGTATCGGTCCCGCCGTCGCCGGAATAGCCGCCGAGCCCGTCCGAGGCAACGACCCGGTGGCACGGGATGATGATCGGGATCGGATTGCGGCCGCACGCCCCGCCGACCGCCCGCGGCGCGCTGCGCAGCCAGCGGGCGATCTCGCCATAGGTCCTTGTCTCGCCGTAGGGAATCGCCTGCATCTGCCGCCAGACCGCGCGCTGGAAGGCGGTGCCGTGCGGCGCCAGCGGCAGGTCGAACTGGCGCAGCTGGCAGAAGAAATAGGCGTTCAGTTGGTGCACGGCCCGGTTGAGCAGCGGCGTATCGTCCCTAAGCAGATCGGGGTGCGGATCGGGGTGCGGCTCGGGCTCGCCGCCCGGGCCGGGCTGCGCCGCCGGCTCCCAATCGAGATGGGTGATGTGGCCGTGGGCCTCGCGGAGGCGCAGGAGGCCCAGCGGGCTGCGATAGGTCGTTTCGGCCATCGGAATCCGTTTCGTTCGCCCCTGCGCGGCCAAACGGTCGGTCAGCCGGACGGTCAGGCGGCTGGCGCCGCCGTCAGGCCGGGCTGCGCTGCGTCAGCCGCTCCGCCAGCGCCGCCGGGTCGGCGATCGGCAGGCTGCACGTCATGCCCTGGCAGACATAGGCCGCCGGCCGGCCTTCGGCGAGGCCCTTGCCCTGCGCCGGATGGCCGTCCGGCAGCCTGTCCTGCGGGTCGATCCGGCGGAAGACCCGCGCCGGCGCCGCGGACTGCCAGGCCGCCCGGACCAGCGCTTGCGTGTCCGGATCGTCCGCCGGGCCGACGACCACGGTCTGCAGCGCGGTTTCGAGCAATCGCGCGCCGCTGGCGAGCAGCGGGGCGGCCAGCGCGTTGCGGTTGAGTTCGCCGGAAAAGGCCCGGACCAGCGCGTCGGCCCGGTCGAGCAGCGCCGTATCGCCGGCAAGCAGGCCGAGCCGGGCCAGATTATGCACCATCAGCCCGTTGGACGACGGCGTTGCGTTGTCGTGCACGGACTTGGCGCGCACGATGAGGCCGGGCACGTCGTCGGCCGCGAGGAAATAGCCGCCGCCGGCGGAATCGAGGAAATGCCGGTCAATCGTCTCCGTCCAGCGCCGGGCCTGCGCCAGGTAGCGCTCTTCGCCGGTCGCCTCGAACAGGGTGAGCGCGGCGCGGATCAGGCTGGCATAGTCCTCGGCGGTCGCGGGATGGGCCGCCCTGCCTTCGCGCCAGCTGTGGACCAGCCGGCCGCCACCCGAGTCCTCATCGAGGGTCATTTCGTCGAGAACGAAATCGAAGGCGCCCGCCGCGAGGCCAATCCAGGCCGGCCGGTCCATGATCGCGCCGGCCAGCGCCAGGGCGTGGATCATGTAGCCGTTCCAGTCGGCCAGCACCTTGTCGTCCAGGCCGGGGCGCGGCCGCGCCGCCCGCGCGCCGAGCAGCACGGCCCGGCAGCGTTCGAGCATCGCCTCGTGCCCGGCGTCGCCCAGCATCGGCCGCTGGGAGCGGTTGAGGATGACCTTGCCTTCCCAGTTGCCGTCCGCCGCCACGTCGTAGGCCTCGCAGAAGGCCTCGGCGTCGCCGCCCAGCAGCTCCTCGACCTCGCCGCGCGACCAGACGTAGAACATGCCCTCCTCGCCCTCGCTGTCGGCGTCGAGCGCGCTGGCGAAGGCCCGGCCCTCGATGAGCATTTCCCGGGTCAGCCAGGCCACGGTCTCGTCGGCGCGGATGCGGTAGAGGTCGGCACCGGTTTCGGCCCAGGCGTGGGCCAGCAGTTCGAGAATCTGTGCATTGTCGTAGAGCATCTTCTCGAAATGCGGCGCGAGCCAGAACATGTCGGTGGAATAGCGCGCATAGCCGCCGCCGAGATGGTCGTAGATCCCGCCCTGGGACATGCGGTCGAGCAGCAGCAGCACGGCGTTGCGGTATTGCGGGTTGCCGGTCTCGGCGTACGCGCGCCAGATCAGGTCGAACAGCGCGCATTGCGGGAATTTCGGCGCGCCGGCGAGGCCGCCATGGGTGTTGTCCATCCGGCTGAGCAGGAAATCGGCGACCTGGAGGAAGGTCTGCCGCGCGATCGCGCCGCCCGGCTGATTGACGCCGAGGCCGGCGAGCGCGGATTTCAGCGTGTCGGCGTTGGCGCGGACCTTGTCGCCCTCGTCGCGGTAGATCGCGGCGATGCGGTCGAGCACGCGCGGAAAGCCGGGCCGGCCCCAGCGGTCCTCGGGCGGGAAGTAGGTGCCGCCCCAGAAGGGCTCCCGCTCCGCGGTCAGGAACATGGTGAGCGGCCAGCCGCCCTGCTCGCCGAGCAGCGCCAGGGCATGCTGGTAGATCTGGTCGACGTCCGGCCGCTCCTCCCGGTCGACCTTGATGTTGACGAAGTCGCGGTTCATTGCCGCAGCGATGCCGTCGTCCTCGAAGCTCTCATGGGCCATGACGTGGCACCAGTGGCAGGCCGAATAGCCGATCGAGAGCAGCACCGGCTTGCCGTCGCGCTTGGCCGCCGCGAAGGCAGCGTCGGACCAGGGCTGCCAGTGCACCGGATTGTCCCTGTGCTGCAGCAGATAGGGGCTGGTCTCGTTGCCGAGGGCGTTGGTGGCGGCAGGGTCGGGTGCGGTCATGGCGGTGCCGGGCGGGAAATCGGGGCGCGGGATGCGTGCGGCCTATATGGTGTAGCGGAACGGCCGCCGGCAATGTCGGGGGCGACCGATTTTGAGCCGTCATTTCGACCGGAGCGGCGTCAGCCGCGCAGTGGAGAAATCTTTCACGCGCCGCACCCCGGACCCCGGCGCTGCGGGTGAAAGATATCTCCGCTCCGCCGTCCTCCGGACGGCTCCGGTCGATATGACGGGATGGGCTGGAAGGAGAAGAGCGTGACGGAATCCGGCAGTTCGGCATCGGACCCAGACCGTTCGTTCGCGCCCGTGTGGCCGACGCCATGACCCCGCCGGACACCATCGTCGCCCTGTCTTCGGGCGCGGGGAAGGCCGGGATTGCGGTGATTCGGGCGTCCGGGCCCGGTGCCGCAGTCTGCATCCGGCATCTCGCCGGCGCCGACGTGCCGGCCCGGCGGGCGGTGCTGAGGACGCTGCGCAACAGCCCGGCCGGCCCGGCGGTCGACAGCGGCCTCGTGCTCTGGCTGCCGGGGCCGGGCTCGGTCACCGGCGAGGATGTCGCGGAATTCCAGGTCCATGGCAGCCCGGCGGTCGTCGGCAGGCTGCTCTCGGTCCTGTGCGCCCTCGACGGCGTCCGTCCCGCCGAGCCCGGCGAGTTCACCCGCCGCGCCTTCGAGAACGGCCGGATGGACCTGTCCGGGGCCGAGGGCCTGGCCGACCTGATCGACGCCGAGACCGAGGCCCAGCGCATCCAGGCCCAGCGCCAGATGGAAGGCGCGTTCGCGGAGCGCTGCGCCGGCTGGGGCGCGCAGCTGCGGCGCAGCCTGGCCTGGCTCGAGGCGGCGATCGACTTTCCCGACGAGGCGCTGCCGGACGACCTGGCGGCGCAGGTCCGGCCCGCCGTCGAGGCGGTCGCCGCCGGGCTGGCCGGCTGGCTCGCCGCGCCGGACCGCGGCCGCATGGTGCGCGAAGGCTACCGGGTCGCCATCGTCGGCGCGCCCAACGTCGGCAAGTCGTCGCTGCTCAACCGGATCGCGCAGCGCGACGTCGCCATCGTCGCCGAAACCGCCGGCACGACGCGCGACGTGATCGAGGTGCGCGCCGATCTCGCCGGCTACGCCGTCGTCTTCGCCGATACGGCCGGGCTGCGCTACGACGAAACCGCCGGCGACATCGAGCGGGAGGGCATGGCGCGCGCCCGGTTCCAGGCGGAAAGCGCCGATCTGGTGCTCCATGTCGTCGACGCCGCGGCGCCGGCCGCGGGACCGCCGGCGGATGTCGGGGCGGGTCCGGACCGGGTGCTGACCGTCGCCAACAAGACCGATCTCGCGCCCGCGCCGCCGGATGTCCCGCTCGGCGTCAGCGCCCGCACCGGGGCCGGCATCGACGGGTTATTGGCGGCGATCGAGGCCCGGACGACCGCGGCCATGGGCGCCGGGGAGCATCCCGCCCTGACCCGGCTGCGCCACCGGCAATGCCTGGAGGACGCGGCCGCGGCGCTGGAGCGCGCGCTCGCCGCCACGGAGGCGGAGCTCACCGCCGAAGACCTGCGCCTTGCGCTCCGCGCCATGGACCGGCTGATCGGCCGGACCGACGTCGAGGACCTGCTCGACCTGATCTTCCGGGATTTCTGTATCGGCAAGTAGGCGCCCAAGGGCCGCGCGGTCAGCAATCGGCGCTGTTTTCCAACTCTTTCCCTCGATTGTAGCGCGCCGTGAGGCACCCGCCGCTGGCAAAGCGAAAGACCCACCATCCGTGCCGCCTGCCGCCGACCATCGCGCCGGTTCCGGTGGCAGATCCGTCGTCCCATCGCAAGCTAAACGTTCCCCGTCCGACGGCGATGCCGCCGGAACAGGCCCCGGACCAGGTCACGGTCTGGTTGTGACGCAAGTGGAAATCCCAAATATGGCAGCCGCGCCGGTTGGCGATTTCCTTCCAGCACTTCGCGCCCTCGCTCATCCCGGCGCATTTCGGCGACAGGCCGGCGGCGGTGCCGCGGTCCTGCGGCTGCCGCTCCTGCCCCGCCATAGCGACCATGAAATCCCCGTGCACGAAGGCCGTGCCGCCGCCCGGCCGGGCGATGCGCAGCCAGGCGCCGGCCCGGCCGGTCGCCTGCACCGCCTGGCCCGCCGCCAGCGACCCGACGACCCGGAAGCCCGTGCCCGGCCCGGCGCGCAGGTTGACCCGGGTGCGCGCCGCCATCCGCCGGTCCAGCGGCGCGATATCCGGCCCGCCGCCGTCCTCGACGACCGTCTTGGTCGCCTCGCAACTGAAGCCGGTAAAGTCGGTAATCCGCGCCGCGCCCGACAGGTCGCACTTGCTCATCTGGTGCCGGAAATGGACGACGCAGCTTTCCGATTGCCGCCGGAAGATCGGCAGGCAGCCCTTGTATTTGCGGTTCTTGGTGTTGCTCTCGAAATTCGTGTTCTGGCGGCACAGGGCGATCTTGTTCTTTATGGCCTGCCGGCAGGCCTCGCGGTTGCCCGCAACGTCGGAATAGTAGACGCCGCCGATATCGCCAAATTTGGGTTTCAGCTCCTTGGCGGAGGCGGGCCCGGCGGCAGACAGCAGCGCCGTGACGACCACACACATGGCGAAGCCGGCATTTCTGTATCTCATCTTTCTCTTCCCCGTTGCGCGACAGCGGCGCGCTGGCCGCTGGCGAAAAAGTCCGGCCGCGTGGTCAGCAGCGTTTCACCGGTCCTGACAATTTCCCTCGCCTGAAGCGCCACATTTGGCAGCGACCTTTGGCGTCGCGGGAGACCCACCTGCCGTGCGCTCTGCCGTCCACATAAGGGCCTTCGTAGACTTTTCCGTTGGCGAAGCGAAAGACCCACCTGCCTTGCAGCTTGCCGCGGACCAGCGTCCCCGTTGCCTCGCCGGTGCTGCGGGATGTCCGCCATCCCCACGTCCCTCGCCCGACGGCGACGCCGCCGGAACAGGCTCCGGACCAGGTCGCGGTCTCGGGCGGTTCGTAATTGGGATCGAAGATATAGCAGCCGGGCTTGTTGGAGAGTTCGTTCCAGCACCTGGCGCCCTTGCGCATCCCAGGGCATTTCGGCGACAGGCCGGCCGCCGCCCCGCGGTTCTGCCGTGCCGGGGCCTGAGAGCCCGCCGACGCGACCATGAATTTTCCATGCACGAAGGCGGTGCGGCCTTGCAGAGAGATTCGCAGCCAGTCGCCGGCCCGGCCGGTCGCCTGCACCGCCTGGCCAGCCGCCAGCGACCCGACGACCCGATGGTTCGTGCCCGGCCCGGCGCGCAGGTTGACGCGGGTGCGCGCCGCCATCCGCCGGTCCAGCGGGGAAATGCCCGGCCCGCCGCCCTCCTCGACCACCGTCTTCGTCGCCTTGCAGCCGAAGCCGGTGAAATCGGTAATCCGCGCCGCGCCGGACAGGTTGCACTTGCTCATCTGGTGCCGGAAATGGACGACGCAGCTTTGCGACTGCCGCCGGAAGATCGGCAGGCAGCCCTTGTATTTGCGGTTCTTCGTATTGCTCTCGAAATTCGTGTTCTGCCGGCACAGGGCGATCTTGTTCTTTATCGCCTGCCGGCAGGCGTCGCGGTTGCCCGACACGTCGGAGTAGTAGACGCCGTCGATATTGCCGAATTTGGGCTTCAGTTCCTTGGCCCCGGCCGTTCCCGGAACCAGAACGGCCGCAGCCAGCGCGGCGCAGGTTCGCAGCATCGTCATCTCCCGTGTCAATCGATTGGCGCATTCCCGCTGCGGCGAGCGTAGCGGTATCGGTACGGGCAATGCAACGATGCCGTCGAATGGCAACGCCGCGGGCGCGCACGACCCGCCTCCCGTGCTGCCCGCGCCCTCCCCCAAGGATTCCTCTGCGAAACCCCTCGTCGTCATTCCGACCGGAGCCGCGGCCCCGCGGGCCCGGGCGCAGCGGAGGAATCCCGGCTCGATCCCACCCGCAGGAAACCCGTAGTCCTGCTGAGATTCCTCCCCTTCGACTTCGCTCAGGGCAGGCTGCTGCGCGCCCCGGACTAAATCCGGGGCGCTCCGGTCGGAATGACGGGATGGGGGCGAGCAGAAGAATCCAAGGGAAGGGGATTTTGCGCACTTTGTTACCTGAATCGAGAAATAATACTTGAGAATATAGGAAACAGTGCGTATCTTCCGGGATGGAACAAACAGCGAATATTGGAGAGTTATCGTGACGCATCCCTATCCAGCGCCTGAGATGGATCCCGTGGAAGAGCGCTTTCCCGTCCTGTCGAGCCGGCAGGAGGCGTTCTGCCGGCATTTCGTGGCGACCGGCAACGCCGCCGACGCCGCGCGCCGGTCCGGCTATGCCCTGAAATCGGCGCGGCAGACCGGCCACGCGCTGCTGCAGCGGCCCCATATTATCGGGCGGGTGCGCCAGATTCGCATGCTCTGGCGCGAAGCGGAGCGGGCGGAGGCGCGGATCCTGCTGGCGCGCCTCGAACAGGCCTGGGACGTGGCGGCCGCGCGGGGTTCGGCCTGGCTCATGTATCTGGTCATTCGGAAGCAGGAGGCGCTTTCGGGCCTGGGCGGCGCGGGTACGGCCAACCGGGGCGCGCTGTGGCCGATGCCCGGCGAGGACGAGTTCGGCGAGCTGGGCATGCACTATACCGGGATCGACGCCACCGCGGAGGTCGGCCTGCCGGACGGGCCGCTGGCCGGCGCGGTGCGCATGGGGCGGGACCGGGCGGAGCGCGAGCGTGCCCGGCGCCGGATCGCCGCCGGCCTGCCGGTGCGGGAGTCCAGTGCCGACGCCGGATCCGAAGCGGAAGCCGACCGGATTCTTGAGAACGCCATCGAAGACCGCCGGGCGCTCGGGCGCGCGCTCGTGACCGCCCCGAGGCCGACCGTGTTGCAGGCCGTGGCGGACGCCGCGCCGGAAAGGGTTCCGGAAGGCGGGGCCGTGGCGGTGGCCGACGATCCGCCGGAGGAGCGCTACGCGCGCGGCGGGCTCCCGGTGCCGCGGACCGGCCCGGACCTCCAGCCGGGCGACGACAGGGAAATCGACACGTCCGAGAGCCTCTGGATGCAGGAAAGGCGCGCGGGCTGGCGGCCGGACGACCCGTGGAGCGAGGCGGTGCTGGCCTTGGACGAGGAAATAAAGGCAAGTTACGCCGAACCGCCGGCGGGCCCCGCGGGCGAACCGGCGGACGAACCGGCCGGGGCCGACCCGGCGCCGGAAGCGGCGGCGCAGAACCCGGCGGACGACGCCGGGCGCGAGCCGGCGGACGACCCGACACACGAAATTCCGGCCGCACCGGAGGACGACTGGTTCGCCGCCGCCCAGGCCGAGATCGAGGCAATGGACCGCGCGCCCGCCCGCGATGCCGGCGCGGAAACGCAACGAAACACGGCAAAACATGACATTTCCCGACCTTGCGGCACATCCTCCAAGGGCGCCGCTCGAATCCCCCTCCCCTTGGGATTCCTCTGCGAAAAGGGCCAGGCGGCCGCATCTTGTCCTTCCCCCTCTTCAGAGGGGGAAGTCCCTGAGCGCAGCGAAGGGGATGGGGGTGCCGTAACGGACCGCTGAGAAGCGCCTTGCGGCGCTGCGCGCCCCGCTACGGAAACGGGCGACGCGCCACCCCCACCTGACCTCCCCCTCTGAAGAGGGGGGGGGAGAAGCGTTGTATTTGCCTGTCGGATCCCGTCCGCCGCTTTTCGCAGAGGAATCCTTGGGGGAGGGGCCAAGGGAGGGGTTGTCGGGCGCGGCGCCGATGCCGGGTTCAAGGTCTGCGGCAGCGTCAGCGGACCCCTCCCCCTAACCCTCTCCCCCAAGGGGAGGGGGGAACGCATCGATGCCCGGGGTTGGCCGGAAACGGAAAGACATGACGGACCATGACATTCCATGACACACCTCAAACATCCCGCCGCTTGCGCCGCGACCGTGTTGCCCCATTCGCGTGGCCGTTTGAAGGCGGCAGGCTGGAAATAATGCACAGAACTTCGCCGCTTGCGCGCGACCGTCGGGCGGGAATGGCGGATTTTTGCGGATTTTTGGCCGGGAAAGCGGCTCGGGGGCGAAAAAAATGCAAGAATATAGACCTGTCTGTTTTATTTCGGGCCGCGGCGGATCATGACATTTCATGACATTTTCGATGGTGTCGAGGGACGCCGCCGGACGGTGTTTCACGTGAAACAGGGCGGCGGACACGGGCCTCGTCCGAACGAACGCTTGCGGCGGCGGGCCGCCGGACCGGCCGCCGTGCTTGACTCCGCGGCCGGCCGTGCAATGTCTGCGCCCATGACGGAGTCGGGCACCAGGAACGCGGATGTCGTCGTCATCGGCGGCGGCCATGCCGGCTGCGAGGCGGCGGCGGCCGCGGCGCGCGCCGGCGCCCGCACCGTCTTGCTGACCCACCGCCGCGACACCATCGGCGTCATGTCGTGCAACCCGGCGATCGGCGGACTCGCCAAGGGCCATCTGGTGCGCGAGATCGACGCCCTGGACGGCGTCATGGGCCGGGCGATCGACCGGGCCGGCATCCAGTTCCGCATCCTCAACCGCAGCAAGGGCCCGGCGGTGCGCGGACCGCGGGCCCAGGCCGACCGGAAGCTGTATCGCCGGGCGATGCAGGCAATCCTGGCCGAGCAGCCGGGCCTCGACATCGTCGAGGGCGCCGCCGGCGACCTGGCGATCGACGGCGGGGGCCGTTGTGCCGGCGTCGTGCTCGAGGACGGCCGGACGATCCGCGCCGGCGCCGTCGTCATTACGACCGGGACCTTCCTGCGCGGCGTCATCCATTTGGGTGAGAAGAGCTGGCCGGCCGGCCGGATCGACGCGCCGCCCGCGACCCGGCTGGCGGCGACGCTGGACCGCTTCGGCCTGCCGCTCGGCCGGCTGAAGACCGGCACGCCGCCGCGGCTCGACGGCCGCACGATCGATTGGGCGGCCCTTGAGGTGCAGGACGGCGACGATCCGCCGACCCCCTTCTCCTTCATGACCGGCCGGATCGACGTGCCGCAGACCGTCTGCCATATCACCCACACCAACGAAGCGGCCCATGCCGAGATCCGGGCCAATATCGGCCGCGCGCCGCTGTTTTCCGGCCAGATCGAGGGCGTGGGGCCGCGCTATTGCCCGTCGATCGAGGACAAGGTCGTGCGCTTTCCGGAGCGCGGCAGCCACCAGATATTCCTCGAACCGGAAGGGCTGGACGACCACACGGTCTATCCGAACGGCATCTCGACCTCCCTGCCGGAAGACGTGCAATTCCGCATGGTTCGCGCGATTCGCGGGCTGGAAAAGGCGGCGATCCTGCAGCCCGGCTACGCCATCGAATACGATTTCGTCGATCCGCGGGCGCTCCTGCCGACCCTGGAATGCCGGGCGCTGCCCGGCCTGTACCTCGCCGGCCAGATCAACGGCACGACCGGCTACGAGGAGGCCGCCGGCCAGGGCCTGGTCGCCGGGCTCAACGCCGCCTTCGCGGCGTCCGGCGGCGGCGACTTCGTGCTCGACCGGGCCGACGCCTATATCGGCGTCATGATCGATGACCTGGTGACGCTGGGGACGCGCGAGCCCTATCGCATGTTCACCTCGCGCGCCGAGTACCGGCTGCTGCTGCGCGCCGACAACGCCGATCTGCGCCTGACGCAACGGGGCATCGACCGGGGCTTCGTGTCGTCGGAACGGGCGCGGCGCTTCGCGGACAAGGCGGCCCGGCTCGAACGGGCGCTGGCGCTGGCGCAGCGGCTGGCCATGACGCCGGACGCCCTGGCCGCGCGGGGTTTCGCGGTCAATCGCGACGGTGTGCGCCGCTCGGCGCTCGACCTGCTGCGCTATCCGGATGTCGATCTGGCCCGGCTGGCCGCGGTCTGGCCGGAGTTGGGCGGGCTCGACCGGGACGTGGCCGAGCAGATCGAGATCGAGGGCCGCTATGCCGGCTATCTCGACCGCCAGGTCGCGGATATCCGGGCGTTCCGCAACGACGAGGCGCTCAAGCTGCCACCGGACCTGGATTATGGCTCGATCGGCGGCCTGTCGAGCGAAGTCCGGGAAAAGCTGGGCGCGGCGCGGCCGGCGACGCTCGCGGCTGCGGCGCGGATCTCCGGCGTGACGCCGGCGGCGCTGACCGCCCTGCTGCAGGTCGTCGAGCGCCGGAGGGCTGCGTGAGGCGACCGCCCGGGCCGTGCGATGTCCGGGCCGCGCGATGACCGGGCCCGGGACCGGAAGCGTGACCGGAAGCGTGACCGGAAGCGCCAGCGGCTACGGGCCGGAGAATTTCGCCGCCGCGTTCGGTGTTTCACGTGAAACATGCGCGCGATTCGTCCGCTACGAAACGGCGCTGCGCCGCTGGCAGCGCCGGGTCAACCTGGTCGGGGCGTCGACGCTGGACGATATCTGGCGGCGCCATTTCGCCGACAGCGCCCAGCTCGCCGCGCATCTGCACAAGGGCGCGCGCCGCATCGTCGACCTCGGCAGCGGCGCCGGGTTCCCCGGCCTGGTGCTGAAGCTGTTGCGGCCGGAGCTGGACGTGACCCTGATCGAAGCCGATGCGCGGAAGGCGGCGTTTCTATCGGCGACGGCAGCGGAGTTGTCGGCCGATGTCGCGGTGCTCGCCGCGCGCATCGAGGACGTCGCGCGGGACCCGGCGCGGCCGGAAGCGGATGTCGTGACCGCCCGGGCGCTGGCGCCATTGCCGGATCTGCTCGATCTGGCGAGCGGCTGGTCTGTGGATAACCCGCAGTTTTTGCTCCTCAAGGGACAAAATATTGAGAAAGAATTGATTTCATCTACTAAATGTTGGAAAATGGCGATCACGCAATTCGACAGCGTCACCCATCCGGGCGGACGTGTGCTGAGCATTGAAAGGATCGCCCGTGTTAAAATTTAACGCCATGCCGGAAAATGGAGCGGCCGCTCAAAAAAAGCCGGCCCGGCGCCTGGGCGGCGCCTCCGGCCGGCCGGCGCGAATCCTGGCGGTCGCCAACCAGAAGGGCGGCGTCGGCAAGACGACGACGGCGATCAATCTCGGCACCGCGCTGGCCGCCTGCGGCCTGCGGGTGCTGCTGCTGGATCTCGATCCCCAGGCGAACGCGACGACCGGCCTCGGCACCGCGCCCGGCACCCGGGAGCCGGACAGCTACGATCTGATCATCGGCGAGGCGGCGCTGGACGAGGTCGTCATCGAGACCGAGGTACCGGACCTTTTTCTCGCGCCGACCTCGATGCACCTGTCCGGCGCTGAAATCGAGCTGGTCCAGGCGGAACGCCGCGAATACCGGCTCGCCGATGCGCTCGCCGATGCGCTCGGGGGGCACACGGCGCCCTACGACTATGTGCTGATCGACTGCCCGCCCGCGCTCGGCCTGCTGACCCTCAACGCGCTGGTTGCCGCCGATGGCGTCCTCGTCCCGCTGCAATGCGAGTATTACGCCCTGGAGGGCGTCAGCCATCTTGTCCGCACCATCAATCGGATCAAGGCCTCATTCAATAACAATCTCGACATTCAGGGCGTTGTGCTGACCATGCATGACAGGCGCAACAGACTAAGCGGTATGGTGGCCGAGGATGTACGGAATTGCTTCGGTTCGAAAGTTTATGAAACAATCATTCCAAGAAATGTCCGGGTCTCCGAAGCGCCGTCGCACGGCAAGCCCGTCCTGCTCTACGACCTGCGCTGCGCCGGTGCGATGGCCTATGCCCACCTGGCTCGCGAAGTGGTTTTGCGCGAGCGGGACCTTGATAAAATGAGCATTCATCAATGAATGAGGGCGGAGGCCGGCGCCGCGGCCTTGGACGCGGCCTCGACGCGCTGCTCGGCAGCGACGGGCTTGCGCAGGAGCCGGGCCGGGCGCAGCGGGAAACGCCGGAACCAGCCGCCGCGCCGCCCGGCGCGGCGGGCGAAAGCGTCCACCGGCTGCCGATCGGCGATGTCCGGCCGGGAAAATTTCAGCCGCGCCGCAATTTCGGCGAGGAAGAGCTGCAGGCCCTCGCCGCGTCGATCGGCGAGAAGGGCGTGCTTCAGCCGGTTCTCGTGCGGCGCCACCCCGACGAGGCGGGATGCTGGGAGCTCGTCGCGGGCGAGCGGCGCTGGCTGGCCGCGCAACGCGCCGGATTGCGCGACATTCCGGCAATTGTTCACGATTTGTCCGACCGGGAGACGCTCGAAGCCGCCATTGTCGAAAATGTCCAGCGCCAGGACCTGACGCCGCTGGAGGAGGCCGAGGGTTACAGCCGGCTGATCGCCGAATTCGGCTATACCCAGGAGGCGCTGGCAAAGATCGTCGGCAAGAGCCGCAGCCATGTCGCCAACAGCCTCCGCCTGCTCAACCTGAGCGACGGCGTGAAGCAATTGCTCGATTCCGCCGCCCTGACCGCCGGCCATGCCCGGGCGCTGCTGTCTGCCGGCGATCCGGACGCCCTTGCCGCGACGATCGTCGAAGACGGCCTGTCGGTGCGCCAGGCCGAGCGGCTGGCGCAATCGGGCCGCCGGAAATCCGCGAAGCGTTCCGCCGGCCGGGCCGTTCCGCCGGTCGGGAAGGATGCCGATACGCTGGCTCTGGAACGCGAGCTGGAGGCGCGTCTGGGCCTGAGCGTCGCCATCGACCACAAGGGCCCCGGCGGCCAGGTCGCGATCCGCTACGCATCCCTCGAACAGCTCGACGATCTACTCGCCCGGCTGCTCGGAAAATCCTGAGCCGGCCGAAAAGCGCGCTCAGCCCCGGCGCACCGCCGCCGCGATCCCGCTCAGGACCCGGTCGCAGACTGCCGTATCGGGCAGTTCGGACCGCCGGGTCAGCCGTTCCGCCTCGGCAATGCGCTCCATCGCGGCAGCCAGCACGCGCTGCGGTATGCGCGCCTGCCGCGCCAGGCTTCCCTGGCGGGAAAAGTGCACCGGCGGCCTGAGCCGGCGGGCCGCTGAAACCGGATCGAGGCCTGTCCCCACCAGGCCGCGAAGGCGCGCCAGCCGCACCGCATGGCCCGCCATGGCCCGCAGGATCGTCCCGGATGCCACGCCTTCCTGCCGGACCCGCTGCAGCATCCGCTCGATATCGGCCATCCGTCCTTCGAAGGTAGCGTCGACCAGAGAATCGAGGGTCAGCAGGGCCGTATCGCCGACCACGGACTGCGCCTGTGCGAGATCGACCGGCTTCGGCTCCGCCGCCTGCCCGCCGCCCGATCCGGCGTCCGGCCGCTCTTCGGCGACGGCGCCGACAAAAAGCGCCAGTTTCTCGATCTCGCGCCGCGTCAGCGCCCGGTCGCCGCCGGCGCGGTCCGCGACATAGTCGACGACGCCGGGTCCGGGCCGGAGACCGGCCTCCCTCATGATCTCCCGCACCAGCTCCGGCAGCGCCCGGCCGTCGTCATGGTAGCAGGGCACCGCCGCCGCCGCGGCGCATCCGATCGCAGCCGCTACGATCGCGCTCTTCCGGTTGGCGCCGGGCGCTTCGAGGACAATCCGCGCCTCCCCGGCCGGTTCCCGGACCATGTCAATCACCGCTTCAGCGATCCGTCCGGTCAGCCGCCGGACCCTGACCGCCCGCTGCCCGCCGCCGAAGGCAAGCGCAGTCGCCTCGTCATAGAGCAGCGCGGCATCGGCATTGACCGCATCGCCGTCCAGATCGGCGAGACGGAACGGATCTCCGGGCTCCGGAACGACCTGCCGGACCAGCGCATCGCCGCGTTCCCGGATCAGCCCTTCATCGGCCCCGAACAAGAGGAACAGGCGAATGTCGGACGGCGGCTTCGCGATGAAGCGCTTCGCCCCGGCAGGCTTGACCTCCATGTTCGACGCCCCGGTGCGGGCTACTGGCGCCGGCGCAGCGACCGCAACCGGTTGAAATAGGCCGCGACGCGCAGGGCGATGCTGTCCGCGATCAGGGCCAGGCCCCGCCGCCACGCCGCGCGCTCCGAAGCGATCGTGGCATATTCGCTGTCGACGATATTGTAGGAGGTGACGGTGGCCGCACGGCTGGAAAATACGATTGCGTTCGAACTCCTGTCCCGCAGGCGGAATGTCGACCGGAAACGCAGGCTCGTGCGGGTCGCCGTTTCATCTTTGCGGATGCCGAGTTCGAGCTTGGCCACAGCGACGCGCACATCCAGGGTAAAGCGCGGATCGGCCGGCGCGCCGGACGGGTTGAGCCGATCGATCAGCTCGTTGCGGAGGATCTGTCCGGTCCGGTCCGGAATCGGGGCAATGCGGACCGATGCAACATCGGTCGAGACGCTGCCGCGCGCCGTCCTGTCTGCGTAGAGCGGCTCAAAACCGCATCCCGCCAGGCCCATCGCCAGAACCGTCGCCGGGATCGATCCGGCGACGGCGACGCGGCAGCGCGTTGTCCTCAATTTCACTCCGTCCATCGTCCTTCGCGCGCCGGCAGACAGGGCCGGCGCCGCGGCATCAGACCACGATATTCACAATCCTGTCGGGCACAACGACGATCTTCCGAATGTCGCGCCCCGCAACCTGCCGGGCAACCGCTGGCAGCGCCAGCGCGGCGGCTTCGACCGCCGTCCGGTCCGCCCCGGCCGGCTGGTCGATCGTACCGCGCAGCTTGCCCTTGACCTGAACGGCGATGGTGACCGTGTCGTCGACCGTAAGCGACGGATCGCATTCCGGCCAGGGGCGGGTTGCCAGCAGCGTATCGTGTCCCAGACTCCGCCACAGTTCCTCGCCGACATGCGGGGTCATGGGAGCGATCAGGCGAACCGCCGTTTCCAGCCCCTCGCGCATCGCCCAGGCCATGTCGGCGCCATCGGCCGCCCCGCCGGCCGGCGCCGTATCGGCAAGAGTATTGGTCAGCTCGCGGATCCGGGCGACCGCCCGGTTGAAATGAAACCGCTCGAAATCGTCGGTCACGCCGGCGATGGTCTTGTGGGCCGCCCGGCGCAGCGCCAATGCAGCATCGCTCCAGGCTGCCGGTGGCGGCGTCCCGGGCGGCGGCACCGCAACGGGCGGATCGACGACCATCCGGTACAATCGGTTCATATAGCGCCAGGCACCGTCGATGCCGGCCTCGGTCCAGTCCATGTCCCGGTCCGGCGGCGTATCCGAAAGCATGAAGAGCCGGGCCGTATCGGCGCCGTAGGTTTCGATGATGGCCTCCGGGTCGACGGTGTTCCGCTTCGACTTGCTCATCGATTCCGACCGGCCGATCGTGACCGACTCGCCGGAATCGGCGAGACGCGCCGTCTCGCCGTCCCTGACGACCTGGTCCGGGTACAGCCAGTTGCCCGCCGTGTCGCGATAGGTTTCGTGGCAGACCATGCCCTGGGTGTAGAGGCCGGCGAACGGCTCCTCGAGGCCGTTCAGCGATCCTGTGTCGGACATGGCGCGGACATAAAAACGCGAATAGAGCAGATGCAGGATCGCGTGCTCCACGCCGCCGATATACTGGTCGACCGGCAGCCAGTAATCCGTCGCCGCCTTGTCGACCGGCGCTCCTGCATGGCGCGGCGAGCAATAGCGCGCGAAATACCAGGACGAATCGACGAAGGTGTCCATGGTGTCGGTGTCGCGCCGCGCCGCGCCGCCGCATTGCGGACAGTCGACATGCTTCCAGGTCGGGTGGCGGTCCAGCGGATTGCCGGGCGCGTCGAACGTCACGTCCTCGGGCAGCGTCACCGGCAGCTGATCGCGCGGCACCGGCACGATGCCGCACGCATCGCAATGGATCGTCGGGATCGGGCAGCCCCAGTAGCGTTGGCGGGAAATCAGCCAGTCGCGCAGGCGGTACTGGATCGTGCCCGTGCCCGTGCCGTCGGCTTCCAGCCGGTCGATGGCGGCGCGGATGGCGGCCGGCACCTCGAGACCGTTGAGGAAGTCCGAATTGACGACAACCGCGCCACCGTCCTTCCTGAGATAGGCTTCGCCGCCGATTTCGATGGGCTGCGCCTCACCCTCGACAAGAGGGGCGACAACCGGGAGCACGGGCAGATCGTATTTCCGGGCGAATTCCAGATCGCGCTGATCGTGGGCCGGACAGCCAAAAATTGCCCCTGAGCCGTATTCCATCAGGACGAAGTTGGCGACGTAGACCGGCAGGGTCATGCCTTCGACAAACGGATGCTCGACCTCGACCGCGGTCCGGTAGCCCGTTTTCTCGGCCGCTTCGATGGCGGCCTCGCTGGTGCCGATGCGCTGGCATTCGGCGACAAAGGCCTGCAGGGCGGGATCGTTCCGCGCAAGCTCCTCGCTCAACGGATGGTTCGGCGCCAGCGCGCAGAAAGAGGCGCCGAACAGGGTGTCGGGCCGGGTCGTGAAGACCTCGAGCGCCTCGCCGTCCCGGCCGACGATCGGGAACCGGACCCGGGCGCCTTCGGACCGGCCGATCCAGTTTTCCTGCATCGTCCGGACCTTTTCCGGCCAGCGCTCCATCGATTCGAGCGCATCGAGCAGCTCATCGGCATAGCGGGTGATGCGGAAGAACCACTGAGACAGCCTGCGCCGCTCAACGACCGCGCCCGAACGCCAGCCTTTTCCGTCGATCACCTGCTCGTTGGCGAGAACGGTTCCGTCCTTCGGATCCCAGTTGACCCAGAATTCCTTGCGATACGCGAGGTCCTTTTCGAGGAAATCCAGGAAGATGCTCTGCTGGTGGACGTAGTAGCCGGGATGGCAGGAGGCGATTTCGCGGTCCCAGTTGAGCGACAGCCCCATCCGCTTCAGCTGGCGCCGCATCGTGGCAATATTGTCGTAGGTCCAGTCACGCGGATGGACGCCGCGCTCGATCGCGGCATTTTCCGCGGGCAGGCCGAAGGCGTCCCATCCCATAGGGTGGATGACGTTAAACCCCCGGGCCCGGCGGTAGCGGGCCACGGCATCCCCCAGCGTGTAGTTGCGGACATGACCCATGTGGATCTTCCCCGACGGATAGGGGAACATCTCCATGACATAATATTTCGGCTTGCCGGGATCGGCCTCAGCCGCGAAACAGCCGGCCTCGTCCCAGGCCTTTTGCCATTTCGGCTCCGCCTCTCGGAAACTGTAGCGCGCCATCTTCGGCGAAACTCCGCTTGTCGGCCTTTCGGCGGGCCCGTCTACTGCTGCCGCCGCGAATGCTGCCGAATCAGGTGCCCTTTGCGGCAGCGCGGAAACGCGCGGCCCGCATGATCGTCGTATGCAACGTGGCGACAGTGGACGCGCTGACCGGCCGGTTGCGCCAGACTCCGCCGCGTCGCACCTGCCTGATGACGGCGATCCGCAGATTCCTGGCCTCAAGGTCCGGGCCGAGAATGTTGACCGTCACGCGCAGCCGTTCGCCCGGCGCATCTTTTGGCCTGTACCAGTCCGTCGCCAGCACCCCGCCGAACGGATCGGACATTCTCTTCCGGACGAAACCGAGCTGGTTATCGGCCGCGACCCACAGATCCGGGTTGGGGCGAATCGCCCGGGCGTGCGCGTATCGCTCGAAAATATTCACGGCAGTGCCCGTCCGCGGCTCCTCCTTGGCGCACCCGGTCAGAAGCAGGGCCAGAGACAGCGTGGCGACGGCTGCGGCCGGGCAAAGGCGGCGCACAGGCAATAATCCCGGCCTGTACGCAATTTTCGGTTCGGTACGGGTGCCGCGTCCGATCATGGCGTTCACTTTCAAACGGTGGAAATCGCCGCCGCCGGCCAATCCAGCGATCAGCGGCGAACTCGGTATATCCGATATCGCGACCTGCGGCAAAGTCCGGTCCGGGCGCCATGCCGGACCGTTCCGGCCGCACGCTTGACTATGGGGCCGGCGGCTTCAAGCTAACCGGAAGATGAGCGCTCGAGAAAATCTCGCCAGCGTCCTGAACGCGATCCGCGAATCGTGCCGGCAGGCCGGGCGGCCCGCCGACGCGGTGTCCCTGGTTGCCGTGACGAAGGCGTGGAGTCCTGAGGCCATTCGGCCGGTTCTGGATGCCGGCCACCGGCTGTTCGGCGAGAACCGCGTCCAGGAAGCGCAGGGTAAGTGGCCCGAACTGAAAACCCGCTTTCCGGACATACGGCTCCACATGATTGGCCACCTGCAAACCAACAAGGCCGCTGACGCCGTGGCGCTGTTCGATACGATCGAAACGGTCGACCGGCCGAGGCTCGCAGCGGCGATCGCCCGGGAACAGGCGCGGCAGAACCGTCGGATCGACTGTTACGTTCAGGTCAATACCGGAGAAGAGCCGCAAAAAGGCGGCGTCGAGCCAGGCGGAACGGAGTCGTTCGTCGCGCATTGCCGCGGCCTGGGTCTGTCCGTCACCGGCCTGATGTGCCTGCCTCCGGTCGACCAGGAGCCGGCGCCCCATTTCGCTCTTCTGGCCAATCTCGCCCGGGTGCAGGCCTTGCCGTGCCTCAGCATGGGCATGAGCGCCGATTACGGCGCCGCTGTCGAACAGGGCGCAACCCATGTCCGCATCGGCACCGCCATTTTCGGTCCCAGAACGGCGCCGCGCCCGGCGGCCCCCGCGTAGTGCCTCCCATATGAAGTACGTCGGCAAATGGGGTCGCAATATCGCCGGAACTTATTGTGCAGAAGGGGGTTCCGTGCCTATCTTGTTAACCGATATTCGTCGGCGCGGCTGCGGTCGCCCGTACCTGATCGATAAGCGGAATTTGCAGGCCTAGCCAGTGAACAAACGCCAGCCCGGTCCCGGTAAGCAGCTTCTCCTGGTCGATGACGATACCGACTTCCGGGAATCGCTGGTTGAACAATTCCGGCTGCACGAGGAATTTGCGACCGATGTTGCGGTCAGCGCGGAGGAGGCGTTGAGCAGGGTCAAGGATGCGCGGTACGATGCCGTGTTGCTGGACGTTCGCCTGCCCGACATGGACGGCCGCGAATTATGCCGCCTGTTGCGCCGCAACGGAGTCAAGGCACCCATCATCATGCTGACCGGCGCCGACAGCGACGCCGACGCCATTCTGGGCCTGGACGCCGGCGCCAACGACTATGTCACCAAGCCGTTCCGGCTCGGCGTGCTGCTTGCGCGGCTCCGGGCCCATGTGCGGCAGCACGAGGCGAGCGAGGACGCGGTCTTTACGATCGGCCACTACACGTTCAGGCCGGCCATGAAGCTTCTGGTTGCCGATGAGACGGGGCAGAAGGTGAGACTCACCGAAAAGGAAACGGCGATTCTCAAATTCCTTTATCGCGCGAACGGGGAAACGGTGTCGCGCGAGACGCTATTGACCGACGTGTGGGGATACAATGCCAACGTCACCACCCATACGCTGGAGACCCACGTGTACCGGTTGCGCCAGAAAATCGAAAAGAACCCGGGCCAGGCTGAAATTCTGGTGACCGAGCCGGGCGGGTACCGGCTGGCACCCTGAGCGGCGGCCCGGTGGTTTGCCGAAACCGGCGCCGGCCCGCGAAAGAACGCATGCACCGATGAGCGCAGCAAGCGCCCCGAGCCGCGAAGACTTTTTCGTCCGCTTCCGCGGCGTCCGCGGCACGGTCGCCTGTCCAGGCGCCGAGTACTCCCGCTACGGGGGCAACACGTCCTGCCTCGAAATCCGCTGTGCGGGCCACCTGTTCATTCTGGATGCAGGAACCGGTCTGCGCGCTCTGGGGGCGGAGTTGGACGCCGCGGGACCCGTCGATACCGACATTCTGCTGACCCATACGCATATCGATCACATCGCGGGGATGCCCTTCTTCATCCCGCTGTTCAAGACCGGCAACCGGTTGCGCATCCATGCCGGCCACCTGTGGGACAACGAAGTCCGTCTGCGCGACGTGTTTCTCCGCCTGATCGAGGCACCGATCTTCCCGGTGCCGCTGGAAGCTGTCGGCGCCGACATCAGCTTCGAGGAATTTCGCGCTGGCGATAGACTCGATCTCCGCCCGGGCGTTGCCATCCTTACCGCGCCGCTCAACCACCCCAACGGCGCGACCGGCTACCGGATCGAATGGGGCGGCCGGTCGATCTGCTATGTCACGGATACCGAACATGTCGAAGGCGAAATCGACACCAACATTCTCGACCTGATCGAAGGCACCGACCTCTTCGTCTACGACGCGACCTACACGGCGGCGGAATACCCGGCCTTCAAGGGGTGGGGCCATTCGACATGGGAGGCCGGCGCTGCGCTCGCCCGGCGCGGCGGTGTCGGCCGCTACGTCATATTTCACCATGCGCCGGAACATACCGACGACGATATGGACCGGATAGCAGACGAGGCGCAGGGTGTCTTTGCGTCGACGGTCGTCGCCCGCGAAGGACTGGTGCTGCACCCGTAGCGCGACGGTGCTGCGCCGGGGGAGAGTGTCGGGATCGAATTCCCCAGGGGAGACGAGAAACAGAGGCGGGAATCGACCCCTTGGCGCGTACCACCCGGACGGAATCCGGGATGTATCCCTCGTCCAATTCAGAGAGCATACTGGATTCAATGCGTATGCAGCATTCACCGGAACGACAGGAAGCGCGACAAACCCCGGTGTCGAGCGCCATTGCTGCGGCCGGATCGGCGTTTGCGTTGCTTAGGGGCCGCGGCGAAGCCGACGTCGCGCCGCGCATCCGCGAAGCGATCGATCGCCAGCGCGACGCCAGCGAGCGCCTGATCGGCTGGATCCAGCTCTCCGTGATCGTCGGCCTGGGCGTGCTGTTCCTGTTGTCGCCGAAAACCCACGAAACCGCAGTTTTCGAACGACCGATCGGCTGGGCGCTGCTGGCCTATTTCCTGTTTACCCTGCTGCGGCTCACCCTGTCCTACCGGATCAGGCTCCCCGCCTGGTTCCTCGCCCTCTCCGTCGTGGCGGATATGCTGTTGCTGCTGGGTATCATCTGGTCGTTTCACATCGACTATAACCAGCCGCCGGCCTTCTATCTGAAGGCGCCGACGCTGCTCTATGTGTTCCTGTTCATCTCGATCCGCGCGCTCCGTTTCGATTCACGCTATGTCTTGCTGGCCGGCTGCGCGGCAGCCGCAGGCTGGATGTTCATGATCGGGTACGCGATTTTCTATTCCGGCGGGATGTCGGCGGTTACCCGGGATTACGTCGAATATCTGACCGCAAACAGGATTCTGCTGGGCGCCGAATTCGACAAGATCATCACCATCGCGCTGGTCACCGCGATTCTGGCGGTCGCCATCATGCGCGCCCGCCGGACTCTGGTACGCGGCGCGGAGGAGCATGCGGCCGCCGCGTCGCTGGCGCGCTTCTTCAGCCCCGAAATCGCGGACCAGATCGTCCAGGCACAGGAAGAAATTCGTGCCGGCGAGGGCCAGCAGCGCGACGCCGCCATCCTGACAACCGATATCCGCGGATTCACAGACCGGGCGGCGACGTTGCCGGCCAACGAGGTGATCGAGATTCTGACCGAGTACCAGTCCCGTCTGGTGCCGGAGATCCAGAGACACCACGGGTCGATCGACAAATTCATGGGCGACGGAATTCTTGCAACCTTCGGCGCCGCGCTGCCGGCGGCGACCTACGCGGCCGATGCTCTGTGGGCCGCCGAAGCCGTTGCCGACGCTGCCGTTCAGTGGACCGCGGCGCGCCGGGCGGCGGGCAAACCGGCGTTGCCGGTGGCTGTCGCTGTGACCGCCGGTCCGGTCGTGTTCGGCGCGGTCGGCGACGCGAGCCGCCTCGAATACACGGTGATCGGCGATCCCGTGAACCTGGCGGCCAAACTCGATAAGCATGGCAAAAGCCTGAACGCCCGCATCGTAATGACGGCGGAGACCATGGATCGCGCGGTCCGCCAGGGCTTCCGGACATCACGACGGTACCGGCGCGCCGCGGCTTCCGATGTTGCCGGCGTTTCCGGGCCGGTCGATCTACTCTACCTCACCGCCGACTGATTCCGGCCGGCCGGCGTCACTTGTAGGGGTCGGCGGCGTCCCGCAGGCCGTCGCCCAGGAAATTGAACGTCAGCACCGTGACGATGACCGGCACCACCGGAAGCATCAACCAGGGGTAGAGCGCGACAACGTTGATATTCTGCGCCTCTGACAATAGCACGCCCCAGCTTGTGATCGGCGGCTTCAGGCCGAGGCCCAGGAAACTCAACGCCGTTTCGCCGAGGATCATCGCCGGGATGGAGAGGGTTGCCGAGGCAATCAGGTGGCTGGTGAAGCTGGGCAGCAGATGCCGCCCGATGATCCGGCTCGGGCTGGCGCCCATCAATTGCGCAGCCGTCGCGAAGTCCTCTTCCCGCAGGGCGAACAGCTTGGACCGCACGGCGCGGGCCAGGCCGGTCCAGTCCAGCAGGCCGAGGATCAGGGTAATGCCGAAATAGATCCACAGGGGCGACCAGGTGACTGGAAGCGCGGCGGACAACGCCATCCACAGCGGCAGCACCGGGAAGGACCGCAGCACCTCGATGACGCGCTGGACAATCGAATCGACCCAACCGCCGTAATATCCGGCCAGCCCGCCGATGACGATGCCGAGAAGAAAGCTGATCGCGACGCCGATAAAGCCGATGGTCAGCGATATCCGCGAACCGATCGCCAGGCGGGAGAACATGTCGCGTCCCATCCGGTCCGTTCCGAGCAGGAACAGGGTGCCGCCTCGCGCAGAACAGAACAGGCGGACATCCATTTCGATCAGGCCCCAGAACCGGTAGGCTTCGCTCCGGCACAGGAATCGGATCCGGTAAACTTTTGAACGATCGACCGTATACGTTCGCTGCAGCGTCTCGCGATCAAGCTTGTAATTCAGCCCGTAGACGAAAGGCCCGACGAAGCGTCCTTCGTGGAACAGCCGCACGGCCTGCGGCGGCGCATAGATGAAACCGGTGTGCCGCGCCGCCATGTTGTAGGGGACCAGCAGTTCGGCAGCCATGGCGCACACATACATGAAGAGCAGGAGGCCGCCGCAGAACACCGCGATCTTGTGGCGGCGCAGCTTCCACCACATCAGTTTCCACTGGCCCGCCAGGTAGTAGCGTTCCTGTTCCGGGGTCAGGGCCTCGATGGAATGCGGATCGAACGGCGCTTCGGAAACGAACCGTTCGTTGGCCGGTCCCGGCGGCGAGGCGGCGCGCCCGCTCATTTTTCCGCCCGGCCCTGGAGCCGGATCCGCGGATCGAGCAGGGCCAGCGCCAGATCGGAGACCAGCACGCCGAGCACGGTCAGCAGGGCGAGGAACATCAGGAAGGAGCCGGCCAGATACATGTCCTGGCTGAGCAGCGCTTCATACAGCATCTTGCCGGTGGTCGGCAGGTTGAGCACCACCGACACGATGACGGCGCCCGAAATCACCTGGGGCAGCAGGTCGCCGATATCCGAGATGAACGGGTTGAGCGACATGCGCAGCGGATATCTGATCAGCAGCCGGAACGGCGGCAGGCCCTTGGCCCGGCCGGTCACGACATACTGCTTCTGAAGCTCGTCCAGCAGATTGGCGCGCAGGCGGCGGATCATGCCGGCGGTGCCGGACGTGCCGATCACGATGACCGGGATCCACAGATGCTCGAGGACCGAGACGATCTTCCCCCAGCTCCACGGCTGGCCGATATACCGCTCGTCCATCAGGCCGCCGATCTCGGTTCCGAACCAGACGTTGGCGAAATAGACCATGACCAGGGCGAGCAGGAAGTTCGGCGTCGCCAGCCCCAGGAAGCCGATGAAGGTGAGGGAATTGTCGGCCCAGCTGTACTGGTGGGTCGCCGAGTAGACGCCGATCGGGAAGGCGACGATCCAGGTGAAAATGATGGTCGCGACCGAGACGATAAAGGAGAGCCACAACCGGTCGCCCACCACGTCGGCCACCGGCTGCTCGTATTCGAAGGAATAACCGAGATCGCCCTGGACCAGCCCGAAGACCCACTGGACATACTGGACCAGGAAGGGCCGGTCGAGGCCGTATTCCTCGCGCAGCGCCTCGATCTGTTTCAGGTCGGCCGGCTCGCCCAGTTCCCGGAGCTCTTCGATCAGTGTCGTCAGATAGTCGCCGGGCGGAAGCTGGATGACGACGAACACGATGAAACTGATCGCGATCAGGGTCGGCACCATGATCAGCAGGCGATGGGCGATATAGCGGAGCATCGGCCTTGCCGGTCAGTGCGGGCGGGCGGAGCGACGGTGCGGCATCGTCAGCGGGTCGCTCCGGACGGCTTGGCGAACCAGAACGTATCGGGCCGGTAGATGCCCAGATGGGCCCCGGGGTTCCAGGCCCAGACTCCGGTTTTCGGCACGTTGCGCAGGCTGACGTTCACGACGACCGGCTGGATCACGCCGCCGACGAGGCCGATCGAATAGACCCGGTCCGCGGAAATCTTCAGCATCCGGTGCCAGATACTGCGCCGTTGCGCCATCGAGCCGGCGGCCTCCCACCGGCGCAGCAGCTCGATCAGCCGGAGTGCGCCGGGATCGGTCGGCTTCTGCCCCGACCGGCCCTTGCTCGCATAATGGAGGCCCCATTGAGACCACTGGAGCTGGACCTGGTCGGTCGGCGCCAATGCCACCGGCGGCGTGTCCGCCCGGACGTCGGCGTAATCCATCCCCGTCCACATCGCGATATGGGTCAGGCCGGCATAGACGCGCCGGCGGAACATTTCGCGCCGCGTGTTTTTCTGGAACAGGCGGACGCCGATCCGGCGCCAGGAATCCTGAATCAGGCGCATCGCGTCGGTATATTCGCTGCCCTCCGAAGCCGCCTCGACGATGATTTCGAGCGGCCGTCCGTCGGGCAGCAGGCGATAGCCCTCGCCGTCGCGATGGATCAGGCCGATCTCGTCCAGCAGGGCATTCGCCCGGTCGGGATCGAAGCGTGCCCAGGCGTTGCGGTATTCCGGCCGGAACAGCGGACTGCTCGGCAATACGGTATCGCCGCCCTCCGCGGCCAGCCCGTAATACATCACCCTGTTGATCTCCCGCCGGTCGATGCCGAGGGAAAGCGCACGGCGGAAGCGGACATCGCCGAACAATCCGCGCCACACCGGATCCTTGTGGTTCAGGTTCGGATAGAGCGCAATCTGGGCGCCGACCGCGGTCTGCCACTGATAGACCCTGTGCTTGCCCCGCGCTTCGCCGCGCTTGAGGAAGGTGAAATCGGTAAAGCGCAGATAACGGCCCTGCAGGTCGGTCTCGCCGACCCCGGCCTTGGCGGCGACGATCTTGCTGTCGGCGATGATGAAGACCAGCCGGTCAATATAGGGCAGTTGGCGGCCGTTGCGGTCGATCCGGTGGAAATAGGGATTGCGGACGAAGACATAACGGTCCGCCGGCGGCGCGGTGGTCGGGATCCAGGGCTGCAATGTCGGCAGCGCCGGGTTCTGGAACCGGTACATCCGGCCGCGCTTGCGGTGGAACTTGGCCCAGCCGTCCGGCTTCAGGCCGTTCCTCGTCACTTTGCGGAGAAATTTCTTCTCTGTGTAATCGATGTGGAAGCGCTGCATATAGTGGCGTGGCATGTACAGATAGAGCGGCCGCGGCCCGGCCAGCGCGGGCAGGAAATAGGGGTTCGGCTTCGTCCAGCTGTAGCGAACGGTGTAACGGTCGGGAAACTCGACCTTCGGCTTCCGGCCGTCGACCAGCAAGGCCTGGGGCACGCCGAATCGCGACAGCACCCTGTTGTGAACGACATCTTCCCACCAATAGCGGAAATCCTCGGTGGTGAAGGGCGCGCCGTCGGACCAGCGATGGCCCTTGCGCAGGGTGAAGGTGAAGGTCCGGCCGTCCTTCACCTCGAACCGCTCCAGGATATCGGGCTTCAGCCGGTATTCGGCGTCATAGGCCACCAGACGGGCGTAACCATAGACCACAGCCATCCGGGTATCCTTGGCCCGTGCCATCAGCATGGTCAGCGAGCCGCCGTAACGGCCCGGTTTTTTCGCCGTGCCGGCATAGGATACGACCGACGGCGTCGCCGGCAATCGCAGCGCGATCGGCGCTAGGACGCCTGTTGCAATTTTTGGTTTGAGCCAGGGCGGCTCGATATAGGGCTGTGCCCGGGCCGCGCTGCCGGCGCCGGCGAGGCTCGTCGCCGCCAGCGCTGCACCGGCAATCCATCGCTGATACAGTGTCATCGGCCTGCCTGCGCCCGGTCGCTGCCGGTGTCCAGCACGGCGTTCTCCCAGGCGCGCACGAGGTGCCCGCCGCCGATATCGTGGAAGACTTCAGCCTGTTCGGGGCCGCGCAGCGCAAACGGCTCCGGCCAGGCTTCGGGCATGGAGGCCTTGCCTTCCATCAGGGCGGCGAAATCCAGCTGGTGGTTCAGGTCCGGTTCCGGCACGGCCGCGACCAGCGCCCTGGTATAGGGATGCACCGGGTTGCGGAACAGCGTCTCGCCCCGGGCGACTTCGACAATGCGGCCGGCGCACATGACGGCGATCCGGTCGGCGACATAGTTCACGACTGCCAGGTTGTGTGAAATGAACAGGTAGGTCAGGCCAAGCTCCGTCTGCAGGTCGCGCAACAGGTTCAGGATTTGCGCCTGGATTGAAACGTCCAGCGCCGAAACCGGCTCGTCGCAGATCAGCAGTTCGGGCTTGAGCGCCAGGGCGCGCGCGATGCCGATGCGCTGGCGCTGGCCGCCCGAGAAGGAATGCGGATAGCGGTTCAGGAAGCGCGGATCGAGGCCGACCCGGCGCAACAGTTCGGCGATCATTTCCCGCCGGTGTCCGGCGTCGCCGATGCGGTGAATTTTCAAAGGCTCGCTGACGATATCGAACACCGTCATGCGCGGGTTGAGCGAACTGAACGGGTCCTGAAAGATGAACTGCACGTCCCGGCGGTATTCGTTCAGCGCTTCGCCCTTCAGGGTCAACACGTCCCGCCATTCGCCGCCCTTGTTGTAGACGACCCGGCCCGAATCCGGTGTCAGGGCGCGCATGATCGTCTTGCTCAGGGTTGTCTTGCCGCAGCCGCTCTCGCCGACCAGACCCAGGCATTCGCCATGCCGGACTTCGAAACTCACGCGGTCGACCGCGCGCACCGCCGCCGCCCTGCCGCCCTTGCGGATGCGGTAGCTCTTGACCAGGTCCTCGACTTTCAGCAGCGGTCCGGCCCGGTCGGCGTCATCCGGCTGTCGCGTCCGCGCCGCCAGCAGGTGGCCAGAGTCCGCCTCGATTTCGCGCAGCGGGGTCAGGCGCTCGCCGCGGTCCATGTCGAAGCGCGGCACCGCCTTCATCAGGGCCCTGAGATAAGGGTGGCGGGGGTCGCCGTAGATCTGTTCGGTCGTGCCGATTTCCATGATCTCGCCGTGGTACATCACGACGACTTCTTCGGCGACATTGGCGACCACGCCCAGATCGTGGGTGATCATCAGGACCGCCATATGGAACTCGGCCTGCAGATCGCGGATCAGCTTCAGGATCTGCGCCTGGATGGTCACGTCGAGCGCCGTCGTCGGTTCGTCGGCGATCAGCAGCGCGGGCCGGCACACCAGCGCCATGGCGATCATCGCGCGCTGGCGAAGGCCGCCGGACAGCTCGAACGGATAGGTTCTCAAGGCGCGCTTCGGATCGGGAAAGCCGACATGGCCGAGCATATCGGCGACCGCTTCGTCCCGCTCTCTGGAGTTGACCGTGCGGTGCAGGCTCAAGGCTTCCCCGACCTGGTCGCCGATCGTGTGCAGCGGCGACAGCGACGTCATCGGCTCCTGGAAAATGATCGAAATGCGACCGCCGCGGATCGACCGCAGGCGGGCGCCATCGGGGTCTTCCGCCGCCAGGTCGATTGCACCGCCGTCGCCGTCCGGATCCCGGAACAGGATCTCGCCCTGCTTGATGATCGCATTGTTCGGCAGAATGCCCATCAGCGTCTGGGAGACGACGGTCTTGCCGCTGCCGCTCTCGCCGACCAGCGCGACCGTGCCGCCGGCCGGTATCTTGAAGGAGGCGCCGCGCACCGCCGGCACTTCCCCGCCATGCACGGCGAAGGAGACGTGAAGGTCGCGGATTTCGATCAGTGGTGCGGCCACGTTCTTCCCGCCTGACGGTCAGTTGGAGTCCGAAAGCTTTTCGGGCGAAAATCCCAGGGCCTGAAAGTTCGCCAAGGTCGTCTGGGTCATCGGCAGGTCGTTGCGCAATCCGGCAGCCAGCGCCGCTTCGGCGATCGCGTCGAAATTCTCGAGCGTCGAATCGATGGACAGGCGCGCGCCGGCTGCCCGGACGGTCAGTTGCATCCACCCATCGGACCTGTCGCGGCGCAGAGGATAGAAGCGCAGCGTCAGGCCGGACAGTTCGGTCCAGGCAACCCCGGTCGCCACCTTCCTACTGAACGCGGCATTTGTGCGCAGGAGCCCGGCTTCGGTCAATCTGTATTCGGCCTGCGCGCGCAGCCAGGTCCGTGCGCCAAAGGCCGCGAAGAGCACGATCAGGGCGACGAATAACCAGAATCCGAACGAACTGCCCCGGGAAATCACGGCCAGCGGCACGCATAGAGCCACCCCGATGCCGGCGCGAATATAGTCGTTGCGCAAGGTCGCCCGCGGATAGCGCAGTACGGTCATGGCGCAAGCCTAGCCCGGATTCCGCGCCCGGGTCACGGCCGGCGTCGCATTCCGCGCTGTTTCCGGGCTAGAACAACGACGTAGCGCTGCGCCACTTGGCGAGGCCGCTAGCGGCCGTTACTGCGAACAGGTTTTCGAGGAAGTCCCAGCAGCCTGCGTCGTGCACCCGGTGATGGGTCAGCAGGCCGGTCGCTTCCGCCGGGTCGGCCGCGCTTTCGCGGCGTGCCCGCAGTTGGCCGACCGTCCGGGCAAGCGCAGTTTCGGTGCCGACGAAACCGCGGCTTCCCTGCCAGTCGATGATGTCGATATGGGCGTTGACGATCCGCATGGCGCCGATCGCCGGCCGGTCGCGCGCGCCGAACCGGCTGAGGCCGATGTATCCCAGTTCCGGCAGCATCGCGGGCAGGTGGGCGCCAAGCCGGTTCCAGGGCGGCACAAGGACCGGCCGGAAGGAATCTCCGAAGGATTGTTCCAGCACATGCCTTCCGGTCATCAGTTCGGCGATCACATGATCGGCGCGGCGTTCGGCGCCCAGTTCGCACTTCTTCGCTTTCGGCCCGGCATGGTTCCGGTGCGCATAGCCGTGCTGCACCGCTGTGACCGGGCCGCTCAGATCCGCCGCGGTAAGCCGGTTTGCCGCGGGTATGACTGCCAGCGCGAGCGGCACCGCAGCTGCCTCGGCGAGCGCCATCGCCCGCTCAAGGGCCGTCGACGGCTCGACCGCGTCGTCGTCGCGCCACCACAGCGCCGGCGCTTCGCCGCGCGCGGCCCACAGGTCGAGTTCGCGGCGCAGCTCGTCCCAGCCGGTCATGCGGAGCCCGCAAGCAGGCCGGGGAGCGCACGCGTAAACGTTTCTGCGCCGTCCAGCCGGATGTCGACGGGCCTGCGCGGCAGTGCCCGCGCGGCGGCGATCGCGATCCGCAATCGCGTCGGCGTCAGTTCGGCTTCCGGCACGACGACCGCCCGGCCGATTTTTTCGAGCCGGCGGGCGCGGCGCATCTGTTCGGTTTCGCCGCTCGCGTCGAACGGCACCAGGACCGAGGGAGCGCCGGTCTTCAGGATATCGACAACGGTGTTGTATCCCGCCTGGGAGACCGAACAGGCGCAACCGGCCAGACGCGCGCGGAAATCGGGCCTGTTGCGCTCCACCGTTGTCCGCGGCCCGGCCGAGGCCGTCAGCGCAGCGAAGGCGCGCGCCGGAACGGACGGCCCCGCCCGGATCCGGATCGGTTCGCCGTCCGGCCCGCCGCCGAGGGCCAGCGCCGCGCGACGCAGGGCGGAGCCGACGCGGCCGCCGCCGCTGCTCACCAGGATTTCCGGTTCCGCCGACGTTTTCGCTTCCGCCTCCGCCAGGAGCGGATCGACATAGCCGGTATAGTGAAGTTTCGGCTCGATCCGGCGCGCCAGGGGGAAGGTCTCGTCGAACGCGACGAAGGCCGGGTCGCCATGGACGAACACGCGGTCGACGTGGCGCTCGATGAAGTCGGCGGCCTCGACCCACCGTTCCGCCTTGCGGTCGACCAGGATATCCCGCACGGAGACCGCGACCCTGACGGCGCCCTGCGCCCGCGCCCTGCGGAGCAGGGCTGCGATTTCCCGCCCAAAGGCGCGGCGGCCGAAGGGATAGTGCTCCAGGACGACAAGCTGCGGCCGGACTTTCGAGACAATGGCCGCGAGCCGGTCGCTGCGTTCCCGCCAGTCCGCATCATCGGCCGGGTCGCCCCGCGCATTGACCAGGCGGCCGAACGATTCATCGCCGGCGCGCAGCGCCGGAAGCGGGTGAAGCGCCGCGCCGTCTGTCCGCGCTTCCGGAACGCTTGCGCCGCCGCTTGCGATATGGGCGGCGTAGCCGCTGGCAGCGGCGCTTCCGGCCAGCGCCGCAGTCCGCGCGAAGTGGCCGATGCCGAGCAGATGCTGGACCCAGAACAGGATGGCGGGCGGCGCTTCAGCGGTCATAGCCGGACGGCGGTTCGCACTCGGCAAGGCGGATATTGAGCGTTTCGGGCTTCAGCGCGCCGTCCGGCCCCAGGCCGTAGAGATGGGCCCAGGCGTGACCCCTTTCGAGCGGCGCGGCGCGGCGCATGTCCCAGCCGGTCGCCAGGGTATAGGCGCCGCGCAGGACACCAGCGTGGCAGACTGCGCGGATATCGCGTCTGCGCGTGGCGACTTCCGCCAGCCACTTGGCAAGCCGCTCGGTCAACTGGCGGGGCGATTCGCCGTTGGGCGGCGCCATGTCGAGGCCGCGCGCCTCGACGCGCCGCATGGCTTCGCCCTGTTCGGCCCTCAATTCTTTCAGGATCGCCCCTTCCCAATCGCCCCAGTCGATTTCCTTGAGGCGGTCGTCGAGATGCAGGCGCGCGGGGTCGGCGCCGAGCAGTGTCGCCGTCTCGACCGCCCGGCGCAGCGGGCTGGCGTACCACTCCCAGTCCGCCGCAAAGTGCCGCAGCCGCCAACCCTGCACGGACTTCCGGCCGGCGTCGCTCAGGGGCACGTCGGTCTGTCCCTGGACCCGTCCTTCGGCGTTCCAGTCGGTCGGCCCGTGCCGCAGGAACAGAATTCTTGTCATCGGGGGCGGCCCGCCACGTCCTCGAACACCGCGGTCAGCGTCTTCGCCGCCAGCGGCAGACTGTGCCGGCGAAAAACGTGGGCCCGCGCAGCCGCACCCAGTTTCCGGCGCAGTTCCGGGCTCGCGATCAGGCGCCGCGACGCCTGCGCGAGCTCGTCGCCGGTCCGCGCGACGAGCCCTGTCACGCCCGGCTCGATTTCCTGCGCCACCGATCCCCAGGGACCGACCGCCACCGGCAGTCCGGCGGCCATGGCTTCCAGCGTCGCCATGCCGACGGCTTCTTGTATACCCGGCCAAATGAAGAAATCGGCCGCTCTGTATACAGAATTCAGATCGGCCGGTTGCAACATGCCGAGGAAGCTGACATGCGTCGCGCAGTCCGAAAACAGGCGTCGAACTTCGGTGTTTGACTCGCCGTCGCCGACGACCAGGAGATGCGCGCCTGCATCCGCCAGGTTCGTCCAGGCCTGCGCCAAACGCCTGTAGGAAACGAGTTTGTCGCCCGGCCGCATCATGCCGACCGCAACGGCCCAGACGGCCTCCGGCGAAAGAGTCCATTCGGCCGCCAGCCGGCGCCGCTCTTCGCGGCACCGGTCCGGTTCAAGCGTTTCCTGTATACAAACCACCGGCGGCAAGCGGGAACTTGTTGCCTGGGGCTTCAGGAGCGGCAGAACGCACGCTTCGTCATCCGGATTGAGAAAGAACATATGGTCGGCCAGCCCGATCGCGTCGCGCACGCGCTCAAGGCCGCCGGCCCAGGGCCCGGTTGCCCGCTTCGGCGCAAAGCTGGCCTCGGCGACGAGATAGGGCAGGCCGGCTGCCCGGCAGGCCGGCGGGCCGATCAGATCCGGCGCCTTGTGGAACAGGTGATAGGTGAACCAGAGATCGGGCGGATTGCGCCCCCATTCGTCGATCAGCCGGCGAACTTCGTCGTCGGCCTGCCGCTGGAGAGTCCTGAAGCGCTTCCGGTCCGGCGGCTCCGCCGTGTAGCTGCGCACTCTGGAGGCAACCGTCGCATCGTGACCCGCTTCCGCCAAGGCCCGCAACAGCATGCGGGCGATCGTGCGGTCGCCGGAGGGGCGGGCCGCGTCGGGCGGCTTCATCGGCGCATAGAAGGCGATATTCACCGGCCCTCTTTCGCCGGCTGCGCGCTGCGCCCGATGAACCGGTCATGCAGCGCCCGGACGGTCAGTTCAGCATCGAATCCGGACCGGACCCGCTCTTCGCCGCCGGCGCCATAACGACGGCGGCGTTCCGGATCGCAGATCAGCTCCGGCAAGGCATCACGCAGCGCTGAGGCCTTGCCCGGCTCGACCAGATATCCCGTTTTCAAATGATCAATCAATTCTCCAATGCCCGACAGGCTCGTTGACAGGCAACACAGGCCCTGGCTCTGCGCTTCCAGCAGCACGTTGGGCAGCCCGTCCCGGTCGCCGTCGCTGCCGATCCGGCTGGGCAGGACGAACAGGTCCGCCGAGCGGTAGGCCTCCAGCACGGCCTGCTGGTCAAGGGCGCCGCGCCAGTCGATCCGGTCGGCGATGCCGCGCTGCGCCGCCAGCTTCCGAAGGTCGGCAAGCAGCGGGCCGTCGCCGATCAGCGTCCAGCGCCAGTGGAGCGTCCGGGTCAGCGAGGCCAGGGCTTCGATCAGGACCGGAAACCCCTTTTTCTCGACAGCGCGCCCGACCGACAGGAGCCGGACCGGATCGTTCGGGTCCGAGCCGTCCCGGCAGGAAGGCGCTCCGCCGCCGGGCGAAAACCGTCGCAGATCGAGGCCGTGGTAGACGAGGCCGACCTTGTCCGGATGGGGGGCGAGGTCGCTCAAATGCGTCCAGCCGTACCGGGTGCAGGTCACCAGCCAGTCCAGGTCGGCCAGTTTCTCCCGCTTTTCCCAGTCCGGTATCGTCCAGATGTCTTTGGCGTGCGCCGCGGCGCTCCACGGCAGGCCGGTCATGGTGGCGGCGTAGCGGGCGACCGACGACGGCGTGTGCAGGAAATGGGCGTGCAGCCGCCTGACGCCGTCCGGCAGTTCGGCCGCCAAGACCATGGCCTGCCCGAAGCGGCGCACCCGGTTGCGCGTCCGGTCGCGCCAAAGATCGCGCCGCCACACGCGAACGGCCCGGTCATAGCCCGGCAGGCGTCGTGCGCGGCGCCAGGCGGCCATAACCCGGCGCGGTTCCCGATGCAGGTATTCCGGCAGATAGGTGACCGGCGCGGCAATCTCGTCATGAACCGGATGGCGCCGCGTCTCGGTTGGATGGCGCAGCGAAAACAGGCGGATATCCAGCCCAAGCCTTTCCAGCGCAAGGATTTCCTGGGCGATAAAGGTTTCCGACAGGCGCGGATAGCCCTTGAGGACGAAGACAATCGGCCCGGTCGGACCGGGTGCGCCTGGCGGTCTCGTCGCTGCCGTCAACGCCTCAGGCGGCCTTCACGGCGCCCGGCAGGACGTGGCGGGGCCCGGTGTCCATGATCCGCCCGACCAGCCGGTTGACATTGTCCAGACCGTCCAGCAGCCCCGGGACGATCACATCCGAGGGCCGGTTCTGCTGCGGCAGTTGCCGTAACGCCGTCGCCATCCGGTCGACGTCGCGGACTCCGTCGTCTTCCAGCATGGTCAGGAGGCCGGCCTCCTGGGCCTGGCAGGCGCGAATGAACTGTTCGCGGCGCGGCACGGTCCGCGGCACCAGCAAGGCCCGCTTGTCGAACGACAGAACCTCGCAAAAAGTGTTGTAGCCGCCCATCGCAACGACCGCTTCGGCGCCCGAAATGAGATGCTCGAACGCCGCATCGAACGTCGTGACGCTGACATCGTGCAGTGCGGCGGCGCGCTGCTGGAATTCGGCCTGCTTGTCGGCCTGCATGAACGGGCCGGTCACGATGACGGCGCGCAACGGCATGGTCCGGCGCTGTTCGTAGACGCGCAGCACCCAATCGACCAGCGCTTCTCCGTCGCCGCCGCCACCGGGCGTCACCAGGATGTACGGATCTTCGAGTTGCGACGGGTCTGCGGGTCCGCCGGTCGGAAGGTCCCGGTGCAGATAGCCGGTATAGACCATCTTGCGACGGACGGATTTCGGCACCCGCAGCCCGGCGAGCGGGTCGCAGATCTGCGGCAGGCCGTAGACCCAGATCGAATCGTAGTATCTCGAGAGGGCGGGAACGGCGTTCTTGCGTTCCCATTCCGGCTGCAGCAGTTCCGGCTCGTCGATGACGTCGCGCAGTCCGAGGACCAGGGGCGTGCGGCGTTCCTTGAGAAAGGCCAGCGTCTCCTCGATCTCGCCGCGCAGGCCCAGCGGCTCTTTGTCGACCAGAAACAGGTGCGGTGCGAAAACTTCGGCGGTGTGCCGGATGATCGACGCGCGGATCGCCAGGGTCTGTTGCAGGCCGATATGGAGGTTCAGCGCGGTATATTCGCCGTTGCGCAGCTTGATGACGCCGGGAACCCGCACGAAATCGACGCGCGAACGGAAATCGAAACTGCCGATGATCGGCGATCCGGACAGGATCAGGACCGAAAGGTTGCTGCGATGCTCGACCAGCGCGTGGGCGATGGCGCGGCAGCGGCGCAGATGCCCGAGCCCGAAACTGTCATGGCTGTAGATCAGGATGCGGAAACCGTCGCCGAGCGCTTCCGCCGGCAGGCATTCGGAAGCCCCGGCCTCCCGGAGGGCCGGACTGCACTCGACTCGCGCTGTCTTGTCTGCCGCCATCGTCGCTCCGATCGGCTGGGCCCCGCGGGCAGTGGCGGCCGCATTCCCGCCATTCGTCCCGGCGCCGCGGATTTCGTATCGCCAGTCCGCCTTGCCCTGAATTATGGTGTCAGAACCGGACGCTAGGTTCAATGTCGGTATCCATGCGCATTTTTGCCAGTCCTGACGCGGCTTTCGCCGCGGTTCTTCCGGCCTGATGGCGGATTCGGCGGCCGAAGGCGGCGGCGCCAGCCGGCTGCCGGGGCGCGAGACCCCCGGCTATCAGCCGAACGTGCCGCTGGAGCCGAGCATCTTCCGCTTCATCATGAAGTACAGCAAGCGGCAGCAGCTTGTTGTGCTTGCCCTGACCGTCGTTTCCTGGCCGATCATTTACCTGACGCTGGAACTGCCGAAAGCGATCATCGACCAGGCGATCGGGGCACAGGGAGGCTGGGCGCGCGACGTTCTGGGCGCCGAAATGGAGCAGATCACCTTCCTGATGGCGCTCAGCTTCGGCTTTCTGTTCTTCGTCATCCTCAGCGGCGGCGTGAAATATGTGCTGAACGTCTACGCCGGGCGGCTGGGCGAGCAGATGCTCCGCCGGCTGCGCTATATGCTGTATTCGCGGATTCTTCGGTTTCCGCTGCCCCATTTCAAGAAAGTCTCCCAGGGCGAGATCATTCCGATGATCACCGCCGAGGTGGAGCCCGTCGGCGGCTATATCGGCACGGCAACGTCGACGCCGCTCTATTTCGGCGGCCTGCTGCTGGTCTATCTGGGATTCATCTTTGCGCAGGACGTCTTTCTCGGCCTCGCCGCGACGGCGCTTTACCCGCTCCAGATCTACATCGTTCCAAAACTGCAGAAGCGGGTCATCGCGCTCGGCAAGGCGCGGGTGCGGGAAGTGCGCGGCCTTGCCGACAATATCGGCGAATCGATCGCCGGCATTGCCGAAATCCATGCCAACGACGCCTCGCTCTTCGAGCGCGCCGGCATCGCCCGCCGGCTCGACCGCATCTACATCATCCGGTACGAAATTTTTCGCCGCAAGTTCGCCATCAAGTTCCTGAACAGCTTCATGGCGCAGCTCACGCCGTTCTTCTTCTATGCGATCGGCGGTTACCTGGTGATTGCCGGCGACATGACCATCGGCGCGCTGACGGCCGTGCTGGCGGCCTACAAAGATCTCAGTTCGCCGTGGAAAGAACTGCTGAACTATTACCAGCTCCAGGCCGACATCAAGGTGAAGTACGAGGCGGTGGTCGAGCAGTTCGATCCGCCCGGCCTGTTCGACGAGTCCCTGCAGCTGACCGACGAGGCCGGCCCCGAGGCGATGGGTCGGACCCTTGAGGCTGCCGGCCTTGCCTATTCCGAGGACGGCCAGTCGAAAACCGTCGACGGCGTCACCTTTTCGATCGATCTCGACAAGCATACGGCGATCGTCGGCAGCGGCAGCAGCGGCCGGGACGAACTGGCGCTGCTGCTCGCCCGGCTGGTGAGAGGAACGGGCGGCCGCGTCGATCTGGCCGGCCGGCACCTGGACGATCTGCCCGAGCCCTTTACCGGCCGGAGGATGTCCTTCGCCGGACCGGTGCCCTATCTGTTCTCGACCGACCTGCGCGCGAATCTCGACTATGGCCTGCGCCACAGGCCGCTCCGGCCGGCGGCCGAGACGGAGTCCGCCCGTTCGCAGCGCAACCGCTATGTCCGCGATGCGCATGCGGCAGCGAACATCGATGCCGATCCGGAGGCGGACTGGGTGGACTACGCCGCCGCCGGCGTTTCCGATCGCGAGATGCTGGACCGGACATGCGTGAACATGCTGCGATTGGTCGATCTGGGCGACGACCTGTACCAGTTCGGCCTGCGCGGGACGATCGATCCGTCCGAGCGGCCGGACCTGGCCGACGCGATGCTGACCGCCAGGGCCGCCCTGCGCGACAGGCTAGACGCGACGCAGCAGTCGGCTCTGGTCGAGCCGTTCGACCGGGCACGCTACAACACCAACGCGACCCTTGCGGAAAACCTGCTGTTCGGCACGCCGGCGGGCGCGGTTTTCGATATCGACCGGCTGGCCGAGCATCCGTTCGTCCGGCAGGTGATCCACGAGGCGGATCTTGCCGACACGCTGCTCGAGGTCGGCCGGCAGCTCACCGAAACCATGGTGGAGATTTTTGCCGACCTGCCGCCGGGCCACGCCTTCTTCGACCAGTTCAGCTTCTTCGGCTCCGAAGAGATGCCGGAATACCAGCAGCTCCTCGCCAGAACGGCCGGGCAAACCGCGGCGGACATGCGCGACGAAGACCGGTTCCGCCTGCGTTCGCTGCCGTTCAAGCTGATTCCCGCCCGCCATCGCCTGGGTCTGCTGGACGACGACATCCAGGCCAGGGCGCTGAAGGCGCGGGAAATCTTCGCCGCGACCCTGCCGGACACGCTGCGCGGCGAAGTCGAGTTCTTCGACCCCGACCGGTACAACCGGGCGGCGACCCTGCAGGACAATATCCTGTTCGGCAAGGTGTCCTACGGCGAGGCCAATGCCGCCGGCAAGCTGAGCGCTATGATCGGGGAGGTGCTCGATTCCCTGTCGCTCCGCGACGCCGTGATGGTGGCGGGGCTCGCCCACTCCGTGGGCGTTGCCGGCGCCCGGCTGTCGGCGGCCCAGCGGCAGAAGGTCAACATGGCCCGCGGCCTGATCAAGCGGCCCGACCTTTTCGTCGTCAACGAAGGCATCAGCAATCTCGACGGCGCCGCCCAGCGGCGTGTGCTCGACGCCGTCCTCGGCGAGATGAAGGGCCGGGGCGTGATCTGGTCGCTGCACAGGCCCGGCTTCGCGCGAAACTTCGACCATGTCATCGTGATGAAGAGCGGCCGGGTCCTCGAGCAGGGCAGTTTCGCCGAGCTCGACAAGGAGGGTTCGGCGCTGCGGGAACTGCTGGAATCGGAATAGAATGCGGTGACGGCCGGCCGGCTGCCGGCCTCGCGGGGGCGCCCGACAGAGGGACCGGAGGACGTAACGTGAGCCTGAACGAAGAAGTCGAGATTCTGCGCAACATTCCAATGTTCGCGAATATCGAATCGTCCAAACTGAAACTCCTGGCCTTCACGAGCGAGCGTCACGCCTACAAGGAAGGCGAATACCTGTTCCACGAGGGCGATGAAGGCGACAGCGCCTACATCATCGTGGAGGGCGAGGCCGACGTGATCATCGAGACCGGCGAAGGCCCGCTGACCGTGGCGCATTTCCGCAAGAACGCGCTGATCGGCGAAATCGCCATCCTGACCGACGTGCCGCGCACGGCGACGGTGAAGGCGACGACCCGGCTCGACGCGATGGTGATCTCGAAAGAGTTGTTTTTCCGCCTCGTCATGGAGTTTCCGCAGATCGCGGTGGAAATCATGCGCGAACTGGCCAAGCGTCTGGAGGCGACCAACGCCCGGATCCGGGAACTGAGCGCTGCCTGACCGAAGGCGGCGGCAGCGATGACCCGAACGGCGACGGAAAGCCGCCTCGAGCGAATGATCGCCCGGCTGGTCACGCAGCGGGCGCTGCTGGACTGGGCCGCCGAACGGGTTTCCGGCATCGACGGCCCGGTTCTCGAAATCGGCCTCGGCAAGGGCCGGACCTATAGCCATTTGCGGCGCCTGTTTCCCGGCCGGGACATCTGGGCGTTCGATTACGAGGTCCACGCGCCGGCGCACAGCCGGCCGGCGCCGGAGCGAATCCTGCTCGGCGATTTTCGCGAGACGCTGCCGGCCTGCTGGGCCGAAATCGAGGCGCCGCCGGCGCTCGTTCATGCCGATATCGGCACCGAGAGCCGCCGGGCCGATGCCGCGCTCGCCCGGTTCGTCGGCATCGTCATGGCGCAGCGGCTGGCGCCGGGTGGCATTCTGCTGGGCGACCGGGACATGAGCAGTCCCGGCCTTGTCCCGCTGGACCCCCCGGCCGTGGCGCTCCCCGAAGGGGTCTCGGCCTGGCCCTATTGCGTGTACCGGCGGTAACCGCGACACCGGCTCAACGGCGCGCAGCGACGACCAGGGAAATGAGCCGCCTGAATTCCCGGCGCAGGACGAATCTGTCGTTCCGGCAGAAATCGGACGTTCGCCCGGCGTCGCCAAGACACGAGAGGGCAAGGGATTCCAGCGCCGCCTTCGGGGCCATGCCCCGTTCGCCGATCAGGCCCAGGAAGCGCCGCATGAAAACGGTCATGTCCGCCTGATGGACGATGACCGTGTGCCATGCCGGCACCACGATAACGGCCTGATGGCCGAGGCCGAGCGCCCAGAAGCTGCCGGCCGGCAGCCCGGTATCCGGCGATGGCACCCACCACAGGTAACTGTGGCCGGCCCGCAAGCCGCCCATGCCGGTCCCGGTCGCTTCCGCCGCGATACGGTCGATCCAGGAACGGGACAGCAGGCGCTTGCCGTTGACGACGCCGCCGTTGAGATAAAGCCGCCCGAACAGGGCAAGGTCGCGCCCGGACATCCGGAACATCGCTGCCCGATGTCTCGAAACCCGCGGCGCAGCGACATACGAAACGTCCGCCGCCGCGAAATCCGCCATTCCGGCCGGAATGGCGACGCCGGCCGTGAACGCGGCTCCGATCGACAATCCCGTGCGCCGCTCGAAAATCGTCGTCAGGACGTTGTAGTCCCAGTTGTTGTAGGCCCATTTCGATCCCGGCTCGTTTTCGCCGATGCCGAGGCGGCGCGTCCTCTCTTCGCGCTGCCCCTGCTCGGCAGCGGCCCGGTGATTTATGCCCGAAACGCTCCGGATAAGATGACGGACGGTCGCCTGCTTTTGCCGCGGCGTGAGGGGATCCGGCGAATCGTCGATGCCGAGTTGCGTCAGGGTAGCGTCGAGATCGATCCGTTTCGGGCCTTTGCCGGCATGTTGTCCGACAAGCGCGCTCAGCAACGCCTTGCGAATCGAGTGCACATTGTATCGTTGCGAGGCATCGCCCAGCGACGCTACCGCCTTGCCGTGCGAAACGATCAGAAGCGTATCGGTGCTCAGGGTTTTCGCGTAGGCGACGACCTCGGCGAGACCGGCCATGTCCCAGCCTGATCGGCGGATTTCCGGGGTTGTTGCGCGGGCCATTCCGGAGCGCGGCGTCTCCTGGGCCTCTGCAACGCCGAGAGCCGCGAAGACGATCGCCGAGGCGACCGGGAATATTCGTGGATTGCGTGCCATACGGGGTCCCGGTGCGGTTGCCGCTGCGGCGGCCATCCGGCGGGATATGGGAAAGAGGCCGGGCCGCCGCAAGGCGATGGCGCCGCGGTCGGACAGTCAGATGTCCAATTCCACCAGCACCGGCGCGTGGTCGGACGCCTTTTCCCAATCCCGCGCATCGGCGAGCACCCTGGCGTCGGCGACTTTCGGCGCCAGCGGCGGCGTCACCCAGACATGGTCCAGGCGCCGGCCCCGGTTCGAGGCGCGCCAGTCCCGGGCGCGGTAGCTCCACCAGGTAAACAGCGGTTCGGCCGGGTCGATCTTGGCGCGCACGGCATCGACCCATTCGTGGGCCGTCTGCATCCGCCCGAAATGCTCGACCTCGACGGGCGTGTGACTCACCACCTTCAGAAGCTGTTTGTGGGACCACACGTCGGTTTCAAGCGGCGCGACGTTCAGGTCGCCGACCAGGATGCGCGGCTTCGACGGGTCCTGCGCCGCCCACCAGCCGGCCTGTTCGGTCATGAACCGTAATTTGTGGGCGAATTTCGGATTGATCTCCGGGTCCGGCTCGTCCCCGCCCGACGGCAGATAGACATTATGCAGCTCGATGCCGCCGGGCAGCGTCGCCGACTGGTGGCGCGCATCGTCGATCTCGCACCAGTTATGCCGGGCGTGGCCGGCCAAGGGCACGCGCGAAAGGATCGCCACGCCGTGATAGGCCTTCATGCCGAAGATTTCGATATGCGCGAAACCCATGGCGCGCAAGGCCTCCAGCGGAAACTTGCCGTCCTCGACCTTGGTTTCCTGCAGGCAGACCACGTCGGGGTCTTCGGCCGCGACCAGCCGTTCGATCAGGTGAAGGCGGGGGCGGATGGAATTGATGTTCCAGGTGACGAGTTTCATGCCCGCAAGGTCGGCCAGGAAGCGATGGGGCGCCTATTCGGCCGCGGTCAGCAGGCCACCGGCCGCATCCGCGCCGGCATAGGCCCGGACAGCAGCGCCGAACGCCTCGAACAGGGCATGGCTGTTCTCGTCCGTGTCGTGGGTGATTTCGGGATGCCACTGCACGCCGAGAACGAAACCGGGGCTTTCCGGAAAGTCGATCGCTTCGATGACTCCGTCGTCGCTCACGGCGTTGATCCGCGCGCCCGGCGCCGGCTCCCGGATCCCCTGCGCATGCAGCGTGTTCACGACGATCCTGTCGGCATCGATAATCCGGCGCAGCAAGCCCTGCCCCGAAATGGCCACCGGGTGCTCGCGCGCCGACCGCACGCCCCTCGGCCGTGTCTTGTCCGACCGGTGATCCCGGTGGCCGGGCGCTTCATGCAACTTGCCGTACAGGCTGCCGCCCATGGCGACGTTCAGTTCCTGTATGCCGCGGCAGATCGCGAGGACCGGAATACCGCGGCGGACGGCACCGCGGATCAGCGGCAGGGTCGTCGCGTCCCGGTCCGGATCGTTCAGATCGCCCTCAAAGGGCTCGGCGCCATAATGATGGGGCTCGACGTTCGACGGGCTGCCGGTCAGCAGAAGGCCGTCCAGACGGTCGAGGATGCTGTCGATCGCGCCGTCCGGGAAATGCCGCGCCATGGCGGGCACCGCCAGCGGCACGCAGCCGGACGCCTCGAGGATCGCTTCCAGATTGCGCTGCATCACCCAGTGGACGACGAAGGTATCCTCCCAGGTACGGCGGCAGGCGGAAACCCCGACGATCGGGACAAGTGCGGACGGAGGAACGGGGACGGTCATGGCGCGCACTATAGGCATCCGCGCCGCCGCGTAAAATGGTTCTTCGATCCGGGCTACCGGTCGCTGCCGGGAGGCGCCGGCAGGCGCCCCGCGGGCAATGCAAACAGCGACGGATCGAGCGCGACGTCGAGTTGCGTTTCCGACAGGAAAACCTGCGTGAGCTCGCCCTGGGCATCGAGAACGGTCCAGCCGGACAGGTCGAGCGTATCGCGGTCGAAGGCCAGGGTCATCTGGCCCCGGTGCGATGATTCCCGCCGAACGACGGTGACCAGTATCTGCTGTCCGGCCCGGCGAACCCGGGTTACGCGAATGTCGCGGTCGAAGCGTATCTCGCTGCGGACAAGAATGCCGGCGGGCGTCGCGTTCAGCGGGAAATGCTGCGGTTCGCCATGCTTGCCCTGAATCACGATAAGCCACAGCCGGGACGTGAGAAGCACCAGGTCCCGCCGGTCGAACTGAATCCGCATCTGGCCGGGCCGCTGGATGAAGATGTCGCCCCGGTCGATCCGGCCGTTGGGCGAAATCTGCCTGAACCGGGTGCGCAGCGTGCGGAAACCGTTGACCTTCGTTTCGATCCGCTTGAGGTCGGCGCGGTCCTGCGTGCTCAGCGGTCCCGGGTCCGGTGTCTGCGCGCCTGCGCCGGCCGTCAGGAGGAGCGCGGCGAGGCCGGCGCCGGCAAGACCCCGAAACGCGCGTAGCAATGTCATGTCGACCTCGAATGCGGCCGGGAAGGGAGCGCCGGGTATCCCGGCGGCGGAGACGCGTCAGGCGCCGATCAGGACTTCGCGCTTGCCGGCGTGATTGGCCGGGCTCACGACACCGCGCTGCTCCATCTGTTCGACGAGCCGCGCCGCCCGGTTATACCCGATCTGAAGACGGCGCTGAATGAAGGAGGTGGAGCATTTTCCCTCCGTCATGACGATGTCCACGGCCTTGTTGTAGAGGTCGTCGCCGCCGCTCTCGGCGCCGGCCGCTCCGGGCAGTCCGTCTTCGTCGTCGTCCTCGGTAATCTGGTCGAGATAGACCGGCTCGCCCTGCGTGCGCAGGTAGGCCACCACATCCTCGACCTCCTCGTCGCTGACGAAGGGGCCGTGCACGCGGGTGATGCGCCCGCCGCCCGCCATATAGAGCATGTCGCCCTGGCCCAGCAGCTGCTCGGCGCCCTGTTCGCCCAGAATGGTGCGGCTGTCGATCTTGGTCGTGACCTGGAAGGAGACGCGCGTCGGGAAGTTCGCCTTGATCGTTCCGGTGATGACATCGACCGACGGGCGCTGGGTCGCCATGATGAGGTGGATTCCGGCGGCGCGCGCCATCTGGGCAAGGCGCTGGACCGCGCCCTCGATGTCCTTGCCCGCGACGAGCATGAGGTCGGCCATCTCGTCAACGATCACGACGATATAGGGCAGCGGGTCCAGGGGTATCTCCCGCTCTTCCACGACCGGCTGCCCGTTGTCGTCGGTTCCGGTGCGGACGGTCTCGGTAACGGTCTCCCCGTTCTTGCGGGCTTCGGCGAGGCGCTGGTTGTAGCTGTCGATGTTGCGCACGCCCATTTTGGACATGGCGCGGTAGCGGTTTTCCATCTCCCGGACCGCCCAGCGCAGGGCGACGACGGCCTTTTTCGGGTCGGTGACCACCGGCGTCAGCAACTGGGGAATATCGTCGTAGATCGACAGTTCCAGCATCTTGGGGTCGATCATGATGAACTTGCACCGGTCGGGCGGCAGCCGGTAGAGCAGCGACAGGATCATGGTGTTGACCGCCACCGACTTGCCGGAACCGGTGGTGCCGGCGATCAGCAGGTGGGGCATCCTGGCCAGGTCGGCCAGAACCGGCGCGCCGCCGATATCCTTGCCCAGCGCCAGCGCCAGCTTGTGCGCCGACCGCTCGAAGCTGCGCGCCGCCATCATCTCGCGCAGATAGACCGTTTCCCGGTTCTGGTTCGGCAGTTCTATGCCGATCACGTTGCGGCCCGGCACTACGGCGACCCGGACGGACAGGGCGCTCATCGACCGGGCGATATCGTCGGCGAGGTTGATCACCCGGGACGACTTCACGCCCGGCGCCGGCTCCAGCTCGTACAGGGTGACGACCGGCCCCGGCCTGACCTTGACGATCCGGCCCTTGATGCCGAAGTCCGCCAGGACGGTCTCCAGGTAGCGGGCATTCTGCTCCAGCGCCGTCGTGTCGAGATGGTCGCCGGCGCCCGGCGGCGGTTCCTGCAGCAGGCTGAGCGCCGGAGTCTTGTACCGGCCCGGATCCAGGTCGAGTTTCGGTTCGCGGGCTTCGCGCGCCCGATCCCCCGGGGCCGGCGGCTTGGCCTTGTCCGCGATGAGCCTGGCGCCTTTCTTGAGGAACGGCGTCGTGCGTCCACCCTTCCGTTTCGCGCCGCGCGTGGCCCCGGCCGCCTCCTTTTCTCCGGACTCCGATGCCGGTTCGCGCTTGCCGCGGCCCCGTTCGCCGCGTTTCCGGTCGCCGGCCCTGGCCTGTTCGCGCTTGACCTTGGACGCGAGCGGCCGCGCGGCGACTTCGGCTGCGGGGCTGACGTCCGGCTCATCGGGCCGCTCGTCGGGCGATACGAAATCGGGCTCCGCCCGCGCAGGACGCACGATCCGGGATTCGGTGCGGGCGCGCCGCCGGATCAGAAGGCGGAAGGGCCAGAACAGCGCCGCGCCGATCCAGCGCCATTCGCGCAGCGTCAGCCCCAGAACCGGCAACAGAACGACGATACCCAGCCCGAGAACGGCAAGGACGGCCGGCCAGCCCTGCGCCATGGCGCCGAACATGTCGTGTGCGGCAAGCGCCAGCGCCCGCCCGACCGCGCCGCCCGGCCCGGCATGGACCGGCCAGCCCTGTGCCCCCGGAATGCCGGCAAAGGCGGCAACCAGAAGCAGCAGGGCCACGGGCAGCAGCAGCAGCCGCCAGCCGAAGGCGTCCAGACGCACGCCGCTCGCCAGCCGGCCTGACCAGGCGGCAACCGCCAGCGCAAGAACGTAGCCGCCCAGCCCGATCGCCTGCAGCACCGCGTCGGCGACCCAGGCGCCGCCGATCCCCATGACGTTCCTGACCGGTGCGCCGGACTGCGTGTTCCAGGAAGAATCGGACGGCGCGTAGGACAGCAGCGCCAACAGGAACGCGCCGGCAATCAGCGCCAGCGCAAATCCGCAGGCGCGCCGCCAGCTGCGCTTCAGCAGATCCTTCAATTCCGGCGGCAGGAAAGCCGATCTGGTTCCGCGCCGGGCCTGTGTGCCGGCCGGTGCGCGGACAGGCCGTTTTTTCGCCTGCCGGGACGAGGCTCTGCTTTTGCCGGACAGGGCGGCGGCGCGCGCCATGGCTGCTCCCGATGGTGCCGGACGGCGGCGTGCGTCGCGCCGGACGGCATGCCGTTGCATCCGATTCGCGGCGTGAGCCCATGCCCACGCGGAATCGGGACATATTGAATCGGCGCAAGTATACAATAATTTACAATAAATAAAAAAGGGGTGCTTGAAGCGCCCCTGAATCTTTATCGAATCGAATCTTATCGCCTTACAAATTCTTCTTCGGGATATGCACCGATATTGTGTATCGCAAGGTCGGCCCCTCTTTCTTCCTCTTCTTCGGTCAGGCGAATTCCTATTGTCAATTTGACCGCGCCATAGGCAATTGCGCCCGCGGCGAGCGCATAGCCGGCGCCGGCAAGCGAGCCGACCAACTGGGACAGGAACGTAACGCCGCCCAGTCCGCCGAATGCCGTCAGCCCGAAGATGCCGCAGGCGATGCCGCCCCACAGGCCGCACAGGCCGTGCAGGGGCCAGACGCCGAGAACGTCGTCGATCTTCCAGCGGTTCTGGCACAGCATGAAGGTGACGACGAACAGCACGCCGGCCACCGCGCCGGTCGCCAGTGCGCCGATCGGGTGCATCAGGTTCGAGCCGGCGCAGACCGCTACCAGCCCGGCGAGCGCGCCGTTATGGACGAATCCCGGATCGCGCCGCCCGACCACCGTTGCGGCGAGCAGGCCGCCGGCCATCGCCATCACCGAGTTGAGCGCGACCAGGCCTGTCACGTCGGCGAGCTTCTGGGCGCTCATCACGTTGAAGCCGAACCAGCCGACGGACAGGATCCAGCTGCCCAGCGCGAGAAACGGAATGTTGGACGGCGGAATCGCGACCGCGCTGCCGTCCTTGCGGTAGCGGCCCCGGCGCGCGCCGAGCAGCAGGACCGCCGAGAGCGCCATCCAACCGCCGACGGCGTGGACGACGATCGAGCCGGCGAAATCGTTGAACGGCGCCCCGAAACTGCGCTCCAGCCAGCCCTGGATGCCGAAATTGCCGTTCCAGACGATGCCCTCGAACAGCGGATAGAACAGGCCGACCAGGATCGCCGAGGCCAGCACCTGCGGCCAGAAGCGCGCCCGCTCGGCGATGCCGCCGGAAATGATGGCCGGGATGGCGGCGGCGAAGGTCAGCAGGAAGAAGAACTTCACCAGGTCGTAGCCGCTTTTGGCGAAGGGGCTGCCCTCGGCGGCGCCGGTCAGCATCGCGGCGTCGGCCAGGAAGGTCACGCCGTAGGCGACCATGTAGCCGATAAAGAAATACACCACGGTCGACACGCAAAAGTCGGCGAACAGCTTGACCAGCGCGTTGACCTGGTTCTTGCGCCGCACCGTGCCGACCTCGAGAAAGGCAAAGCCCGCGTGCATGGCGAGCACCATGACCGCGCCCATCAGAACGAACAGGACGTCGCCGCCCGACTTGAATGCCTCCATGGGAAATGCCTTTCCTGTTTGAACCTGTCGCCGGTCCGGATCGAGTACGACAATCCTGCCTCGGCGCAATCGACAAAATGGCCCGGACCCCCAGGACCGGGGATCCGGGCCATTTTCGGTTCGAGGCAGCCGGCTGCTGGCCGGGTCCGGAACCCCGGCGCAGCCGAAGGACTACTGCACCGTTTCGCCGTGGAGTTCGAGATCGAGGCTGCCGCGCTCGATCTCTTCGCTCACGCGAAGCCCGGTGATCGCCCTGACGACGACCAGAATGACGATGGTCAGGACGCCGGTCCACACGATCGTCGCGAGGACGCCGTAGATCTGCGGCAGGATCTGGGCGAAGTTGCCGTCGACCCAGCCGACCGCATCCTCGCCGCCGGTGACGAACCGGGTGGCGAAGACGCCGGTCAGCAGCGCGCCGACGATGCCGCCGACGCCGTGAATGCCGAAGACATCCAGCGAGTCGTCGTACCCCAGCTTGTGCTTGAGGCTGGTGGAGGCCCAGTAGCAGACCAGGCCGGCCGCAAAGCCGATGACGATCGCGCCCAGGACGCCGACGAAACCGGACGCCGGCGTGATCGCGACCATGCCGGCGACCGCGCCGGAGACGATGCCCAGAACGCTCGGCTTGCCCCGCTGCATCCACTCCGCGAAAGTCCACGCCAGTGCGGCGACCGCGGTAGCCAGTTGGGTGACCAGCATGGCGAAGCCGGCGCCCGTTCCGGCGGTCAGGGCCGAGCCGGCGTTGAAGCCGAACCAGCCCACCCACAGCAGCGACGCGCCGATGACGCTCAGCGTCAGGTTGTGCGGCGCCATGTTTTCGCGGCCGTAGTTCAGCCGCTTGCCGACGACGATCGCCGCGACCAGCGCGGCGACGCCGGAATTGATGTGCACGACGGTGCCGCCGGCGAAGTCCAGCGCGCCGAGCCCGCCGATCCAGCCGCCCGATCCCCACACCCAGTGGCAGATCGGCGCGTAGACGACGATCAGCCAGATCACGGTGAAGAGCAGCATGGCGGAGAATTTCATCCGGTCGACGAAGGCGCCGACGATGAGCGCCGGCGTGATGATCGCGAAGGTCATCTGGAACATCGCGAAGACGCTCTCGGGGATCGAGCCGGACATGGATTCCGGCGCGATGCCGGCCAGGAACAGCTGCGAAAAGCCGCCGATATACGGGCCGTCGCCGCCGAAGGCGATGGAATATCCGATGACGACCCAGACGATGGACGCGACGCAGCAGACGGCGAACACCTGCATCAGAACGCTCAGCACGTTCTTCTTGCGCACCATGCCGCCGTAGAAGAGGGCGAGGCCGGGAATCGTCATCAGCAGGACGAGCGCCGTTGCGGTCAGCATCCAGGCGGTATCGCCCGAATCGAGCTTGTCGGCGGCGCGGGCGGCCCCGGGCACAAGGCACAGGGCCATGCCTGCGAGAAGCGCCGGAAGCCGTTTCAGGTTGCGAAAGGATTGCATGTTCTGGGCCCCCTCTACAGCGCTTCGGCGCCGGTTTCGCCGGTGCGGATGCGAACGGCCGATTCCACGTCCATAACGAACACCTTGCCATCGCCGATGCTGCCGGTCTGGGCGCTCTCCATGATGGTCTCCACCGCCCGGTCGGCGAGGCCGTCGTCCACGACCGCCTCGATTTTGATTTTCGGCAGGAAGCTGATGGCGTATTCCGCGCCGCGATAGATTTCCGTGTGGCCCTTCTGCCGGCCGAATCCCTTCACTTCCGAGACGGTGAGCCCGGTGACGCCGACCTCGGTCAGCGCTTCGCGCACCTCGTCCAGTTTGAAGGGCTTGATGATCGCCATGACCAGTTTCACAACGACTCTCCCCATGTGGCTTGCGGCGCTTTCGCAACTGCAAAACGCCAGATGCCCAAGGAAGAGCAATTTCCATGCCAAATTTGGGCGTTAGTCGAAAAACAGCGGAAAAGTCCGGGACGCCGACGGGCCGACGGATATTGCGGTGCAGCAATTCGAACGGACATGAACAATAAATAGGCAAAAATGATTCTTGCCCAAAATAACCGCAGATTACGCCGCGGACGATTTGGCTGTGGACCCGCCGCGGCCGAAGCGTCACTTCTCGCCCCATGGCGGCGCGCGGCTCGAACGGACGGTCGGACCCTGCCGATGCGATCGTGGTCGGCGGCGGCATGGTCGGCGGCACGCTGGCGCTGGCGCTGGCGGCCGGCGGGCTCGCCGTTATCCTGGTCGACCGGACGCCGCTGCCGGCGATGGCCGCCGCAGCCTATGACGGCCGGGCCTCGGCGGTCGCCTACGCGTCGCAGCGGCTGCTGGCGCAGATCGGCCTGTGGCGGGAGGTCGAGCATGCCGCCGAGCCGATCCTCGATATCCGCGTTTCCGACGGCGCCTCGTCGCTGTTCCTGCACTACGACCACCGGGAGCTCGGCGGTACGCTGGAGGGCGCCCCGTTCGGCTGGATCGTCGAGAACGGCGCGATCCGCCGGGGCCTCGCCGCCCTGCTCGAAGCGGCGCCGAATGTGCAGGTCGTGGCGCCGGCCCGGGCCGAGCGCCTGGAGCCGGGAGACCCGGTTGCCGAACTGGCGCTCGGGGACGGCGCCGTTCTGGCAGCGCCGCTGATCGTCGCTGCGGACGGGACCGAGTCCCTGTTGCGCGGCCAGGCCCGGATCGCCGCCGCGCAATGGCGCTATCCCCAGGACGGGATCGTCTGCACCATCGGCCATGACGAACCCCATGACGGCATCGCCCACGAGCGGTTTCTCGCCGCCGGCCCGTTCGCCGTCCTGCCGATGACCGACGCGCCCGACGGCACCCACCGCTCCTCGATCGTCTGGACCGAGCGGGCGCCGTACACGCCGGCCATGATGAAGCTGTCCGACGCGGCGTTCGGCGCGGAAATGCAGCGCCGGTTCGGCGACTGGTACGGCGCCCTGCGGGTGCTGGGCGGGCGCTGGCGTTATCCGCTGCGCATGCTGCATGCCGAGCGCTATGTCGGCCCGCGCTTCGCCCTGGTCGGCGACGCGGCGCATACGATTCATCCGATCGCCGGTCAGGGCCTCAATCTCGGATTGCGCGACGTTGCGGCGCTGGCCGAGGTCATCGTCGACGACCGGCGGCTCGGCCTCGACCATGGCAGCCTCGCGACCCTGGAGCGCTACGAGCGCTGGCGGCGGCCGGACAACGCCACCCTGATGGCCGTGACCGACGGGCTGAACCGCCTGTTCTCCAACGATGTCGGGCCGGTGCGGCTGGCGCGGGATCTCGGCCTGGCGGCGGTCGACCGCATGCCGGGCCTGAAACGCCTGTTCATGCAGCACGCCATGGGCACGGTCGGCACCCTGCCCCGCCTGCTGCGCGGCGAGGCGCTGTAGCAGACGACGCACTACGGCTCCCGGCTCAGGCCCCGTTCTTCCAGCGCGTCGAGATAGCGCTGCCAGATCGCGTCCCTGTTCCGGCCCAGGCCGTACAGGTAGCTCCAGCTGTAGATGCCGGTATCGTGCAGGTCGTCGAACGCGATCCGGATCGCGTAGTTGCCGACCGCCTCGACATTCAGGATGCCGACATGCCGGCGCCCGGCGACGATCTTTTTCTCATCGGCGCCATGGCCGCGGACCTCGGCCGACGGGCTCTCGACCCGCAGCAGTTCGGCCGGATAGCTGAAGGTCTCGCCGTCCTCGAAGGTGACGGTCAGCCGCTTTTCCGACCGGTCGAGGTCGATCTCGGTCGGCCAGACCCGGGTGCCGAACGTCGGGGATCCGCTCATTCGCGGACCGACAGGGCGCGCGCCTCGTCCTGCAGCATGATCGGAATGCCGTCGCGGATCGGATAGGCGAGGCCGGCCGCTTCGGAAATCAGCTCCTGTGCCCCGGCATCGTATTGCAGCGGCTGGCGGGTCACCGGACAGACCAGGATTTCCAGCAGTTTCGGATCCACCTTCGGGCTGTCCGCCGGGGCCGGTTCGGTCATCCTCTTCGTTCCTCCCGGCATCCGGTTCGCCCGTTCAGTTCACCCGGTCCGGCGCCGGCGTGGCGGCGCTGTCGATGGTCAGCATGGAAATGATCAGCTCGGCCCGCTCGGTCAATGTCCGGCTCTCCAGCAGCGCCTGTTTCTCGGGCGGCGAGAAGGGGCAGACCATCGCGACGATCGAGATCAGTTCCTCGGTCGGCGTCTTCTCTATCGTATCCCAGTCGGCGCCCAGCTGCCGGGCGGCGAGATAGGATTTCAGCGCGCCGGCCAGCTTCTCCCGGTCGATGCCGGCCTCGTCCCGGCGCTCGAAATCGACCGCCCACGCGCCGTAGTCCGGCCGGACCCGGCGGTAGCCGTTGTGCAGGTCCAGTTCCACGGCAACGCCGAACCGGCACAGGCCGCGCAGCCCGATCAGGTAGCGCCCGTCGTGGGTTTCCTCGAACGATACGATGCGGCCGGCGCAGCCCAGATCGTACAGCGGCGGCCAATCGTCCGGCACCGTCTGCTCCGGCACTTTCGGCTGGATCATGCCGATCGTCCGGTGGCCCGCCAGGGCGTCGTCGACCATCGCCAGGTAGCGCGGTTCGAATATGTTGAGCGGCAGGCGGGCGCCGGGCAGCAGCAGCGCGCCCTGGAGCGGGAACACCGGGATCGGCGCGGGCATGTCGGCGACGGAAGAGGGTCGGGGCGTCGAGGGGCGGGGCATCGGCTCGCAGCGTCGGCTCGCGGGGGTTGCTCCGGCTTACATTGACCCGCCCCGGACAAGATGCAAGGCCGGGATGCAAAGCCGGTCCCTGGATTCCTCTGCGAACGGACGTGCCGGATGGGCCGGACGCCGGAAAGCGGCCGGATTTTGAATAAGTGTTCAAAATTAATTTCCCTAAGTCTTTGAAATTGCTCTATTTTTAGAATTGGACAGACCGTTCTAATTAAAATGTTTTTTTGCGCCGGGCAGCCCTAACCCTTTGGAATCGTTGGAAACACGCCGTCCGGAAGTGCGCAAAAGCAATCGACATAGGAAATATTTCTGAATTCTGGACGAACGGGAGCGCCGGTCGACACCGGGGGCGGCACTGCCGGGCAGGATCGGGGCCAAAATCGGGGGCAGCATGGCCCGGCGGATTCGGAGGGTCGAACCGGACGGGGTCCGGCCGTCAAGCCCAATGGCGCATGGGATGGCCGACTGGCGGCGGCAGGCCGGAGAGCGGGAAAGACGGAACGGTCCCGCACGGTCCTCCGCCGGTTTCTTCTTTTGCTTCTTTTCGGGAGGGGCGTCGGCCGGCCGCGGCAGGCGCACTTCGGGCGTTGACGGGGCCGATATAGGGCGCGGGATCGAGCATGTCAAGGAATATTATCAAAAAAAAGGAAATAATTTTGAAAGGCCGGCCCGGCTCACGGCTTTTCGCAGGGGAATCCCCTTGGGGGATTCCCCTGCGCTTTCCCGCGGGGGAATCCGCTTTTCGGGAGGCGCGAAACCCGGCCGCCGTTGCGCCCGTTCCGGCTATCCGGCCTGCTTGGCCTGCCAGCGCCGCACCGTCGCGACGACCGCGGCCATGTGATAGGCCGCCGATTCGCGGTCGTAGGCCCAAGGGCGGCCGACCGGGCAGGCGCGGCGCGCCAGGCAGCCGGCGGTACGGCAGCCGCGTCCCGCCGGGCTCTCGACATGGTCGACGCAGGCCGGCGAATCGAATTCGGCGAACCGGCCGCCCTCCGGCCCGTTCCCGGGCAGGGCGAAGGCATCCGCCGGGCAGGTCGTGAGGCAGGGCTTGCCGGCGCAGGTATCGCACGGATTGTCCAGCGCCGGCGCGTCGGGCAGCGGCAGCCTTTCCGCGGTCAGGAGGGCGCCGCGGAAAGTGTGCCACAGGCCGTATTCCGGGTGGATGACGAGATTGATCGGCGAGCGGTGGCCGGCGCCGGCGCGTGCGGCCCATTGCTGGATCGGCGGCCAGGGCGGTTTCATCGCATCGACAAGCTCGGCGCCCAGCGCCTCGGCCGCAGCGCGCAGGTAGCCGGCGACCCAGCTATCCAGCGGATGGCGCGCGGTCATGTCGGGGCCGCTGGCCCGGAACGCCCGCCACAGGTCGTTGCCGGCGTTGCCGATCAGCGCGACGGTGCCGGCGGCCCGGCCGTCGGCGAGCGGCGGCACCGCGTCTTCGGGCGTCGGATGGAACGCACCGCGCAGGAACAGGCCGCTGCCGGCGAGCGGGCCTTCCAGCGTTCGGGTCCAGTCCGGTCGGGCCATCGCTCCGTTCCAGCGCCGCGCAGCCGCCGCGCTTGTCGCTTCAGGCCGCGTCTGCGGCCGCTTTCAGCGCGTCTTCGATCGCCGCCAGCGCCGCATCGGCTGCCGACGGGTCGGGCCCGCCGGCCTGGGCCATGTCGGGCCGGCCGCCGCCGCCCTTGCCGCCGAGCGCCGCCGAGCCGATGCGCACCAGGTCGACCGCGCTGATCCGGTCGGTCAGATCGTCGGTGACGCCGACGACGAGCGACGCCTTGCCGCCGCTGGCAGCGACCAGGGCGACGACGCCGGAGCCGATCTGCGCTTTCAGATCGTCGGCCATCGGCTTGAGGTCTTTCGGCGAGGCGCCGTCGAGGGTGCGCGGCGCATAAGTCACGCCGTTGACCTGGCGCGTCGCCGGCCCCGCCGCCGCGCCGCCGGCCGCCCCGCCGGCGCTCAACAGGGCGCGCCGGGCCTCGGCCAGTTCGCGTTCCAGCTTCTTGCGCTCGTCCAGCAGCGCCGCCACCCGGGACGGCACATCCGCGCCGCCGGTCCTGAGGGCCGCGGCGGCGCCGGCGAGGGCCTGCGCTTCGCTGCGGGCCAGCCGCTCCGCCGCTTCGCCGGTCACGACCTCGATGCGCCGGACGCCGGCGGCGACCGCGCTTTCCGAAAAGATGCGGAACAGGCCGATATCGCCGGTCCGGCGAACATGGGTGCCGCCGCACAGTTCGGTCGAATAGAAATCGCCGGCTTCGCCGGGGGCCGGCGGCCCCATCGAGACGACCCGCACCTCTTCGCCGTATTTTTCGCCGAACAGGGCGAGCGCGCCGGCCTCGACGGCGGCGTCCGGCGTCATCAGGCGGGTCGCGACTTCGCCGTTGGCGCGGATGCGGCGGTTCACGTCGTCCTCGACCGCGGCGATCTCGTCGGGCGCCAGCGCCTTCGGATGGCTGAAATCGAAGCGCATCCGCTCCGGGCCGACCAGCGAGCCCTTCTGGGTCACATGATCGCCGAGTACCCGGCGCAGCGCCTCGTGGGCCAGGTGGGTGACCGAGTGGTTGGCGCGCACCCGGGTCCGCCGTTCGCCGTCGACGACCAGCCGCACCGCGTCGCCGACCGCCACCGCGCCCTCGGCGACCCGGCCGATATGGACGTGCAGCCCCTCGGCGCGTTGGACAGTATCGGTAATCTCGATCCGGCCGCCCTCGGCTTCGAGCGTTCCGGTATCGCCGATCTGGCCGCCGGATTCGGCGTAGAAGGGCGTCTGGTTGGCGATGGCGGAGACCGCGTCGCCGGACTCGGCACGTTCAACGGCGGCGCCGTCGCGCACCAGGGCGCGCAGTTCGCCCTCGGCGGCCTCGGTTTCGTAGCCGAGGAATTCGGTCGCGCCGTGGCTCTCGCGCAGGGCGAACCAGATGCTGTCCTCGGCCCGGTCGCCGGAGCCCGCCCATGCCTTGCGCGCCTCCGCGCGCTGGCGTTCCATCGCCGCGTTGAAGCCGTCGAGATCGACCGCCCTTCCCTGGCCGCGCAGCACGTCCTGGGTCAGGTCGAGGGGGAAGCCGTAGGTGTCGTAGAGCCGGAAAGCGACGTCGCCCGCCAGCGTTTCGCCTTCGCCGAGCCGGCCGGTCTCTTCGGCCAGCAGCCTGAGGCCGCGGTCGAGGGTCTGCCGGAAGCGGGTTTCCTCCAGCTTCAGGGTCTCGGCGATCAGGGCCTCGGCGCGCAAAAGCTCCGGGAAGGCGTGGCCCATGATGTCGTTCAGGACCGGGACCAGCCGGTGCATCAGCGGGTCGCGGGCGCCGACCATGTGGGCGTGGCGCATGGCGCGGCGCATGATCCGGCGCAGGACGTAGCCCCGGCCCTCGTTGGACGGCAGCACGCCGTCCGCGATCAGGAAGGCCGACGCGCGCAGATGGTCGGCGATCGCCTTGAAGCTGGCCCGCTGGCCGCCGTCCGGGTCGCCGCCAGTGGCGTGGGCGGTGGCGTGGGCCGCGGCGTCCATGATCGGGCGGATCAGGTCGCTGTCGTAATTGTCGTGCCGGCCCTGGAGGATCGCGGTGATCCGTTCCAGCCCCATGCCGGTATCGATCGACGGTTTCGGCAGCGGCTCGCGGCTTCCGTCGTCGAACTGCTCGAACTGCATGAAGACGAGGTTCCAGACCTCGATGAAGCGGTCGCCGTCCTCGTCCGGGCTGCCGGGCGGGCCGCCGGGGACATGGTCGCCATGGTCGTAGAATATCTCGGAACACGGCCCGCACGGCCCGGTATCGCCCATCGACCAGAAATTGTCCGAAGTGGCGATCCGGATGACCCGGCTCTCCGGCAGGCCGGCGATCCGGCGCCACAGGTCGAAGGCCTCGTCGTCCTCGGCGTAGACCGTGGCGAGCAGCCGGTCGGCCGGCAGCCCGTACTCCTTCGTGATCAGGGTCCAGGCCAGTTCGATCGCGACATCCTTGAAATAGTCGCCGAAGGAGAAGTTGCCGAGCATCTCGAAAAAGGTGTGGTGCCGCGCCGTGTAGCCGACATTTTCGAGATCGTTGTGCTTGCCGCCGGCGCGCACGCATTTCTGCGAGGTCACCGCCCGGCTGTAGTCGCGCTGCTCGAGGCCGGTGAAGACGTTCTTGAACTGCACCATGCCGGCATTGACGAACATCAGCGTCGGGTCGTTGCGCGGCACCAGCGGGCTCGACGCGACCGGCGCATGGCCGTGGCGGGCGAAGAAATCGACGAAGGTCGAGCGGATTTCGTTGCCTGTTGACATGGCGACAATCTATGGCTGGGGGCGCAGAGGAAAAAGGCGGCAGCCGCACCGGCGCCACGCCCAATCGCCGCACAGCCCGGGAGTGTGAATCGATGAACGACCGCAACCGGAACGCAGGCCCGTCGCGCTGGTTCGAGGATTTCAGCCTGGGCGAGGTCTATACCCTGCCGTCGCGGACCCAGACCGGCGGCCTGTTCGCCATGTTCCAGGCCGCCTCCGGCGACAACGACCCGATCCACTACGACGCGGAATACTGCCGGGCGCGCGGCCATCGCGACATGCTCGCCCACGGCATGCAGGTGATGATCCAGTCGGCGGCCGGGGCCGGAACCTTCCCGTCCGAGGTCGCGGATTCGCTGGTCGCGATGCTCGACGTCAGCGGGTCCTTCCTCAAGCCGGTCTACCGGGAGGACACGCTCTATCCGCAGCTCGAAATCGTCGCCCTCGAGCCGCAGAAAACCACCGGCGTCATCGAGATGCGCGCCACGGTCCACAACCAGGACGACGCCCTGGTCTTCGAAGGCCGCCACCGCTACCTGATCCGCAAACGCCCGGACGGCGGGACGGCAGCGTAAGCGCCGGATTTTGTGGATACACCCGCCGGACCCTTCGACTTCGCTCAGGGCAGGCCCTTCGATACGCCCCGGCCGGGGGCCGGGGCTACTCAGGGTGAGGGTGAAGGGGGGTGAACTCATTACACACCCTCATCCCGAGTAGGCGCGCCAGCGCCGTATCGAGGGGGCCGTATCGAGGGGGTCGTATCGGGGGGCCGTATCGAGGGCCTGCCCTGAGCCTGCCGAAGGGGACGCGCCGCGGGCCGGTTTCAACCCTCCCGCGGCGGCAGGGGTGCGCGGTTGTCGGACTCGGCGGGGAAAAGGAGCCGGTCGGGCAGGTCGTAATAGTCGCCCTTGTCGTCGGCATAGATGCTGAAGGCGGTCTTGAGGCCGGTCTTGCCGTCGAGGGTTCCGGCGGCGATCGAGATCTTGCCGGAGCCGGTGAACTCGAAGAACAGCGTCGCGCCGCAGCGGTCGCAGAAGCCGCGCCGGCTGTGCGGCCCGGAGGCATACCAGCGCAGGCCGTCGGCCGCCTCCAGCTCGAAATCGTCGGTCCAGGCCTGGGTCGCCGCCAGATAGTGGCCCGTCGTCTTGCGGCAGGCCGTGCAGTGGCACTCGATCACGTCGCGCAGCGGGCCGCGTATCCGGTAGACCACGCCGCCGCACAGGCAGGAGCCGCGCTGCCCGGCGCCTCCGCCGCTCTTCCTTGAGCCGCCGGAGTCGCCGCCGGCCATTACGGCGCCTGCCCGGGGTGTTCTGTCGGGCCGCAGCGGGAGGGCGCGATCATCCGGCGAGCTCTTCCGCTGGCGAATCGCTGGCGGCGCTGATCTCGAGCTTCGAGGCCAGCAGGCCGGCGCTTTCGAGAATGCGGTCCTTGATCTGCCCGGCGATGTCCGGGTTGTCGCGCAGGAAGGCCTTGGCGTTCTCCCGGCCCTGGCCGATGCGCTGGTTGCCGAAGGAGAACCAGGTGCCGGATTTCTCGACGATGCCGGCGGCGACGCCCATGTCGATCAGCTCGCCGGTCTTGGAAATACCCTCGCCATACATGATGTCGAACTCGACGACGCGGAACGGCGGCGCCATCTTGTTCTTGACCACCTTCACCTTGGTCTGGTTGCCGACAACCATGTCCCGGTTCTTGATCTGCCCGATGCGCCGGATATCGAGCCGCACCGAGGAATAGAATTTCAGCGCGTTGCCGCCGGTCGTGGTTTCCGGGCTGCCGAACATCACGCCGATCTTCATGCGGATCTGGTTGATGAAGACGACCAGGCAGTTCGACCGGGAGATCGAACTGGTCAGCTTGCGCAGGGCCTGGCTCATCAGGCGCGCCTGCAGGCCGACATGGGTGTCGCCCATCTCGCCTTCCAGCTCCGCCCGCGGCACCAGCGCGGCCACGGAATCGACCACCAGCACGTCGATGGCGCCGGAACGCACCAGCGTATCGGCGATCTCCAGCGCCTGTTCGCCCGCATCCGGCTGGGAAATCAGCAATTCGTCCAGGTCGACGCCCAGCTTCTCCGCATAGGTCGGGTCCAGCGCATGTTCGGCGTCGACGAAAGCGCAGGTGCCGCCGGCCTTCTGCGCCTCGGCGATCAGGTGCAGGGCGAGCGTCGTCTTGCCCGAGCTTTCCGGGCCGTAGATCTCGACGACCCGGCCCTTGGGCAGGCCGCCGATGCCGAGCGCGATATCGAGCGAGAGCGACCCGGTAGACACGGTCTCGACCTCCACCTGGCGGTCGGTCTCGCCCATCTTCATGATCGAGCCCTTGCCGAAGGCGCGTTCGATCTGGCTGAGGGCGGATTCGAGGGCTTTCTGGCGGTCCATATCGTCCGATTCGACAATCCGGAGGGCAACCTGAGACATTGAACGCTCCCTTATTTCATATCCGCCGCGGCCTGACGAGGGGGTCGCGGCGGCTCCAAAACCTGGTGAACGCGGAATGTATCCTGTTTGTTCAAGTTCTGCAAACGTTCATGTTGCGTCTGAATTTGTTCTTTCCGCAAGATCGGGGAACGGACGCCAAGAAAGACGGACGCGAAGAAAAGCGTCAGGCGCAGCTCAGGTCTGGTGGCGCCGGAAGACCAGGCTGCAGTTCGTGCCGCCGAAGCCGAAACTGTTGCTCATCACCTGGTGAAGGCCGGCGTCGTCGATCCGCTCGGTCACCAGCGACAGGCCGTCCGCCGCCGGGTCCGGCTCGTCCAGGTTGGCCGACGCGGCGACGAAATCCTCGTCCAGCATGATCAGCGAATAGATCGCCTCATGCACGCCGGCGGCGCCCAGCGCATGGCCGGTCAAGGACTTGGTCGAGGCAAGATGGGGCTGCTGGTTGCCCTTGCCGTTGGTGAAGACGGCGCGGATCGCCTCCAGCTCCGTCGCGTCGCCGACCGGCGTGGAGGTGCCGTGGGTGTTGATATAGTCGACCGGCGCGTCCAGCCCGTCCATCGCCATCGTCATGCAGCGCACCGCGCCGTCGCCGGACGGCTGGACCATGTCGTAGCCGTCGGACGTCGCGCCGTAGCCGACGATCTCGCCATAGACTTTCGCGCCGCGCGCCTTTGCGTGTTCCAGCTCCTCGACGACGACGCAGCCGCCGCCGCCGGAAATCACGAAGCCGTCGCGGCGGACGTCGAACGGCCGCGAGGCCTTTTCCGGCGTGTCGTTGAAGCCGGAGGACAGCGCCGGCATGGCGTCGAACAGCATCGACAGCGACCAGTGCAGTTCCTCGCCGCCGCCGGCGAACACGATATCCTGCTTGCCGAGCTGGATCTGCTCCAGCGCGTTGCCGATGCAATGCGCACTGGTCGAACAGGCCGAGGTGATCGAATAGTTGACGCCCCTTATGCCGAACGGCGTCGCGAGCGTCGCCGAATTGGTGCTCGACATGGTGCGCGGCACCATGAACGGGCCGATCTTGCGCGTCGTGCCCTTCTCGCGCAGCAGGTCGGCGGCCAGGACCTGGTTGCGGGTCGAGGGCCCGCCCGACCCCATGATCAGGCCGGTGCGCTCGTTCGAAACGTCGTGCGGCTCCAGCCCGGCGTCGGCGATGGCCTCCTCCATCGCGACATAGTTGTAGACCGCGCCGTCGCCCATGAAGCGGCGCAGCCGCCGGTCGACCGCCTTGTCCGGGTCCATGCGGATCGCGCCGTGGATGTGGCTGCGGAAGCCCATGTCGCGGTAGGTCTCGCAGAAGCGGATGCCCGAGGCGCCGTCGCGCAGGGAGTCCGTCACCTCGCGCCGGTTGTTGCCGATCGCCGAGACGATGCCGATGCCGGTGACGACCGCGCGCCGCATCCTGCCGCCCCCGTCAGCCGGTGAACAGGCCGACCCGGAGATCCCGGGCCTCGTAGATCACGGCGCCGTCGGCGAGAAGCCGGCCGTCGGCCTGGCCGAGCACGAGCTTGCGCGCGATCACCCGGCGGAAATCGACCCGGTAGGTCACTAGGCCGACCGACGGCAGCACCTGGTCGGAAAACTTGACCTCGCCGACGCCGAGCGCCCGGCCGCGGCCGGGATGGCCGAGCCAGCCGAGATGGAAGCCGGCGAGCTGCCACAGCGCGTCGACGCCCAGGCAGCCGGGCATCACCGGGTCGTTCTCGAAATGGCAGCCGAAGAACCACAGGTCCGGCCGGATATCGAGTTCGGCGGTCACCGCGCCCTTGCCGTGGGCGCCGCCGTCCCGGACGATCTCGGTGATGCGGTCGAACATCAGCATCGGCGGCAGGGGCAGCTGCGCGTTGCCCGGGCCGAACAGGTCGCCGTGGCCGCAGGCGATCAGGTCTTCGTAGTCGAAGGCGTTGCGGTCGCGGAAATCCGTCATCGGGCCGTCGGCGGGCTCTGGCGTCATCGGTGTCGGCGGGCATGCCAAAACCCTACGCACTCGCCGTCCACCGTTACGCCGACCGCAAGTCCGCAGGGGGCGTTGACGCGCCCGGAACGTTCAACCTGTTCCTGAAAAAATGCATATAGGAAGCGGGTTCCGAAAACGCCAAGGAAATTTACAGCGCCGCGGCAATCGCGCCGGGACGGTCGCTGAATATCCCGGCGACGCCCCAGGACAGCAGTTCCTTCGCCCGCGCCGCATCGTTGACCGTATAGGCGCCGATCTCGATGCCCTCGGCGACGAGCGGGCTTACCGATTCCTGAGTCAGGCCGCGCTGGCCGACATGCAGGCTCGCCGCGCCGAGCGCCTCGAAGGGTTCGCGCCAGGCGTCCGAGAGGGCCGGCGTCACGACGGCGACCGGCAGGTCGGCCCGGGCGGCGCGCACCGCCGCCAGCGCGGCGTGGTCGAAGCTGGAAATCAGCGGCGGCTCATCCGCCTTCCAGGCCCGCCCGATCTCGCGCACCAAGGCCGCTGCGGCCGCCGCTGCGGAATCGCCGGGATCGCATTTCAGTTCGATATCGAGACGCAGCGCCAGCGCGTGCGCCGCGGCGATGGCGTCGGCCAGTGCCGGGACGGGTTCGCCGGCCCAGGCCGCACCGAACCGCGCGCCGGCGTCCATGCCGGCGATCTCGGCCAGTGCCAGTTCGCGGACCCTGCCGGCCGCCGTCGTCGTCCGGTCGACAGTCGGGTCGTGCATCAGCACCAGCCCGCCGTCCGCGGTCAGGCGCACGTCGATCTCGACCCAGCGGCAGCCTTGCCGGGCGGCTTCGCGCAACCCGGCAAGCGTGTTCTCCGGCGCGTGCAGGGCCGCGCCGCGATGACCGATGATCCGGGGCAGCATCGGCGGCGGCCCGGCCCGCGTTTCGCCCGTCCCGGAGCGAAAAACGCCGGGGCAGGCGTCGGCAGCGTCCGGTCAGTCCCGCCGGCGCGGACCCCTGTCCCGGTCCCGGTCGCGGTCTCTATCGCGCCGGGGACCGCGGCGCGGTTCGGCGACTTCGACGTCCATCCGCTCCTCGCCGGTTTCCTGGTCGACCTTGCGCATGGAGAGCTTGACCTTGCCGCGGTCGTCGAAGCCGATGCAGTAGACCTTGACCTCGTCGCCCTCGTCGACGACGTCGGTCACCTTGCCGACCCGGCCGTCGGTCAGTTCGCTGATATGGACCAGCCCGTCCTTCGCGCCCAGGAAGTTCACGAAGGCGCCGAAGTCCATCACCTTGACGACCTTGCCGGTATAGATCTTGCCGGCCTCCGGTTCGGCGACGATGCCGTTGATCCAGTCGATGGCGGCCTGGGTCGCCGACTCGTCGGTTGCGGCGATCTTCACCGTGCCGTCGTCGTCGATGTCGATCTTGGTACCGGTCTGCTCGGTGATCTCGCGGATCACCTTGCCGCCGGTGCCGATGATGTCGCGGATCTTGTCCTTGTTGATCTGGATCGTGGTGATCCGCGGCGCATGGGCGCTCACGCTCTCGCGCGAGCCGGCGATGGCCTTGCCCATCTCGTCCAGGATGTGCAGGCGGCCGTCGCGCGCCTGCTCCAGCGCGACCTGCATGATCTCCCGGGTGATCGAGGTGATCTTGATATCCATCTGGAGCGAGGTGATGCCCTCGGCCGTTCCGGCGACCTTGAAGTCCATGTCGCCCAGATGGTCCTCGTCGCCCAGGATGTCGGACAGGACGGCGAACCGTTCGCCTTCCTTGATCAGGCCCATGGCGATGCCGGCGATCGGCCGCTTGATCGGCACGCCGCCGTCCATCATGGCGAGAGAGGCGCCGCAGACCGTCGCCATCGACGACGATCCGTTCGATTCCGTGATCTCGGAGACGACTCGGACGGTGTAGGGGAAGTCCTCCTCGCCCGGCATCATCGGGCGGACCGCCCGCCAGGCCAGCTTGCCGTGGCCGACCTCGCGCCGGCCGGTGAAGCCGACGCGGCCCGTCTCGCCGACCGAGAAGGGCGGAAAATTGTAGTGCAGCAGGAAGTTCTCCCGGTACTCGCCTTCCATCGCGTCGATGATCTGCTCGTCCTGGCCGGTGCCCAGGGTGGCCGTGACCATGGCCTGGGTCTCGCCGCGGGTGAACAGGGCCGAACCGTGGGTGCGCGGCAGCACGCCGACTTCGGCAACGATCTGGCGCACCGTGCTCGTGTCGCGCCCGTCGATGCGGACGCCGGTGTCGAGGATGTCTCCGCGGACGATCTCCTTCTCGAGCGTCTTGAAGACCTCCGGCGCGACGGCCTGCCGGTCTTCATCCTCCGCGACGGCGGCGAAAGCCTTGTCGCGCACGGCGCCGATCCTGGCGTGGCGCTCCTGCTTGATCTTTTCGGCATAGGCCTCGCGCAGGGCGCCGTCGATCCCGGCGTCGCGCCAGAGTCCGTCGACCTCCGCGAGCGCTGCCGGCGGCTCCGGCACGTCCCGGGGCTCCTTGGCCGAGGCTTCGGCCATGTCGATGATCATGTCGATTACCGGCTGGAAACCGTCGTGACCGAAGCTCACGGCGCCGAGCATGGTTTCCTCGCTCAGTTCCCGGGCTTCGGATTCGACCATCAGCACGCCGTCGCGGGTGCCGGCGACGACCAGCTCCAGTTCCGACTCGTCCAGCTGGTCGAACGTCGGGTTGAGGACGTATTCGCCGTCGATGTAGCCGACCTTGGCGCCGCCGATCGGGCCCATGAAGGGGATCCCGGAGATCGTCAGGGCGGCCGAAGCGGCGATCATCGCCGGAATGTCGGCGTCGTTCTCCATGTCATAGCTCATGACCTGGATCATCACCTGGGTCTCGTTGCGGAAACCGCTTGCGAACAGGGGCCGGATCGGCCGGTCGATCAGGCGCGAGACCAGCGTTTCCTTTTCGCTCGGCCGGCCTTCGCGCTTGAAAAAGCCGCCGGGAATCTTTCCGGCGGCGTAGGTTTTTTCCATGTAGTGAACGGAGAGCGGGAAGAAATCGATGCCCTCGCGCGGACTGTGTTCGGCGACGACCGTCGCCAGGACTGTGGTCTCGCCATAGGTGGCGAACACGGCGCCGTCCGCCTGTCGGGCGATCCGGCCGGTTTCGAGCGTAAGCGTACGGCCGCCCCACTCGATGGAGCGTTTGCAGATGTCGAACATGTAGGGTGTTTGTCCTGTATACCTTGCGTTACCCGCCGGCCGGATTGCCGGTGGGGCCTTCCAGGGCCCGCCGCGTGTGGACGGGCCGCACGATGTCGCCGATGGGCCGGGCCGGGCGATGCGCCTCGGACCGGGGCCGCCGGGAATCCTATCGCCGGATTCCGAGGCTCTCGATCAGCGATGCATACCGGCTCTCGTCCTTGCCTTTCAGATAGTCGAGCAGCCGGCGGCGCTGGCCCACCATGATCAGCAGGCCGCGGCGCGAATGGTGATCCTTGCGGTGATCGCCCAGATGGTCCGTCAGGTTGCGGATGCGTTCGGTCAGGATGGCGACCTGGACTTCCGGCGACCCCGTGTCGCCCTTTTGCCGGCCGTGCTCCTCGATGAGCGCCTGCTTCCGCTCGGCGGTAATCGACATCGTAACCCTCCTTCGGGGCTAAAGATTGAAAACCCGCACCGGCTGAGCCGAACGGCCCTCGAGTCGCATCAGCGCGATCGCTTCGCCGTTCAGCAACGCACACAGGGCGGCGTTGTCGGAGAGGCCGTCGATCCGCCGGCGGTTGCCGGTCCGAAGAACCGGCACCGGTTGCCCGTTGCGGATCCGGGCGGCCTCACTTTCGGTCACGTCAAGGGCCGGGATGTCGTCCAGCGCCCTGGCGACCGGTTGCAGCAGGGCTGCACAGTCAACGGCGGGCGGTTCCGCGCCGCCGTCTTGTGCGCCCATATGGCCCGGCGCCGCCAGTTTTTCCAGAGGTATCGCGTCGCAGTCGCGAAACGGGCCGCTGCGCGTGCGCCGCAGGCCGCAGACATGCCCCACGGTGCTGAGCGAAACCGCAAGGTCGCGGGCCACGCTGCGGACATAGGCGCCCTTGCGGCAATCCATTTCGAAGACGGCACGGTCAGCGTCGATCGTTTCGACCAGCGCGAGCCGGTCGATAACGACCTGCCGGGCCGCCAGCTCGACCGGTGCGCCGGACCGCGCCAGGGCGTAGGCGCGCCGGCCGCCCACCTTGACCGCGGAAAATTGCGGCGGCGTCTGTGCGACCTCGCCGGTGAAGGCGGGCAGGGCGCGCTCGATTTCGGTTTCGTCGGGCCGCCGGTCGCTGGTCGCAACGACCGCGCCGTCGCTGTCGTCGGTATCCCGCGCCTCGCCCCAGCGGACGGTGAAGCGATAGGATTTCGGGCCGTCGACGACGAAGGGGACGGTCTTGGTCGCTTCGCCCAGGGCGATCGGCAAAACGCCGGAGGCCAGCGGATCGAGGGTCCCGGCATGGCCGGCCTTCTGCGCGTCGAACGCCCGCCGCACGATTGCGACCGCCCGGGTGGAACCGATGCCGGCCGGCTTGTCGAGGTTGACCCAGCCGTGAACCGGCCGGCCGCGCCGCTTACGCGCCATCGCCCGTTCCGTCGGGCCCGGCCGTCAGATCCCCGGCCGCCAGATCCCCGGCTGCCAGATCCCTGGCCACCCGGTCGTCGGTCAGCAGGGCGTCGACGGCGCTGGCGGTGTCGTAGGACCGGTCGGCGTGGAAGACCAGCTGCGGCGTGAACTTCAGGCGGACTTCCCGGCCCAGGCGCCCGCGCAGAAAGGGCGCGGCCCGGTTCAGCGCTGCCGTCACCTCGTCCGCCGACCGGCCGCCCAGGGGGTAGACGAAGGCCTTGGCCGTTTTCAGGTCGCGGCCCGGCACGACTTCGCTGACCGTGATCGACACATCCCGGAGCACCGGATCGCGAAAATTCTCCTCGGCCAGCAGCCGGGCCAGCGCATGGCGGATTTCTTCGCCGACGCGCAATTGCCGTTGGGTCGGGGGCTTGCCCGCAACCATCGGTCGTCCCTCTCAGGCCGCAGGCGCAGGCCGCACCGGGCTACAGTTCGCGCTGCACCTCCTCGACCTCGAAACACTCGATCTGGTCGCCGACGCGGATGTCCTGGTACCGGTCGAAGGACATGCCGCACTCCATACCGCCATGCACTTCGCGGACTTCGTCCTTGAAGCGCTTGAGGGTCGCCAGCCTGCCTTCATGGATCACCACCCTGTCGCGCAGCAACCGCACGCCGGAGCCGCGCCGGACCACCCCTTCGGTCACCCGGCAGCCGGCGACGTTGCCGACCTTGGACACCCTGAAGACTTCGAGAATCTCGGCGTAGCCCAGGAAGGTCTCGCGGATTTCCGGCGCCAGCATGCCCGATAGCATCGCTTTGATGTCGTCGTTGATGTCGTAGATGATCGAGTAATAGCGGATGTCGATGCCGTCGCGCGCCGCCAGGTCGCGCGCCTGGTTGTTGGCCCGCACGTTGAACGCAATGATCATCGCGCCGGACGCCTTGGCGAGCGTGATGTCCGATTCGCTGATGGCGCCGACGCCGCTGTGCAGGATGCGGACCTTGACCTCGTCGGTCGACAGCCGGTCGAGCATGCCGGCGATGGCCTCGGCCGAGCCGTGAACGTCGGTCTTGATCAGGACAGGCAGTTCCTGCGCCTCGCCGGCCTGGATCATCGAGAACATCTGTTCGATCGAGCTGCGCGGGACGCCGGCGTCCTTCTTGGCGACGCGCTGGCGGTATTCGGAGATCTCCCGCGCCCGGCCCTCGTCGTCGACGACCAGGAAATCGTCGCCCGCGCCCGGGGTTCCGTTCAGGCCGAGAACCTCGACCGGCGCCGACGGGCCGGCCGTCTGGACGGTCTCGCCCCGGTCGTCGACCAGCGCGCGCACCCGGCCCCACTCCCGGCCGACCACGAAAATATCGCCGACCGCGAGCGTGCCGCGCTGCACCAGAACGGTGGCGACGGCGCCGCGCCCGCGCTCCAGCTTGGCCTCGACGACAACGCCCTGGGCCTCGCGGTCCGGATTGGCGGCGAGGTCCATCAGTTCGGCCTGCAGCAGGATCGCCTCTTCCAGCTTGTCGAGGTTGGTCTTTTCCGTTGCCGACACCTCGATGCACAGCACGTCGCCGCCCATCGGCTCGACCTGGATGTCGTGCTGCAGCAGTTCGGTCATCACCCGGTTCGCATCCGCGCCCCTGGCGTCGATCTTGTTGACGGCGACGATGATCGGCACCTCCGCCGCCTTGGCATGGGCGATGGCTTCGACGGTCTGCGGCTGCACGCCGTCGTCGGCCGCGACGACGAGGATCACGATATCGGTGACCGTGGCGCCCCGCGACCGCATTTCGGTGAACGCCGCGTGGCCGGGCGTGTCGAGGAAGGTAATCTGGCCGCCGGCCGCCAGGGTGACCCGGTAGGCGCCGATATGCTGGGTGATGCCGCCGGCTTCGCGGCCGGCCACATCGGTCTCGCGCAGGGCGTCGAGCAGCGATGTCTTGCCGTGGTCGACATGGCCCATGACGGTCACCACGGGCGCCCGGGGCTTCAGCGTCTCTTCATCGTCCGGCGCGCCTTCGAGGCCGATTTCCACATCGGCTTCCGACACGCGGCGGATCTTGTGGCCGAATTCCTCCACGATCAGCTCGGCGGTGTCGGCGTCGATCGACTGGTTGAGCGTCGCCATGACGCCCATCTTCATCAGCGACTTGACCAGGTCCGCGCCTTTCTCCGCCATCCGGTTGGCGAGTTCCTGCACCGTGATGGTTTCGGGGACGACGACTTCGCGGCTCTGTTTCCGGTGTTCGATCGGGCCCTTCAGGGCGCGTTGCTTTTCCTTTTCCCGCCGCCGCCGCGCCGCCGCTTCCGACCGCTTGCGCTCCATGCCGGCATCGCCGATCTCGAGGGCCTGGGCGATGGTCAGGCGGCCGGTCCGGCGGCGCGGCTCGCCGCGCTTGCCGGCCGCCGGGCGCTTGGGCTCGGACCGCCGCCGCCGCTCGTCGCGGTCCTCCTCGCGGCCGGGTTCGGCCGGTCCGGCGGGCCGCTCCGTCTGCGGCGCCGCGGTCCTGGCGGCCGGCTTGGGCGCCACCTTCGAACTCGGCGTGAAGCCGACACCCAGCTCCTTCGACGCCAGCCGCCGGGCGAGGTCGTCGGCTTTCGCGCGCTCTTCGGCGAACCGGCGCGTCCTTTCCGCGTCCGACGCATCGGGCTGCTCGTCCTCCGGCTGCACCACGGGCGCACCAGCGTCGGCGTCGGCCTCGGCCCCGTCTTCCGCCGGCAGCGCCTGGGGCGGCGCGGCATCCGCCGCGGCGACATCCAGATCGGGCTGGGGCGCCTCGCCGGGATCGACCGTTTCCGGCAGGGCGTCCGCAGCGTCCGGCGCCGTATCGGCGTCCAGCGGAGCGATCGCGGGCTGCTCCTCGCCGGCGGGAAGCGGCCGCTCCGGGATCCCGTGCGTGGCGTCGGCCTGTTTCAGGGCGCGCAGCCGGGCGTCGCGCTCGGCCTGGCTCAGCATCGGGCCGGCGCTGCTCTTCTTCTCGGCGAAGGCGCCTTCCGCGCTTTGCGCCACCTCTTCCTTGACCTCGGCCATCCGGCCGCTCTCGCCGCGCCGGAAGGTGCGCTTCTTCTTCACCTCGACGGCAACGGTCTTGGACCGGCCGTGGGAGAAGCTTTGCTTCACAACGCCGGATTCGACCGTCTTCTTGAGTTCGAGGCGGCCGGGCCGTGTCAGCGTCAGCGGCTTCTTTTCTTCGTCCTGTTTCGTCTCAGCCATGCCCTATCCGTCCCCGCGCCGCTGTGTGCGCCGCTTCTTCGACCTTCCCGGGGCCGGCGTCAGCCGTCCCCGCCATTCCGTCCGAAACGTCCGTGCCTCTCACGCCGGCCAGCCGCTGCATATCGCGATACAGGCGATCGGCGAGCGAACCGCCCGCAACCGCGACATGGACCAGCCGTTCGCGGCCGAGGGCCGCGCCGAGTTCGGCCGAATCCAGCGTCGCGGCGATCCGGACCGGCCGGGATCCGGCCGCAGCCCGCCGGGCGAGTTCCCGGCTGTCCCTGCCTGTACTGTCCCGCGCCGTCAACATCAGCGATGCCCTGCCGTCCGCAACCGCCGCCCTGACCTTTTCGTAACCGGCCTCGACCAGCCCCGCCCGGCGCGCCAGGCCGAGGATCGCCCGGCAGCGCTGCGCCAGCAGCCGTTCGACCGTATCGGGCAGCCCGTCCGGCACCCGCACCCGTTTGCGGGCCGACCGCGCCACCGCTTTCGCCAGACCCGGCGCGGCCAGCGCCGCGCCGGAGGCGGTAACCCACAGGCCGCGGCCGGGCAGCGTTTCCGCGAGGTCCGGCGTCAGCGTTCCGTCCGGCGCCACGACGAACCGGATCAGGCCCGCGCGCGGCCCGGCGCGGCGGGTGACCGCGCAGCGGCGCGGGTTGCCGCCGTCAGCGGTGCACGCCCGGCCTGCCTCGTCCCGGCTGCCCGTGTCGGGAGTAACGATGTCCGGAGACACGCCGTCCGGCACGGAAGTTTCCGTGTCCGTGGGGCGGGCCGGCGATGGCGTCGCGGAATCGATCGGCTGGTCTCCTTACCCGTTCGCGCCGGCTATACCGCCGGCGCCGGTTCGCCCCCGGAGGCTTCGTCCGCTTCGGCTGCGTCCGCTTCGGCTTCCGCCGCCAGGGCGGCCAGGTCTTCGTCGGTCACCCAGCCGGCGGCCTTGCGGGCATCCATGACGATGGCTTCGGCCTCCTCGGTATCGAGCGGGCTCGGCTGCACCATGGCGGCGAGCTTGTAGGGCTTGAGAAAGTTCAGCATGTCGAGGGTGAGGTCGATCTTGTTGTCCTCGTCCGGGGTCTGGCCGGCCATCAGCCGGGCGCGCCGGTTTTCCTTCACATGGCCGAGATCGTCCGCCGAAATGCGCGCCTCCTTCGTCAGCACGATGAAGCGCAATTCCTCGGAACTGAGATCCGCCAGATCGTCCATCTGCCGGACTTCGGCCTCGCCAAGCTGCACCAGCATGGCCGGCGTCAGCCCGTCGATGTCCGCCAGCGCATCCTCGACGCCCAGCGCCCGGCGCCGTTCGGTCAGTTCGGCGTCGCGGCGCTCGAGGAAATCCCGGGCGCGCTCGCGCAGGGCCTCGGCGATATCCTCGTCGAAGGCCTCGATGGCCATCAGGTCTTCGAGCGGCACGAAGGCGACTTCCTCGATCGTCGAGAAGCCCTCCGTCACCAGCAGGTGGGCGATGACGTCGTCGACATCCAGCGCCTCGATGAACATGGCGCTACGGGTGCGGAACTCTTCCTGGCGGCGCTCGGATTCGGCCTGTTCGGTCAGGATGTCGATGTGCCAGCCGGTCAGCTGCGAGGCCAGGCGCACATTCTGGCCGCGCCGGCCGATGGCGAGGCTCTGCTGCTCGTCCGGCACGACGACCTCGATGGTGCCGGTGTCCTCGTCCAGCACGACCTTGGCGACCTCGGCCGGCGCCAGGGCGTTGACGACGAAGGTGGCGTGGTCGCGCGACCAGGGGATGATGTCGATCTTCTCGCCCTGCAACTCCTGCACCACGGCCTGGACCCGGCTGCCGCGCATGCCGACGCAGGCGCCGACCGGATCGATCGAGCTGTCGTTGGAGATGACGGCGATCTTCGCCCGCGAGCCGGGATCGCGCGCCACGGCGCGGATCTCGATGATGCCGTCGTAGATTTCCGGCACCTCCTGGGCGAACAGCTTCGCCATGAATTGCGGATGCGTGCGCGACAGGAAGATCTGCGGCCCGCGCAGCTCCTGGCGCACGTCGTAGATGTAGGCGCGGATGCGGTCGCCCTGGCGGAAATTCTCGCGCGGGATCAGCTCGTCGCGCCGGACGATCGCTTCGGCCCGGCCGAGATCGACCATGACATGGCCGAACTCGACCCGCTTGACGACGCCGTGGACGACCTCGGTGACGCGGTCCTTGTATTCCTCGTATTGCCGCCCGCGCTCGGCCTCGCGCACCTTCTGGACGATGACCTGCTTGGCGGTCTGCGCCGCGATGCGGCCGAAATCGATCGGCGGCAGCGGATCGATGATGAAATCGCCGACCTTCTTTTCCGGATCGATCCGGGCGGCGTGCTCCGGCGTGATCTGGGCGCCCTCGTCCTCGATTTCCTCGGCGACCTCGCGATAGCGCGCCAGCAGGATTTCGCCGTTGCTGCGGTTGATCGTGGCGCGGATGTCCAGATCGTGGCCGTATTTCGAGCGGCCGGCCTTCTGGATGGCCTGTTCCATCGCGTCCAGGACCTCGTCGCGCTCGATGCCTTTCTCGCGCGCCACGGTGTCGGCGACCTGGATCAGTTCCGGCCGGTGCAATGTCGTTGCGACGTTCATAACGCAATACCGTCAGAATTCATCTCGTGGTTCCTCACACGTTGGGTCGGCCCGGCAGGCCGGCCGGGACCAGCTTCGCCTTCTCGATGTCCGCCAGGGCGAAGCGGCATCGGCCGTCGCCGGTTTCCAGAATGACCGCATCGTCGTCCAGGCCGCGCAGCACGCCCTTGAAGCGCCGTTGGCCGTCGACCGGCAGGCTCAGTTCGACGCGCGCCTCGGCGCCGGCGAACCGTTCGAAATCCTTCGGCCGGGTGAGCGGCCGGTCGAGGCCGGGGGAGCTGACCTCCAGGGTGTATTCCCCGGCGATCGGGTCCTCGACGTCGAGGACCGCAGAGGCCAGCCGGCTGATCTTCGCGCAATCGTCCAGCGTGAGCGCCTGCCCGTCCAGCCGGTCGCACATGATCTGCAATGTCGCGCTGTGTCGCCCGCCGCCGAGCTGCACGCGCACGATCTCGTAGCCCATCGCCGTCAGGGCGGGCTCGATCATCGCGGCGATCCGGTCGGACAGGGGCATGGCGCTCCGGGGCTGGCGGCGGCGGAATTTCCGGGCCCGCGGGCGCGGCGCTGCCGGCGGGCCGCGGCCGCGCCAACAAAAAAGAGCGGGCCGCCGGGCCCACCCTTTGCACCGGGCCCCTCAAGGACCCATCGGGTTTTTGTTCTACCGCGCAATATACGGACTTGCCGCGATCTGGCAAGGCTTTTGCCGCCCGCTTTCCTTTGAACCCGGCCACGTCTTCGGGCAAGAATGCCGCCGGGACCGGGGCGCCGGGGGCGACGACACGGAAGAAGGTATGGCGGCATGACCGAGGGACGGCTGAAATTCTGGGGCTGGGGCTGGGAAGGCGAGGGCGCGACGGAGGCGGAGATCGCGCACCTGAAGCGCACCTACGGCGCGGCGCTGGGCATCGACAGTTTTCCGGACGTTCCGCCGCCGCGCGAGAACGAGTTCAACCTGCCCGCCCCCCGGCTGTCGCCGCCGCCGGCCCTCGACGCGATCTGCGCCGCCGATCCGCACACGCGGCTTGTCCACGCCATGGGCAAGTCGCTGCCCGATGCCGTGCGCATGTTCGACCGGCAGGCGCCCCACGTTCCCGACATCGTCGCCTTCCCGGAAACCGAAGAGCAGGTGCTGGCGGTCATGGACTGGGCGGCGGACGCCGGGGCGGCGCTGATCCCGTTCGGCGGCGGCAGTTCGGTGGTCGGCGGCGTCGAGCCGAAGGTCGGCGACGGTTACAAGGCGGCGATCACGCTCTCGACCGTGCGCATGGCCGGCGTGGCCGAGATCGACCGGACGTCCCGCGCCGCGCGCATCCTGGGCGGCACGCGGGTGCCGGATCTGGAGGCGGCGCTGAAGCCCCACGGGCTCACCCTGCGCCATTTCCCGCAGAGCTTCCCGATGGCGACGGTCGGCGGCATGATCGCAACCCGCTCCGGCGGCCATTTCGCCATGCTCTACACCCATATCGACGATTTCGTCGAATCGCTGCGCACGGTGACGCCGGCCGGCGCCATGGAAAGCCGCCGCCTGCCGGGCAGCGGCGCGGGGCCGAGCCCGGACCGCTTCGTCATCGGCTCGGAAGGCTCGGTCGGCGTCATCACCGAAGCCTGGCTGCGGCTGCAGGACAAGCCGGTCCATCGCGCCAACGCTGCGGCGACCTTCGACGATTTTCACGCGGCGGCCGAAGCCGTGCGGTCAGTCGCGCAGTCCGGCCTGAACCCGGCCAACTGCCGCCTGGTCGACGGCGAGGAATGCCGGATCAACGGGGTGAGCGACGACGGCCGGCACCTGCTCGTGCTGGGCTTCGAATCGGCCCACGCCGATGTCGCCCCGGCGATGGCGCGGGCAAGGGAACTGGTGCAGGATCACGGCGGGCAGGTTGGCGGCAGCGGCCCCGCCGAGGGCGCGGTCGGCCGCTGGCGCACCGCCTTCATCCGCATGCCCTATTTCCGCGAGGTCATCACGCCCTGGGGGGTGCTGAACGACACCTTCGAGACCAGCATCACCTGGGACCGGTTCCCCGACTTCCACCGCAACGTGACGGCGGCGACGCAGCGGGCGATCCGCGCGGCGACCGGGCGGGACGGCGTCGTCACCTGCCGCTTCACCCATGTCTATCCCGACGGGCCGGCGCCCTATTTCACCCTGCACTGCAAGGGCGACCGGGCGCGCATGATGGAGCAGTGGACCGTCATCAAACAGGCGGCGTCGGACGCGGTGATCGACAATGGCGGCACCATCACCCACCACCACGCCGTCGGCCGCGACCACCAGCCCTGGTACGAGCGCCAGCGGCCGGACCTGTTCGGCGCGGCCTACGGCGCCGCCAAGCAGGCGCTCGATCCGGCCGGCATCATGAACCCCGGCGTGATCGTCGGCTGAAGACGCCGCGGGCGGGCGGACGGACGGAGGAACCGGGCCGATGTGCGGCCGCTATTCCCTGACCGATCCGGACGAGGCGATCCGCCGGTTGTTCGGCTATGACGGCCCGGCGCTGAACTGGCCGCCGATGTACAATGTGGCGCCGACGGTGGAAGTCCCGGCGGTCGTCAGGGGCTCCGGCGACAGGCCGCGCGCGCTGGTCAAGGCGCGCTGGGGGCTGATCCCGCCCTGGGCGAAGGACATGAAGATCGGCGCCAGGCTCGTTCAGGCGCGGGCCGAGACGATTGCCGAAAAGCCGAGTTTCCGCAGCGCGTGGCAGCGCCGCCGCTGCCTGATCGCCGCCGACGGCTTCTACGAATGGCAGACGGACGGCGCGGCGAAAATCCCCTATCGCGTGTCCTACGAGGACGGCCGGCCCTTCGCCTTCGCCGGCCTGTGGGAGCGCTGGGACGGACCGGACGGGCCGGTGCGCTCCTGCACCGTAATCACGACGGCGGCGAACGCCGTGCTGGCGCCGATCCACCACCGGATGCCGGTCATTATCGATCCGCCGGATTTCGCGCGCTGGCTGGGTCTCGAACCGGCGGCGGAAGACGCCCTGCACGCCCTGCTGGCACCGCGCGAGATCGCGGGTTTCCGCCCCTACCGGGTCAGCGACCGGGTCAACAAGGTGCAGAACAACGATCCGGACGTGCTGGCGCCGCTGGCGGCCTGACGCGTCCTGCCCCGGCAGCAGCATTCCGGCGCGATGTGGCGCAGCGTAAACGCACCGTCTTTCCGATCCGGGCGGCAATGCCCAGATTTTCGGGCAGCGCGCCCGGCGCCTCCCGTCTTACCCGGCGAAAGCGAACGGCATGTCGAAAACTGCACTACAGGCGCTGCTGATCGCCCTGATTGCCGCCGTTGCGGTTGCGGCGGGAGTCTATCTGTGGCGCGCCGGCGACGACGCGAAGCATACGGCCGAAACGCGCAGCACGGGCAAGGCCCTGATCGGCGGCCCGTTCGCGCTGGTCGATCACACCGGAACGACCCGGACGGAAAAAGACCTGCTCGGCAGGTTCGCCGTGGTCAATTTCGGCTTCACCAACTGCCCGGACGTCTGCCCGACGACGTTGCAGACGATTTCGGACGCGCTGGAGATGCTCGGCCCGGCGGCGCAGCGCATCCGGCCGGTCTTCGTCAGCGTCGATCCGGATCGCGATACGCCCGAACGCCTCAAGACCTACCGCGAAGCCTTCGACCAGCGCATCCTGATGCTGACCGGCAGCGAGGCGGCGGTCGCCCGGGCCGCCAAGGCGTACAAGGTCGGTTACAACCGGATGAAACCGGCCGAAGACGGCAGCTACATGGTGAACCACACCGCGCTGATCTACCTGATGGGCCCGGACGGCGGCTACATCACCCATTTCCCCTTCCGCATCGCACCGGAGAAGCTGGCCCAGTCGTTGAAGAAGTGGGTGGACGGCTGACGCTTTCGAGAACGGTCGGAACCCGCCTCGCCTTGCCCTCCCGCCGCCGCCGGGCCATGATGCGGGCATGACTTCGCCCGCCGCCCCTGCACTGTCCGATCGCGCAGTCCTGCCGCCCCTGTCGCGCCGGCAGGCGGTCCTGTTCGGCGCGGCGCTGGCGGGTGGCGCGCTCGGGGCCGCCTTCGCGACCGAGATCGTCCAGGCCGCGACCGGCGTGTGGAGCGCCTGGATGGTCCCGGCCTATTTCGAGCTCCTGCTGAGCGGCGTCCCCTTCTGCGGCTGACGCCGGCAGCGGATCGGCAAGCGCTACAGGCCGGGCCGCGCCCGCGCTGCGCCGGCGGTCATGGCGGCCAGCTTCCGTTTCGCGATATAGCGCGGCAGGGCCGAGAAGCCGCAGTCGGCGGTGATCCACAGCGCCCCGGCGGGAATGTGCTCCAGGCACAGCTCGATCCGCCGGGCGACGGTGTCCGCGTCCTCGACCAGGAAGTTCTTCACGTCGACAACGCCCGCCGCGATCGTGAACCGGGCCGCCAGATCCGCCATCAGCTCCAGTTCCGCCATTTCCCGGTTGGCGAACTCGAACATCAGGATATCGCAGGGCAGCGCCCGGATCGCGTCCATCATCGGCCCGATCCGGCGGTCGGCGAACGGCCGGCCCGCGTTGTTGCCGAAGCAGACATGGACCGCGGTCCGCGCCGCGACGCCTTCCAGGCAGCGGCCGATGACCTCTGCGCCCTCCGTGAAGGAGAGACCGTGCGGCGCCCGGGGCAGGCCCGGCTCGTCGACCTGGACCAGATCGACGCCGGCGTGGGCGAGCGCCACCAGTTCGGTCCGGACGATGGCGACCAGCCGGTCGAGAACGCCATCCCGGTCGCCGCCGTTCAACTCGATCGCCTGAAGAAAGGTCAGCGGGCCGGGAACGGCGACCTTGAGCGGGGTATCCGGCGCCAGCGTCTTGAGCAGCGCGAATTCCTCGACCGCGCCCAGCCCCTCCGGCGCATCGATCCCGCCGGCGGGGGTGAAATGCGGTGCCATGTCGTAGCCGGCAATGCCGAGGCGCCGGCGCGGCGCCACGCGGTCGAGGCCGCTCAGCCGGTCGAACATCTCGTAGACGAAGCGCTGGCGCCGCAATTCGCCGTCGCCGATAATGTCGACGCCGGCGTCGCGCTGGTCGGCCACGACGATCCGCGTCGCGTCCTCGAACAGTTCCTCGACGTCGTGGGCGCCCCATTCGCCCTTTCGCGCGGCGCGCCAGGAGGCGATAAACCAGCCGGGCGCCGCCATCGACCCGACGCCCATCGTCGGCAGCGGCGGCAGCGCGGGAAACGGAATGTCGGCCATGCGGATCGTCCTCTCGACGGAACGGCCCGACTGTCGCAACGTGCAGCGCCGGAGGCAATGGCCTTCGCCGCGCCGCCGCCGCGCGATAGAGTCCGTGCGGGAAAAGGGGAAACGCGACCCGAGATGAGCCGGCAAGCTGCAGTCGATACCTTCTTTCATGAGCCGACCTACACCGCGACCCACGTCGTCTGGTGCCCGGATACCGGCAAGGCCGCCATCATCGATTCGGTGCGCGACTTCTGCCACCGCTCCGGCCGGCTGACGACCGAGGCCGCACAGGAGATCGCCGATTTCGTCCGGGACCGGGATCTCGCGGTCGAGCGCATTCTGGAGACCCACGCCCATGCCGATCACCTCAGCGCCGCGCCGTGGCTGAAGGCGGCGCTGGGCGGCCGGATCGGCATCGGCGCCGGCATCGTCGAGGTCCAGCGCGCCTTCGCTGACGTGTTCAACAGCGGGCCGGATTTCGGGCCCGACGGTTCGCAGTTCGACGATCTGTTCGGCGACGGCGACCGGTTCGCGCTCGGCGGGCTGGCCGTCGAGGTGCTGCACACGCCCGGGCATACGCCGGCCTGCGTCAGCTATGTGATCGGCGATGCCGCGTTCGTCGGCGATACCATCTTCATGCCGGATTACGGCAGCGCCCGCTGCGACTTCCCCGGCGGCGATGCGCGCACCCTGTACCGCTCCGTGCAGCGCCTGTTCGCCCTGCCCGACGACACCAGGGTCTTCCTGTGCCACGACTACAAGGCGCCGGGGCGGGACGCGTTCGCCTGGCAGACCACCATCGGCGAGCAGAGACGCCGCAACATCCACATCCACGAAGGGATCGACGAGGCCGGCTTCGTTGCAATGCGCACCGGCCGGGACAGAACGCTGGATATGCCGTTGCTGATCATCCCTTCGATCCAGGTCAACATGCGCGCCGGTCACATGCCGCCGGCCGAAGACAATGGCGCGGTCTATCTGAAAGTGCCGCTGAACCGTCTGTAGGCCGCGGCGCCGGCCCGCGGACAGGCATCGACAACCCGATCGGATAATGGCGCGAACCCCACCGGCAGCCCTCGACGTCAGGGAACAGCCCTATGGCTGGGTCATGGTCGCGGTCACCTTCCTGTTGTCGGTCCTGACCTTCGGCGGCCTGCCGGCGGTGGCCGTGTTCATCAAGCCGCTGACCCTGGAGTTCGGCTGGACCCGGGGCGAGACGTCCCTGGGCTACACCGCCATCGCGGTCTCGGCGGCCGTGGCCGGGCTGGGCTTCGGGATATTGGCCGACCGGTTCGGCACCCGCGCCATCGCCGCGGTCGCCGTCGTCGGCATGGGCGCCGCCTACCTGCTGCAGTCCGGCCAGTCGACGCTCACCGAATATTACCTCGCCCATATCCTGTTCGGCGCGACCGGCCTTGCCGTGGTCAGCGGCCCGATGCTGATCGGCATCGGCTACTGGTTCGGCCGCAACAAGGGCCTGGCCATCGGCATCGTCGCGTGCGGCGGCGGCGTCGGGCAGGGCCTCATGCCGATCGTCGATCACTGGCTCATCGAGTCCGGAGGCTGGCGCGACGCGCTGTTCAGCCTCGGGCTGATCTATCTCGCGCTCGGAATTCCCCTCGCGCTGATGGTGCGCGACGCGCCGGTCCGCCTGGCGGCGCGGCGGGCTGCCGCCGGCGACGCGGACGGCGCCCTGACCCGGAGCCAGACCGGCCTGCCGGCGAACGAAGTCATTGCCTGGCTCTCGGTCGCGGTCTTCCTGTGCTGCACCTGCATGTCGGTGCTGATCGTGCATCTCGTGCCGTTGCTGACCGACCGCGGCGTGGATGCCTCGACGGCGGTTCAGATTCTGTCGGTCCTGATGCTGGCCGGGGCCGGGGGCCGGCTGGTCGGCGGCACCGTTGCGGACAGGCTCGGCGTCCTGCCGACTTATTTCGCCATGTCGGTGGGGCAGACGGCCGTGATCTACTGGTTCGTCGTGGTCGACAGCATGGCGCTGATCTGGCTGCTGGCGATCCTGTTCGGCCTGTTTTTCGCCGGCGTGATGGTGTCGTTCATCACCTGCTGCCGCGAGTTCATCCCGCCGCGCATCGGCGGCCGGGGCATGGCGGTCGTCGGGCTGCTCGGCTGGGGCGGCATGGGCTTCGGCAGCTTCATCGGCGGCGCCGGTTTCGACTGGACCGGCGACTACCGTCTGGCCTTCGCCCTGGCGGTCGCGGCGGGCGTCGCCAACCTGGTCGTGCTCGTTTTCTTCGCCGGCCGGATCAAGGGCGGCGGCGGCATGAAGCTGTGGCTGCCCCACCGCGCGGCGGCGTGAAGGCGGCTGCTACCGGAAGTGCGGCATCACTTCCTTCGAGAACAGGCGCATCGAGGCCAGCGCATCCTCGTAGGATATCGTGTTGAAATTGACCTGCAGGGACGCGATTTCGAAGCCGCCGGTAAAGTCCCGGTAATCCGCGATCCGCTGCCGGATATCCGCCGGCGTACCGACCCAGGCCGCGCCCTTCTCCACCTGGCTTTCGAACGAATCCTTCGCCAGCCCGGCGATGATCTTGTCGTAGCCCGGATAGTCCTTCGAGGTCGTGCCGCCGGTCCAGTGGGACGCCGCATCGACCAGGGATTTCAGGTAGTTGTTGAGCGGCTGGCGGGCGATCTCCGCCGCCATGCCGGCGTCTTCATGGCAGAACATGTGGAAGGCGAGCATGACCTCGCCCCTTCCCGGATGGCCGGCCTCCTGCCAGGCGTCGCGGTAGAGCGCGAGCAGATCCTTCATCTTGCCGCCGGCCAGCGGGATCGCCATGACCTTGTAGCCCTTCCGCCCGGCGTTGACGAAGCTCTCCGGCGTGGCGAAGGCGGCGATCCAGAAGGGCGGGCGCGGCTTCTGGGTCGGCCGGGGCAGGGAGGTGACGTTCCGGAAGCTGTGGAACCGCCCGTCGAGGGAAACGTCCTCCTCCTCGAGCAGGCGGCGCACCGTCTCCATGCCTTCCTCGAAGCGGGCGCGGCTCTCGTCCAGGCTGACGCCGAAATTCTCGAACTCGTGGGGCAGGAAAGCGCGGGCGAAGCCGCATTCCATGCGCCCGCCGGTGATCGCGTCCATCATGCCGATCTCGCCGGCGATCTTGAGCGGATGGTTGAAGGCCGGCAGGACCGCGCCGGTGACGAAGCGCGCCTTCTGCGTGCGCATCGAGGCCGCGGACAGGAACAGGTGCGGGTTGGGCGAATAGCCGCCGTAGGGCAGGAAATAGTGCTCGACCGTGCGCAGGTTGGTGTAGCCGAGCGCATCCATGTGGTCGACCAGCCGCAGCGCCTCGCCCCAATAGTCGCGCGCCGACAGGATGTCCGGCCCGACGTCCGGGAAAAACTGCAGCCCGAAATCGATTCTGCCAGTCATGAACGCCTCCCCCCGGCCGGACATCCGCGCCGGCGCCCCCACCATCGTCTTGGCGGATCGATCGTCAGTATACAGACGGGTTATGCGCCGGCAATCGGTTTTATCAGTATACGGAGGAAATCTTCGGGCCTATGATCGACCCATGGAGAAACCGAACCCAACCGGCGACGACCCCGGCGTGCAGGACCCTGCATCGACGAATACCGCCGGGCCGGATGCCGCCGGGCGGCCCATCGACGGCATTGCCCTGCACGAAACGCCCGGTCACCTGCTGCGCCGGGCGCAGCAGCGCGCCGTCGACCTGTTCGTCCAGGCGGTCGGCGAGCAGGGGCTGCGGCCGCCGCAATTCGCCCTGCTGCTGGCGGCCTGGCAGAACCCGGAGGCCAACCAGAGCGAACTGGTCCGCATCACCGGGATCGACCGCAGCACGGCGGCCGACATGATCACGCGCCTCGCCGGCCGCGGCCTGATCCGGCGGGTTCGCACCGAAGCGGACGGCCGCGCCAACCGGCTGCGCGTCACGGCCGAAGGCGTTGCCGCGCTCGAAGCCGCGGCGGATCGGGTCGCGCGCGCCCAGGAGAACATCGTCGCGCCCATCCCGGCCGGCCAGCGGGCGCAATTCCTCAAGAACCTGTCCCTGATCGCCGACCTGCCCGATCCGCCGGCCGGATCGCGCCCGCCCGGATTGCGCCCGGCCGGATCGCGCCCGGCCGGATCGCGCCCGGACAGTGGGACGAACCGCGAAGGAGGCTGACCATGCGTTTGTGCCGCTACAACGACAACCGCCTCGGCCTGGTCGAGGGGGACCGGATCGCCGACGTGACCGCCGCGCTGGACGCCATCCCGGCGGCGTCGTGGCCGCTGCCGCCCGGCGACCTGCTGATCCGGCATCTGGATGCGGTGTGCGCCCGCGCGGCCGAGGTTGCATCCGGCGCCGGGCGGATCGCCGTGGCCGACGCCCGCTTCCTCAGCCCGGTCGCCAACCCGACCAAGGTGATCGGGATTCCGGTCAACTACCAGCTCCATATCGACGAGGCGATGGAGGACACGGGCCTCTCGGCCGGCAACCGGATCCTGAAGATCGAACAGGCCGGGCCGTTCCTGAAGGCCTGCTCCGCGCTGGTCGGTCCGTCCGAGGGCGTGGCGCTCCGTTTCCCGGACCGGCGCAACGATCACGAGGTCGAGCTGGCGGCGATCATCGGCAGGACCGCCGACCGGGTACCGATGGAAGGCGCGCTCGACCATATCGCCGCCTACGCCATCGGCCTCGACATGACGGTGCGCGGCAGCGAGGACCGCTCCGTGCGCAAGAGCATCGACAGCTACGCCGTGCTCGGCCCCTGGCTGGTCACCGCCGACGAAATCGCCGATCCCGACAGTCTCGATCTCGAAATCCGGGTGAACGGCGAGGTCCGGCAGAAATCCAACACGCGCAACATGATCTTTGCGGTCGCGCGGCTGATCGAATTCTGCTCCGCCTTCTACACCCTGCATCCCGGCGACGTCATCATGACCGGCACGCCCGAGGGCGTCGGGCCGGTCGAGGCCGGCGACACGATGCGCTGCACGGTCGAGGGGATCGGGTCGATGGACGTGCCCGTGCGCAATGCATAGTCGGTAGGCGGACGCTCTGCTTTCCCTCCCCCTCTTTAGAGGGGGAGGTCAGGTGGGGGTGCAGTAGCGTCAGGCACGGCCTTACCGGCGCGCGGACACCCCCATCGACCTCGCTGCGCTCGGCCACTTCCCCCTCTGAAGAGGGGGAAGGATACGGCGCCTGGCCCGCCATTATTCCAGAGCATGGCAAATTCTTTCGGGCCCCTTGAAGCCGGACCGATAATCCCCACATGAACCCTGCTCCGGACGCCGAATCCGGGTTCGGAGCCTGTCAAATCCGGCCGTCGACCATGGTGGTGGCGGCCCTGCGCCCCGGCCATCGGGGCCGATCACATTGCTTCGAAGGAGGATGTGCAATGACCCGTCTCGACTTTACCCCCCTGTTCCGCTCCACCGTCGGTTTCGACCGCGTCTCGCGCCTGCTCGAAGCGGCGATGAACGAGAATGCCGGCGCCGCGGCGTCCTACCCGCCCTACAATATCGAGAAGCTGTCCGACGACGCCTACCGCATCGTCATGGCGGTCGCCGGCTTCGGCGAGGAGGATATCGCCGTCACGGTGAAGGAGAACACGCTGTTCGTCGAAGGCCGCGTCGGCGGCAAGGACGACGGCGCGCGCTATCTGCACCGCGGCATCGCCGGCCGCGCCTTCGAGCGGCGCTTCGACCTGGCCGAGCATATCCAGGTCGAGGGCGCGTCGCTGGAGAACGGCCTGCTGGTCATCGACCTGCGCCGGGAAATCCCGGAAGCGCTGAAGCCGCGGACCATCGCGATCAAGTCCGCCGGTTCCCCGAAGGCGATCGGCAAGAAGGCGGCGTAGCCCCTTTCCCCTCCCGATCGCGGAATGCAAACGCCGGCCGCCCGGGCAACCGGGCGGCTAGTTGCGTTTTCGCGCCGGGAGTCCGCGCTGGAATCCGGGTGGGAGGCCGCCGCTGCGGGACGCCGGCCCGGGTCCCACCCGAAAGGGGCTTGACTCCGACGTGATAGAACAATATATGAACAAATGAGTAAAGGCTCCAAGCAGCCGGCGACAAAAAGGGGCGCAACAGACTGATCTTTTCATTTTCTCTTTGCCGGAAAATGGCGCAAATCAGTAGCTTACGTGAGAGAAAAATGAACGGTCGCAAAAAAATAGGAATTTTTTGGTAGCGTTTCACTTTGCAATTGCAGGTGCTGATCGCGGGTTCATCGCAGACAGGTGAGCGACGCTCATCTGGTACGGCCGTGTCGTGTGACTATATTTTATGCGTAGACCCGTACCGTAAGGCTTGCTATGGGCTGAACGGACTTCTAGGGTGATTCGTGTCAAGCAACGCCAACATGTAGGTTTTAGGCATACATGTTGTACAAAGGAGGATCGATCATGATGCGTAACAAAAAGCAGGGGGCAGGCTGACAGCCGCCATGCGAGACTAAGCATGGCAAAAGGCCCTAGGGGCGAGCGACGCCCGGCTGACGTGATCGGCTGTGCCGTGACCGTCGCCAAGATTGCCACAGTCGAAATTGAAGACATGCGGTTGAAGCAATCTGCCAAGCGGAAGAACGGTTTGGCGAGAGCGGAGGCACGCTCGGTTGGAGTAGCGCTGAAAGAGCGTTCTGAGACTCCGTGCGCGGCCGCAAACACGAGATGGAGGTGACTGCAATGCAACAAGTCACTGTGCTCTACAAGTATGTAGATGGAGCGCATTTCTTCGTCTCTGACGACGAGAAAACGCTCGGACTTTGTGTCGCGCATAAAGACCCTGTGAAAGCGTTTGAGGGGGTCAGCGTGGCATTAGAAAAACTTTTCAAAGAGAATCATGGAGAGGATACGGTCTTCGTTCCGGCCCTTTCCCTGCACGAATTCCAACGCTGGTTTGTGCATCGGAGTGAGGAGGCTCTTTCGCGTCCCAGTCCAGGGACCGCCGGGGTATTTCCTTGGTCAATGGCTGTGGCGGCATAATGGACGTGCCTACTCCTGCCGAAGCGGTCATTACACGAATCGTTTCGCAAAACTGTAAACGAAGGGGAGACTTGGATGATGAAGTCTCCCTATATTTTTCAGTGCCTTATCGGAATGTGGATTGGCTGTTTACAATCCCACAGCCTCTTGAAGAGGATGGATACACACAAGCCCAGCTAGATGTGATTGAGGTGCAGCTTGCTCGTATGGGGCTGGACCTACTGCCTCTCGACATTAACATGTTCATAAACTGAAAATAATGCCAAAAAAATAGCTTGCTACTCCCATATCAAGGGTATGAACAAGCTGTCCACACAAAAACGCGTCCAAATCTTGAATTTGCTGGTCGAGGATATGCCCATGCGAACGGCTAGCTGGATTGCAGGCGTCTCAATCAACACTGTCACGAAGCAGATGATTAATGTCGGTCAGGCATGCACATTCTATCACCGTGAGGCGGAGCTGGCCTGCAACCTACAAAAAGCACGCACCCGCAATTTCAACCTGAGACACTACCAATTCCCGCCTATAGATCGGGCGCGGTGAGCGTCCGCCAATCGTCGGCGAGACGCAGGCGCGCCTCGGCCTTGTCCTGCAGGCTGGCGAGGTCGATGCCGTCGATCATCTCGCGCACCGCCGGGCCGTCTTCGGCGATGTCGATCACGGCATAATCGGAATAGATCCGGTTCACGCAGCGCTGCCCGGTGAGCGGATAGGTGCAGCGATCCAGGATCTTGGGCGCGCCCTGCCGGGTGCACAGCTCCATCATCACATAGATGCCGCGGGAGCCCATCGCGAGATCCATGGCGCCGCCGATCGCCGGCAGCCGGCTGTCGTCGCCGGTCGACCAGTTCGCCAGGTCGCCCGCGGCCGAGACCTGGTAGGCGCCGAGCACGCAGAGGTCGAGATGGCCGCCGCGCACCATGGCGAAGCTGTCGGTATGGTGGAAGTAGGAACCGCCGTCGACCAGCGTCACCGGCTTCTTGCCGGCGTTGATCAGGTCCCAGTCCTCTTCGCCCTCCGCCGGGGACGGGCCGAGACCGAGAATGCCGTTCTCGCTGTGCAGCATGACCTCGCGGTCGTCGGGCAGGTAGTTCGCGACCATTTCGGGCATGCCGATGCCCAGGTTGACATAGGCCCCGTCGGGAATGTCCTGGGCGATGCGCCAGGCGATCTGCGGCCGGCTCAGCGGTTGTGCCATGCTCATCGGTCCACCTTGACGACCGCGTCGACGAAGATGCCGCGCGTAACGATCCGTTCGGGGTCCAGCCCGCCGCCGCCGTGGATTTCGTCGATCTCGGCGACGGTGCGCCGGCCGCCCGGGCAACCGGGCGGCCGGTTGCATTATCGCGCCGGGAGGGCTTGACTCCGACGTAAAAGAACATTATATGAACAAATGAGCGAGACGTCGGCCTGCCCGGCGACAAAAGAGGTTTATGCCGTTGGGTATGCAGCGCCGGATCTCCCTCCAACGGTGTGAGGAAGCAGGTGATATCTGCAAGGGTCGATCGTTCGTCGATGCCCGGAAAGACACCAATTTTGCCGCCCCGGACTTGATCCGGGGCCCAGGAGCGACCCAAAGTCCCTGTCCTGTGGCCCCTTCGACAGGCTCAGGGCAGGCTCCTGGACCCCGGATCGTCGCTGCGCTCCGTCCGGGGCGGCAATGGAGGGGCAATTTGCGGCATCGGCTGTCGGTGCTGCGGCGGGCCACGAACGCCCGGTCACGGACACAGGTGCAAAAAAACACGGTAGATAGACCGGTCGTTCTTTTCTGCCCCCGGATCAAGAAAACGGCGGAAATCCGCGGTAAACGCACCAAGTGGGTAAATGAACGATCATAAAAGAATGTAGGAATTTATAGCTATAACACCGGCGCAGTCAGCGTCCGCCAGTCTTCGGCAAGCCGGAGCGGCGCCTCGGCCTTGTCCTGCAGGCCGGCGAGATCGATGCCGTCGATCATCTCGCGCACCGCAGGGCCGTCTTCGGCGATGTCGATCACGGCATAGTCGGAATAGATCCGGTTTACGCAGCGCTGCCCGGTGAGCGGATAGGTGCAGCGGTCGAGGATCTTGGGCGCGCCCTGCCGGGTGCACAACTCCATCATCACATAGATACCGCGGGAGCCCATCGCGAGATCCATGGCGCCGCCGATCGCCGGCAGCCGGCTGTCGTCGCCGGTCGACCAGTTCGCCAGGTCGCCCGCGGCCGAGACCTGGTAGGCGCCGAGCACGCAGAGGTCGAGATGGCCGCCGCGCACCATGGCGAAGCTGTCGGTATGGTGGAAGTAGGAACCGCCGTCGACCAGCGTCACCGGCTTCTTGCCGGCGTTGATCAGGTCCCAGTCCTCTTCGCCCTCCGCCGGGGACGGGCCGAGACCGAGAATGCCGTTCTCGCTGTGCAGCATGACCTCGCGGTCGTCGGGCAGGTAGTTCGCGACCATTTCGGGCATGCCGATGCCCAGGTTGACATAGGCCCCGTCGGGAATGTCCTGGGCGATGCGCCAGGCGATCTGCGGCCGGCTCAGCGGTTGTGCCATGCTCATCGGTCCACCTTGACGACCGCGTCGACGAAGATGCCGGGGGTCACGATCCGTTCGGGGTCCAGCCCGCCGCCGGCATGGATTTCGTCGATCTCGGCGACGGTACGCCGGCCGGCCATGGCCATCGAGGGGCCGTAATTGCGCGCCGCCTTGCGGTAGGTCAGGTTGCCGAAACGGTCGGCGACATGCGCCTTGACCAGCGCGACGTCGCCCCGGATCGGCATTTCGAGCAGATAGTCCTTGCCGTCGATGCGCCGGACCTCCTTGCCGTCCGCGACCTGCGTTCCCACGCCGGTCGGTGTGTAGAAGCCGCCCAGCCCGGCGCCGCCGGCGCGGATGCGCTCGCTCAACGTCCCCTGGGGCACGACCTCGAGTTCGATCTTGCCGGCAGCGTACAGCTCCGGGAAGACGACGCTGCCCACGCTGCGCGGGAACGAGCAGATCATCTTGCGCACCCGGCCCGCCGCCATGAGCGCCGCAATGCCGTGGCGGCCGACGCCGGCATTGTTGTTGACCAGCACGAGATCGCGCGCGCCCTGCTCGATCAGGCCTTCGACCAGGTCGTTCGGCACGCCGGCCTCGCCGAAGCCGCTGACCAGCACGGTCGAGCCGTCCTCGATGCCGTCGAGGGCGTCGGCCACGGAGCGGGCGATTTTGTCGATCATGCAAATCCTGTGCTTCGCAGCAGAACGGCCGCGACCGGGGATGGCGCGTTAACGCCGGACCGCGATCCGGGGTTTTCCGGGCCGGCACCTTCTTTCTAGCCGACCGTTCGGGAATTTTGCGCAATCTGGTGTCGCAGCCGCCGCCGATCAAACGAAGCGCGCGCCGGGCTCCCTCCCTCAGGCGCTGAACAGGAAAACGGCGCCGGTCACGGCCGCAAAGCTTGCGAGGGTGAAGAGGCCGTTCCAGCGCCAGGTCATCGCGGTTTCCTTCACGCCGGTCGCGCGGCCCAGGAGCAGCGCCGTGGTCCCGAACGGCGAGCCGGTGAGGTTGAGGCACCAGCCCATGACGAAGGCAAAGCCGAGCAGCGTCGGATCGAGATCGAGGCCCGGAAGGCCGATCAGCAGGCTGCCGAAGAAGGTTGCGGTCATGATCGGCGGGACGGCCAACTGCGACAGCAGGGGCACGGCGGCGACGACCAGCAGATAGATCGCCACGGCCGGCAGCCGCTCAGGCTGCAGCCATTCGCCGATGCCCGCCGGATCGAGCAGGCCGGCCAGCATCAGCCCGCAATAGCCGCCGGTCGACAGAGTCAGCGCTTCCGGCATGCTGCGCGGGATCGAGTCCGTCGCAACCTCGCCGATCCGCGCTGCGAAGGCGCCGCCCCCGGCCGGTCCGGCGCCGGCGGTCCGGGCCGTCCGCGACTGTACCCAGAGCCAGGCCAGTGTGACGAGCGGGGCCATCAGCATCAGCCCGACGATGACGATCGCGCCCGACGCCAGGACGATCAGCACGCACCCGCCGATCAGCGCCAAGCACACCAGCGAGAACCGGACCGCCGCCGCGCGGGGGAAGGTGCGGCGGATTCCGGCCGGGAGCAGGCCGTCGCGCGCCAGGCGGCGGCGCGCCCGTCGGCCCACGGCGCGGTCGTTCAGCCAGCCCAGCGGCAGGATCGCCACCGCAACCAGCGCGCCCATGCCGGCCAGCGCAATCGGGTCCGCGCCGACGATGACGACCGGGATGAGCGCCTGGGTCACCGCCGTCGGCGACCAGGCGATGACCCAGGAAAAACCCCGGATCAGGGCCGACAGCTGACGCTGTTCCCGGATTGCCGCGGCGGCGGGCTCGTCGGCCCGCGTCGCCTCCACGCCCCGCATGATGAGCGGCCCGATCAGGCTGAGCGTGCCGAAGTTGAGGAGCAGGCCCATGATGTGGCTTCCGGCGTGCACCGCGAGATAACGCCGTCCGGGCGGCTGCCGGGTCAGGTAGTCGCCGAGCGCCAGCACCGACGCGGACCGGCTGGCCCCGACCCGCAGCAGCCCGATCAGGATCATGAAGGCGGCCAGAAAGGCGGCCCGCTGCAACGAGTGTTCGATCAGCGCGCCCGGCGCCGGCGCGGCGAGCAGGGCCGCCGCGGTTATCGCGGCCGCGGCCGCCAGCAGGCCGCGTTCGCGCCAGCCGGTGAGGCCCAGGCCGATCGCGTAGCACAGGACCAGGCAGACCGACGAGGCGAGCGCGGCGGCGCGCAGGCCGGCAAACTGATGGACCAGAACCGCCGCACACAGCAGCAGCAGGCCGCCGCCGAGCAGCCGGCCCACCGCAGCGCCCACTGCCGGGCGGGGCACATCGGAGGCCGGGTTTTCCCCGGTGGCGTCTTCCGCGCTCATGTCGAAGGCCCGGGGCGGCGGTCGTGCGGTCGCTGCACCCCTATCGCGCGCCGAGCTGCCGCAGTTGCAGGGCGCGCCGCCGCTGGGCCAGCAGGGCGGCCCGGCTGCGCAGGATCAGGACCGTCACGAAATAGGCCATGAAGCCGGCGATCGTCAGCAGCAGCGGCCACAGCATCGAACTGTGAATCGACGGGCCGGAGAGTTTGAGGATGCTCGCCGGCTGGTGCAGCGTGCTCCACCAGTCGACGGAAAACTTGACGATCGGCAGGTTGACGACCCCGACGACGGCGAGCAGCGCCGCCGCCCGGGCGCCGCGCTGCGGGTCGTCGAACGCCCGGGCCAGCGCGATATGCCCGAGATAGAGGAAGAACAGCACCAGCACCGAAGTCAGGCGGGCGTCCCACACCCACCAGGCGCCCCACATCGGCTTGCCCCACAGCGACCCGGTGGCGAGCGCCAGCGCGGTAAAGCAGGCGCCTATCGGCGAGGCGGCCTGGGCCAGGATATCGGCGAGCGTATGGCGCCAGATCAGGCTGGCCGCGCTGAGCGCCGCCACGACGAGATAGACGAACAGCGCCATCCAGGCCGACGGCACATGGACATACATGATCCGCACGCTCTCGCCCTGCTGGTAATCGGCCGGCGCGAAGACCAGCGCCCAGGGAAGGCCGATGCCCAGGCAGATCAGGGTGGCCGCCAGGCTCCAGGGGTAGACGGCGCGGGCCATCCGGTTGAACCGGGCCGGGTTGGCGAAGCGGTGGAACATGGGCCGCAGGATAGGTCCGCTTCCGCGGCGCACCATCCCGGCGCTTTGTCGCCGCTTCTATTCTCGCGATCGGATCGTTGCCCGTTGTCGCGCCCGGTCGCGCAAATGCTCCTCGCGGGTTCCGAATTCGGTGCGCGGGTGTCCGTCTTCGAATTCCGGGATGGTTTGGCGATCTTCTTCCTGATTTCGTTTGTAGCGGCGCGCCGCTTCGAGCAACTGCAACCGTTTCCATTTCAGGTAGGCGTGCTCGTGTCTGGTGACGGGTTCCTTCTTGCCCCGGCAGACACGCACGAATTGGATGCCGCTCTTTCCGCGCGGCTTCATAGTCCCCTCGTCGAGCGCGCGATACCGGTCGAGGTTTGCGTCGATCAGCGCCCGTTCTTCCTCGTTCAATTCCAGCGGGTCGGTCATTCAACAGTTCCCTGCAAGGTGAAGAAATTCAACAGACCCGTCCTCACTGTTCCGTACGATTCTCGGGCCATTGTACGGCACCGACCGGGTGCGCCGCCAACGGCATTCGCGCGGCACCGTGCCGTCTGGCGCCGGCAGCACCGTCCCGGCAGCGTCGTTCCGTTCCCCTGCAGGAAGGACTCGTTATCCCATGGAATTTCTCGAAACGCTCAAGGGCCTGATGAATGTCGAGACGTCCGGCGAGCTGATCTGGGTGATGGTCGGCTTCCTGGGGCAGGCCATGTTTTCGGCCCGTTTCATCATCCAGTGGTTCGTCAGCGAGAAGGCCAAGGAGAGCATCGTTCCCATCGCCTTCTGGTATTTCAGCATCCTGGGCGGGATGACGCTTCTGACCTACGCGATCTGGCGCCGCGATCCGGTGATCATCTGCGGCCAGGCGGGCGGACTGATGATCTACGCCCGGAATCTCTGGTTCATCTACAGCAAGCGCGCGCGCGAGGCGGACAGGGTGCCGACGGACAGCGACGCGGAGCGGCTGGCTGCCGACGCTGCGAACGAGGCGGAAAGGAAATCGGGATAATCCGGGTTAATCCCCCGGCGGCAGCCGTTCGATCTGTTCGGGGTGGGTGGCGACGATCAGCGGGCCGTTCCGGCTGCGCACCCAGCCGCGCACGCGGATTTTCCGGCCTTTCAGGGCCCGGAGATCGAAGCCGGCCCGGCGGAACAGCCGGCGGGCGCGGGCGCCGACCCGCACGGTAAAGTCGGTCCGCCAGTCGTCGCCGAAATTCAGATAGGTGACGCTCCGGAACGCGGCGACGGCTTTCACCACGCCCTCGACGATCTGCCAGGATTCGAGGTCGCGCCGCACCGAACCGGCCGTTCGGACGGCATAGCGCCGATGCGCCCACAGGCCGAGGCCGGCCCGGCGTGCCGTGTCTTCCCGGGCCAGCAGTTCGGCGATGCGCGCCTGATTTCCGGCATAGCTGCGCACCCGGACATGGCCGGCGGATACGAGTTCGCCCTGGACCCAGCGCGGCCCGACGAAAAGATGGACGATCAGGCGGCCGTAGCGATCGATGCGTCGGCCGGCGCGGTACAGGCGGACCCGCCGGCCGAGGACGATGGCCGCAAGCGCCCGCCGCGCCGCTTCGGCATGGGGCCAGGGGCCGCCGTCGCGGCCGGCCATGCGCGGCGCGTCGATGCCGGCCAGCCGCGCCGTGTCGCCCGATGCCAGCCGCACCGCCGCACCGTTCATGACCTCGACGATACCCGCTTCGCCGGCCGGCTGCAGCGCCTCGGGCGCGGCCGCGGCGTGCGCCGCCAGCGGGGCCGGCAACAGAGAGAAGAACAGCGCCGCCGGTCCGGCGCCGCGGCGCAAGGAACGGGTGACCTTGCGGCCACGCTCGGCTACAGATGCGCCTCGCGCCTTCGCTACCGCCGGCAAGCCGGCCGCCCTGTCATGCATGCCGAAGCCAATCCGTCCGTCTCCCGATCCGTTTCCGATTCGGCTTCGACTGCCCGGGCCGAGCTGTTTCCGGCCATCGAACCTTACGACACCGGGTTCATCGCGCTCGATCATGGCCACAGGATGTACTGGGAGCAATCGGGCAACCCGGCCGGTGTCCCGGTCGTGTTCCTGCATGGCGGGCCGGGCGCCGGCACGTCGCCGACCCACCGGCGCTATTTCGATCCCGCCCACTACCGGATCGTCCTGTTCGATCAGCGCGGCGCCGGCCGGTCGACGCCGCCGGGCCATCTTGAGGCCAACACGACGCAACACCTGATTGCCGATATGGAGAAGCTGCGGGCGCTGCTCGGCATCGACTCCTGGTGGCTGTTCGGCGGGTCATGGGGCAGCGCCCTGGCAATGGCGTATGGCGCGGCCCATCCGGCGCGCTGCCGCGGCTTTGTCCTGCGCGGAATTTTCCTCGGCCGCCGGACCGAGCTGGACTGGTTCCTCACCGGCATGAAGCGGATTTTCCCGGAAGCCCATCGCCGCTTCGCCGAATTCGTCCCGGCGGACGAGCGCGGCGATCTGCTGACCGCCTATCTCGCGCGGTTGACCGATCCCGATCCGGCGATCCACCTGCCCGCCGCCCGGGCGTGGAGCGCGTATGAGGGCGCCTGCTCCACGCTGCTGCCGAGCCCCGACACCGTGACGGCCTTCCAGCAGGATCGCATGGCGCTCGGTCTCGCACGGGTCGAAGCGCATTATTTCAGGCATGCCATGTTCCTGGAGGGCGTCGACCTGTTGCAGGGCATCGCCGGGCTCCGCCACCTGCCCTGCACCATCGTCCAGGGCCGCTACGACGTGGTGTGCCCGATCGCGACGGCCGACGAACTCGCCCGGGCCTGGCCCGAGGCCACCTATATCGTGGTGCCGGACGCCGGCCATTCGGCGATGGAGCCCGGAATCCGCCGCGCCCTGCTGGAAACGATGGAACGCTGCAAGGAAGCGTGAGACGACTATGCCGGGCCTATCCGGCCGCAGAATCGATGAAGCGGGCGAGGGCGATATCCTTCTCGGTGACGCCGCCGGCATCGTGAGTGCTCAGCGTGATTTCGACCCGGTTGTATACGTTGAACCATTCGGGATGATGATCCGCCCGCTCGGCATAGAGCGCGACCCGCGCCATGAAGCCGAAGGCTTCGTTGAAATCCCGGAACCGGAAGTCCCTGGCAATCGCGTCGCGGCCGTCGACCTCCGACCAGCCGGCGAGTCCTGCCAGCGCCTCGGCGCGCGCCGCGCCGGTGAGCCTTTCAATCATCGTCATCCTCCCGCGCCGGGCCGAACCCGGCCCCGAACCCGGCCTCGAACCCGGCCTCGAACCCGGCCATGCCTTGTGCGGCGCGCCGCGCTTCCTATCTCGGCGCTATGGCCGCAAGAGACCGCATAACGCCCCGCCGAAACCGGGCAATCCCCGTCGTTACACCGCAGAACCGGCCGCGGCAAGGCGCGCCGGCGGTCGAGCGGGCGGTTGAGCGTACGGCTGGGACGGACGATCCGGACGAGAAAATCCTGGCGATCGCGGAGCGGTGCTATGCGGCGCTTCCCGCCGAATTCCGGCGCTATGCCGACAATGTCGTCATCACGATCCAGGATTTTCCCGACGCGGATACGCTCGCGCGTATGGGCTGCACGACGCGCTGGGATCTGCTCGGCCTCTACAGCGGCATCGCCGTCGGCGAGAAGGAAGCCGGATATGTCGCGCCGACGCCCGACCGGGTCTTTCTCTATGCCCGCCCGATTGCGGCCTATGCGAAAGATACCGGGGAACGGCTCGCCGACGTCGTCCGCCATGTCCTGATCCACGAGATCGGCCACCATTTCGGCCTGTCCGACGCCGATATGGAACGGATCGAGGCGGCTTGCCGGTGAACCGCCGCACGGCTGCCGGGTTGCCCGCTCGCGGGAACCTGCCTTCGGCAACAGGACAGGACCCCAGATGGCCTCCACCGACCCCCTGACGCCTGAAGAACTGCGCTGGACCTGCGATCCGGCAGCCCTCGGTTTCGAGACCACGGCCGAACTGGAGCCGATCGAGGATGTCGTCGGCCAGCCGCGGGCGGTGGCGGCGCTCGAATTCGGCGTCGGGATGGACCGGCGGGGCTACAACCTGTTCTGCTTCGGCCCGCCGGGTTCCGGCAAGCATTCCATTGTGCGCAGCCATATCGTCCGCGCCGCGAACGGCCGGCCGCCGGCCCCGGACTGGATCTACGTTCACAATTTCGACGAGCCGCACCGGCCGGCGGCGCTGAAATTGCCGACCGGGCGCGCGGGCCCGTTTCGCGAAGCGATGGAACAACTGGTGCGCGAACTCAAGGCCGGCATCCCGGCCGCCTTCGAATCGGACGAGTACCAGGCGCGCCGGAATGTCGTGGAGCAGGCGTTCCGCAATCGCCAGGCCGCAGCGTTCGGTGCGCTGCAGCAGGAAGCGGCCGCGCAGAATATCGTCGTCGTTCGCGGCGAACAGGGTTTCGCCTTTGCGCCGGCGGCCGATGGCCAGCCGATGCAGCAGGACGCCTTCGACGCGCTGCCGGAAGACCGGCGCGCGGCCTTCCAGAAGCTGGTCGAGGGGTTTCAGGCCAGGCTGCAGGAGGTGATGCGCCAGTATCCGGCATGGGAGCAGGAGACCCGCGCGGTCCTGCGGACGCTCAACCGCGAAGTCGCCCGCAACGTGACCGCCGTTCTCGTCAAGGGAGTCAGGGACGCGTTCTCGGACCTGCCCGAAATCGTCGCCCATCTCGGCCGGATCGAAGACGATGTCGTCGACAATGTGTTCGATTTCCTGAAAGCGCAGCACGAGCAGCGGCCGGCGGGCGAAAGCGGCCGGCAGATCGCCGATCTGGTCGGGCGGCCCAACGAACTGACGGGCCGCGACGAAAACGCCGGTTTCCGGCGCTACGCCGTCAACGTCGTCGTCCAGCACGATCCGGCAGGCGGTGCGCCGGTCGTCACCGAAGATGCGCCCGCGCTGGGCAACCTGATCGGCCGGGTGGAGCACACCGCCCGGTTCGGCACCCTGGTCACCGATTTCTCGCTGATCAAGCCGGGCGCGCTGCACAGGGCCAACGGCGGGTTCCTGATCGTCGACGCGCGCAAGCTGCTGATGCAGCCGATGGCGTGGGAGGAGTTGAAACGCGCGCTGATTGCCCGCGAGGTCCGGATCGGCACGCTGCCCCAGCTCATGGGCCAGCAGACGACGGTGACGCTCGATCCCCAGCCGATACCGCTGAATGTAAAGGTCCTGCTGATCGGCGAACCCGGCCTGTACTACACGCTGGCCGCGCGCGACCCGGATTTTGCCGCCCTGTTCAAGGTGGCGGTCGAGTTTGCCGGTCATCTGGACCGGACGGCCGAAAATACCGCGCTCTACGCCCGCCTGATCGCCAGCATCCAGCAGCGCGAGAATTTGCTGCCGCTCGCCGCACCGGCCGTCGCCCGACTGCTGGAACACGCGGCCCGCGCGGTCTCGGACCGGACCAAACTGTCCGCGCAGGTGGCCGAAATCTACGACATCATGCGCGAAGGCGAGCATGCTGCGCGGCGCGACGGCCGGGATACCGTCGCAGCGGACGACATCCGGTCCGCCATCCAGGCGCGGATCTACCGGTCCGATCGCATCCGCGAGACGATGTACGAGCGGATCGAGCGCGATTCGGTGCTGATTTCGACAGACGGCGAGGCGGTCGGCCAGATCAACGGCCTGAGCGTGCTCACGGTCGGCGGGTTCTCGTTCGGCAAGCCGTCCCGGGTGTCGGCCAGCGTCCGCTTCGGCAAGGGCGAAGTGATCGATATCGAGCGGCAGGTCGAACTGGGGGGGCCGCTCCATTCCAAGGGAATCCTCATTCTGCAGGGATTTCTCGGCCGGCGGTTCGGGCAGGACCGGCCGATCGCCATGTCGGCGAGTCTCGTGATGGAACAGTCCTATGGCGGCGTCGACGGCGACAGCGCCTCTTCGACGGAACTCTATGCCCTGCTCTCGGCCCTGAGCGGCATTCCGATTCGGCAGTCTCTCGCCGTCACCGGTTCGGTCAACCAGTTCGGCGAGGTGCAGGTGATCGGCGGGGTGAACGAGAAGATCGAGGGTTTCTTCGACATCTGCCGCGCACGCGGATTGACGGGCAGGCAGGGCGTGCTCATCCCGAAATCCAATGCCGGGAACCTGATGCTGCGCCGGGACGTCGTGGATGCCTGCGCCGAAGGCCGGTTCCGGGTCCACGCCGTCGCCTCGATCGACGAAGGAATCGAGGTGCTGACCGGGATCGGCGCCGATACCGTCAACGCACGGGTCGGCGAGACTCTCGACCGGTTCGCTGAACGGGCCAAGGAGTTCGCCGGAAGTTTCTAGCCCGCGAGCCCTGTTTCGATAACGATCTTGCCGGTCGATTTGCGCGCCAGCAGCATGGCCATCGCGGCCGATGTTTCCTCCAGCCCGAAGGTGGCCGAGATGTGCGGCTTCAGCAGGCCGTCGGCGTACCAGCCGAGCAGTTCCTCGAAGCTGCGCAGGATCACCGGCGGATCGTTCTTCATATAGGCGCCCCAGAACACACCTACGGCGGCGGCGTTCTTGAGCAGCAGATAGTTGGCCGGCGCCTGCGGGATGCGGCCGGCGGCAAAGCCGATGACCAGCAGCCGGCCTTCCCAGGCGATGCAGCGCAGCGAGGCGTCGAACACGTCGCCGCCGACCGGGTCGTAGATCACGTTGGCGCCCTTGCCGCCGGTCAGTTCCAGGACCCGGCTGCGGATATCCTCCTCGGAATAGTCGATCGTCGCGTCGGCGCCGTTGGCTTCGGCGATCGCGCGTTTCTCCGCGCCCCGGGCCGTGCCGATCACGCGCGCGCCGAGCACCTTGCCGATCTGGACCGCCGTCAGTCCGACGCCGCCGGCCGCGCCATGAACCAGCAGGGTTTCGCCCGTTTGAAGCGCGCCGCGATGGCGCAGCGCGAGATGCGACGTGCCGTAGGCGACCGGGAAGGCGGCCGCGTCGGCGAAACCCATGCTGTCGGGAATTTTCAGAACCCGCCCCGCTTCCGTGACGCAACGTTCGGCAAATCCGCCATGGCCGGTCAGCGCCATGACCCGGTCGCCCTCCTTCAGGCCGGAAACGCCGGCGCCCACGGCCTCGATCTCGCCGGCGGCCTCCATGCCCGGGCTGAAGGGGAACGGCGGTTTTTCCTGGTATTTGCCGGCCACGATCAGCGTGTCGGCAAAGTTCAGGCCCGCGGCATGAACGGCGATGCGCACCTCGCCCGCTTCCGGATCGCGCACCGGCAGCGAATCCACCGTCAGGTTTTCCGGATCGGTCCATTCCCGAACAACGACTGCCCGCATGGCGTATCTTCCCCTTATCGATTTTCAGAGTCTGCCCAGCCATCCGGGCGCGATGTCGAAACTGCCGACGATTTCGCCGGCGGCATTCCGGATCGGCGGCTCCACATAGGGGCGGAGCGCGGCCCAGTCCGCATCGTCCAGCAGTTCGAGATAGCGCAGGATGGCGGCCATCGCCACCTCCGCAGCCCGGCGCGCCCCGTCGTCGATCTTCAGCGCAACGCCGAGACCGAAATAGGGCAGGGCCGCCGCATAGACGCCTTCCGCGCCGGTCTTGACGACAAGGCCGTGGCCTTTCCGGCGTGTCAGAGCCGTATCGAACCGCTCGCTTCCGGCGACATGTTCGGGATAGCTGGCGATGGCGACCCTGAGCCGCCGGATCGCGGACTGGCGCGGTACCGGCAGGCCGCGCGTATCGGCGAAACGGGCGAACCCGCGCGCGATGGCGTGCAGCGGGATGGCCCAGCAGGGTGCGCCGCAGCCGTCGACGGTCAGCGCCGCCCCGGTCAGATCCGCTTCGGTCATTTCGGACAGAATTTCCCGGATGCGCCGTTGTACGGGATGGTCCGGTCTTGCGTATCCCTCCAGGGGCTGGCCGTTATTGAGCGCCGCCGAGATCATCGCCAGATGTTTGCCGCTGCAGTTGTTGTGGAGCCGCGTCGGCGCTTCGCCGTTCGCCTCCATGCGGACGCCCGACATGTGGCCGAGCGGCAGATGCGGTCCGCAGGCCAGTGCCGCTTCGGGCACGTCCAGCCGGTGCAGCCAGCGCCGCCCCGTGCGCACATGGATCGGATCGCCGCTGTGGGAGGCGCAGGCCAGGGCGATTTCGTCGCCGGTGGCTTTCCAGACGTCCGCGGCGCCGTCTTCGATGAACGGGATCGCCTGAAGCGGCTTGATCGCCGAACGCGGCAGGACGGGCCGTCCGATCGCGCCCGCTGCGAGCACGGTTTCGCCGTCGGCATCGATCACGCACACGGCGCCGCGATGGACGCTTTCCGGAAAGCCCGAGCGGGTGACGTTGATCAGTACGGGATTGGGCGACGGATCGTCGGTCATAGGCTCAGGGCGGGACCAGGAGAGACCGGGGGCGTTAGACCGGGCCCGAATTTCGCAATGTCATCTTGTCCGGTTCATAGAGGCAGGCCACATCACTGTCCATGCGCGGATATTTCGGCATCGGGGCGGAAGGTGTTTCGAAGGCCATGAATGCGGGCGCGCTGTTTCGCACCGCCCACGCCTTCGGCGCCAGCTTTCTGTTCACCGTCGATGCCGCCTGCAGCCGGAGCGAACTCGGAAAATCCGATACGTCCAAAAGCTGGGCGCATGTGCCGCTGCACGATTTCGAGTCCTGGCGGGACATCCGCCTGCCCGCAGGCTGTAGCCTTGTCGGCATCGAGCTGACGGAGAGTGCGATCGAACTGCCCAGTTTCACCCATCCGCCGCAGGCGGCCTATATCCTGGGGCCGGAACGCGGGAGTCTTTCGCCGGAAGTCACCGCGTTGTGCGCGCATGTGGTGAAGATCCCGACCAAATTCTCCGTGAACGTTGCTTTGGCCGGCGCGATCGTGATGTATGATCGGCTTCTGTCGATGGGCCGCTTCGCGCGTCGGCCGGAGATGCCGGGCGGGCCGGCGGAGTCTCTGCCGCCGCCGGAATTCGGCCCGCCGCTATGGGTGCGAAAGCAGCGAAACCGGGAAAAGTTGGGTGAATCGGGATAGTCCCGCCGGAATGTTGGCCAGGATCTGCCGGCATGCTGCCGCGATTGCCTGCGTCGGCGCCGGGGCGGTTGCGGCCCTGCAGGGGCCGGCCGCGGCGCAATCCGCGCCGAAGAGTTTCATCGCCAAATACAAGGACTGGGAAGTCCACAAGGCCAAGGCCGCGGGGGCAGCCGTCTGCTATGCGGCCGCCATACCGAAACAGAGCCGGGGAAAATACAAGCGCCGGGGCGAGACCAGCCTGCTGGTTTCCTTCTGGCCGAAGCACAAGGTGCGCGGGCAGGTCGAGGTCCGCGCCGGCTACCGCTACAAGGCCGGCATCACCGCCACGCTGAAATTCAACAATGGCGCGACGTTCAAGCTCCGCACCAGCGCGGACAGCGCCTGGGGCAAGGATGCGGCCGAAGACCGGAAGATCGTCAGGAACCTGTCCGACCGCGCGCGCCTGACCGTAACCGGCCGGTCGTCGCGCGGCACGCTGACGGTGGACACATATTCGCTGGCCGGATTTCGGGCGGCCTTTGCCCGGGCGAAATCCGCCTGCGGCATGTAGCGGCCTGCCGCAACGGCGACAGGACGCCCGCCCGCGGCGTCGCGGGCCTCGCCCGTAGTCCCCGCTACGCGCTTCGGCCCGCTTCTGGCGGATCGAACGTCCGGACGCGACGCAGGCCGTGACTGTGGGGAGAAATCCGGGTTAAACAGAGGCGTCAACCTCGCGCCCGGCAATTCCGGTAGTACGCCCATGATTCGCAGCAATCCCGTGAAGGCCCGGCTTGCGGCCGGCAGGAAATCCCTCGGCCTCTGGCTGGTGGCCAACAGCAGCATGAACGCGGAGATCGTCGCCCGGGCCGGCCTCGATTTCGTCATCATCGATCACGAGCACGGGCCGGGCGACCTGATGGGGGCGGCGGCGCAGATGCAGGCGCTGCGCTCCGGCAGCATCGGCGCGGCCAACGATGACGGCCGCGAGCCGGGCGGACCGGCCGCGTTCATCCGGGTGCCGTGGAACGATACGCCCTACATCAAGCGTGCGCTGGATACCGGTGCCGAGGGCATCATGGTGCCCTATGTAGAGACCGCCGCAGAGGCCGAGGTGGCGGTGCGCGCCTGCAAATACCCGCCGGCCGGCAACCGGGGCTGCGCCGTCAGCGCGATCCGCGCCACCGGGTTCGGGCACGATTCGGCCGAATACTGGAACCGCATCGACGGCGAAGTCTGCACCATAATTCAGATCGAGACGCAGAAGGGTGTCGCCAACATTCCGGAAATCGCGCAGGTCGACGGCGTCGATATCCTGTTCATCGGCCCGACCGACCTGACCGCCACCAGCGGCTACAACCCGACCGTGCCGTCCGCTGAGGCCCGCGGACTCATCGAAAGCGCCGAAGCTGCCGTGAAGGCTTCGGGCAAGCCGATGGCCGCCGTACCCAATTCCGGCCATTCTCCCGCACAGATGTTCGACCGCGGTTACGATCTCGTCGCCGCCGGCAGCGACCTCTCGCTGATCCGGGCCGGCGCCCGCGCCGCCATGGACGCCCACCGCGAGCTATGGGGCTGACAGATGCCTGCGCGAAAGTAACATTAGTATTGCTTTTGTATTTGTAATGTAGTTATGACGTATTTACGATTTGAATGGGATGCCGCAAAGAGCGAACGTCTCAGGGCAGAACGGGGATTTGGCTTCGAAGACATCGTTGCGGCCGTCAACGCCGGCCATATGATCGACGACATCCCAAACCCCTCGTCGAAATATCGCGGCCAGAGAGTGATGGTTATCGCGATGTTCGATTACGTGATTCTCGTGCCCTATGTTAGAGACGCCGACCGGGCATTCCTGAAGACCGCCTTTCCTAGCCGAAAGGCTCGAAAGAAGTATCGGGGTGACTGAGCATGCCGAGAACTCGAATTGTCGAAGATCCGCCGTTTCTGGACGACGAGGAACGCGATGACATCCGCGCCGCCGAAAGAAGTATCGAGGCGCGAAAAGATTCGGTCACAGAACCGGACTTTGCTGAACGCAAGATGGAATTGGAGGCAATTGCACGCGCGACACTGGCGCCGCCAAAAACGCAAATTACAACACGGCTCCAAACGAGTGATCTCGCAAGACTAAAGGCGATCGCGCTCGCCAAAGGGCTGCCGTATCAAGCGCTGCTTTCATCGATCGTCCATCAATATGTTGAGGGCACGCTTGTCGAGAAACGTCCCTGACAGGTCAGTAGAGACTTTCGCCGCATGACCCTCACGAACCGCCAGTGGCTGCTGGCCGAACGGCCGGCCGGGATGTTCGACGAATCCAATTTCCGGCTCGTGGAAACGCCGATCCCGGAACCGGGCGAAGGCGAAATCCTGATCCACAACATCTGGCTCTCGGTCGATCCCTACATGCGTGGCCGGATGAATGCCGGGAAAAGCTATGCGAAACCGGTCGAAGTCGGCGCCGTCATGGAGGGCGGCACGGTCGGCGAGGTCGTCGCGTCGAATCATCCGGACTTCCGTGTCGGCGACATCGTCGAGGAGCGGCTGGGCTGGCAGGAATACGGTGTCACCGGCGGCCGGCTCACCCGCAGGATCGATCCTGCCCTGGCGCCGGTTTCGACCGCCGTCGGCGTTCTCGGCATGCCCGGCATGACAGCCTATTTCGGCACGAAAGAGGTGATGGGCGTCAAGGCGGGCGGCACGGTCGTCGTGTCGGCCGCGTCCGGCGCCGTCGGCGGGCTGGTCGGCCAGATCGCCCGGATCGAGGGCGCCGCACGGGTTGTCGGCATCGCCGGCGGCGAGGCCAAGTGCGGCTATTGCGTCGACGAGCTGGGCTATGACGGCTGCATCGACTATCGCCAGTTCGGCAAGGACAGCGCGACGCTCGGGGCGGCGCTGGCGGAGGCCTGCCCGGACGGCATCGACGGCTATTTCGACAATGTCGGCGGCTGGATTTCCGACGCGATCTATCCACGGACCAATCCGTTCGGCCGGATCGCGATCTGCGGCATGATCAGCGAATACAACCTGACCGAACCGGAACGGGTGCCGCGCTATACCCGCCAGATCCTCACCAACCGCCTGCGCGTCACCGGTTTCATCGTCACCGATTTCTGGAGCCGCTGGCAGGAGGGCCTGGAGGCGATGGCCGGCTGGATCGCCGACGGCCGGATCAGGTATCGGGAGGATGTCGAGGTCGGCATCGAAAATGCGCCCAGGGCCCTGCTGAAGCTGTTCCGCAGCGAGAATTTCGGCAAGCAGTTGGTCAGGCTGCGCGACGACCCGACGGGCTGAGCCGGCCTGAGCCGGGCTGCGTCCGGCTACGCCGGCTGCCCCGGTTCCGTTTCTCCGGGTCGCGGCGCTGCGGCGGCCGGCGCCGGCGGGAACACGGCGGTGAAGCGGCTGCCCACGCCGATTTCGCTAGCAATTTCCAGCCGCCCGCCATGGCGCGCCAGAATATGCTTGACGATCGCCAGCCCCAGGCCGGCGCCGCCGGAATCGGGCGTTTGACCGCCGGCGCCGGCAGGGGTCCCGCCGGAAGGTGCCGCAACATTCGCCCCGACATTGCGCGCGCGAGCAACGTCGACGCGGTAGAACCGCTCGGTCAGCCGCGGCAGATGTTCCTCCGGAATGCCGTCGCCGCAGTCGTTCACGGACAGCGCCACTTCACCGACGCCCGGTCCGCTCCCGCCGGGAGCGAAGACCCGGACCTCGATCGCCGTGCCGGGCTTGCCGTATTTGATCGCATTTTCGATCAGGTTGCGGGCGACCCTGGCAATCTGGTCTTCGTCGCCGACGATTTCCGCCGGTTCGAGATCGTGCATCGCGACGATCCGGCTGCCCAGCCGCTCGGCAACGATCTTCAGCGCATCGACAACGCGCCGCACCGTCGCGTTGAGTTCGACCCGGCCGGTCGGCGGGCGGCGCTCGTCCATCTCGATGTTCGACAGCGACAGCAGCGAATCGACCAGCCGCGTCATGCGCGCCGTCTGCTCCTCCATGATTCTCAGGAACCGCTCCTGGGCCGCGGCATCGTTTGCCGCCGGACCGCGCAGGGTTTCGAGAAAACCGGCCAGCGAGGCGAGCGGCGTGCGCAGTTCGTGCGATACGTTGGCGACCAGATCGACGCGCATCCGGTCGGCCTGAATCTGCGGGGTCAGGTCGCGCAGGAGAATCAGCGCTCCCCGGAGACCGTCCGTCTCCCGGCCGGACCCGTCCTGCCGGTCCGGCGATCCGGCCCGCGCCGGCTGGCCGAGCGGCGCGACCAGCGCCTGGAGATGGCGGTCCTGCGGCACGGATTCCCGGATCGTCACTTCCCGCTCGACACCGTCCTCGACCGAGTGCTGGACTGCCGCCAGCAACTCCGGATGGCGAATCGAATCCGGCAGCGGCCGGTCCTCGGCAACGCGGCGCAACAGGTCTTCCGCCCCGCGGCTGACGGCCAGAACGTCCCGGCCTTCGCTGACGAGGACTGCCGGCACCGGCATTCGACGCACCAGATCGACGGTTGCCTGCTGCACCTCAGCGCCCGTCCCGGTCTCGCCCCGGTCTGCGGATCCGGCCGGTTCATGCCCTGTCGGCGCGGCTTCGGGGCGCTGCCGCGAGGATCGCATCGCGACGGCCCGCAAGAGAAGGCCGGTGGCGAAACCGGCCGCGAGCCCGGCCAGTATGCCCTGCACCGCTCCGGCGCCGGAGTTGACGATGCCGGCGACCGCTCCGGCGGCCGCGCCGGCGGCAAGGGGCGCCGTCAGGTCCCTTCCGGATGCGCCCCGGATGGCGGAGGCAGGCGGCGCAGCCGGGCGCAGGCCGGAAGGCCCGTGCCGGCCCGCAGTTTCAGGCGCATCCTGCGGGGAGTCCTTGCCTGTCTCCGGCGTATCGCTGCCTGCATCGGCCACGTCCGGCCCCCTGTCCCAATGCTTGCCGATGTCCGGTGCACTTGCCGGCCCGGCCCGCACATCCGGGCATAGTATGCGCCGGGCATGACATCACGGTGAAATGTCCGAGTCCATGGCGGGCCGGTGCGGCCGCACCCTGAAACGGTCGGTTCAGGCGGCGTCCGCGGCGGCGAAAGCCGCCAGATTCAGCAGGTCGTTGACCGTCGAGCCCATCTGGGCGATCTGCACCGGCTTGTCGAGGCCCAGCATGATCGGCCCGATCGCCGTGCCGCCGCCGATCTTCTGCATCAGCTTGGCGGAGATGTTGGCGGCGTCGAGATCCGGCATCACCAGGACGTTGGCCGGGCCCGACAGCCGGCAGAACGGATAGAGCGCCATCAGGGCCGGATCGAGCGCGACATCGGCGGAAAGGTCGCCATCGTATTCGAAATCGGTCCGGCGCGAATCGAGCAGCGCGACGGCGTCGCGGATCCGATTGCCCCGGTCGGTCAGCGGATTGCCGAAATTCGAATGGGACAGGAAAGCGACCCGCGGCTCGTGGCCCAGGTCGCGCGCCTTGGCGGCGGCCTGCTCCGCGATATCGGCCAGCATGACCGAGGTCGGCTCCTCGTTGACGCTCGAATCGGCGATGAACACGGTCCGGCCGCGCGCGACGATCATCGTCATACCGAAGACCCGGGCGCCCTGGCGGTTGTCGATGAGATAGCGGATCTGTTCGTAGCTGACGGCGAAGCGCCGGGTCAGGCCGGTCAGCATGGCGTCCGCCTCGCCGCTCGCGACCAGGCAGGCCGCATAGACGTTGCGGTCCTGGTTCACCATGCGCTGGCAGTCACGGAACAGCCAGCCCTCGCGTTGCTTGCGCTGATACAGCAACTCGGCGAACTGTTTGTGGGACGTCGACTTGCGCGCATTGTGCACGTCGACTCCGGCGGGCAGTTCGAGGCCTGCCTCCTCAAGCGCGGCCTGGATCAGCTGCTCGCGGCCGACCAGCACGGCCGTCCCGTAGCCCGAGGTGACATAGGCGATCGCCGCCCGGATGGCCCGTTCCTCCTCGCCTTCGGCGAAGACCATCTTCCTGGGGTTGGCGCGCGCCTGGTCCAGCACCCGTTGCAGCGAAGAGGCGGCCGGATCGAGCCGACTGCGCAGCTCCTGCCGGTAGCCGTCCTCGTCCACGATGAACTTGCGGGCGACACCGCTCTCCATGGCGGCGGTGGCGACGGCATAGGGCACCGCCTCGATGAGGCGCGGATCGAACGGTACCGGGATGACATAGTCGGGGCCGTAGCGCAGACGGCGGCCGGAATAGGCCGCGTCGACTTCGTCAGGAACGTCCTCCCGCGCCAGCTTCGCGAGCGCCTCGGCGGCAGCGATCTTCATCGTGTCGTTGATCGTCGACGCCCGGACGTCGAGGGCGCCCCGGAATATGTAGGGAAAGCCCAGCACGTTATTGACCTGGTTCTGATAATCCGACCGGCCGGTCGCGACGATGGCATCGGCGCGGACCGCCTGAACCTCCTCGGGCGTGATTTCCGGGTCCGGGTTGGCGAGCGCGAAGACGATCGGCTTGGCGCCCATCTTCTTGATCATGTCCCGGGTGAACGCGTCTTTGACCGACAGGCCGACGGCCACGTCGGCACCGCTCAGCGCCTCGTCGAGCGTGCGCGCGTCGGTGGCTGCCGCGTGGGCCGATTTCCACTGGTTCATGCCCTGCTCGCGGCCCTGATAGATCACGCCGCGGGTGTCGCACATGACGACGTGGTCCTCCGGCACCCCCATCGCCTTGATCAGTTCGGCGCAGGCGATGCCCGAAGCGCCGGCGCCGTTGATCACGACCCTGGCCTTGCGGATCGAACGGCCGGTCAGGTCGAGCGCGTTGATCAGGCCCGCCGCCATGATGATGGCGGTGCCGTGCTGATCGTCGTGAAACACCGGTATGTCGAGGAGTTCGCGCAGCTGCTGTTCGATGATGAAACAGTCCGGCGCCTTGATGTCCTCGAGATTTATTCCGCCGAAGCTCGGCCCGAGATAGCGGACGCAGTTGACGAAGGCGTCGACATCGTCGGTGCTCACTTCCAGGTCGATCGCATCGACATCGGCAAAGCGCTTGAACAGGACGGCCTTGCCTTCCATCACCGGCTTCGAGGCCAGCGCGCCCAGATCGCCGAGGCCCAGAATGGCCGTGCCGTTGGAGATGACGCCCACCAGGTTGCCGCGCGCCGTGTAGTCGTAGGCCGCACCCTCGTCTTCCGAGATGCGCAGGACCGGCGCCGCGACACCGGGCGAGTAGGCAAGCGCGAGGTCCCGCTGGGTCGTCAGCGGTTTGGTCGGCGATATCTCGATCTTGCCCGGCCGCCCGGAGGCGTGCATCAGCAGGGCTTCCCGGTCGGTCACGTGTTCGGATTCGGACATGGCGGCGGCGCTGGCGGGCTGGGTGTCGGATGCTGCCGTTATAGGCCGCGCCGCCGCGCCTGCCCATCGCCGCGTCCGTCACACCCCCATCCGGCGCATCCGCTACGGCGCATCTACGGTCGGCGGGGATTTTGCCGACGACCGATATCGACAAGAGGCGCAAGCTTGGCGAGGATAGCGGCGATGCCCCCTGGAACGCCGAGCGAAGGCCCCGCCCTTTCCCGACCATGAACGTCCCCGTCGAACCGCCCGGAAAACCGGGCCTGACGCCCATGCTGGCGCACTACAGGGAAGTCAAGGCGGCGCATCCCGACTGCCTGGTGTTCTACCGGATGGGCGACTTTTACGAGCTGTTCTTCGACGATGCCGTCGCCGCGGCAGGCGCGCTCGACATCACGCTGACCAAACGGGGCAAGCAGGCCGGCCAGGATGTGCCGATGTGTGGCGTGCCGGTCCATGCGGCGGAGACCTATCTCGCGCGTCTGATCCGCGCCGGGTTCAAGGTCGCGGTGTGCGAACAGATGGAAGATCCGGCCGAGGCAAGAAAACGCGGCGGATCGAAGGCGCTGGTCCGGCGCGATGTCATTCGGGTCGTGACTCCCGGCACGCTGACCGAGGATACGCTGCTCGACGCCCGGGCCCACAGCTATCTCGCGGCGCTGGCCGAGGCGGGCGGCGAACTGGGCCTGGCCTGGCTCGACATGACGACGGGCGATTTTGCCGTCCAGCCGGTCATGCCGGGCGACCTCGGCGCGATGCTGGCACGGCTTGAGCCATCGGAAATCCTCGTCTCCGACCGGCTGATCGAGCAGCCGGCGCTCTACGAGGCCTTCGCCGAATGGAGCGACCGGCTGACCGTTCAGCCGGCCAGCCGTTTCGACAGCCTGAATGCCGAGGCCCGCCTCACGGCGCATTTCTCCGTCGCTTCGCTCGATTCGTTCGGGGCCTTCACCCGCTCGGAAACGGCCGCGGCCGGCGCGCTGCTCGACTATGTCGATCTGACCCAGCGGGGCCGCGCGCCGCGCCTGTCGCGCCCGATCCGCCATGGCGGCGGCGATACGATGGAAATCGACGCGCCGACCCGGCGCAACCTGGAGTTGGCCCGAACCCTGTCGGGCGAGCGGAAAGGCAGCCTGCTGTCGGTCGTCGACCGCACCCTCACCGGCCCCGGCGCCCGGCTGCTGACCGAACGGCTCGGTGCGCCGCTGACCGATGGTGCGGCCATCGAATCGCGGCTCCGGCTGGTCGGCTTCTTCAAGGACGATTCCGGCGTTCGCGACCGGGTGCGCGACCTGCTCAAGCGAACGCCGGATGCCGAGCGGGCCCTTTCGCGGCTGTCCCTGGGCCGGGGCGGCCCGCGCGACCTCGCGGCAATCCGCGACGCTCTGGCGGCGACCGGTCCGCTGGGCGGCGCCCTCGGCGCCACGGGCCTCGCCGGTCTCGAAGAATTGACCGACCTCGTCCGCCGCCTCGGCAGCCACGACCCCCTGGTCGATCGGCTGAGCCGCGCCCTGGCGGAGGATCTGCCTCTGCAAAGCCGCGACGGCGGCTTCATCGCGCCGGGCTATTCCGAAGCGCTCGACAAGCAGACGGCGCTCAAGAAGGACGGCCGCGGCCTGATTGCGAGGATGGAAGCGGATCTGCGCGGGGAGACCGGAATCCCCTCGCTCAAGATCCGGCACAACAATGTGCTTGGCTACTATATCGAAGTCTCGACGGCGCAATCGGGCAAGCTGCCGACCGGCGCCGAGAGTCCCTTTATCCACCGGCAGACCATGGCGAGTGCGACGCGCTACACCACGGTCGCCCTTTCCGAACTGGAATCCGATCTCGTCCGCGCGGTCGACCGGTCGCTGGCCATCGAACTGGCGCTGTTCGACGACCTGCTCGCCGAAACGCTGGGCCAGGCGGAGCCGATTGCCCGGGCGGCCCAGGCCATGGCGGAGCTCGATGTCAGCGCCGCCCTGGCCTCCTTAGCTGCCGACAGCGGCTGGTGCCGGCCCAAGGTGACCGCGGATGCGTCCTTCGCCGTGTCGGCCGGCCGCCACCCGGTCGTCGAGGCGATGCAGCCCGATACGCCCTTCGTGCCGAACGACTGCGACCTCGGTCCGGAACGCAATTTGTGGCTGCTGACCGGGCCGAACATGGCCGGCAAGAGCACCTTCCTGCGCCAGAATGCATTGATTGCGATTCTCGCGCAGGCCGGCAGCTTCGTGCCGGCGCAGGCCGCGACGATCGGCATCGTCGACCGGCTGTTCTCGCGGGTCGGTGCGGCCGACGACCTTGCACGCGGCCGGTCCACCTTCATGGTCGAGATGGTCGAGACCGCCGCGATCCTGAACCAGGCGACCCCGCGCTCGCTGGTCATACTGGACGAGATCGGCCGGGGCACCGCCACATTCGACGGGCTCTCGATCGCCTGGGCGACGGTGGAGCATTTGCACGACAATCTCCGGTGCCGCGCCCTGTTCGCGACGCACTATCACGAACTGACCGCGCTCTCGGCCCGTCTCGACCGGCTGTCGCGGCACACCATGCGGGTCAGGGAGTGGCAGGACGAGATCGTCTTTCTGCACGAGGTGGCGCCCGGCGACGCCGAGGCCAGCTACGGCATCCATGTCGCCCGCCTGGCCGGCCTGCCCGGCGCCGTTATCGCGCGCGCCGAGGAGGTCCTGGCGACCCTGGAAGCGGGCGATCAGGGCGCGAACGTCAATCGCCTGGCCGACGACCTGCCGCTTTTCAGCGCCGAGATTGCGGAGCCGCCCCGCGCCGCCGGCCCGTCCGAAGCCGAGACGCTGCTGGCGGATCTCAATCCGGACGACCTGACGCCGCGTGAAGCGCTGGAATTCCTTTACCGGCTGCGCGCGGCCGTTCGCGATTGAAACGCCCTGCCGCGCGGCCGGCGTCAGCGCGCCTCGACAGACAGGCCCAATTCCCGCGCCAGCCGGTCGATGCCGGCCGTGGTGGACCTGCTGGTCAGCGCCAGGCGCAGCAGCGGAACGGGTTTCTCCGGCGCCGCCTTGAGGGCGATCGTGCCGCGTTTTTTCACAAACACGATCAGGGCGTCGTAGGCCTGCCGGACGATTCCGAAGGGCTGACCGGCCCTTTGCGCCGCCAACCCCGCAAGGGCTTGATCTATGACCTGTTTTTTGTCCTGACCCGTCTCGTCGGCCCGCATTGCCGCAAGCCTGTCGATCGCGCCGCGGTCCGTAAACGAAAGTTCGAGCCGGCCGATTTTCGCGCCTGCCATCAGGCCGGCGACATAGGCGGGATCGATTTCGCCGCCTTTCTGCATCTCCTGGAGGATTGCGATATCCAGCCCGTGAAGCTGCCCCTGCGCGCTGAGCGTACCCCATTCCCGGATCGCCAGATCGAGGGTTTGGAGATCCGCGATGCGGGTGTCGGGCTTGTAGTCCCAGCGCGCCTTCAGATCGGCGACGAAAGCCGTGACGCCGGTCGCCGCCGCAAAAGCCGCGATTTTGCCGTTGCTGGCTGTCAATCCGCGGATTTCGACATCGCCATAGGGTGACATGCCGACATTGTTCCAGTCGATCCGCCGGATACGTATCTCTTCGGCTGCAACCGCCGTGGGCCGGCCGTCCCAGTCCGTGCCCCTGATGCTGAGCTTTCGGATCAGAACGCCTTCGTCGCCCAACGCTTCGGCGTGCGCCCAGCTGACGGAGCCGCCCGACGCCTTGAACCGCTCGGAGTTTTTCAGCCCGGCGAAGAGCCTTTCGGCGCGAGCCTGTCCGGTTGCGGATGCGCCGTTGTCCGCAGGCCCGCCGAAGTCGCCCGAAAGGACGGCAAGGTAGATGACGGCGGCGGCAACGGCAGCGAGGACGCCGGCGATTCCAACACGGGACAGGCTGGTCATGGTCTGCTCGTCGGTGTCCGGTAGCCTGTCCAAGATATGGCGGTGCAAGGGCGCGTCCCGCATGCTCCTGCCTGTGCCGCAACGTCGCGCCAGCGCAGCAACGGCTCCCGGCCGGAACTTGCAACAGGCCGCGCCATGCCCGCATTGGCACGGCGGCTGGCCTGTATTCGGCACGGTAATAGTTTATACGAGGCGTGTACTGCGGGCCGGCGGCGCCTCGCCGGCGCAACCGCGGATCAACGCGGCAAAGTCATCGGACCGATCGAGTCATGGATTTTTCGAGCGCCGCGCCGCTTGCCAACCAACGCCGGATCGTCGACAGGCGCGAGCTTGTCGAACAGCTCGATGCCGTTGCCGGGAACGCCGGCGATTCTTCGGCGATGCGTGCGGCCGTTCTCGATGTTCTCAAGGCGGCGCTGGAGGCTGGGCGACGGGAAGTCCGGCAGCGGTTCGACCGGGAGGCCGATACCGCGCTGCGCGGCCATCAATGCGTCCAGGCCCACTGCTTTCTGGTCGATCAGATCGTTCGCGTGATTTACGACTTCGCCTACGAACGGGTCTATCCCGTGGCAAACCCGACGGAAGGCGAGAAACAGGCGATCGTCGCCGTCGGCGGCTACGGCAGGGGTGAACTGGCGCCCCAGTCCGACATCGATCTGCTGTTCCTGTCGAACTGGAAGCTGACGCCCCACGCGGAGCAGATCGTCGAATTCCTGCTCTATACCCTGTGGGATCTCGGCCTCAAGGTCGGTCACGCCACCCGGTCGATCGACGAGTGTATCCGGCTGGCTAAGTCCGATCTGACGATCCGGACCGCCCTGCTGGAAGCCCGTTATCTGTGGGGCGACGCCGCGCTGTACCGCGGTTTGCGCCAGAAATTCCGCGATTTCACCGCCGCTGAAGGCGCCAACGGTTTCGTCACCCAAAAGCTGGCCGAGCGGGACGTGCGGCACGCGAAGATGGGCGACAGCCGCTATGTCCTGGAGCCGAACATCAAGGACGGCAAGGGCGGTCTGCGCGATCTCCATACACTGTTCTGGATCGCCAAGAATCTCTATCGGGTCGACGCGATCGGCGATCTGGTCGAGCGCAATGTCTTCTCGGATCTTGAAGCGGGCCTCTTCCGGAAGGCGCACGCCTTCCTGACCACCGTCCGCTGCCACATGCACTATCTGACGGGCCGACCGGAGGAACGCCTCACCTTCGACGTTCAGCCCGAGATCGCCCGGCTGATGGGTTACGGCGACCGGAAAACCCAGCGCGGCGTCGAGCGCTTCATGCGGCGCTACTATCTGGTTGCCAAGGATGTCGGCGACCTTACCCGGATCTTTTGCGCTGCGCTGGAGGACGAGACCAAGCGGCGCCCGTGGGTCCGCCTGCCGGGACGTTTCGGGGGGGAGCGGGAGGTCGGCGATTTCGTGGTCCGGTCCGGTCGTCTGAACCCAAAGAACGAAGACGTGTTCCGGCAGGATCCGGTGAATATGCTGCGGCTGTTCGAAACGGCCCAGCTTCACCGGCTCGACATTCATCCGTCCGCGTTGCGGCAGGTCACGCAATCGCTGAAGTCGATCGACAATGCGGTTCGCGAAGATCCGGCGGCCAACGCCAGCTTCCTCGCCATGCTGACGTCGAAGACCGATCCGGCCGGGACGTTGAAGCGGTTGAACGAGGCCGGGGTTATGGGCCGCTTCATCCCGGATTTCGGCCGGGTCGTCGCCCAGATGCAGCATGACATGTACCATGTCTACACGGTCGATGAGCATACGATCCGGGCGGTCGGCCTGTTGCACCGGATCGAGACCGGCGACCTCGCCGAGGATCATCCGCTGGCGACCGAGATCGTCCACAAGGTCGCCTCGCGCCGGGCGCTCTACGTCGCTGTCCTGATGCACGATATCGCCAAGGGGCGCGGCGGCGATCACTCGGTTATCGGCGCCGAACTGGCCCTCGACCTGTGCCCGCGGCTCGGATTGGACAGCCAGGAAACCGAGACCGTCGCCTGGCTGGTCCGGTATCACCTGGTGATGAGCAACACGGCCCAGAAGCGCGATATCGACGACCCGAAGACGATCCGGGATTTCGCCGACCACTGCCAGTCGCCGGAGCGGCTGCGCCTGCTGCTGGTCCTCACCGTCGCCGATATGCGGGCGACCGGCCCGGCCGTGTGGAACGGCTGGAAGGCGGCGCTGCTGCGCGAGCTCTATTACCGGACCGAAGAACTGCTCAGCGGCAGTATCGAGGCCGATACCGTTGCGGCGCGCGTCGCACGGGCCAAGGACGCGGTCGCGGCGCATCTGGCGGATTGGCCGTCTGAAGATATCGAGGCGTTTCTGGAACTCGGCTACACCGCATACTGGCTTTCGCTCGACAGTGCGACCCAGGCCCGCCACGCCGCGCTTACCCGAAGCGCACATCGGGACAATGCGGAAATTTCCATCGATGTCGGGATCGACGAGAAGCGTTCGGTTACCGAGGTCACGGTCTATACGCCCGATCATCCCGGCCTGTTTTCGCAGATCGCCGGCGCCATGGCGCTGTTCGGCGCGTCGATCGTCGAGGCGCGCATATTTACCCTGGCCAACGGCCATGCGCTGGACATTTTCACGATCCAGAACACCGCCGGCAAGGCGGTCTCCGATCCCCGCGATCTGGAGCGCCTCAAGAACCGGATCGCCAACAGCCTGACCGGCGAACTGCGGCCCTGGCGCGAGCTGGTCGGCAGGGAATCGCTGCCGCGGCGGGCGCGCGACGTGTTCGAGGTGCCGCCGCGCGTCCTGATCGACAATACCGCGAGCAATTTCTTTTCCGTCATCGAAGTCAACGGCCGCGACCGGCCGGGCCTGCTGCATGACGTGACCCGCGCCTTGACCGAATGCGGCCTGCAGATCGGCACTGCCAAGATTTCGACCTACGGCGAACGCGTTGTCGACGTTTTCTACGTCAAGGATGTCTTCGGCATGAAGATCACCAACGCGCAGAAACAGGAAGAGGTGCGCAAGGCCGTCCTGATGTCCCTCAACGCAGAGCCCGAATACGCGGCAGCCTGATTTGTTTGACATTACTTTTATTTTGTGTAACAAGCGGGCCTCGAAAGGAGGCCTGCATGTCTGAATCGATCACGATAACGATGGCCCAGTTGCGGGACCTGCTGGCCGCTGTCGGCGTTGCGGTCGCCGATGATGTTGCTGCCGATACCGGTTCCTACGGTCCGGGCATGGCCGACGAAGGCGCGGTTTACGGCGCTGCGGCGGCGTCAAAGGATCGCCGGATCGCAGCGCGGATCGACGATGGCCTCTACGAAAGGGCACGGGGCGCCACCGGCATCGCCCGGGATTCCGATCTGGTGCGCGCCGGGCTGGAGGCGCTGGCCGATCCGGACGAATTCGGTTCCTGGCTGGTTGACCGGCGCGGCTCGCTGCCGCAGGACTTCACGATCGATCTGTGAGCCTCGCGGCTGATCTGGCGCGCTGGCAGCGCCGCATCCGGCCGGAGAAGCGCCGGACGCCCCTCGGATACAGGGACCGTTCGGCGCTTCCGTTTTTTCCGGCCGCCACCCTCGCCGGGCCGGTCATGCTGGACACCTGCGCCTATATCGACGCCTTGTCGGGAAAGATGCCGCACGCATTGCAGGCTCTGTTGCCGGGCCGCCGCCATCTCCATTCGACCGTTTGCCTCGCCGAACTGGCCTTCGGGCTCGGCGCGATCAAGCCGGGCACCGCTCATGCTGCGCGATCCCGATCGACGCTCGGGGAGCTGCTCGACCGGATCGAAATCAGGCGAACCGTTTCCCTTCCGGCATCCGGCTGGATGGCAGCGGGGCTGATCGCGGGCGTGCTCGCGCGGCTGCAGGGCGGCAGCCGGGCCGAGCGCCGGCGCTTCCTTGCCGACGCCGCCATCTATCTTTGCGCCCGGACGGCCGGCGCCACGCTTCTCACGGCGAACTGGCGCGATTTCGACCTGATCGACCAGCTTGCGGTCGATGGGCAGGCCGGCGCCCGGCTGCTCTGCTATACGCCCGAGGCATCGCACGGCGGCGGCCCGTGAAGCTGCTTCGCTCCTCCGCCATCGTGGCGTTCTGGACCCTGGCGAGCCGGATCCTCGGCTTCGTGCGCGATATCCTGATGGCGCACTATCTGGGCGCGGTCGGCGTGGTCGAAGCGTTCATCGTCGCGTTCCGCTTCCCCAACATGTTCCGCCGCCTTGCCGCAGAGGGCGCCTTTGCCGCCGCCTTTGTGCCGATGTTCTCGAAACGGCTCGAGCGGGACGGCCGCCGCGAGGCGATGCAGTTTGCCGACCGGGTCTTTTCCATTCTGGTACTCGGTCTCGCGATCTTCACCGTCGTCGTCGAAATCTTCATGCCCCAGGTGCTGCTGGTCGTGGCGCCGGGCTTCCATGCCGCGCGGCCGGAGCTGTTCGACACCGCGGTCCTGCTGACCCGGCTGACCATGCCCTACCTGCTGTGCATGGCGATCGTCGCGATGATGAGCGGAATGCTCAACTCGACCTACCGCTTCGCCGCCGCCGCTGCCGCGCCGATCCTGCTCAACGTCGTGCTGATCCTCGGCCTGCTGTTCGCCCGGGACCGGTTCGAGACACCGGCCCACATGCTGGCCTGGGGCGTCGCCCTCGCCGGCATCGGCCAGTATGTCTGGCTCGCCTGGGCCTGCCACAGGGCCGGCCTCGGCCTGCGCCTGCGCCGGCCGCGGCTGACGCCGGCCGTCAAACGGCTGCTCAAGCTGATGGTGCCCGGCCTGATCAGCGGCGGCATGACCCAGATCAATATCCTGATCGGCACCATCATCGGCACCTTCCTGACCGGCGTCGTCTCCTACATCCACTTTGCCGACCGGGTGTACCAGTTTCCCCTCGGCCTCGTCGGCATCGCGATCGGCACGGCGCTGCTGCCGGAACTGTCGCGCACGCTGCAAAGCGACGAAGCGCGCGCCAACGCCGTCCAGAACCGCGCCATCGAACTGTCGATGCTGCTGACGCTGCCGGCGACCGCGGCCCTGATTGTCGCCGCCTTGCCGATCGTCACCGTGATGTTCCAGTATGGCAGGTTCACGCCGGACGCCGCCGCCGCCACGGCCTGGGCGCTCGCCGTTTTTGCCACCGGTCTGCCGGCCTTCGTGCTGATCAAGGTGCTGTCGCCCGGCTTCTTCGCCCGGCAGGACACGCGTAGCCCCATGATCTACGCGGTCATTTCCATGGTCGTGAACATGGTCCTGTCGCCCTTGCTGGTCTGGCCGTTGGGCGTCGGCTATCTCGGCATTGCGATCGCCACGTCGGTCGCTGCCTGGATCAATACCTTGCTGCTCGCCTGGTTTCTCGTCCGGCGCGGCCATCTCACGCTCGATGCCCGCCTGCGGATGCGGTTGCCGCGCTTCGCGCTGGCCGCGCTGGTCATGGCGGGTCTGCTCTGGCCGGCGGCCGACGCCCTGTGGCCGTGGCTGTCGGGCGCGGTGTGGCAGCGGGTCCTCTCGATGCTGGCGGTGGTGATCGGCGGGGCGGTGGCCTACGCAGCCCTGTGCCTGCTGCTGCGCGCCGCGTCGGTGGACGAAATGCGGGCCATGCTGCGCCGCTCCGACCGTGAGGACCGGGAAGCCGGGACGATTCCGCCGCCTTGACCGGGCCGGCGCGGATGGGCTTAGTCCTGCTCCGCTCATCCTGTTCCGCGCCAACCGCTTTCCGCCATGAAACGCATCTTTTCCGGTATCCAGCCTTCCGGCGGGGTCACGCTCGGCAATTATCTCGGCGCGATCCGCAACTGGGCGCGGCTGCAGCACGAGGGCTTTCACTGCATCTATTGCATGGTCGACCTGCACGCGGTCACGGTCTGGCAGGACCCCGCGCAACTGGCCGACCAGACCCGCCAGGTTACCGCCGCGCTGCTCGCTTCGGGCATCGATCCGAAGGTCTCGGTCGTGTTCCACCAGTCGGCCGTGCCGGCCCATGCCCAGCTCGCCTGGATCTTCAACTGCGTCGTCCGGCTCGGCTGGATGAACCGGATGATCCAGTTCAAGGAGAAGGCCGGCAAGGACCGGGAGAACGCGTCCCTCGGGCTCTATGCCTATCCTGCGCTCCAGGCCGCCGACGTGCTGGTCCACCACGCGACCCATGTGCCGGTCGGCGAGGACCAGAAGCAGCATGTCGAGCTGATGCGCGACATCGCCCAGAAGTTCAATCACGATTTCGGCGTCGATTTCTTCCCGCCGCCCGAGGCGATGATCTTCGGCGGCGCGACGCGGGTGATGAGCCTGCGCGACGCGACGAAGAAGATGTCGAAATCCGATCCGTCGGACATGAGCCGGATCAACATGACCGACGATGCCGACGCCATCGCGCGCAAGATCCGCAAGGCGAAGACCGATCCGGAGCCGCTGCCGGGGCCGGAGGTCGTCGGCGCCGACGGGCAGGTGGCGCAGGCGGCCGAAGACGCGCGTCCCGAGGCGTTCAACCTCGTGCGCATCTTCGCCACGCTCGCCGACCGGCCGGTCGCCGAGGTGCTCGGCGAGTTCGAGGGCCAGGGCTTCGGCCGCTTCAAGCCGGCGCTCGCCGACCTCGCGGTCGACCGGCTCGGCGCAATCAACGCCGAAATGCGCCGGCTGCTCGACGATCCGGCGGAGATCGACCGGGTGCTGGCCGGCGGCGCGGAAAAGGCGCACGCCATCGCCGACCCGATCCTGGCGGAAACCTACCGGATCGTCGGCTTCCTGAAGGCCTGATCGCCGCCGGTCCGGCCGCATCGTCCGGTGCCGGCGGGCCTTGTTGCCGCCGCCGCCATTCCCCATCTCTTGGCGATGGCCCGCAGAGCAGACCCGCTGTTTGACGACGTCCCCGACCGGTCGCGCCCCGGCGCCGGAGAGGCGAAGCGGCCGGGCCGGCTCCGGCGGCTGCTCCGGAGGCCGTTCCGGGGCGGGGCCGGCGCATCGCGCGCACCGGACCGCCCGGTTGCCCCGCCGCGCCGTTTGCGCTGGCGCGTCGCCCGCTGGGCGCTCTGGGGCCTGCTCGCGGTCGTCCTGCTCTACTATCCGGTCGGCATGGCCCTCATGCACCGGATCGGCGACGACACCGAAATGACGGCGCCGGCGGAAAAGGGCGCCAGCCGGGCGGTCGCGATGGCGGCGGCGCTGATCCGGCGCGAGACGATCGACCATGCCTGGACGCCCAACGATCCCTTCATCTATCCGTCCTGGGCGCTCGACAACCTGCCCAACTTCCAGGTCGGCGTCCGCGACGCCCTCGGCCGCTTCGCCATCGAAATGGCCGACAAGATCGGCCGCACCCGCGGCTCCAGCGTCGTCGACAAGGATCTCGAGGACGCCATGGGCAAGCTGCGCTACTCGCCCTACACCTGGGTCTGGGACATCAGCGTCAGCCTGCTGCCGACCTCCTCGACCGAGGCGCAGTACCGCGCCGCGATGCGCTCGCTGCTGCGCTACAACACCCGGCTCGCCGCCGGCTCGGCGACGTTCGAGCGGCGCGCCGACAACCTGCAAACCCTGATCGACCGGGTGAACGCGGACATCGGCTCGGATTCCGCGCGCATCGCCGAGCGGGTCGAGCGGTTCGGCGGCATCGTCTTCGACACTAGGTCCGACGACCTGTTCTACCGCACCAAGGGCCGGGTCTACGGCTACTACATGATCCTGCGCGAGCTCGGCGCGGACTTCGCCGGCATCCTGGCCGAAAAGCAGGCGCAGACGGTGTGGGCCAACATGATGGCGAGCCTGCGCCGCGCCGCCGAACTGCAGCCGCTCATCGTGCGCAACGGCGCGCCCGACGGCATGCTCCAGCCCAACCACCTGGCGGCCCAGGGCTTTTTCCTGCTGCGCGCCCGCACCCAGTTGAAAGAGGTCAGCGACATCCTCCAGCGGTAGCCCTTCGATACGCCGCCTGCGGCGGCTACTCAGGGTGAGGGGGAATGGTGGCGCGGGTGTTGAGGAATCCCCAACCCCCTCATCCCGAGTAGGCGCGGCAGCGCCGTATCGAGGGACGCTATCCCCCCAGCCTCCCCTCGATGGCGTCCCAGATTTGCGCCTCGATCCTGGTGCCGGACAGGCGGTTGGTTTCCTGGATTCCGGTCGGCGAGGTGACGTTGATCTCGGTCAGCCAGTCGCCGATCACGTCGATGCCGACGAAGACCAGCCCGCGTGCCCTGAGGTCCGGGCCGATGCGGGCGCAGATTTCCCGCTCCCGGTCGGTCAGCACGGCCTGCTTCGGCTGCCCGCCGGCGTGGAAGTTGGCGCGCGCCTCGCCTTCGTTGGGCATGCGCGAGACCGCGCCGGCGACTTCGCCGTCGACCAGGATGATGCGCTTGTCGCCCTGGCGGATCTCCGGCAGGTAGCGCTGGGCGATGATCGGCTCGCGGAACTGCTCGGCATACATTTCCAGCAGCGAGCCGAGATTGTCGTCGCCGGGCCGGAGGTGGAACACGCCGGCGCCGCCGTTGCCGTAGAGCGGCTTGACGACGATATCGCCATGCTCGTCGCGGAACCCCCGGATCGCCTCCGGATCGCTCGAAACCAGGGTCGGCGGCATCAGGTCCGGATAGCGGTTGACGTAGATTTTCTCCGGCGCGTTGCGCACCTCGGCGGGGTCGTTCACCACCAGCGTCGCCGGGTGGATATGCTCGAGAAAATGGGTCGTCGTGATGTAGGCCAGGTCGAACGGCGGATCCTGGCGCAGCAGGATCACGTCCATCTCCGACAGGTCGGCGAGCCGCGCCGCGCCGAGGTCGGCATGATTGCCCGGCTCGGCCCGCACCGTCAGGCGCTGCACCGGCGCGCTCACCGTGCCGTCGCGGAAGCGCAGCCGGTCCGGCGTGTAGTAATGCAGCGTGTGGCCGCGCGCCTGGGCCTCCAGGGCCAGCACGAAGGTGCTGTCCGCCCGTATGTCGATGCTGTGGATCGGATCCATCTGGATCGCCACGCTGAGCGCCATGTCATGCCCCGTGCAAGTATGTCCGGCCCGCCTGCGGCTTTCGCCGGTTCACCTAAGGCAAACCCGCCGTCAAGGGAAGCCGGCCCGCCCGGCGGCCGCGGCCCGGCCGGTCTGACTGATGGGGCAAGGTGTCAGGAAATGTCATGATTCGTCATGGTTCTTCGTTTCCGGCCAGCTTCGGCGCCTCAGGTTCGGCTGTCCTCTTCCTCTTTTGAAGGATTCGAGCGGCACCCCGAGGGGGTGTGCGGCGATGTCATGAAATGTCATGTCGGTCCTGTCTGCACCCTTTCCCGTCATTCCGACCGGAGCGGTTCGAAGAACCGCGGAGCGGAGGAATCTCGTCGCCGGCATCCGCCGCCAGCATTCGCTTTCGAGCCGAGGTCCCTTCGCTCCCTCCGGTCGGACGGGATGACGGAAAGGAAGAGCGCCCGGCCTCGATAACGGACAAGCGTGCGTGCAGGTGTCATGAAATGTCATGATTCGTCATGTTGTGTCCCGTTTCGGTGCAGCCCGCTGGGTCGTCCGGGACGATTGGCGCCGCCCGCTGCATCGTCCGGACCGTTCAAGGCGGGGCCTCCGGCACGGGAAAAGAGACGGCCATGAACCGATTCCAATTTTCATGAATTGTTCCAAGCTACGAATATAGGGATTCTTTGCATATTGCAAGCACATTTTCCGAAACTGGTCAGGATTTCTGCTGCCCGCCTGCGGAAAGGCGCGAGGAGGCCACCCGAAGAGCGGCAGGCTCCCGGCGGAAGATCAAACGGGAAGCATCGATCGCTGTTCCTGCATTTGCCGCTTGATGAAACTCGAAAGAAGGGGAACGGCAAACAGGTATTTGCCATACCTGTTCTTGTACACGAGCCCTGCCTGGCTCAACGACACGAGCATCTGGCTGACGTGGCTGCGGCTGAAGGGTTTGTCCAACAGGGTCTTGGACAGGTCGGCGACCTCCTGGACCGTGAATTCGGAATCGCAGTTCGGGAGCGAGGCGATGACCTCCATCAATTCCCGCTGGCGATCTGTCGCGCGCGACCAGCGCCCGGCAAAGAAGTCTGTATCCAGTTTTCTGAGGATGTCCGCACTGGAGACTGACATCTCCTGCCCGCTCCTGTGTTGGTTCAGCCAGGTATCGAAATATTCGCGGCAAATGAACTGGATGAAATAAGGATAGCCCCCGGCCGTCTTTTGTATGCGCTCAACGGTCTTTTCCTTGAAGGCGATCGGGCAGTTTTCGCCCTCGATCGGCCTTGTAATCGCATCGCGGCTGTCCCGGTCGTTCAATTGCGTCAGGAACAGCACATGGAACATCCGCTCGGTATACGTTCTGGCCTCCACAAGTTTCGGGAACAGCGTCGGGAGCCCGGTCAGCACAAGCATGTAGGGAACGCCCATTCTTTGTATCGACTGAAACACGTCGAGCATCAAAGAGAGCGGAAACTGCCCTTTTCCGGCGTGGTCCGCCAGATTTTGCGCTTCGTCATAGGCAAACACGATTCCCGGTGTATTCCCTGGTGAAAGCGCTTCCCACACAGACAACAGAACGGCTTTGAGCTTGTCGGACACAAGGCCGGGAGTCTTGTCGAAAATCGAGCGAAGATCGTCATAGCCGAGAGGATGAGAGGCCTCGACCTCCCTGCCGCCGAAGCCCACCTGAAGCTGCTTCTCCGTTCGAAGGAGCAAACCGGATGTCACGACTGCCAGATCCGCCATCATGCGCTCGGAGAGGTTCTGCTCGGTCAGGCTTGCCGCTTCGGACAGGTCCTGGCCGACCCATAGCCAGCCGGCCTGTCTTGCGATCGGCTTGAAGGTCTCGAGCAGGACCGTTTTGCCGACGCCGCGCAGCCCGGTCAGGATCACATTTTCCAGGATTGTCTTTTGGCGTAATGCCTTTCTGAAATCGTCCAGTTCCTCTGTCCGGCCGGCCAGGTACGGGGGCATATGGCCTGCGCCGGGCCTGAATGGGTTTTCGAACGAGTAGCCGGACGCGCTCATGGAATCACCTTTCGTTAAATAGCAAGCTAAAATTAGTTGAACGACTAACATTAGTCAATAGAATAATGATATATAACATGAAGCAGGAGCGTTTGACGTTTGCCCCGCGGGAGCGAATCCGCCCCTAGTTCAGCCTCCGCCGCAGCTGCTGCATCAGGCGGGCGACCTGGCGCTGCCAGGCGCCGGTATCGTCGAGGCCGGCGACCTTGCCCAGCGCGTCGAGGGCGGCTTTTGGCCGGCCGGTTTCGGCGTTGAGCACGCCCAGCGCGTGCCACAGCGCCGCCCGGTCGGGCGCGTAGAGCAGCATCCGCTCCACGGTCGTCCGCGCGTCGTCCAGCCGGCCGGCCTGGATCTGCCGCAGCTTGATGTTGTTCTGCAGGCGCAGGAGGATGTCGCGGTTCGAGGCCGGCGCATAGTGGTGCGGCTTCAGCTCGGCATCGTCGCCCTCGACCAGCTTGATGAGCGCGCGCAGGCCTTCGGTTCCGACCGTCCGGCCGCCGTCGAACGGGTCGACCATCAGCCGCTCCGGCCCGTCGCTGAGCCGGACCAGGAAATGGCCGGGAAAGTTGACGCCCTCGGCCGGCCAGCCCATGGCGCGCGCCAGGTGGAGCCAGAGGATGCTCAGCGCGATCGGCAGGCCGCGGCGGCGCTCGATGACCGCGAGCAGGTTGGCGTTGCGCAGGTCGTCGTAGCTTTCCCGGTCGCCGCGATAGTCGTGCCGGTCGTGCAGCACGCCGGCAATGGCTTCCGCCCGCCCCGCCGGCGGCAGGCCCGCGACGGGCGCCGCGCCGCGCAGGTCTTCGGCGAGGCGGCGCAGGTGGCCGACCTCCCGGTCGAGGGATTGCCACGGCCGCTCCAGCGCACCGAGCGCCAGGCACGCGCCGGTCAGGTCGATCGTGTCGTCCGGCACGCCGCCCAACGCCTTCAGCCACGCTTCCGCGGCGTCGGGGTCGGCAAAGGCGCAGTAGGCGTCGGCGTCGAACGGACCGGTCATGCTGCCCCGTCTTCCCTTTTACTCAGGCCTGCCAGGCGTTGGGCAAATGTAGCGGCAGGCGGCCCGGCGTGACCAGCACGACATCGAAACGGACGGTGAGCCGCGCCAGCCCCGGCCGCGCCGAGAGCAGCCAGCCGGCGGCGTTGACCAGGCGGCGCTGCTGGGCCGCGGTCACCGCGCTGCCGAGGTCGCCCGCCTCCGGCCGGTGCTTGACCTCGACGATGGCGAGCGTGCCGCCGCGCCGCGCGGCGATGTCGATCTCACCGACCGGCGTGCGCAGGTTCTGGGCCTCGATCCGGTAGCCCTTGCAGCGCAGAAACCATGCGGCGGCCGTCTCGGCGCGCAGGCCGGCGCGCCGAGCCCGCCGGCGTTTCTCGCGCCCCTTTCCAGTCCCCTTTACAGTCAAGGCCGCCGGCTCATTGCGGGCTCATTGCGAGGCCGGCCCGCGCTCTTGCGGCGCCTCATTGGAAAGCGCAAGCGCGCGCTGGTAGACCGAGCGCCGCGGCAGTCCCGTCGCGTCGGCGACCGCATCGGCGACCGAGCGCACGCTGTCTCCTGCCGCAAGCCCGGCGCGGACCAGGGCGTCGACGTCATGGCCGGGTTCGCGGGCGTCGTCGTCCGCCCGGCCGCCCACGACGACCACGATCTCGCCCTTCGGCGCGGTGTCCCACGCCGCCGCCAGCTCCGCCAGCATGCCGCGGCGCACCTCCTCGTAGCGCTTGGTCAGCTCGCGCGCCACCGCGGCCGGCCGGTCGCCCAGGATATCGGCCATGGCGCGCAGGCTCGCCGTGAGGCGCGGTCCGCTCTCGTAGAAGATCAGGGTGCCGGTCTCGCCGGCGAGTTCCGCGAGCTGCCGGCGCCGTTTCGCGTCCTTCGGCGCGAGGAAGCCGACGAAGCGGAACCGGTCGGTCGGCAGGCCGGAGACCTGCAGGGCGGCGATCGCCGCGGTTGGGCCGGGCACCGCCTCGACCCGGTGGCCGGCAGCGATGGCGTCGACGACCAGCCGGTAGCCGGGATCGGAAATCAGCGGCGAGCCCGCGTCGCTGACCAGCGCCACACTCTTGCCCGCATTCAGTGCTTCAAGGATCGCCGGGCGCTGCCGGGCGGCGTTGCGGTCGTTGTAGCTGCGCAGCCGCGCCGCGATGCCGAAATGGGCGAGCAGCCTGCCGGTCACCCGCGTGTCCTCGCAGACGACCAGGTCGGCCTGGGCCAGGGTATCGAGCGCGCGCAGGGTGATGTCGCGCAGGTTGCCGATCGGCGTCGCCACCGGATACAGGCCCGGCGGGAGGGGCGGCGCATCCGGTTCGCGGGCCGCGTCCCGGGCCGGCTTGTGCGGCGGTTCGGTCATCGGCCGCAGCGTTTACAACAAATCCGCCAGTCACTACCTTGATTGCGGGACATCGGATACATGGCTTCGGACCGGCTCTTGACGGGCAGAAAATACGGGAGCGACAGGTGACGGTAGCCCATGCAGGCCCGCCCATAAAGGCGGTGGCGACGGCGGATGGCGCAATTCGGGCGGCGCGCATGCCAGCCGCGATGCTCGCGATACTGCTGATGCTCGCGCTTTCCCTGGCGGCCTGCGCTCCCAAGGGCAAGCCCGGATCGGCGGCGAAACCGCCGGACCGTGTGTCCCGCGAGGCCGGCCGGGTCACGATCGCCCTGCTCCTGCCGCTTTCGGGCCGCTACGCCGATGTCGGCAAATCCATGGAAAACGCCGCGCATATGGCGGTCATGGAATCGGGCAGCGGCACGCTCACGGTTCTCTCCTTCGATACCGCCGGCACGGCCAGGGGCGCATCGGCAGCAGCGCGCAAGGCTGTCGCGGCGGGCGCCCGGCTGATCGTCGGCCCGCTGTTCCGCGATGCGGTCGCCGCGGCGAAGCGCCGGGCCGCCGGGGCCCGGATCAACGTGCTCGCCTTTTCGAACAGCGAAAGCGTCGCCGGCGGCAACGTGTTCCTGCTCAGCTTCCTGCTGCGCCAGCAGGTCGACCGGATCGTCCGCCATGCCGCCGCCAACGGTTTCTCCGAATTGGGCGTACTGGTTCCGGCCTCGGCGACCGGGGAGCGCATCGTGATGTATGCCGAGGCGGCGGCGCTGCGCCACGGCGCGGAAGTCCGCCGCACGGCCTTCTACCCCGGCGAGATTGCGCCGATGCGCGAGCGGATCGAGGCCTTCGCCGAGGAGCCGCCCTACCGGGCCGTGCTGATCCATGCCGGCGGCGACCGGCTGCGCACCGTGGCCGGCCTGCTGGCGCTGAACGACGTGCTGGCGCCGGACTACCAGTATCTCGGCATTTCGAACTGGAACGACCGCAGCCTGCAGTCGGAGCATGTCCTGCGCGGCGGCTGGTTCACGGCGCCGGAACCGGACATCAGCGCCCGCTTCGCGGGACGCTACGAAAAGGCCTTCAAGGCGAAGCCCGACCGCTTCGCCAGCATGGCCTACGACGCCGTCGCGCTCGCCGCGGCCCTTGCAGAACGGGGGCGGGAACGGGGGCAGTCCGGGGGTAACCCGGGGCGCAATCCCTTCACCCGGCGCGCGCTCACCGATCCGAACGGCTTCCTCGGCGCGGACGGAATCTTCCGCTTCGGCGAAAACGGCCTGATCGAGCGCGGCCTCGCGGTGCTGGAAGTGCGGCGCAAGGGCTTCCGGGTCGTCGATCCGGCGCGCACCAGCTTCGCCATCGGCACGAACTGAGGCGGGTCCGCTCCCGGTTCCTAACGCATCACCGCACAATCGCGGCGAGCACGGCGTTGAGGCGCTGGCGGCCGGCGGCGGTGGCGCGCAGCCGGTCCGGGTCGTCGTCCAGCAGGCCGGCTTCGGCGAGGCGCGCGACGGCGTCCCGGTCCAGGGCTGCCCGGATGTCTTCCGGGGCGTCGCCCAGCGCAGCGAGCCGGGCGAGCGGCACGCCTTCCGCCGTGCGCAGCCCCATCATGACGGCCTCGACGATGGCCTCGGCGCCGGAAACGATCGTGCTGCCCTGCTCCGCCGCCTGCGGATCGTCTCCCCGCGACGCCCGTTCGAGCCACACTTCCGGCGCGCGGTGCTGCCGGGTGGCGTGGCGGGTGCCGCCGAGCGTCAGTCGGCCGTGGGCGCCGGGGCCGATCCCGGCATAGTCGCCATAGCGCCAGTAGGCCAGGTTGTGACGCGATTCCGCGCCGGGCCGGGCATGGTTGGAAATCTCGTAGGCCGGCAGGCCCGCAGCATCCATCGCCTCCTGGGTGGTTTCGTACAGGGCGCCGGCCGCATCGTCGTCCGGCGTCGCCAGGTCGCCGCGCTGCCATTGCGCGTGGAAGGCGGTGCCCGGCTCGATCGTGAGCTGATAGAGCGAGAGATGGTCGCCGGCCTCGCCGAGCGCGCCGCGGAGTTGCGCCCGCCAGTCCGCCGCCGTCTGCCCGGGCAGGGCGTAGATCAGGTCGAAGCTGAGCCGGCCGAAATGCCGGCGCGCCAGCCGGAGCGCCCGCCGCGCGTCGGCGGCGGAATGGTTGCGGCCGAGGAACCGCAACTCCCGGTCGTCGAAGCTCTGCACGCCGATCGAGACCCGGTTGACGCCGGCCGCGGCAAAGCCGGCGAAGCGCGCCCGGTCGACGGCGGCCGGATTGGCCTCCAGGGTGATTTCGGCGTCGCTGTCGAGGCTCCAGACCGCCGCCGCTTCGTCGATTATCGCGCCTGCGGTCTGCGGCGGCATCAGGCTGGGCGTGCCGCCGCCGAAATACAGGCTGGTCACACGCCGCGGGCCGGTCCGCGCCGCGCAGGCCCGCAGCTGCCCGAGATAGGCCGCCTGCCAGGCCGCGGTGTCGATTGCCTCCCGGATATGGGAGTTGAAATCGCAATAGGGGCATTTCGACAGGCAGAACGGCCAATGGATATAGACCGCCAGATCGGCCGGGCGGGCGTTTCCGGCCGGGCCGTCCGCTGCCTCCCCCTCCCCTTGGGGGAG
>WTGH01000013.1 GCA_011523655.1 Rhodospirillaceae bacterium
TGATGCTGACCGGCTGCCGCTTCGGCGAGATCGCCGCGCTCGAATGGGACTGGATTCGCGGCAAGCGCATCCTCCTTCCCGACTCGAAATCCGGGCCGCGCACGGTCTGGCTGTCGAGCGCCGCGCGCGCGGTGATCGACGCGATCCCGCGATACAGTGTGGATTGTCCGTATCTCTTTCCCGCCCGTCCGCCGACGCGGCCCATCGACAACATCGCAGCCCAGTGGACCCACATCCGAGAGGAGGCGGGGTTGCCCGGACTGAGGCTTCACGACCTTCGCCATAGCTGGGCTTCGGTCGCCGCGATGAACGGCGTGGACATGGTGACCATCGCCAAGCTGCTCGGCCATGCCCTGGTCGAGACCACGGAGCGATACGTCCATCTGTCGGACCAGTCGGTCACGGACGCCGCCGACCGGGTGTCGAACCGCATCCATGCGGCCCTGGCCGGAAGCGGCGCGGAGCAGGAGAGGAAGTGCGATCATGCCCAGGATTGACCTTACCGCGCGCCTTGCCCGCGAGAGCAAGCCCACAGAGAAAGACTCCATCCTGTTCGACAAGGCGCTGCCAGGCTTCGGGCTGCGGATCCACCCGTCGGGCCGGAAGGTCTGGATCGTGCAGGCCCGCATCGAGGGACGGAGCCGCCGCATCGTCATCGCCCGGCACGGCGAGATGACGCTTGCCGAGGCGCGCCGCCGCGCTCGCGACATGCTCGCGCGCATCCGCGCGGGCGGGAACCCCGCGGACGACATCCAGAGGGACAAGCAGACCCCGACCTTGCGGGAGTTCGCTGACGAGTATCTACGGCGCTGCGAACCCCTCTGGAAGCCCTCCGGGCGCAGGACCGTGCGCATGTATCTGAAGGCCCGCATCCTGCCCGCCTTCGGCAGGATGCCGCTCGACCGCATCGGCCCCGAAGACGTGGCCGCGTGGTTCGACGCGGCGAGCAGGCACAAGCCCGGCGCGGCCAACCGCGCCTTCGAGATATTGCGCGCGATGATGTTCCGGGCCGAGGAGTGCGGGTTCCGCGAGCGCGGCACCAATCCCTGCGTCGGCATCCGCAAGAACCCGAGGCGCAACGTCGCCCGCTTCCTCGATACGGACGAGATCGCCCGGCTCGGGCGCGCGCTCGACGCCAACGAAGCGCGCTGGCCCGAGGCCGTCGCGGCGATCCGGCTGCTGGCGCTCACCGGCTGCCGGCGCGGCGAGGTGCTCGATTTGCGCTGGCGCGACATCGGCGAAGACGCGATCCGGCTCCCGGACTCGAAGACCGGCCCGCGCGCGGTGCCGCTCGGTGCGGCCGCGCGGACGCTCATCGCGGCGCTGCCCGGTCCCCGCGACCCGGACACGTTCCTGTTCCCGCGCCATGCCGAAGGCCGGGGTATCTGGATTCTCACGAACTGCTGGCGGACGGCCTGTGCAGACGCGAAGCTCGGCAGGCTTCGCCTGCATGACCTTCGGCACACGGCAGCCAGTCAGGCCGTCATGGCGGGCGAAAACCTGCCGCTGGTCGGCAAGTTGCTCGGTCATCGTCGGCACCGGACCACGGCGGGCTACGCCCACCTTGCCGACGCACATCTTGTCGAAGCTGCAGAAATGGTCGGAGCCGCCATCGCAGAAGCAATGCATCGCTAAGGGGATCGCTGAATATCCCTATTTGAACAGAATGGGTATACTCATTCCCTAGGCCGCTTCCCCGCATCGGGACCGTGAATGCCGTAGGAGCGTAGGGTCAGCTTGGCTTTGCCGCATCCCACAAGTCAACTACGGAAGGGAAATGCCGATGGACGGATGTTCCGCGGCCTACTGGATTGCAGCCGCAATCGGAGTTTTGGCATGGGCGCTGCTGTTACTTCAGAGCGGCAGAATCATCACCGCCAACTGGTTCAACACTCAGACATTTCTGATGTTGATGGGGATCGCGGTAGTGATTGGGCTAAGCGCAACCGCGTCAGGCTGCTACTAGGCACTTTAGCGCTGCTCTACACTGGCACGGCGCAGGCCGATCACTACTACCCACCTCAAAAGAAAATGCCTCATCACGGGTGCCATTACAGCGTGGTGGACGAGGAATGGCATTGGCACAGGCCGATGAAAACCGATCATCGTGGATGGCCCGATATTTCCACCGCTTGGCGGCGCGGCGGACCGTGTGTTCAGCATGAGGGGCAGATGATCCGAGTGATGTTTTGCGGTCCAGGCTTCGGCCCGTGCAAGTTAGTGCCCAACCTAAGCACCCGTTTTCTCCCACCGCCTCGCCAGCACATCCCCTTTGAGGTTCTGATGCGACCAGGCTTCCTCCCGCCGCCGGATCCCCCGCCTATAGCAACAAGGATTGGCGAGATCGATCAGAGGAATGAGAAATAACCGGCGACAAAAAGACATCGAGTTTGAAAATTTCGGAGAACCTGCCGATCAGCGGCAGCGCCGGACCGACTTGGTGGCGAGGGTGCATATCTTCCTCCGTGAGGTCTCGGCCTGCACAGTGGCCGATCACCGTGAGCTTAGCATCGCTGTCCGTCCCGTTCACATCGACGATGCCGCGCTCCAGTGTAATCGTGCAGCCGTCCTGCTACTTGTTCAGCTTGTCGATGTTCGAAATGTAGTCGTCTAGCATATCCTTAGTTTTCTTGTGCGTTTCGTAGTATTCTGGGCAGTCCGTCTTGTTCGGCATCGCGCAATCCGGCTGCAGCAGGATCAACTGCCGCTTCTCCTCCAGCGGCACCAGGGCCTTCGCAAGCGCCGCCGTCTGCCGGCAAAACCCGGTCACGCCGTCGTATGTCTTCCGCCTGAAATGCCGCTTGTACGGCAACCCGGCGCAATCCTGCGCCCGTAGCAGCAGAAGCCGCAGTAGCGCCTTTGCAAGCCTCGCTGTCTGCTTGTCGGACCACTTCTTTAACTTTAGCGCAGAACTTGCGCAGAACCTCAGATCCCCCGGCGCCAGTACCGATACTGTCATCTTGCAATGATGAGCCTCCCACGCTTCAACGTATTTCCGCAGGATTGCAGACACCCCGTCTATTTCGAGCCGCAGTTCTCCGTGCCGGTATTCCTTCTTTGTGCATATACCTCTGTACTGCCCGTCAGCCCTTTTTTTTGCCGCCCCCGAAGTCGTAAGAATAACCAGCCATTAATTTTTGATCTGGCGACAGTGGCCTTATAACAAAAGCGCACTCGCAGCCTTTGTCCTTCTTGCAACACCAGTCCCACCTGCGCCTTAGCTCCAGACTGTCGGTGTCGAATTCGAACCGGGTTCGTTTCGTCGGTAGCTTACCGACCCTCACCGTGCCTGTGCAGTTCTTCCTGCCCCGACAGGTTACCGTCAGTCTGGGGATTTGCTCTGGCGCTTGGTCCTTCACTCGCTGACAGCGCCAGTGCTCCTCGATTTCTTCCCCTTCCACCCCGCCGCTCGTTGCCAGCACAATCCCGACCACCACCGCCGCCAAGGCCGCTCGTTTCCGGTTCGTCATTTGCGTCTCCGTTTCGACCCGCTCGGCGGCGCCCGGGGAGACGATACCGCCGCCGCGCTCGGCTGGCCACAGGACGATCGAGCATGACAGGGTGCGCTTGTCGGCGACTCCGGCGGCGGCGATGACCGCGGCGACGACGGTGACAGACTTCGCGATCGCGGCGGTGACCATGACGAACGCGCTCGCGATAACCGATGGTGCCGGCGCGGGCAACGACGACTGCGCGTCGCATGAATGATACCGCGTGTGCGCGCGTCCCCCTGCATTGAATTGTTACCTCGTGCTTCCTATAGTGCCGCCCGGAAGCCGCGCGGCGGTTCGGGAACTGTCTCCGCAAGTGCGCGGCGGGCGCTGCCGCTCAAGCGCCGCTCGGGCTAAATGCCGATTGCAAAACGGCTTTCATCGCCCGACGGATTGCGCGGCCAGGAAGCGCGATCTGGACGCCCTTCGGCGCGTTGGTCACACACCCCACGCACTTTTAGTGCCTGGCGACGTCGCTGTTTGCCGTTGTCGAGAGTGATGGAAAGGTTCATGGAATCAGCGCCTTAGGGCACTTTCCCTGCGGTCCCGGTGGCGGGGCTTCCTTGTGCAATCGCCGCCGCGGCCGCTTCCTATTGTGACCAACGGCCGCGCGGCTCGACCAGGGAGCCGCCCGATGACCGCCCGTTCCACCTTCGGCAAGCGCATCCGCGCCGCCAAGCCTCGCGACAAGTATTACGACCTCTGGGACGAGACCGTATCCGGCCTCGGCCTTCGCATCGGTCCGTCCGGCCAGCGTTCGTTCTTCCTGCGGCGCAAGCTGCCGACCGGCAAGGTGCGCTCGGTCACCCTGGGGTCGGCCGATCGTATGAGCGTGGCCGAGGCGCGCCGGGAAGCGCGCCGCGTGCTGGCCACCCTGCTCGACATGCCGGAAGAGGGACGCGGCCCCAGGCATCCCGGCCGGCCGATGGCCGAGTTCGCCGAGGAGTTCCTGGAGCGCTACGCGCGGCACTGGAAGCCGGCGACGCTGGAGAGCAGCACCCTGGCGCTGCGCAAGTACATCCTCCCGGCGCTCGGCGATCTCGCCGTCGACGAGATCGCCGTCGAGCACGTCCGGGACTGGTTCGCCTCCATGGCGGACCGCCCCGGCACCGCCAATCGCTCGATGCCGGTGCTCTCGGTGATGATGCGCATGGCCGAGCTTTGGGGCTACCGCCCCCACAACAGCAACCCCTGCAAGAACACCCGGCGCTACAGGATGAAGCCGATGGAGCGGTTCCTGACGGCGGATGAGATGGCCCGGCTCAACGCCGTGCTGACCCGCGACGAGTTCCACTGCCCGCGCGAGGTCGCTGTCATCCGGTTGCTGCTGCTGACCGGCTGCCGGGTCGGCGAGATCGTCTCGCTGGAATGGGGCTGGATCAAGGGCAAGCGCATCCTGCTGCCGGATTCCAAGTCCGGGCCGCGCACGGTCTGGCTGTCGAGCGCCGCGCGGGCGGTGATCGACGCCATCCCGCGCTACGGCGACGACTGTGCGCTGCTGTTCCCCGCGCGTCCGCCCGACAGGCCGACCGTGACGGTTCCTCACCAGTGGGACCGCATCCGCCGCGAGGCCGGGCTGGACGGGCTGCGCCTTCATGACCTCCGCCATAACTGGGCGTCGGTCGCCGCCATGAACGGCGTGGATTTGGTGACCATCGCGAAGCTGCTCGGTCACGCCCTGGTCGAGACCACCGAGCGCTACGCCCACCTGTCCGACCGGTCGGTCGCCGACGCCGCCGACCGCGTCTCCAGTCGCATCCAGGCGGCCCTGACGGGACATGGCCGGAAGCGGGAGGGAGGGGCTGGCCATGCCGACGGTTGACCTCACCCCGCGCCTGGTCCGCGACAGCAGCCCCGGCGCCCGCGACACGTTCCTGTTCGACAGGGCGTTGCCCGGCTTCGGGCTACGCATCCACCCTTCGGGCCGGAAGGTCTATATCGTCCAGGCGCGCATTGACGGGCGAAGCCGACGCATGGTTATCGCCCGGCACAGCGACATGGACCTGGCCGAGGCGCGCCGCCGCGCCCGCGATATGCTGGCGCGCATCCGGGCTGGCGGGAACCCCGCCGAGGAGCGCCGCCGGGTGCGGCGCACGCCGCTGTTCCGCGCCTTCGCCGAGGAGTATCTGCGGCGCTCGGAGCCGCAGTGGAAGCCGTCGGGGCGCAAGACCGTGCGCATCTATCTCAACGCGCGCATCCTGCCGGCGTTCGGCGCGATGCCGCTCGACCGGATCGGCCCCGCCGACGTGGCCGCATGGTTCGACGCCGCCAGCAGGGAGCGGCGCGGCGCGGCCAACCGCGCCCTGGAGATCCTGCGCGCCATGATGTTCCGCGCCGAGGAGTGGGGCTGGCGCGAGCGCGGCTCCAACCCCTGCCTCGGCATCCGGCCGAACCCGAGGAACAAGGTCGCCCGCTTCCTCGACGCCGACGAACTCGAACGGCTCGGCCTCGCGCTCGACGCCTGTTCGAACCGCTGGCCCGAGGCGGTCGCCGCGATCCGGCTGCTGGCGCTCACCGGATGCCGCAGGGGCGAGGTGCTCGATCTGCGCTGGCGAAATGTCGGCACCGACGCGCTGAAGCTCGAAGCCTCCAAGGTGGGGCCGCGCAGCGTGCCGCTCGGCGCGGCCGCGCGGGCGCACATCGACACGCTGCCCGGCCCGCGCGACCCCGACGCGTTCCTGTTCGAGCGCCTGGCCGAAGGCCGGGGCGTCCACATCCTCACCGAGTGCTGGCACACGGCGCGGGAGCGGGCAAAGCTCGGCAGGCTGCGCCTGCACGACCTTCGGCATACCGTAGCCAGCCACGCCGTCATGTCCGGCGAGAACCTGCCCCAGGTCGGCAAGCTGCTCGGGCACCGGCGTCACCGCACAACGGCGGGCTACGCCCACCTGGCCGACGGCCACCTCGTCGAGGCCGCCGAGCGCGTCGGTCGTCTCATCGCCGAGGCGATGGCCGGGCACGCCGCCTCGCGGTAACGCGCCGACCGGTGCGCCGCTGCCATGCGCGGCAGCGGCGCACTTTCCATCCCCGGCCGTGCCAACGGCGCTGCAACGGCTGCCGAGGATTTGGCTTCCATCATCGCCGGAGCGAGCTTCCCCAGCGGCTCGGTGTCTTGCCTCCGGCTTCGCTGGGTGCTTCACTCCTTAGTGCAAACACACCTTGGACTTCCCGCTCGGTCGGGTCGTCCGCTGAATACAACAGCCCTTGACCCGGCACGGGGTAGCTCCCCGCGCTTGGCGAATAAGCGGAAACCGCCTGATTCCAGGGTGTGTTTGCAACGGCCCGGCGCCAGCCGGCACCGGGCCATACAACTGACTGGAGAGGGACCATGTTCAATCGCTTCGCTATCGCTACCGCCATCGCCTTTGCCCTTGCCGCCTGCGGAGGTGGCGGGTCGGGAGACAAGATGGGCTCGATGATGCAAAAGCCGGATGGGATGACGGACACGGACGGCGATGGCGTGATCGACAGCGAGGACGCCTTCCCAAGGGATGCGTCCGAGACGGCGGACACGGATGGCGACGGCGTGGGCGACAATGCGGACGCCTTCCCACAGGACGCTTCCGCCTCTGTCCTGTCCACAAGCACAAGGCCATCAGCGCACGAGATAACGCCCGTTCGCGGGAACGAACTGGCAATCGGCGAGCTCAGCACCAATTGGAAGGTGGAAAACGGAGTGTTTGTCAGATCACAGCCGCGTCCCGAAGGGCGGAGATGGGAAACGGCGACCGACTATCCCGTGATTGGCATCGTCCTTCCCAACAGCAGTCGTCAGCTGGACGGTGATCGTTGGGACTCCTGGTACTATTATGGCCGTTGGTCAGACGAGAATATCGGGACGCTGTATTTTGGCGGTTACCAATACGAATTCGACATGCTGATAGCTCGTTTCGGCGTCACGTTGGAGAATGATGAGATCACTTCATGGGCGACCGGCGTCAAGCCGCTCACGGATTTCGCTGACAATCCCGGTATCCAATCTCTGGGAACTGCGAATTACACTGGAACCCTCGTTGGATTGACCACAAGCACGAGACAGCCCATAGGCTCATCGGTAGACATCACTTTCAACCTTGGTCCCGACATAACCGGAACCTTCGAGCTCGGGGACTTGTCCACAATCGAAAAGGATGGCTCGTTCAAGGAATTTCTCGGAGGAACCCTGCGACATGACATTGCCGTCAAAGGCAATACCTTCACCACAACCGGCGGTGACTCCGGAACCGTGACCGGTATTTTTGCTGGCGAGAGGCACGAGGCGGCAGCAGGAACATTCCAGCACTCCGCTTTCACCGGCGCTTTCAGCGCGGAGGATAGTGACGCATACGCGCAGCCAGCGGAAGCGGCAGCGGTCCCCGCGCCGAATTGACGGCCTCATCGCGGAGGCGTTATCTGGACACGCGCTCCGGCGCAGTTGAGTCCCCGGTCGTACCGGCGGCGCTGCAACGGCTGCCGCGCACGATCCCAGCACCGGAGCGAGCCTCGCCGCCGTCGGGAAGCGGCTCGCCTTGCCTGACTCGCGGCGGTCGCTGCGGCAAGCCGCTTCCCGACGGCTCTGCCCAGGCCCGTCAACGGACGACTTGCAATGCCGGCGGCGCTTCCTATAATGACCAACGGAAGCCGCGCAACGGGTCCGGAACCGTTCCATCACAAGCGCGGCGAACAGCGTCGCTCAAGCGCCGCTCGGGCTAAGCCGTTGGAATGGAACGGCTATCCGGCCCGAGGCTGTAGGGTCGTAGGCAATTGAGCCTTTTACGCCCTTCGGCGGTTTGCACGCACACCCCACGCAGCGGGCTGCAAGAGGGCGCAAGCGCGCGCGGAGGGTGCATTCTGCGTGCCGATTCGGCGTCTTTGCGCGTCTTCGGGCGCCAGCGCCTTGTTGGACCGAGCGGGTTTCGCGCGCAACTCGCCGGACGTCATCGCCCTGTCGGCCCCTGGCCCCGACTGTCGCCCGCCGCAGTGCGTACCGACCTCTCAGGATTCTGGGTCATCCTCGACGAGCTGCCGACGCTGCACCAGGTGCCGTCCTTGCAGCCCGGCCTCGCGGAATCGCGCCAGTTCGGCGGCTGCTTCGTGCTCGGCGTCCAGGTCGCCTCGGCGCTGCGCGACCTCTACGGCCGCAACGGCGCCGAGACCATCTCCGGACTCTGCGGCACCCGGATGGTGCTGGCCGCGCCCGACCGGGACACGGCGCAGTGGTCGGCCGACAGCCTCGGCCGCAGCGAGGTCGAGGAGGTCTCAGAGGGGTTCAGCTACGGCGCCAACACCATCCGCGACGGGGTGAGCCTGACGCCGCGCCGCGAATTGCGCGCGCTCGCCCTGCCGTCGGAGATCATGCGGCTCGCCAACTTGGAGGGCTATCTGAAGTTCTCGGAGTCCGAGTGGGAAGAGGCCAAACGGGCGGCGCAGGCGAACGGTCTGCCGACCGCGGAGTTCGTCCGCCAGACGATTCTGGCGCTCGCGCGCGCGCCGGAGGGCGCCGGCCCTGTCCCGCTTGCGCCGTCAATGACGCCGCTGATCGAGCGGATGTTCCGCTACATCTGGTTTCTGGCGACGGAACGGCGGGACGCCATGGTCCGCGAGGGACGCGGAAACGAGGTCGACGCGCTGGTCGCGGAAGCCCGGGCGCTCGACGATTCGCTCCGCCGGGGCGGCGCGGACTGAGCCCGATCGTTGCCCGGACGCGCGGATCCGGGCGAATCCCGCGCAACCCGCACGCACTGCGGTCGACGCCAGGGAGCGCCAGCGCTGCCGGTTCCGTGTAACACGCACGAAACACGCGCAGCATCTTCGCTGATGCGCCGGCCGTCGTCCTGGGCGAGCGACAGCATGGCGTTGACCGCAATCTCCAGCCAGGTCGAGATCAGCCCGCGCAGGGAAGCGTGCTGGTCGCCGCGCGAGGTCAGGAACA
>WTGH01000011.1 GCA_011523655.1 Rhodospirillaceae bacterium
TTACGCGCCGGATCAGGGGCTTACCGGCGCGCGTCTAGGATCGTATATAATCCCCTATCGAAGGGCCTGCCCTGAGCGAAGTCGAAGGGGCGGGGCCTGTCGAACGGGGCATCCTTAACGGCGTCACCGGATTGTGACGGGAAGTTAATGTCCAACCGGTGCGGTCCGGCCGATATTTCCGTCACGCCAACCGGGGACGACCATGGCACGCCGCATCCTGCTTATCGACGACGATGACCTGCTGCGGGCGGCGATCGGCGATCTTCTGGAAAGCGGCGGATACGACGTCGTTTCGGCCGGCGCAGGCGATGACGGCCTCAAACTGTTCCGCTCCGCCCGGCCGGACCTGGTCATTACCGACCTGACGATGCCGGAGACCGACGGCATCGACATCCTCCGGGCGCTGTCCGCGGAAGTGCCGCGGCCCCGGATCGTCGTCATTTCCGGCGGCGGCGAACAGCTCGATTCGCTGACCGGCCTGCGCCGGGCGCAGGCCCTCGGCGCCGACCGGATCCTCGAAAAACCGTTTCGCGCCAATGCGCTGCTTGAAATTGTCGCGTCGGTTCTGGACGAGCGCGAAATGGAAACAGGGGATACCAGCGCCGCCTGACCCGGTGGATATGCCGGCCGGCTGCCGCCGCGCGGCGATTTCCGCTTGCCGGCGTGCGGAAAAAATGACATGAACCGCGCCCTTTCCCGCGGAGCCCGCCGATGAACCGACCTGCCTATCCCCGTTCGCCGGGTGCCGAAACCAACGCCCCGTCGCTCGCCGAGCGCGAAGCCCGGCAGATGGACGAGGCGGGCAAGCTGAACCGCTACCTGATCGGCTACGGCGAAGCGGTCGAGGCCGACTGGACGGCGCGCGGCCTCGATGCGCCGGACCTGCCGGTCATGCAGCGCTACCGGGTCGAGCGGGTGCGCGCCGAGATGCGCAGGGCCGACGTCGCCGGGATGCTGCTGTTCGACCCGCTCAACGTGCGCTACCTGACCGATTCGACCAACATGCAGGTCTGGATTACGCACAACGCGGCCCGCTATGCCTTCGTGGCGACCGAAGGCCCGGTGGTTCTGTTCGAGTTTCACGACTGCCTGCATCTGAGCGCCCATTCGGTCGCGATCGACGAGATCCGGCCCGCGACCGGCCCCTTTTTCTTCAAAGGCGGGAGCCGGCTGCCCGAGGTCTACCGCAAATGGTCGGCCGAGATCGCCGACCTTGTCGACGGCCATGGCGGCGGCAACCGCAGGCTGGCGCTCGACCACGGCCCGCCGGCCGGCATCCACGCCCTCGAAGGCCTCAATCTCGAAGTGGTCGATGCCCAGCCGATCATCGAAACGGCGCGCAGCATCAAGTCCGCCGAAGAGATCAAGGCGATGCGCCGGGCCATGGCGGCCTGCCTGGACGCGCTCGACGACGCACGGGCGGCGCTGCAACCCGGCATGGCCGAACTGGAGCTTTGGGGCGCCTTCTGGAACGCCGCGGTCAGCCGGGGATCGGAATGGATCGAGACCTGCCTGCTCGCGGCCGGGCCGCGCACCAACCCGTGGTTCCAGGAATGCAGCGGCTACGCCATCCGGGCCGGCGATGTCGTCGGTTTCGACACCGATCTCGTCGGTCCCTACGGCTATTGCGCCGATATTTCCCGGACCTGGCTGTGCGGCGACGAGCGGGGCGACGACGAGCAGCGCGCGCTTTACGCCATCGCGCAGGAGCAGGTGCAGTACAACACGGACCTGCTCAAGCCCGGCCTCGGTTTCCGCGAGTTCGTCGAGAAAGCGCGGTTGCTTCCCGAGGATTGCCTGCCCGGGCGCTACGGCGTGCTGATCCACGGGGTCGGCCTGTGCGACGAGTGGCCGGCCATTCCCTATCCGCAGGATTTCGACAAGGCGGGCTACGACGGCGTGTTCGAGCCGGGCATGGTCGTCTGCGTCGAGAGCTACACCGGCCGGGTCGGCGGCAGGGAGGGCATCAAGCTCGAAGAGCAGGTCCTCATCACCGAGACCGGTTACGACCCGATTTCCATACCCAAACCGGACCCGCAGCTTTCCTGACCCCGCAGGCCTGGATCGCACCGCTTTTTCCTGCCACGGTCTCGTCCCCGATACGGCCCTCCGGGCCTGCTCGGGATGAGGAATTGCTGGATAATTTCCCGGCCTGAATCCCATTCACCGTCACCCTGAGTAGCCCCGGATTTAATCCGGGGCGTATCGAAGGGCGGGGCGATGCGACATCCTTCCGCCGAGTGCGGGACATCCCCTCAACGTAAAACGGGCCGATTTGCAGGCACCCGCGCCGGGGCGCGGGCGTCCGCCCTGCCGAGGAGCCCCCCATGAGCGTCGAACCCGATTATATCGCCGAGGCGAACGCCTTCCGCGCGCGCTGCCCGGCGAAGCCGGTTGCGGTCGGCCGTGCCGTCTGGCGCGTCATCGACACCGGCGCGGTTCCCGGCGGCGGGAGCCTGCTGCTCTGCCCCGGCACGCTCGGCAACGCCGATATCTTCCGCAAGGTCATCGAGGCGCTCGCCCCGGACATTCGGGTGATTTCCGTCACCTATCCGATGATCGGCGATTTCCTGCGCATCGCCGACGGCGCGGTCGCGCTGCTCGACCGGCTCGGCGCCGGCCGGGCCCATGTCCTCGGCTCGTCGCTCGGCGGCATGCTGACCCAGGCGATCGGCGCGCGCCACCCGGACCGGGTCGGCCACCTGTTCGTCGCCAACTCGATCGCCGCGGCCGAAGCGATCGGGGCGGCCGGGTTTCCGTCCGAGGCCGAGGTGCTGCGCACGCCGGGCGCCGCGCTCAAATCCTCCGTAACCCGGAGCCTGGAACAATGGCCGGAACCGCGGCCGGAAATGGCCGCTATCAAGCGGTTCCTGGCCGACGAACTGGCGAACAGCTTCAGCGGCCGCGCCTTCAAGGCCCGCCTGCTGGCCCTGTCGCGGGTCACGGAAATTCCGGTGGCGGCCGTTGCGCCGGAGCGGCTGACCATCCTGCAGTCCGACGACGACCAGCTGGTGGCCGTGCCTGTCCGCCGCGGCGTCGTCGAGCGCTATCCCGGCGCCCACGTCCATACCTTCGACTGGGGCGGCCATTTCCCCTACGTTACCCGGCCCGGCGACTATGTCGGCGTTATCCGCCAGCGGCTCGGCCTCTGAACCGGCGGTTTGGCGGCCGGCTTCAGGTCCAGGCCGCCGGACCGGCTGGAGACGGCACATGCCAACGACGCGCATCGGCAATATCGGCGAGTTCTTCACCGGCGAACTCGATTCGCCGACCGCGCCGGTTTCCAGCCTGCTGATCGAAGACGGGCGCATCGCGGCGTTCGACCCGGCGCCCGACGCCGCCCACGACATCGCGATCGATGCCGGCGGCGCGGCCGTTCTGCCGGGCCTCGTGGACGGTCATGTCCATCCGGTGTTCGGCGAATGGACCCCGACGCAGGACTCGCTGGGATGGATCGGGAACTATCTGCACGGCGGCACCACGACCATGGTTTCGGCAGGCGAACTGCACACGCCGGGCCTCGACTATGCCGGCCTCTCGCCCGATCTGGTGACGTCGCTTTCCGAGGTGACGCGCGCGACGACGGGCAGGGTGCGGTGGTCCGGGGTCAAGCTCCATGCCGGCACGCCCCTGCTGGTCCCCGGAATGACCGAGCGGCATTTCGACCGCCTGGCCAAAGCCGGAATCATCCTCGCCAAGTTCATTTTCTTTCCGCTGGAGGAAAACCGTGCCGAGGCGCTGCGCTATACGGCATGGTGCCGGGAACGCGGCATCCGGACCAAGGTTCATACCGGCGGCGTGTCGCGCTCGGGCTCAAGCCGCGTCTGCGGTTACGAGACGCTGTCGTGGCTGCAGCCCGACATCGCCGCCCATGTCTCCGGCGGGCCGATCCCGATGAGCGACGACGACCTCGACAGGCTGGTCGACGACACCGCGTTCACGCTCGAGATCTGCTCGTCGGGAAATTACCGCTCTACCTTGCGGGTTGCCCGCCTGCTCAGGGAGCGGGGCCGGCTGGACCGGCTGACGCTGGGCACCGATACGCCGGGCGGGACCGGCGTCATCCCGCGCGGCATGCTGCGCAACATCCTGTTGCTGTCTTCGGTCGCGGATTTGACGCCGGGAGAGGCGATCGCGGTCGCCACCGGGAACACGGCGCGCGCCCACGGCCTCGAAGTCGGGATTCTGCGTCCCGGCGCCCCGGCCGACATCGTGATCGCCGGGCCGGTCGAGGGCTCGGCCGGCTCGACCCTCGCCGACGCGATCGCCCACGGGGACCTGCCGGGCATTTCGTTCGTCCTGATCGACGGCGAGGTGGCGGTTGAGGCCCGAAGCCGGCAGACGCCGCCGCCGGCGACACCGGCACAACGGGTTTTCGACAGTCCCGGCTGCCCGTTCTGCTGAACCCGACGAGGCTTCCTGTGCCGATGGACGCGTCGCTTCACGTCCGCGACAGAACTGCCGGAGGACGCGCGGCGTGGTTGTTGTAATGCGGCGGCGCCGTGGTAAACGCGAAGGACGAAGGATCGGCAGCATGGAACCTTCGATTTCCGACACTGGAAGGACGGCTGAATGAGCGCCTGGTTTCTCCTCGCTTGTGCCATCGCACTTGAGGTGGCGGGAACGTTGTTGCTGAAACTGTCCAGCGGTTTCGAGAAGTGGCATTGGGGCGTGCTTGCCATCGTCTGTTACAGCGCCTGCTTCTGGGTCATGGCGCCCGCCCTCAAGGTTATCCCGGTCGGGGTCGCCTACGCGATCTGGGCGGGAGTCGGCATTCTCGCCATAACGCTGATCGGATTCGTTCTGTTCGACGAACATCTCGGGCTCGTTCAACTGGCGTGCATCGCGCTGATCGTCGTCGGCGCGGTCGGCCTGCGCCTGACCACCGCAACGCCCGCTGCCTGATCCGAATTTCGCGGTTGCCGGGCCGGACGGCGCGGCCCGGCGGCGCGGGCCCGGAGTGCGTTCAGCCGACCAATTCCCAGTCGGTGCCGCCGGGGCGGTCCTTGATCGCGACGCCCTTCTCCCGCAATTCGTCGCGCAGGGCGTCGGCGGTCGCCCAGTCCTTGTCGGCGCGGGCCTTTTCGCGCCGGGCGATCAGGGCCATCAGTTCGTCGGGCAACGACCGGCTTTGCGTCGCGGCCGCGAGGTCGAGGCCGAAGATCGTGTCGAATTCGAGGATCAGAGCGAGCTTCTCGACCGGCCGGAGTTCCGGGTCACGCGCCATTTTCCAGGCGACGGCGAGCGCGTTGGGCACATGCAGGTCGTTTGCAAGCGCATCCCGGAACCGCGCCCGCCACCCGGCCGCCACGCCGTCGCGGACGTCGCCGCCGTCCCGCGCCGCATAGCTCCAGTCGTGGGCGAGGTTGCGCAGGGTCTTCAGCGACTGGCGCGCGCCGTCCAGCGCCTCGAAGCTGAAGCTGAGCCGGGCGCGGTAATGGCCGGTCAGCAGCAGGTAGCGGTAGTCCATCGGCTCGTAGCCGGCCTCGACCAGCCGGTCGAGATGCAGGAAGTCGCCGCTCGATTTCGCCATTTTCGCGTCGTCCACCACCAGGAACTCGCCGTGCAGCCAGGTCTCGACCCAGCGGTGGCCGAAACAGCCCTCGGACTGGGCGATCTCGTTGGTGTGGTGGACCGGCACATGGTCGATGCCGCCGCAATGCAGGTCGATGGTCTCGCCGAGATATTCGCTCGCCATCGCCGAGCATTCGATGTGCCAGCCGGGAAAGCCCGTGCCCCAGGGCGACTGCCATTTCATGATCTGGTTGGGATATTTCGACTGGCCGAACCAGAGTACGAAATCGGCTGGGTTGCGCTTGCGCTCGTCCGCGTCGACCCGCTCGGTCGCCTCCTGGGCGTCCATCTGCAGCCGGGCGAAATCCGGGTAGGCCGGGAAGGTCGCCGTGTCGTAGTAGACGTTGCCGCCGGCCTCGTAGGCGTGGCCGCGTTCGACCAGCCGTTCGACCATGGCGATCATCTGCGGAATATGCTCGGTCGCCCGGCAGACCGTGTCCGGCCGGCGGATGTTCATCATGTCGGTGTGGCGGAAGAACTCGTCCTCGTAGAAGCGGGCGATGTCCCAGGGCGATTTGCGCTCGCGCGCCGCCGCCAGCATCATCTTGTCGTCGCCCTCGTCGGCGTCGGATTCGAGATGGCCGACATCGGTGATGTTCATCACATGGCGCAGGTCGTAGCCCGCCATGCGCAGCGTGCGCTGCAACAGGTCCTCGAACACATAGGTCCGCAGGTTGCCGATATGGGCATGGTTGTAGACCGTCGGCCCGCAGCAATAGAGCGTCACCTTCGGCGGCGCGGCCGGGGCGAATGGCTCCACGGCGCGGGTTCGCGTGTTGAAGAAGCGCAGCGGCAGGAGTTCGGACATTGCGCGACAGGCGGCTCGGGAAAGCGGAAGGACGGCCCAGGGACAGCTTTGCGCGCAAAGTGGCCCCGGAAGCGCCGGTTCGGCAAGAGCGAGCCTTGACCCGCGGCAACTTTCGGGCTTGGTGGCGGGAATTCTCCAACGGCGGAGCGGGACATGGCGGGCAGCTACGGCAGCAGGTTCGGTGAAAGGTTCGGGGGCCGCGCGGCGGTTATCACCGGCGGCGCGAGCGGCATCGGCCGGGCGGCGGTGCTGCGGTTTCTGGAGGATGGCGCAAGCGTCACCTTCGCCGACCTGAACGACGCCAATGCCGAAGAGACCCTGGCCCTGGCGCGCGCCGCCGGGCATGGCGACCGCATCGCCTACGTCCGGGCCGACGTCACCGACGAAGCGGCGGTCCGGAACTGCTTCGAGGGCACCGCCGCCCGCTGGGGCCGGCTCGACGTGGCCTTCCTCAACGCCGGCGTCGGCGGCGCCATCGGGCCGGTCACCGAGACCACGGTAGAGGAATGGGACACCAGCTTCGCCTTCCTCGTGCGCAGCGTGTTCCTCGGCGCGAAGCATGCCGTGCCGGCGATGCGCGCCAATCCGGCCCGGCCCGATGGCGGCCCCAGCGGCGTTCCGGCGGGCGGAGCCATCGTCGCGACGGGCAGCGTCGCCGGCCTGTCCGGCGGCGGCGGGCCGCACGCCTATTCGGCGGCCAAGGCGGCGGTGATCAACCTGGTGCGCAGTCTCGCGCTCGAACTGGCGTCCTGGCGCATCCGGGTGAACGGCGTGGCGCCCGGCCTGATCGACACGCCGCTCGCCCATGGCGGCGATCCCTCGCGCCTGCCGGACATGAGCGAACGCCAGCCCTGGCCCGACCGCGGCCGGCCCGAGGACATCGCCGCCGCCGCAGCCTTCCTCGCCTCCGACGACGCGCGCTTCATCACCGGAGAGACGATTACCGTCGACGGCGGCGTGATGGCCAACAGCAGCAACATCTGGGGCCTCGGCGAGAATTGCCGCTTCCTCCAGAAGGCCGGGCTGAACAAGGGCACGACCGGGCTGGAAAATGTCGTGCGCGAGCTGGGCGAGGCGCCATAGCGGGCGGCGGGCGGCGCGGCCGCTTACCGCAGCCGGCGATGCCGTTGTATATGGATTTTTCGCCGGCAAGCGCCTATATGCCCGCCATCCGGCGCACCGTCCGCACGCAGGAATCGCCGCACAGAATCGCCGCAGACCGGATATGGAACTCATTCTCCTGATCGTTCACCTGATTCTCGCCGTCGCGCTGATCGGCGTCGTCCTGCTGCAGCGCAGCGAGGGCGGGGCGCTCGGCATCGGCGGCGGCGGAGGCGGCGGCGGGATGAGCGGCTTCCTGACCGGCGCGGCGACCGCCAACCTGCTGACACGGGCGACCGCGGTGATCGCGGCGCTCTTCATCGCCTCCAGCATGGGGCTCGCCATCATGTCGGGCAACAAGCGCGCGCCGACCAGCGTGGTCACCGGCACGGGCAGCACGGCGCCGGCAACGCAGCAGGACGCCGGATCGGCACCGGCGGTCCCGCCCGCCGAACCCGCAAAGCCGCAGAACTGAGCGGTGGCGGCGGCGCGGTTCCCGGAAGCGCCCGCCCCGATACTCTCATTGCCCCACCGTCTCGCGGCCGGGATTCGCTGCGCAGGCCCTTCCGACTTCCCGATTGATTTATCGCGGCTTTTCCGGCCGCGCCGGGGATGGTACGCTGCCGTCCCGTCATGGCCATGACGCGGTACATCTTCATTACCGGCGGGGTGACGTCGTCGCTCGGCAAGGGGCTGGCTTCGGCGGCGCTGGGCGCGCTGCTCCAGGCCCGGGGCTACACGGTCCGCCTGCGCAAGCTCGATCCCTATCTCAACGTCGATCCGGGCACGATGAGCCCGTATCAGCACGGCGAGGTCTTCGTGACCGACGACGGCGCGGAGACCGACCTCGACCTCGGCCATTACGAGCGCTTTACCGGCGTGCCGGCGCGCCGGACCGACAGTTTCAGCGCCGGGCAGGTTTATCAAAACGTGCTCGCGCGGGAGCGGCGGGGTGACTATCTGGGCGCGACCGTGCAGGTCATCCCCCATGTCACCGACATGATCCGGGAAATGGTGCTGCGCGATACCGACGGCATGGACTTCGTGCTGTGCGAGATCGGCGGCACGGTCGGCGATATCGAGGGCCTGCCCTTCCTGGAGGCGATCCGCCAACTCGGCAATGCGCTGGGCCGCGAACGCTCCATGTTCTGCCACCTCACCCTGGTGCCCTGGATCCCGTCGGCCGGCGAACTCAAGACCAAGCCGACCCAGCATAGCGTCAAGGAACTGCTCGGCCTCGGCATCCAGCCGGATATCCTGCTGTGCCGCTGCGACCGGGAAATTCCGGAAGGCGCGCGCCGCAAGATCGCCCTGTTTTGCAACATCGCCCACGACCGGGTGATCCAGGCGCTCGACGCCGAGACGATTTACGACGTGCCGCTCAGGCTGCACGCCGAGGGCTTCGATACCGCGGTCTGCCGCTATTTCGGGCTCGACGAGGCGGAGCCGGAGCTGCGGCAGTGGCAACGCATCGTCGAGCGGGTCGTGCGGCCCGAGGGCCGGGTGACGATCGCCATCGCCGGCAAGTACACCGGCCTCCAGGACGCCTACAAATCCCTCGAGGAGGCGCTGACCCACGGCGGCATCGCCAACGACGCCAGGGTCGAGCTGCGCTGGATCGATTCCGAGATTTTCGAGCAGGAAGACCCGATTCCGCACCTGGGCGGCGTCAACGGCATCCTGGTGCCCGGCGGCTTCGGCGAGCGGGGCGCCGAGGGCAAGATCCTGGCCGCCCGCTTCGCCCGCGAACACGCCGTGCCCTATTTCGGCATCTGCTTCGGCATGCAGATGGCGGTGATCGAGGCGGCGC
>WTGH01000052.1 GCA_011523655.1 Rhodospirillaceae bacterium
TCTCCGCGCTGGCCAGAAGGGCCTGCCCATACTCCACGGCCTTCTCCGGCGGCATCACCGAAGTCCAGGCCCGGTACAGCAGCATGTCGTCTTCCAGCAGTCCTCGCAGAATTCGAGAAACTTGCCCCGGAAACTCGTCTTGTCGACCCCGTCGTACAAGTCGCCGTGCGAATAGACCGGTACGCCGTCGCACTTTCCGACTACCAGATCGAGGACATAGTAGCCCTTGGCTTCCTCAAGAAACTCCGCGTCGGTCAGCCCTTCCGGTTTCTTGTAATGTTCGCGGTACCAGGCGTTGGCTTCTTCGCTGTAACCGACCCGCGGGGCGCCGGCGGTTGCGTAGGCCGGTTCCGAAATCTCCAGTCGCCGGGACGTGTCCTCGTCCGTTTCCTCCCGTTCTTCGTAGAGCGGTTGCATCAGCCGTTGCCATTCCTCTTCATGGCCCGGTTTCGGTCTGCCCATCGGTATGAGGTCCAAGCCCATTTTCCGTTCCCCTTGTCCCTTACGGATCGTCCTGACTGCCCGCGCCGGCAAATCCCGCATTGCGAACAGATGGGGAACTATTAAACCATTAACTATTCTCTTTCCACCATGTCGTCGCGGTGGACCAGAACGTCGCGGCCCTTGTAGCCGAGCAGGGCCTCGATCTCGCGGCTCTGGCGCCCGGCGATCCTGCGCGCAGCCTCGGCGTCGTAGGCGATCAGGCCGATGGCGATCTCGGCGCCGTCCGGCCCGACGATGCGCACGGCGTCGCCGCGCAGGAAATTTCCCTCGACCCCCGTGACGCCGGCCGGCAGCAGGCTTTTGCCCCGGCGCAGGGCGTTTGCCGCGCCGGCGTCCACGGCGATCCGCGCGTCGCTGCCCAGGGCGCCGGCGATCCAGCGCTTGCGGGCCGTGCCGGGGCTGGCGGCCGGCGCGAACCGGGTGTGGCGCTCGCCGGCCTCGAGCCGGCGGATCGGGTGCTCCGCGCGGCCGTCGGAAATGATCATGGCGCAGCCGGCGCCGACCGCGATGCGCGCCGCCTCCAGCTTGGTCACCATGCCGCCGGAGCTGTAGCCCGGCCGCGGCTTGCCCGCCATCGTGCGGATCTCGTCGGTGAGTGCGGGGACTTCGGCAATATGCGCGGCGTCGGCGTGCAGCCGCGGGTCGCGGTCGTACAGCCCGTCGATATCCGACAACAGGACCAGCAGGTCGGCGCCCGCCATCTGCGCGACCCGGGCGGCCAGCCGGTCGTTGTCGCCGAAGCGGATTTCCTCGGTCGCCACCGTATCGTTCTCGTTGATCAGCGGCACGGCGCCGAATTCGAACAGGGCGCCGAGCGTCTCGCGCGCGTTCAGGTGCCGCCGGCGTTCTTCCGTATCGGCCAGCGACAGCAGGATCTGCGCCAGGGTGAGACCGTGGGCGGCCAGCGCCTCCTGCCAGGCGTGGGCGAGATGGATCTGGCCGACGGCGGCGGCGGCCTGCTTCTCTTCGAGCGCCAGGGCCTTGCCGCTCAGGCCCAGTTGCCGGCGGCCGAAGGCGATGGCGCCCGACGAGACGATCGCCACTTCCCGGCCGTCGGTGCGCAGCCGGGCGACATCCTCGGCGAAGGCGCGCAGCCAGTCGCGCCGCAGCGCGCCCGACGCGTCGTCGATCAGCAGGGCGGAGCCGATCTTGAGGACGATCCGCCGAGCCGCGCCGATCCTGATTGCGTTATCGGCGGCGGTCATAGCGGCGACCATGCGGCGGCCGGCGCGCGCGCGGCCTCTTTCTGCCGGTGCACCTCGACGGCGTCGGCGATGCGGTGCAGCGCCGTATCGACACCTTCGCCCGAGACGCCGGAAATCGCGAAGGGGCCGACGGCGCCGGCGTCGCACAGCGCCGCGAGGCCGGCCTCGACCTCGCCGGCGCTCAGGGCGTCGGCCTTGTTCAATGCCACGATCTCGGTCTTGCCGCCGAGGCCGGCGCCATAGGCTGCCAGTTCGCGCCGGATCGTCCGGTAGGCCGCGGCCGGATCGCCGGCGGCGCCGTCGACCAGATGGAGCAGCACGCCGCAGCGCTCGATATGGCCGAGAAAGCGGTCGCCGACGCCCTTGCCCTCGTGGGCGCCCTCGATCAGCCCCGGAATGTCGGCCAGCACGAACCGGCGCTCGCCGGCATCCACCACGCCGAGATGGGGATGCAGGGTCGTGAACGGATAGTCGGCGATCCTGGGATGCGCACGCGAGACCCGGGCGAGCAAGGTCGACTTCCCGGCATTGGGCAGGCCGACGAGGCCGGCGTCGGCGATCAGCTTCAGGCGCAGCCAGAGCCATCGCTCCTCGCCCGGCCCGCCCGGTTCGCAGCGCCGCGGGGCGCGGTTGACCGAACTCTTGAAATGGATGTTGCCGCGGCCGCCGTCGCCGCCTTTCGCGAGCAGCGCCCGCTCTCCCGCCGTCACCAGGTCGGCCACGAGAGTCTCCCGGTCCTCCTCGAAAATCTGCGTGCCGGCCGGCACCCTGATGGTCAGGTCGCCGCCGGCTGCGCCGGTGCGCGCCTTGCCCATGCCGTGCCGCCCGCGCTTCGCCTTGAAATGCTGCTGGTAGCGGAAATCGATCAGGGTGTTGAGGCCGTCGGCGCACTCGGCCAGCACATGGCCGCCGCGGCCGCCGTCGCCGCCGTCCGGCCCGCCCTCCGGGACGAACTTCTCGCGCCGGAACGAGACGCAGCCGTCGCCGCCGTTGCCGGAACGCACGAAAATCCTGGCCTGGTCGAGAAATTTCATCGCGGCGAGGTACGGCGGGGGCATCCTGACGGCAAGGCGGAAAACGCCGCGACGGGCCGGTTCGGGCCGTCGTGGAGCGGCTCGCGTTTCGCGACCCGAACGCCGGGCAACATTATTGCAACTCTGACCTGGGCCCTAAGCGAGCAGTCTTCTGTGTGTCCCTCGATACGGCGAGGAGCCTGTCCCGAGTGAAGCCGAGGGGCGCCTACTCGGGGTGAGGTTAATATTTGCAATTGCAAATACTATTTCCTCACCCTGAGTAGCCCCCGAATGGGGCGTATCGAAGGGCGGCTGCCTTGCTATGGTTTTGGCGATCGCACCGCATCGACATCGGGAATATTCCGCGGGTCTCGGCTCTGCCGATAGGCATAAGTCGCGTCGAGCTGGGCCATGACATGATCGGCGAAGCGGAAGGGTGCGGGATCCGATGCAATTCGGGCCGCTCCGTCGAGCGGCGCGATGACGGCGTCGGGGCAGGGATCGTAGAAATACGCGATCGAATAGCGGTCCCGGTCGGGCGGGTTGACGACCCGGTGCGCCGTCGAGCGCCAGCGCCCGCCGCTCCACACCGGCACGATGTCGCCGGTGTTGACCAGCAGGGCGTCCTCGACCGGCGGCGCGGCAATCCAGCTTCCGTCGGCGGCCCGGACCTCCAGCCCGCCGGCATCGTCCTGCGCCAGCAGGGTCAGGCAGCCGAAATCGGTATGCGGCGCGCTGCCGTACCGGTCGGGCGGGGCGTCCGCCGGGCGGGGCGGATAGCGCAGCAGCCGCAACCAGGCCGTCGGCGGTTCGAACAGCCGGAGCAGGCGGTCCGGTTCGGCGCCGAGGCCCAGGGCCATCGCCGCCACCAGCCGGCGCGCCATCGGCTCCGCCGCGGCCTCGAACGCCTCCACCGCTTCCCGGAAGCCCGGCAGGTCGGGCCACCGGTTGGGGCCGTCGAGCGGCCAGGCCGCACGGCCGGGCGGCGCGTCGGACAGCTTGATGAAGGATTCGCTCAGGTTCGGGCGGGTCGCGGCCTCGACGCTGGAGGCCCGGTCGGTCGCCGCGCCGGGCCCGATATAGCCGCGGTGATGCCGGTTGACGGCGACGGCGTCCTTTGCGGCGTGCGGCAGGGCATGAAACCGCCGCGAGGCGTCGAACAGGGCGTCGACGACGCGCTCCGGAATGCCGTGATCGACGACATAGGCGAAGCCGGTCGCGCCATAGGCTTCGGCCATTCCGGCGGCGAGGCGCCGGAGGCCGGCCGGGTTGTCCGTACCGGCCATGCTGAGCTGCGGTATGGCGGTCATCGGTCCGCCGGCATCCGGCTTGCTTGCGGGCGCAATGCAAAACGGGAGCCGCACCGGGCTCCCGCCATCCCCGTTCGCCTCGGGCGGCCGCGCCGCGCGGGCGCCTCAGGCCGCGCCGGGCTCGACGTTCACGAACGTGCGGTTATTGGCCTTGCGGACGAATTTCACATGGCCTTCGGCGAGCGCGAACAGGGTGTGGTCGTTGCCGATCCCGACATTGTCGCCCGGATGGAATTTCGTGCCGCGCTGGCGCACGATGATGTTGCCCGGGATGACCTTCTCGCCGCCGTACTTCTTGACGCCGAGCCGCCGGCCGATCGAATCGCGGCCGTTGCGCGAACTGCCGCCTGCTTTCTTGTGAGCCATGGTCTTTCGCTCCTGTCCTGCCGGGCTAGCCGCCGCCCGCCAGTTCCTTCGCCAGCGCCGGCCAGTCGTCCTGCTCGATCTTGCCCTTGAGCTTCAGGGCGGCATCGACCTGCGCGATCTCTTCGGCCGTCAGGGCGGCGATCTGGGCATAGGTCGCGATGCCCAGCGCGTTCAGCTTCTTCTCGGTCGCCGGGCCGACGCCGGGCAGCTTCTTCAGATCGTCCGGTTCGCCTTCGGGCCGCTGGAACATCGGCGTGTCGGCCGCGGCCGGCGCCTCGGTCTTGGCCGGCGCCTTTGCCTTGGGCTGCGCTTCGGTCCTGGCCTCGGCTTCGGTTTCGGTTTTCGGCGCTTTCGGCTCGGACACTTCCGGTTCCGCTTCCGATTTCGGGGCTTTCGCCGCGCCCTTCTTCGCCGCCTTCTTCTTCGCCGACGGCTTCCTGCCGCCGGTCAGGATTTCCTCGATCCGCACGATCGTCAGGTCCTGGCGGTGGCCCTGCTTGCGCCGGTAGTTCTTGCGGCGCTTCTTCTTGAGGATGACGATCTTGCCGTCGCGCGTCTGGGCGATCACGCGGCCGGCGACGCTGGCGCCGCTCACCACGGGCGTGCCGAGTTCCTTGCCCACGGCCAGCACCTCGCCGAACAGGACGACCTCGCCCTCGTCGCCGACGATCTTCTCGATCCGGATGACGTCCTGCTCGGCCACGCGGTACTGCTTGCCGCCGGTGCGGATGATTGCGTGCATGGCTGGAAACCGATCTTCTGGGCAGCGCCGCCGGATAGCCCAAACAAAAAGGGCCGGACAAAAAAGGGCGGCCGAGCGGCGGGCGCCGTTCGACCGGGCAGGCGGGAGGTAAAGTTGCCGCCGGTTTCTGTCAAGCCGCTGTTGCGCCGCTGGGGGCGATTCCGCGGCCCGTCCCGCCCCGGAAAATGCCGCACCGGCGGAGCCAGGAGCGGGGGAGCGGCGTCCTCCCGTCATTTCGACCGGACGCCCCTTCCCGTCATTTCGACCGACCGGCCTTTCCCGTCATTTCGACCGACCGGAGGGAGTGGAGAAATCTTTCCCGCGCGATGCTTCGAACCTCGCGCTGTACCGGAAGGATATCTCCGCTCCGCCGCGGATCGGGTCCGGGGCTTCGGTCAATATGACGGGCTGAGTTTGCACATGATGTCCCTACGATACGTGCCGGCTTGCACTTGCCGCACCGCCGACCTACCTTCCGCGCCGCCGTCCGTGTCTGCGCACCGGCCCCAGCCTGCCTGGATTACCCGCCCGGATTGCCGGCGCGGCGGCGGCTGCGGACAGGGGCAGGAGCAGGCGGCCGCGGAGAGGTGCCGGAGTGGTCGAACGGGGCGGTCTCGAAAACCGTTGTGCGCTTTGCGTACCGTGGGTTCGAATCCCACCCTCTCCGCCAGATTGCCATTCGGTCCATTGGCGATTTTGAGTTCGGCGCCGCCACCGTTCCCCGCCGCCACCGTTCCCCGGCCCCACCTCCCTGCTGGCGCAGCGCGGCCCCCTTCCGCTACACTCCCCGCAACAAACCGGGGAGGGACCCATGACGCTTTCGCTCGAACAGGCGCGCACGATTATCCGGACGGCGCTGGAGACGCGGGTCGAGATGGGCTTGCGGCCGCTCGCGGTCGCGGTGCTGGACGAGCGCGGGGCGCTGGTCGCCTACGAGCAGGAGGACGGCTCGACCCTGCTGCGCGAGCGGGTCGCCCGCGGCAAGGCGATGGGCGCGCTCGGCATGGGCATGAGCTCGCGCCGGCTCGGCGAGATGGGCAACGAGCGGCCGATGTTCATGCAGGCGCTGATCGACGCCTCCGGCGGCCAGCTCGTGCCGGTGCCCGGCGGCGTCGTGGTCAAGACGGCAGACGGGCATCTCTTCGGCGCGGTCGGCGTCTCGGGCGACACCTCGGACAAGGACGAAGCCGTCGCCGTCGCCGGCATCGAGGCGGCGGGGCTGGTGGCGAAGGTCGACTGAACGGTTCCCCGGGGCTGTGTGGCCGCCCCGGGGACGGCACGACGTTCAGGCCACCGCGCGCCCGGGCAAAGGGTAAGCGGGATGGCGGGCGGCGGACCGGGCCGCCCTCCGTTCCGGCGAGAGGGAAAGCGGCATGGCATCCGGAACGTCCGACCGGAATTTATCCGATCGGGATTCGGCCGACCTCCGCCGGCCCGACGCGAACATCCCGCTGCCGCTCGCCACGGGGCTGGCGCTCCAGATCGCAGCGCTCAACCTGCCCGGCGCCGTGCTGATCGCGACCGTCGTATTCCAGGCGGCCGGCCAGCCCGAGAACGTTCTGCTCTGGGCGGTGTTCGCCTCGGTCGCGGCCTGCGGCGCGACGACGATGCTCCAGGCGTTCCGGGCCGGCCGGTTCGGCGCCGGCCATATCCTTGCCATCGGAACCCCCGGGGCGGCGATCGCCGTCAGCGTCGCCGCCCTCGCCGCCGGCGGGCCGGGCCTGCTCGTCACGCTGGTGATCGCCCTGGCGCTCTTCCAGTTCGCCTTCTCGGCCCGGCTTTCGCTGTTCCGCCGCGTCCTGACCCCGACCGTCACCGGGACGGTCATGATGCTGACGCCGGTCACGGTCATGCCGGTCATGTTCCAGCAGCTGGAGAATGTGCCGGCCGGCACGCCGGCGATCGCGGCGCCGCTCTGCGCGCTGACGACCCTGCTCGTCATCGCCGGCCTGGTGCTGAAGGCGCGGCAGGGGCTGCGCCTCTGGGCGCCGGTGATCGGCATCGTCGCCGGCTCGGCCGTCGCCGCCCTGTTCGGCCTCTACGATTTCGGGCGCATCGGCCGGGCTGCGTGGATCGGCATTCCGGCGGTCGAATGGCCGGCCCCGGACCTCGGCTTCGGGCCCGAGTTCTGGACGTTGCTGCCGGGGTTCCTGTTTATCGGCCTGGTCTGCACGATCCAGACCGTCAGCGGCGCCGTCGCGATCCAGCGGGTATGCTGGGGCGGCTCCCGGGCGGTCGATTTCCGGGCGGTCCAGGGCGCGGTCGCGGCCGACGGGGCCGGCAACCTGCTGTCCGGGTTCGCCGGGACGATGCCGCTCGGCTTCCGCCCGATGGGCGCGACGATGGTCGAGATCACGGGGATCGGTTCCCGCCGCATCGGGATTGCGCTCGGCGCGGCGACGATCGCCCTGGCCTTCCTGCCCAAGGCGCTGGCCGCAATCCTGGCGATCCCCGGCCCGGTCGCCGCGGCCTTCATCACCGTCACCATGGCGGCGATCTTCGTCATCGGCATGAAGATGGTCGTCCAGGACGGTCTCGACTACCGCAAGGGCCTGGTCGCCGGCGTCGGCTTCTGGATCGGCGCGGGTTTCGAAAGCGGCGCGGTTTTCCCGGAGATGGTTTCCGGATTTGCCGGCGGTTTCCTGCAGAACGGGATGATTGCCGGCGGCGTTGCGGCGATTGCCATGACTCTGTTCGTCGAGCTGGCCAAACCGCGGCGCAGCCGGCTCGAGCTGGCGTTCGATCGCTCGGCCCTGCAGGAGATCCGCGCCTTCGTCGGCGCGTTCGCGGCGCGGAACGGCTGGGCCGGGGATATGGCGGAACGCCTCGACGCAGCGAGCGAGGAGACCGTGCTGACCCTGCTGGACCAGGACGAGGCCGGGGACGAAGCCGGCGAAGACGCCGGGCCCCGGCGGCTGCTTCTGACCGCCCACAGGGACGGCGGCGCCGCGGTCCTCGAATTCGTCGCCGCCAGGGGCGAGGAGAACCTGCAGGACCGGATCGCGCTGCTCGGCGAGGCCGGCGCCGCCGATTCGATCGAGCGGGAAGTCTCGCTCCGGCTGCTGCGCCATCTTGCATCCTCGGTCCGGCATCAGCAATATTACGACGCCGATATTTTAACCGTGCGGGTCGATCCGGCCCTCGACCCATCCGGGCCGGACGGCGCGCCGGGACAGTCGCAATAACCTTTTCGGGGAGGTACCCATGTATTTTGCAGTTTTTGCCACGGACAATCCGGGCGTTTCACAGCAGCGCAGCGATCTCCAGCCAGATTTCATCGCCTACCTGCGCGACCATCCCGATCATCCGGACGTGACCGTTCACAACGGCGGCCCGACGCTCGCCGAGGACGGCGAGTCGATCATCGGCCTGCTGCTCACGGTCGAGGCGCCGTCGCGCGAGGCGGTCCGGGCCTTTATGGCGGACAGCCCGTTCGGCAGGGCGGGCGTGATCGCCGACCTGGAAGTCCGGCAGTGGGATTGGATGACCGGGCGTCCCGGATAAGTCTTCCCGGCCTCCGCCGTGAGCGTTCGGCGGCCGGAGGAAAAGCGCGGGATGTTTCCGAAGAACTGCTGGTACGTCGCCGCCTGGGACCGTGAGGTCCAGCGGCTGCATCCGATGCGCCGGCTGCTGCTCGGCGAACCGGTGGTGCTGTACCGGGCGTCCGACGGCGCGCCCGTCGCGCTGGAAGACCGCTGCTGCCACCGCCACGCCCAGCTTTCCCGCGGGCGGGTGCGCGGCGACCTGATCGAATGCGCCTATCACGGCCTGCGCTTCGCGCCCGACGGCGCCTGCGTCCACATCCCGAGCCAGACGCA
>WTGH01000017.1 GCA_011523655.1 Rhodospirillaceae bacterium
GACCTGCACGGTAATTGTAGTCACCATGTAGTCTTGATTCGGCCGGCAGGGTTGGGCATATTGCCGGAAATTAGTTTGTGAACAGGAGCGAACCGTCATGGAAGTCGGCTTGCGCGACGCGAAGGCGCGGCTCTCCGAGCTGGTCGCTGCCGCCCAGGGGGGCGAGCGCGTCGTCATCACCAAACACGGCCAGCCCGCGGTCGAACTCGTGCGCTGCGAACGCCGCGGCGGCATCGACTTCGAGAAGCTGGAGGAGGACCGCCGACGTCTCGGGATCATTGGCGACGGCGAACGGTGGCCGGAGGAGTTCAACGATCCCGCCTTCAGCCGCCGGGTGCTCGGCCTCGACGACGATTAGCCAGACGGCGATGCGGGTGCTGCTCGACACGTCCTATCTCTATGACTTCATGGAGGCGCCGGGCGAGTTTTTTGATTTTGAGTTGCGCATCCTCGTCGCGCGCGACGCGCAGTTTTTCGTCAGCGCCGTGTCGATCTGGGAAATGCGGCTGAAATTCAATGCCCGGCATCCGTCGGGTATGCGCAAGAGCCGGTTCGACCCGGAGGATGCGGTCGCGGCTCTCGAGAGACAGGGCGTGACGTTCCTGCCGATGACGATTCTGCATGCCGCGCGACCGCTCGAAACGCCGCTCGGTCACCGGGATCCGTTCGACGAACTACTGCTGGTCACGGCGCAGGAGGAGGGGCTCAGACTGCTCACCATCGACAGGCAACTTGTCGGCCATCCCCTGGCCCTCACGCTGGAAGGGTACGCCTAGCAGGGACGCCCCGCCCGCTTGCTCCGCCGGGCGGCGGGCCGTAGATTGCGCCATCCGCACCGTTGACGCCGAGAGATACGCGCCATGCCGCTCGACGCCGCGCCCCCGGACACGAAACCGGACGCGAAGCCCGAAATCGTTCCCTCGACCTGCCCGCACGATTGCCCGAGCACCTGCGCGCTCGATGTCGAGCGGCTCGACGCGCACACCATCGGCCGGGTCCACGGCGCCAGGAGCAACGACTATACCGCCGGCGTGGTCTGCGCCAAGGTCGCGCGCTATGCCGAGCGGGTCCACCATCCGGCGCGCCTGACCCGGCCGCTGCGCCGCGTCGGGCCGAAGGGCGCGGGCATCGACGCCTTCGCGCCGATCAGCTGGGACGAGGCGCTGGACGAGGTCGCCGCCCGGCTCAAGGACATCGCCGAAGAGTGGGGCGGCGAGGCGGTCTGGCCCTACTTCTACGCCGGCACCATGGGGCTGGTGCAGCGCGACGGCATCGACCGGCTGCGCCACGCCATGCGGTATTCGCGCCAGCACTCGACCTTCTGCAACACGCTGGCGGACGCCGGCTGGCTCGCCGGGGTCGGCGTCAAATACGGCGTCGATCCGCGCGAGATGCAGGATGCCGACCTGATCGTGGTCTGGGGCGGCAACCCGGTCAACACCCAGGTCAACGTGATGACCCACATCGCCCGGGCGCGCAGGAACCGCGGCGCCCGGCTGGTCGTCGTCGACCCCTACCGCACCGGCACGGCCGAACAGGCGGACATGCACCTGGCCGTGCGGCCCGGCACCGACGGCGCGCTCGCCTGCGCCGTCATGCATATCCTGTTCCGCGACGGCCACGCCGACCGGGACTATCTTGAGAAGTACACCGACCGCCCGGCGGAGCTGGAAGCCCATCTGCAATCCCGCGGACCGGACTGGGCGGCGGACATCACCGGCCTTTCGACCGATGAGATCGAGGCCTTCGCCGCCATCTACGGCCGGACCGAGCGCGCCTATATCCGCATCGGCTACGGCTTCACCCGCTCGCGCAACGGCGCGGCCAACCTGCACGCCGTGACCTGCCTGCCCGCCGTCGCCGGCAAGTGGCGGCACCATGCCGGCGGCGCGCTCTATTCCAACGGCGGCCTCTACCCGGTCGACGCCACGCTGATCCGCGGCCTCGACGTCATGGATAAGGGGACCCGGCTGCTCGACCAGTCGCGCATCGGCCCGATCCTGACCGGCGATCCCCGGGACATCGGCAGCGGCGGCGACAGTGACGACGACCGGGTGCCGGTCAAGGCGCTGTTCATCCAGAACACCAACCCAATCATGGTGGCGCCGGAGAGCGCGAAGGTGCGCGAAGGCTTCCTGCGCGACGACCTGTTCGTCTGCATCCAGGAGCAGTTCATGACCGAGACCGCGGCGATGGCCGATATCGTCCTGCCGGCGACGACCTTCCTCGAGCATGACGACATGTATGTCGCCGGCGGCCACACCTATCTCCAGGTCGCGCGCAAGGTCATCGAGCCGCTCGGCGAATGCCGGTCGAACCACGAGGTGCTGTGCGGCCTGGCGCAGCGCTTCGGCAACAACCATCCCGGCTTCCGCATGACGGAGTGGGAGATCATCGACGCGACGCTGAAGGCCTCGGGCCTGGGCGACGCCGACACGGTGGCGGACGGCCGCTGGATCGACTGCGCCAAGCCGGCGGACGAGATGCATTTCCGCACCGGCTTCGGCCATCCGGACGGCCGGTTCCGGTTCCGCCCGGACTGGTCGAAGGTCGGCCGCGACAGCGCGCGCATGCCGGCCCTGCCCGACCATTTCGCGGTCATCGACGCGGCCGACGGCGACCATCCCTTCCGCCTAGTGACCGCGCCGGCGCGCAACTATCTCAACAGCAGCTTCACCGAGACGCCGACCTCGCAGCGGCGCGAGGGCCGGCCGACGATCAAGCTGCGCCCGGAGGACCTCGCGGCGATCGGCGCCGCCGACGGCGCGCGGGTGCGGGTCGGCAACCGCCGGGCGAGCATCGTGCTCCACGCCGAGGCCTTCGACGGCATGCAGCGCGGCGTCGCCATCGTCGAGAGCCTCTGGCCCAACGCCGCCTTCGAGGAGGGCCTCGGCGTCAACGCCCTGGTCAGCGCCGACCCTGGCCCCCCGCTCGGCGGCGCGGTGTACCACGATACGGCGGTGTGGGTGCGGCGGGCGTAGGGGGCTGCATCTAACCGGAGGGCGGCAAGCCCCGATGCGCCTGTCGTGGAACGAGGTGCGCGCCCGCGCCGCCGCCTTCGCCCGTGAGTGGCGCGATGCCGCCTACGAGAAGGGCGAAGCCCAGAGCTTCTACAACGAGTTCTTTGAGATTTTCGGGAAGCGCCGTCGTGACGTTGCCCGCTACGAGCAACATGTCTCCAAGCTCGACAATAGCTCCGGGTTCATCGACCTGTTCTGGCCCGGCGTTCTTATCGTCGAGCAGAAAAGCGCCGGGCGCGACCTGAAGGCGGCCTACGAACAGGCCGGCGAGTATTTCGACGCGCTGTCCGAGCGCGACCGCCCGCGCTTCATCCTGGTCAGCGACTTCCAGACCTTCGAGCTGCACGACCTGGACGAGCGCGAGACGGCCTCCTTCGCGCTGGCCGACCTGCCCGCCAACGTCGAGAAATTCGGCTTCATCCTCGGCGTCACCCGCCGGACCTTCCGCGACCAGGATCCCGCCAACAACAAGGCCGCCGAACTGGTCGGCCACCTGCACGATGCACTCGAAGCCGCGGGCTATAAGGGTCACGATCTCGAACGGTTCCTGGTGCGGATCGTCTTCTGCCTGTTCGCCGACGACACCGGCATTTTCCAGCGCGACATTTTCCTCGACCTGATCGAGGAACGGACGAGCGCGGACGGATCGGACACCGGCGCCCGGCTGGCGGAACTGTTCCAGGTTCTCGATACGCCGGAGGCCGACCGCCAGACGACGCTGGACGAAGACCTCGCCCGCTTTCCCTACATCAACGGCGCCCTGTTCGACGGGCCGCTCAGAATTCCGTCCTTCGATTCGGCCATGCGCGCGGCGCTGCTCGACGCCTGCCGCTTCGACTGGTCGAACATCTCGCCGGCGATCTTCGGCGCGCTGTTCCAGTCGGTCATGAACCCGGAGGAGCGCCGGACGCAGGGGGCACACTACACAACCGAGAAGAACATCCTGAAGGTGATCGAGCCGCTATTCCTCGACGACCTGCGCGCCGAGTTCGCCCGGCTGAAGGCACGGCGCGACACCCGCCGCCGGGCGGAACTGCTGCGCTTTCAGGAGCGGCTCGGCACGCTGCGATTCTTCGACCCGGCCTGCGGCTGCGGCAATTTCCTGATTATCGCCTACCGCGAATTGCGCGCGCTCGAAATCGAGGTGCTGCGGGAAATCCTTCCGCGGCACCGGACGGGCGTGCAACAGACAGATGTGCTGACAGGTACGCTTTCGGTCGTCGACGTGGACCAATTCTACGGCATCGAGATCGGCGAGTTCCCGGCCCGGATCGCCGAGACCGCGCTGTGGATGATGGACCACATCATGAATAACCGGTTGAGCCTCGCCTTCGGCCGGACCTTTGCGCGGATACCGCTAGAAACGTCTCCGCATATCAAGGTCGGCAACGCGCTTAAAATGGACTGGCACGCGTTCCTGCCCGCCGAATACTGCTCATACGTCTTCGGCAATCCGCCCTTCGTCGGCCACCAGTGGCGGACGAAATCCCAACAGGAGGACATGGCGCGGATTTGGGGAACGAAGGGGCAGGTCAACCGGCTGGATTATGTCACCTGCTGGTTCAACAAGGCTGCCGGGTATGCCGCAGCCAATCGCGCGATAGAGACCGCGTTCGTCTCCACCAATTCGATATCGCAGGGGGAGCAATGCGGGATTTTGTGGCCGGTCCTGTTTGGCCGCGACCTGTCGATCCGGTTTGCGCACCGGACCTTCCAGTGGAACAGCGAAGCGCGGGGAGCCGCCGCGGTCCATTGCGTGATTATCGGCCTGACCTTCGCGGAAGCCGGAAAACGCCGGATTTACGACTACGACCATGTGCGCGGGGAACCGCACGCTTCGGAGGTCGCGCGCATCAACGGCTACCTGATCGACGGCCCGCAGTATGCCGTTCCCGCCCGCTCTTCGCCGCCCGAAGGCCGGCTGAAAATGCACAAGGGCAGCCAGCCGACCGACGGCGCTCGCCTGAAGAAGCCGGACGGCGGTTATCTCAAGTTCAGCAACCTGATCCTTGAAGAAAGCGACCGCGAGGAACTTCTGGCCGCTGACCCGGACTCCAAAAAGTGGCTGAAACCCTATGTCGGCGGCGACGAAATGATTTCCGGCAAGTGGCGCTGGTGCCTTTGGCTGAAGGATGCGAACCCGGCCGAATTGAAGGCGTCGAAACCGGTTATGGAGCGGCTTGAGCGCGTCCGCACCGGACGGCTGCAAAGCCCGACCGCCAGCGTCCAGGACTTTGCGAAGTATCCCACACTCTTTACGCAGGACAGGCAGCCGGACACCGACTACCTCGCCATCCCCGAAGTATCGTCCGAAACGCGAGAATACATTCCGATCACTATGCTGCCGCCGAGTGTGATTGCGTCCAACAAGCTCCAGATTATTCCCGGCGCGCCGCTGCACTATTTCGGCCTTTTGACATCGACGATGCACATGGCCTGGATGCGAACGGTCAGCGGGCGGCTCAAAAGCGACTACAGCTATTCGCCCTCCGTCTACAATTCCTTCCCGTGGCCGGACATGACGGATGCGCAGCGGGATCGGATCGCGGCCTTGTCCCAAGCCGTTCTCGACGCGCGGGCTGCGTTTCCCGACACGCCGCTGGACGCGCTCTATAACGCGGACACCATGCCACCCGCCCTGCGCAAGGCTCACGTCGCTCTCGACCGCGCCGTGGACCGGCTCTACCGCCGCAAGGTCTTCGCCACCGAACGCGAACGCGTCGAACACCTGTTCGCGCTATACGAAAAGATGCGCGCACCACTGGCGGCGAGGATGACAGGGAAGAAGCAGCGTGCGCGACGGAAAAAACCATCCTGAACCGGGCGCTTACAGCAGCTGAATCGGTTGGGTTTACCTAGGCAAATGAGTGTAGTGGAAAAGGATATTTGCCAACTTATAAAGCGTTATTTGAGCGAATTTTTCTCTGTCACAATATACGAAAATTGGACGCATTAGAAATTATGCTAAAATCTGTTCGCAGTATCGTCGAGAAATTCTCCATCATACCATTTGGTCGATAGATGTATTTGCCAGCGACAAACAGTTGGTTAGATACTTCTAAGATTTCTTAATCATAAATCTGCCCATATTATCAATCATAATTCTATATTTTAATACCTCACCATCTAAGTGTTTTTTCAAAATTATTGATTCTCCAGAAACCGATAACTTTGTTTGGGTCCACCAGTTTGCCGGAACTCTATGTCCAATTTGAATTAGAATTTGCTCTATTATTCGAGCAGTAACATTAATTTTGCTTGGGGCATTATTACCGGATTTCACCGCAATTATACCGGGACATTGCGTGTTTGAAATTGACACGACGCGGTTGTCAGGAAAGAAATCTTTGTGGTTAAATGTAATTAGAATTCGCTTAGATTTTTTGGCTGCGTTGGCTATAGCTTTGTCCTCTTGTCTGGCTAACTCTGAAGACACGACATTTGAAATGTTCAGATTTATGTCGAGCAGGTCCTCCAGAACTCTCGCGTCTTCGTCAAAAAGAACACGCAGCGGCCTAGATGGCAGCGATGGATTAAATCCCGGAAGTTCATATAATGGGCGATAGCCCTTAAAATGTTTTTTGCTCTTTAATTCTGTTGGTTTGAATCTTGCTCCCCGCTTGGGTCTTGCCTTAATTCCCCGATTATTCCATCTGCTATTCGGCACCGGCAAGTCCAGAAAAGTAATTTTTCATAGTTTCTCTTGAAATTAGTCTATTTGATCGTTCATCTTCTCTAAGCCCATGACGAGCTTCAATCCATGGATCCTCCTCATGCGTCATTCTTTCAAGCGTGTATGCGGAAAAATCGCCATATGCAGACATCAATTCGTCGATGTGCTCCTTAACTCTAGCATTTACGCTAGGAAGCGGAACTTTGCGAGAAATCGGTTTCCAATAGTAGCTCTTGAATTCTCTCCAAACCGAAGGCACAACTGGCCCTCTCGGCCAAGCTTGAATGTCGGCCGAGAAAAGAGATTTAGAATAAAATGCGAGATACCAGCCTTCTGCGTAATACAGAAGCTTCTGGAGTTTCAAATTGGAAATAGGGTCGCCGTGTCGCTGCGAGAATGCAACTAGATAATTTGCAACCGTGTGAACTTCAGAATCCGCCCTTTTTGCGGCCATGATGCTCTCCTTTGGAAAAGATTCTGGGCGTCACATGTTGTCTAACCTTAACTCCTCATCCTCCAATTTTCGCCGCTCCGTGCCTCCTCCGGTGACAGCCCACGCCTGCGCTTCCGGCGTGGCGCATACGCTCACGTCCATTTCGAACTCGGCTTTGCTGGGCTGATGGGCGGCGGCCGGGTCGCGGGCATTCTTGCTGCCATTTTCCATGGCAAACCTCCCTTTCATATCCCACGATGTCTTACAATGTGCCATGAAATCCCATGAATTCCAATAATTTGTACTTACCGCGCATGCCGCACTCACATTTACGGTCCCCTTACGCGGCCTGTAGGGGACCCGTGACGAGCTCCGACGCAATGTGCCAGGGAATCCATTCCACTCCTTGCCGTCGAGCAAGCGCCCTCCCGCCTTGGGGCGCGCGCCACCCCACTGCTTGAAGAAGAAGGGCACACCCTCCAAAGCGCAGCGGTCACGCAGGGCGCGGACCCATTCAAGGTGCATCGGGCGCGCGCCCGGCCCGCTCTCGCCGCCGGCGATGACCCAGGAAATTCCCTCCAGATCAATCTCGCCCACCGGGCCGAGCAGCGGTTCGGCTGACAGGAACCGCACCGCCGCCGGCGCGTCCTGCAAGTGCCGGATTCTGCCCGCCGCCGCGCTATCTTCGACCGAGACGCCGCACCAGATATGCTTCGGCGCCATGCCTTCGCCATACCGGCGTTTCAGGTAATCCCGCATCAGCGAGCTGCGCTTGGTCAAGACCTGGTAGGTGTGGCGGTTCACGGTCTCCATTCGGTCGAACACCTTGTCGATGAACTCGCGCGGCACGTCCTTGTGGAACAGGTCGCTCATCGAATTGACAAAAATCATGCGCCGCTTTCTCCAGCGTTCCGGCTGGTCCAGCCGCGCCGGCCAGAGGTGCAGGTCGAATCCCTGCTCATAGGGATGGCCGGGAACACCGCGCCAACGTTCGGCGAAGCGCGCCGCATAGCAGTTGTCGCAGCCGCGCGTGATTTTCGTACAACCCGTCACCGGGTTCCACGTCGCGTCGGTCCATTCGATCGCCGAATTGTCGGCCATGGCAGCCTCCCCCAAAACGCCCATCGCCTGCCGCCGGGCTGCGCCCGCGCGCCGTTCATGCCGCCGCGGTGCGCCGGACGCAATGCGCTCGCCGCCGCAGTGCCCCGACCGTTCGCGCCGGCCCGGAAATCTCCTCATAGCCAAATTATAGAACATTTATCGAACATCTAGCGTCTGCGCCGCGCCGGGTCAACGCATATCCGCCGCCCGCGCGCGGTCTTGTACATTTCGGTATTGATTTAGTATAATTTCAGCGCCATTTATTTGCATGGACTTCGAATTCGATCCGGCCAAAAGCGCGGGCAACAAGGCGAAGCACGGCATCGATTTCGACGAGGCGCAGGCGCTGTGGGACGATTTCCGGTTGCTCGAAGCGCCGGCCCGGACTGTGGACGAGCCGCGCTTCATCGTCATCGGACGGATCGGGAGCCGGCACTGGTCGGCCGTGTGCACCCGCCGCGGCGAGCGGATTCGGATCATCTCGGTCCGCCGCGCCCGCAGAGAGGAGATCGAGCGCTATGAAAACCCTTGAATCGAAAGCCCCCGAACTGAAAGCGAGCGCGTTCGACCGGGCGTTCGACGCCGGCGAGGATGTAAGCGAGCATGTCGACTGGGCGCAGGCGCGGCGGGTCAATCTGGAGCCCAGGCGGGTCAATGTCGATTTCCCGGCCTGGGTCGTTGACGCGCTCGACCGGGAGGCCCGGCTGCGCGGCGTCCCGCGGCAGTCGCTCATCAAGCTGTGGATCGCCGAACGGCTGACGGAAACCGGCTGATCGCGCGACCGGCTGAAAGGGAGCCGCGAAAAACTGCTTGACGGCGGTAATAAGAACATTATATGAACATCAGTGCGTTTCCAACGGGCGGCGCGCCGCCATCCGGGGCCAGGTTCGGCCTGAGGCTCGGCCTTGGCGCGCGCAGCTTCGGAAGGAGAAGCCGGTGCGCAAACAGAGAAATGTAAAAATAAACCCGGTATGCAAAAAAGTGCGCAAAACCGTGGCTGACGGACCGCAATATTTTGTGTCCGGTCCGGCCGGAAACCGCAACATATTGCGTTTCGTCAGGCTCTTCGCCTTGAGTCGGCAAAAAAACACGATAAAACGACCGGTCTGTCTTTATTCCCGGACAGCCGAAAAACGGCGCAATTCCAAGAGGTTAGGCGGAATTTGATAAATGAGCGATCAAACTAAAATAAGAAAATTTTCGGTTTTCGGGTGCCGTTGCTATGCCGGCCGGGCCCGCCCGCCGCCGGCGCCCCGGCATCCGGCATGACGAATCATGACATTTCATGACACTTCCCGACATCTCTCTTATGCCACCCCGGACGGCCGCAGGCCGATCCGGGGTCCAGAGTCGTCCCGGACGGCCTGTCCCGGTGGCTCCGGGTGTGGCCCTGGGCCCCGGCTCAAGGCCGGGGCGGCAATGGAGAGTGGAAGTGCAGGATCATGACGAATCATGACATTTCATGACACATCCTACAGGGGGCGCTCGCGGGTGCCGGGCCGGCGTCGTGTCCGGTGCCGGGCGGTCGTCGCCGGCCGGTCCGGGGGCGCATCCGCGCCCCGCCGCCGGCGCCCACTACTGGACCAGCGGCGAGTCCGCGGCGGCGATGTCGAAGCCGGTGATGCGGGCGTCGCCGGCGAGCAGCTGGACATACTGGCGGAAGGCGCGGCGCCAGGACGCCTCCTGCAGATAGTCGGCGACCTTGCCGGCGACCGCCTCGTAGGGCAGCGCCCGGCCGGGCACGCGCTTGTCGACGCGCACGACATGGACGCCATAGCGCGTCTTGACCGGGACCGGCGAGATCTGCCCCTCTTCCAGGTTGAACAGGAAGGTCTCCATCTCCGGCACCGTATCGCCGCGCGACAGCTGGCCGAGCCGGCCGTCATTGTGCCGCGAATCGCAGGCCGAGTGCGCCTGCGCCAGGTCGCCGAAGCGCTCCGGCGCGGCGGCCAGCAGATCGATCAGCTCTCCGGCCTGCGCCTCGGCTTTGGCGCGCGCATCCGCGTCGTCGGGCGCGGCGGCCAGCAGGATGTGCGCCGCCTCGACCAGGTCGGCGCTGCGGAAGCGCGCGGGGTTATTGTCGTAGTAGCGGCGGCACTCGGCCTCGGCCGGCGCCGGCACGTCGACCTCGCGCTCGATCACGGCCTGGACCGCCGCCGCCTCGTCCGCCCCGTCGTCCGCCGAGTCGATGCCGAGGGCGCGCGCCCGGTCGAGCAGCAGGGCCCGGATGACCAGCCATTCGGCCGCGGCATGGCGGGCGGCGGCGACATTCTCCGCCGGGTGATACTGCATCTCGCGCAGGATCGCGTCCTCGTCGATGCAGCGATCGTTGACGCGGATCGCGGCTGCCGGCGGACCGGGCGCGGCCGGACCGGCCGTGTTCGAATCGGGCACGGCCGGATCGGGCGTGTCTGGATCGGGCATGGTCGACTCAGTTCCGGGCACGTCAGGCGGCACGGCGGCCTTCCCGGGTGCGCACCACCTGGTAGCCGCGCCGCCCGAGATAGCCGACCGGCGCGCTCCAGATATGGACCAGGCGGCTGAACGGGAAGACCAGGAAGACGGTGACGCCGAGGAAGATGTGCAACTGGTAGACCCAGTGGACGTCGGCGACATAGTCCGCCGCGTCGGCCTGGAAGGTGACGATCTTCTGCGCCCACAGCGACAGGGCGACCATGACCTCGCCGCCCTCCCGGTGCGCCCAGGAGAAGGGGATGGTCGCCATGCCGAGCACGAGCTGGACCCACAGGAGCGCCAGGATCGCGATGTCCATGACGCTCGACGTCCGGCGGATGCGCGGGTCGGCAAGCCGCCGGTGCAGCAGCATGGAAAGGCCGATGAAGCACACGATGCCGAAGATGCCGCCGGCGATGATCGCCAGCATCTGCTTGGCCCCGGAACTGAGGCCGACGGCGTGGTAGATCTCCTTGGGCGTCAGCAGGCCGACCAGATGGCCGAGGAACAGCATCAGGATGCCGACATGGAACAGCACGCTGCCCATGATGAGCTGCCGGCGCCGCAGCAGCTGGCTCGACCCGCTGCGCCAGGTGTATTGCTCGCGGTCGAAGCGGATCAGGCTGCCGGCCAGGAACACCGTGGCCGCGAAATAGGGGTAGTAGCCGAAGACGAGGATATGGAACCAGTCGCCCATGATCATGCTCCGTCCTGCCGGGGCGGGCCGTTTCCGTGCGGGCCCTGTCCGTGCTCGTGGGGGGCCGCCGCAAGCTCCGCCATGCGGTTGAGGATGTCGCGCGCCGCCGCGCAGCCGCCGTCCGGCGTGCCGGCCGGCGCGCCGTCGAAGGCCGGCGCCTCCTCCCATTCCTTGTCGAGGTCGGCCGCTTCCTCTTCGGGCGCCCGGTCCCGTTCCAGGAGGCTGTCGACGGCGGCGCGGTCGGGCTTGCGGGCGGCCAGTTCCTCGAGCGCCCGGAAGACCCCGGCATAGTCGCTGCCGCGCCGCTCCAGCCGGATGCGGATCGCGGCGAGAATATGGGCCACGTCGGCCAGCAGATCCGCCGCCTCGCGCGGCTCGACCAGGGAGAGAAATTCGAGGAACAGCGGCAGATAATCGGGCAGCTCGTTCGAGTCGATGCTGTAGCCGTGCGCCTCGTAGTGCGCCGCCAGGTTGACCATCGCCTGGCCGCGGTCGCGGGATTCGCCGTGGATATGCTCGAACAGGTGCAGCGACAGGCTGCGCGACCGGTCGAACAGGCCGACATAGGCCTCCTGCGCGCTCAGCAGGTCGCCGAGGGTCAGCTGGGCCGCCAGCCGGTCGACCGCCGCCGCGGCCTGCCGGGACAGGCGCGCCTCCGCCTTGACCAGGGCGGCGACCTCGCCCGCCGCCTCGGCCAGTTCGGCCGAGGGATAGTGCAGCAAGGCCGCGATCGCGCGGTAGGTCTTCATCGGGGGGCGCCGACCCGGTCCGCCCGGCCGCCGGCGCTCGGCCCGACCCGGACCTCGTGGCTGAACAGGTCGAGCTTGCCGCTGCCGCCGCTGCAGCCGTCGCCGAAGCTGAAGCCGCACTCGCCGCGCAGGTCGAAGGCCTCTTCGGCATATTCGCGGTGGGTCGTCGGGATCACGAACCGGTCCTCGAAGTTCGCGATCGCCATCGTCTGGTACATGTCCTCGATATCGGTCTCGGTGAGCCCGACCTGCTCGAGGGCGCGTATTTCGCGCGTGCCGTCAACATGTTTGGCCCGCATGTAGGCCCGCATGGCCAGCATCCGCTCCAGGGCCAGTTTGACCGGCGCCTCGTCGCCCGCCGTCAGCATGTTGGCGAGGTATCGGAGCGGGATGCGCAATTGCGACACGTCCGGAATGGCGCCGTTCAGGCCCAGGGCGCCGGCCTCGGCCGCCGACTGGATCGGCGAGAGCGGCGGCACATACCAGACCATCGGCAGGGTGCGGTATTCCGGATGGAGCGGGAAGGCGACCTTCCAGTCCATCGCCATGCGCCAGACCGGCGAGCGCTGCGCGGCGTCGATCCAGGCCTGGGGCACCCCGTCCTCCAGCGCCTGCCGGATGACGGCGGGATCGAACGGGTCGAGGAAGATGTCGAGCTGCGCCTGATACAGGTCCTGGGGATCTTCGGCCGCCGCGGCCTCCTCGATCCGGTCGGCGTCGTACATCAGCACGCCGAGATAGCGGATGCGCCCGACGCAGGTTTCCGAACAGACCGTCGGCTGCCCCGCCTCGATGCGCGGATAGCAGAAGATGCACTTCTCCGACTTCCCGGACCGCCAGTTGTAATAGATCTTCTTGTACGGGCAGGCGGAGACGCACATGCGCCAGCCGCGGCACTTGTCCTGGTCGATCAGGACGATGCCGTCCTCCTCGCGCTTGTAGATCGCGCCCGACGGGCAGGCCGCGACGCAGCTCGGGTTCAGGCAGTGCTCGCACAGCCGCGGCAGGTACATCATGAAGGTGTTCTCGAACTGGCCGTAGATGTCCTTTTCGAGCGCCTCGAAATTCACGTCCTTGCTGCGCTTGGAGAATTCGCCGCCGAGGATTTCCTCCCAGTTCGGGCCCCATTTCACCTTGTCCATGCGCTCGCCGCTGATCAGCGACCGCGGCCGCGCCGTCGGCGGGGCCTGGGATTCGGGCGCGTTGTGCAGATGCTCGTAGTCGAAGGTGAAGGGCTCGTAATAGTCGTCGATCTGCGGCATGTCCGGATTGGCGAATATCTTCGCCAGGATGCGCAGCTTGCCGCCCATCTTCGGCACGATGCGGCCGTTCTTCTTGCGCACCCAGCCGCCGTTCCAGACCTCCTGGTTCTCCCACTCCTTGGGATAGCCGACGCCGGGCTTGGTCTCGACATTGTTGAACCAGGCGTATTCCATGCCCTCGCGGCTGGTCCAGACATTCTTGCAGGTCACCGAGCAGGTGTGGCAGCCGATGCACTTGTCGAGGTTCAGGACCTTGCCGATCTGCGCGCGAATCTTCATTCCGCCGCCTCCGTCGCCGCATTCATTTCGGGGGCCCGGTATGGGCCTTCCAGCCAGTCGACCGTCTGCATCTTGCGCACGATCACGAACTCGTCGCGGTTCGAGCCGACGGTGCCGTAATAGTTGAAGCCGTAGGACTGCTGCGCATAGCCGCCGACCATGTGGGTCGGCTTGACCGTCGCGCGGGTGACGGAATTGTGGATACCGCCGCGCGATCCCGTCACTTCGCTGCCCGGCACGTTCACGATCTTCTCCTGGGCGTGATACATCAGAGTCATGCCCTCCGGCACCCGCTGGCTCACGACCGCGCGGGCGACCAGGGCCCCGTTCGCATTGTAGGCCTCGATCCAGTCATTGTCCTCGATGCCGGCCTTGCGGGCGTCGACTTCGCTGATCCACACGATCGGCCCGCCGCGCGACAGGGTCAGCATCAAGAGGTTGTCGGTGTAGGTGCTGTGGATGCCCCATTTCTGGTGCGGCGTGATGAAATTCAGCACGACCTGCGGACTGCCGTTGTCCTTTTCGTCGATGATCGGCCGGATCGTCTTGGTATCGACCGGCGGCTTGTACACGCACAGCTGTTCGCCGAAGGCGCGCATCCACAGATGGTCCTGATAGAGTTGCTGCCGCCCGCTCAGTGTGCGCCACGGGATCAGCTCGTGGACGTTGGTGTAGCCGGCGGTGTAGGTGACGTTTTCCGCCTCGACGCCGGACCAGGTCGGCGAGGAGATGATCTTGCGCGGCTGCGCCTGCAGATCGCGGAAGCGCAGCTTGTCTTCCTCGCGCGCCGCCGCCAGGTGCTCGTGCTCGCGGCCGGTGGCCTTGCCCAGCGCCGCCCACGCCTTGACCGCAACATGGCCGTTGGTCTCCGGGGCCAGCGCCAGGACGACCTCGGTCGCGTCGATATCGGTCTCGATCTTCGGCAGGCCCTTCGAGACGCCGTCCTCGCGCACCTCGCCGTTCAGCCGCTTGAGGAATGCGACCTCGTCCTCGGTGTTCCAGCTGATGCCCTTGCCGCCGTTGCCGGCCTTCGACATCAGCGGACCGAGCGCGGTGAATTTCTTGTAGGTGCTCGGATAGTCGCGCTCGACGACGACCATGTTCGGCATGGTCTTGCCCGGAACGGCTTCGCACTCGCCCTTCTTCCAGTCCGTGACACCGGTCGCCTGCGCCAGTTCCATCGGCGTGTCGTGCAGGGTCGGGACCAGCACGAGGTCGCGCTCCGTGCCCAGTTCCCCTTCGGCGACCTCGGAGAATTTCTTGGCGATGCCCTTGAATATCTCCCAGTCGCTGCGCGTCTCCCACACCGGATCGACCGCCGCGGACAGCGGGTGGATGAAGGGATGCATATCCGACGTGTTGAGATCGTTCTTCTCGTACCAGGTCGCCGTCGGCAGCACGATGTCGGAGTAGAGGCAGGTCGTCGACATACGGAAGTCGAGCGTGACCAGCAGGTCGAGCTTGCCTTCCGGCGCGGCGTCGTGCCAGGCGACCTCGGCCGGTTTCCGGCCACCCGATTCGCCGAGTTCCTTGCCCTGCACGCCGTGCTGGGTGCCCAGCAGGTGTTTCAGGAAATATTCGTGGCCCTTGCCGCTGGAGCCCAGAAGGTTGGAGCGCCAGACGAACAGGTTGCGCGGCCAGTTCGCCGGATTGTCCGGATCTTCGCAGGACAGGCGCAATGTCCCGGCCTTGAGCGCGTCGACCGCCGTCTTGACCGGGTCATCCCCACCGGCGGCCCTGGCGACCTCCAGCGGGTTGGTTTCCAGCTGCGGGGCGGAAGGCAGCCAGCCCATCCGCTCCGACCGGACGTTGAAGTCGATCAGGCTCAGCGACTCCCAATCGCCTTCTGGCGCCAACGGCGAGACGATTTCGTCGACGGCCAGCTTCTCGTAGCGCCACTGGTCGGTGTGGCTGTACCAGAACGAGGTGCTGTTCATCTGCCGCGGCGGGCGGTTCCAGTCGAGGGCAAAGGCGAGCGGCAGCCAGCCGGTCTGCGGCCGCAGCTTCTCCTGTCCGACATAATGCGACCAGCCCCCGCCGGGCTTGCCGACGCAGCCGCACATCACCAGCATGTTGATGATGCCGCGGTAGATCATGTCCATGTGGTACCAGTGGTTGAGCGCGGCGCCGACGATGACCATCGAGCGTCCCTCGGTCTTGTGCGCGTTCTCCGCGAACTGGCGTGCCACGGAGATCACCTTGTCCCGGGCGACGCCGGTGATGCGCTCCTGCCACGCCGGGGTATACGGCACGTCGTCGTCGTAGGACTCGGCGACATTCCCGCCGCCGAGCCCGCGATCGAGCCCGTAATTCGCGACGAACAGATCGTAGACCGAAGCGACCGGCGTCGCGCCGTCCAGCGTCTCGACCGTCTTCACCGGCACGTTGCGCCACAGCACGTCGTCATGGTCCGTGCTGGCGAAATGATCGTGCTGCGCGTTGCCGAAATAGGGGAAGCCGACCGGAGCGATATCGTCCCTGATGTCGATCAGGCTCAGGCGCAGTTTCGTCTCCGCGCCGTCGGCCCCGTCCTTTTCCTCGATGTTCCACTTGCCGGCTTCGCCCCAGCGGAAGCCGATCGATCCGACCGGGCAGACCAGCGTGTCGCCCCGGGCCTCGTCGACCGCGACCGTCTTCCACTCGGGATTGTTGGTTTGCCCGAGCGCGCCGGGCAGGTCGGAGGCGCGCAGCATGCGGTCCGGCACGTAGCCGTCCCCGGTTTTCCGCAAGGTCACCAGGAACGGCATGTCGGTGTAGCGCCGGCAATAGTCCTCGAAATACGCGCTCTTGCCGGTGAGATGCCATTCCCTGAGGATCACATGGCCCATCGCCATTGCCAGCGCGGCGTCTGTGCCCTGCTTGGGATTGAGCCAGATGTCGGCGAATTTCGACGCCTCGCTGTAGTCCGGCGTGACCGTCACCGTGGTCGCGCCCTTGTAGCGGACCTCGGTCATGAAATGGGCGTCGGGCGTGCGCGTCTGCGGCACGTTCGAGCCCCACATCATCAGGAAGGTGGAGTTGTACCAGTCCGCGCTTTCCGGCACGTCGGTCTGCTCGCCCCAGGTCTGCGGGCTGGACGGCGGCAGATCGCAATACCAGTCGTAGAAGCTCATGCACACGCCGCCGATCAGCGACAGGTAACGCGAGCCCGCCGCGTAGGAGACCATGGACATGGCCGGGATCGGCGAGAAGCCGATCACCCGGTCCGGCCCGTGGGTCTTGATCGTGTAGACGTTGGCCGCCGCGACAATCTCGTTAACCTCGTCCCAGTCGGAACGGACGAAACCGCCCAGCCCGCGCACGCGCTGGTAGTCGGTGCGCCTGGCCGGGTCTTCGACGATCGACGCCCACGCCGCGACCGGCGCCATAGTCTTGCGCGCCTCGCGCCAGTGCCGGACCAGCCGGCTGCGCACCAGCGGATATTTCAGCCTGTTGGCGCTGTAGATGTACCAGGAATAGCTGGCCCCCCGGGAACAGCCGCGCGGCTCGTGGTTGGGCAGGTCGGGGCGGGTCCGCGGATAGTCGGTCTGCTGCGTCTCCCAGGTGATGATCCCGCCCTTGACGTAAATCTTCCAGCTGCACGAGCCGGTGCAGTTCACGCCATGGGTCGAGCGCACGATCTTGTCGTGCTGCCAGCGCGCCCGGTAGGAATCCTCCCAGTCGCGGTCCTCGTTGGTGACGATGCCGTGTCCGTCCGCGAAGGTATCGACGGTCTTCCTGAAAAAGGTCAGCCGGTCCAGGAAATGGCTCATCGGGTCCGTCTCCTTACGGGTTCTTCACATACGCATTCTTGCGCAGATAGAACCACCAGTTGATGCCGATACAAACCAAATAGAAGGCTGCGAAGCCGTAAAGGGCGTATTCCGGTGTGGTCGCCTTGATCTGCTCGCCGAACACCTTGGGGATGATGAAGGCGCCGTAGGCGGCGACCGCCGATGTCCAGCCCAGAACCGGGCCGGCCTGCACCTTGTCGAAAACGATGGCGATGGTGCGGAAGGTCGAGCCGTTGCCGATGCCGGTCGCCGCAAACAGGATCAGGAACAGGATCAGGAAAGGTACGAAATATTCTTCCGGCGTCGGCGAGGCGTAGGCGAGCGACAGGAAGTACGCGACGCCCAGCGCGCAGACGACCATGACGACGGAGATGATCTGCGTAACCAGCGCGCCGCCCAAGCGGTCGGAAATCATGCCGCCGATCGGGCGGATCAACGCACCGATAAAGGGCCCGGTCCAGGCATACATCAGCGCGCTCGGCCCGTTCGGGTTGACCGTCGTGTGGGTCATCACGCCGTCGACCTCGATATGCTGGAAGCCGAACACCACCTTGATCGCGAGGCCGAAGGCGGCGGCGTAACCGATGAAGGAACCGAAGGTCATCGTGTAGATGACCGTCATCGCCCAGGTGTGCTTGTTCCGGAAGATCGAGTATTGCTGGTCGAGGCTCTGGCGGATCGTGCCGGGAATGAGCCGCAAGGCGAATACCGTTGCAGCAATGACAAGGGGCAGGACGAGCCACTTGCTCAGCTCCAGGCCGGAGCCGCCGGCCTTCTCCGGCAGCAGCAGCCACAGTCCGATCGCCGCGGTAATCAGGCCGATCGCCAGCATGCCCAGGATCTTGCCGAAGGCGCCGACCGTCGAGCCAAGGCCCGGCGAGACATGGCTCGCGGTGATGTTGTTCATGCCGAACCACGCGGCGATCACCAGCGGAATCAGGATGGCGACCCAGATATAGCCGGCGTTGTGGATATAGGTCTCGGTGCCGGCCGGGATTTTCCCGACCAGCGTGCCGGAACTGTTTTCGAGAATCAGGGCCGAGCCGCCGAAGACGCCCACCGTCATTACCAGCGGCACCAGGATTTGCATCGTGGTGACGCCGAAATTGCCGAGGCCGGCATTCATGCCGAGCGAGTAGCCCTGGACCTTCTTCGGATAAAAGAAGGAGATGTTCGACATCGAGGAGGCGAAGTTGCCGCCGCCGAAGCCGGACAGCAGCGCCATGATCTGGAACTGCCACAGCGGCGTCGTCGGATCCTGCAGCAGGAAGCCCGTTCCCGCCGCCGGGAGGATCAACAGCGCCGTCGTCAGGAAAATCGTGTTGCGGCCGCCTGCAATGCGGATGAAGAAGGAGGAAGGGATACGCAGGGTCGCGCCGCTCAGTCCGGCGATCGCGGCAAGGGTGAACAGCTCCGCCTGGGAGAAGGGGAACTTCAGATTGATCATCTGAACCGTGATGATCCCCCAGTACAGCCACACCGCGAAGCCGCACAGCAGGCAGGGAATCGAGATCCAGAGGTTCCGCGTTGCGACACGCTTGCCTTCGGCTTGCCAGAAGGCGTCGTCCTCCGGATCCCAGGCCGCCAGGTTCTTGGCCATCTGATTCCCTCTCTGTTTCCTGTTGCCGTCCACGAAATGGCCGACGAGCCGGGATCCCTTACTGCGCGGAGGCCGGTGCCGGTTCCGGCTCGTTCGGCACGTCGCTGAGATAGCGCTCTTCGGCGAGCCCCGGATGGCGGCGGCGCTCCATGAGACGGATGGCGACGTGCATCCAGACCGTGCTCACCAGCACGATTGCGAACATCAGCATGAAGGAACTGGTCCAGACACCGAACCAGTCGTTGAGAATGCCGAACGTGATCGGCAGGACGAAGCCGCCGAGGCCGCCGATCATGCCGACCAGCCCGCCGACGGAGCCGACATGGTGCGGGTAGTAGACCGGGATGTGTTTGTAGACGGCGGCCTTGCCGAGCGACATCACGAAACCGAGCAGCACGCTCAGGATGACGAAGATCGTCAGGCTGATTCCGAAAGTAAACTCGATCGGCCCTTCGATCCCCTGCACCGTATACTGGGTGCGCGGATAGCTCATGATGAACAGGCAGACCAGCGACACGATGAAGGTCAGGTACATCACGAAGCGCGCGCCCCACTTGTCCGACATCCAGCCGCCGAGCGCGCGGAACACCGAACCGGGCATGGAATAGGCCGCCGCCAGCATTCCGGCTGTGGCGAGCGACAGATCGTAGGCGCCGACGTAGAAGCGCGGCAGGTAGGACGCGAGCGCGACGAAGCCGCCGAACACGAAGAAATAATAGGTGGCAAAGCGCCAGACCTGCATGTTCTTGAGCGGTGCGAGCTGCTCTTTGGCCGAAACCGGCTTGAGCCCCTCGCGCTTGCGCGCCACCTCGGAGGGATCCGGCTTGGCCAGGAAGAAGAACGCGACGGCGGTCAGCGCGAGCACGACGGCATAGATCTGCGCGGTCTGTTCCCAGCCGAAGGCCAGCACCAGGAACGGCGCGCCGAAATTGGTGACCGCGGCGCCGACATTGCCGACACCGAAAATGCCCAGTGCCGTACCCTGGTGCTGTTTCTCGAACCATTGCGAGGTATAGGCGATGCCGACGATGAATGACCCGCCGGCCAGCCCGACGCCGAGGGCCGCGATCAGGAACACCTCGTAGGTACGGACCTCGGAGAGCAACCAGCAGGCCACCGCCGTGGCGAGCATCTGGAGGGTGAAGACGAGGCGTCCGCCATATTGCTCCGTCCATACGCCCAGGAATATCCGGCTGACGGACCCGGTCAGGACCGGAGTCGCCACGAGGATGCCGAATTCGGTCTCCGACAGACCGAGATCCTGTTTGATCTTGACGCCGATGATCGAAAAGATCGTCCAGACGGCGAAACACACAGTGAAGGAGAAAGTGCTCAGACCGAGCGCACGGTACCGGTCGCCCCCGGTTACCTCCGTCAGGTCGTGCATGGAACGAGGCTCCCCGAATTTGCGGCGACGCATTCGCGGCTTTCGCCGAACATTATGTGCCGCGGCCGGGGGAAAAAATGATCTAGATCAAGAGTCGATTTTTATCGCTGTGCTAAGCTCGCAATGTCCGGCTTGCCCGAACCTGACTGGCAGTTCCCCGGTGAACAGCGAGATCCTCAATCGGCTTGCCTCGATCGGCCCGTTTTCCGGTGTCTCCCGTGAAACGCTGGAGGCGGTTTTCCGCGACGCACGGGTCCGCCACCTGCCCGCCGGCGCACTGGTTGCGGAACAGGGCGCAAGGCCGGCCTTTCTCGACGTGCTGCTCGAGGGAAATGTCGACCTGATCGGCAAGGGACCGGACGGGCGCGAGACCGTCGTCCAGTCCTGCGAACCGATGGACTGCTTCGTTCTGGCTGCGGTGCTCACCGATGCGCCCAGCCTGGCGGGCGGGATCGCGGTCGCGCCGGTACAGCTGGTGTCGATCCCCGCACGAAGCGTCAGGGACGGCGCGGCGTCCGACCACCTCCTGGCCCTGAACCTGATGGGCGAACAGGCGCGGCAGGTCCGAACGATCATCCGCCGGATCAAGAATCTCAACCTGCGAAGCGCAACGCAGCGGCTGGGCTGTTATCTGATATCCCAATACGACAGGACCGGGAGCATCGCGTTCGCGCTTCCGGTCCCCAAGCGGCAGTTGGCCGTTCAACTCGGCATGACCCCGGAAAGCGTATCCCGGGCGTTCGCCGCCTTGCGCGAATATGGCGTTTCGGTGTCCGGACGCAGGGTGAAGCTCCAAGACCCGGACCTGGTGCGCGCCAATTGCGCGCCCGACCCGCTGATCGATCGCGACTGGCGCGAACCGCCGGCCGCATGCGGCGACAGCCCGCCCGGTTGACCGCCGAAGGGACAGCCCGGACATCCGAAGCGGCAGGATCTCAGTCCGGCGGCGCGTAGCGCACCACCTGCTGCTCGATGGCGCCGAAAATGGAGGCGCCGGCTTCGTCGAACATCTCGATGCGCACGGAGTCGCCGAACGCCATGAACGGCGTCTTCGGCGCGCCGTGCTCGACGGTCTCGATGGCGCGAATCTCGGCGATGCAGGAATAGCCGTCCTTCGGGTCGACGTTGGAGACCGTGCCCGAACCGACGATCGTGCCGGCGCCGAGCCTGCGGGTCTTCGCGGCGTGGGAAATCAACCGCGGCAGGCTGAAATTCATGTCCACGCCGGCGTTCGGCCGGCCGAATTCCCGGCCGTTCCAGTGTGTGACCAGCGGCAGATGCACCTTGCCGTCGCGCCAGGCGCCGCCGAGCTCGTCGAGGGTGACGGCAACCGGCGAAAAGGCCGTGCTGCCCTTGCCGTTGAGGAAGCCGAAGCCCTTGGCCAGCTCGGCCGGGATCAGGCCGCGCAGGCTGACGTCGTTGAGGATCATGGCGAGGCGGATGCGCCCGCCGCACTGTTCCGGCGTCGCGCCCATCGGCGTGTCGTCGACGATGACGGCGACCTCGGATTCGAAGTCGATGCCGTAGCTTTCGCTCGCCATCGGGATTTCGTCGCGCGAACCGTAGAAGGCGTCGCTCTCGGCCTGGTACATCAGCGGATCGTCGAGGAATTCCGGCGGCATCGACGCGCCGCGCGCCTTGCGCACCAGCGCGACATGGTTGAGATAGGCGCTGCCGTCGACGAACTGGTAGGCGCGCGGCAGCGGCGAGGCGCAGGCCGCCGGATCGAAATCGAACGCGCCGGCGGCGCGGCCGGCGTTCAGGTCGTCGTACAGTCCTTGCAGCGGCGCTTCCGTCGCGGCCCAGTCGTCCAGCACGGCCTGCAGGGTCGGCGCGACCGCGGTCGCCTTTACGGCGCGGCTCAGATCGCGCGAGACGACGACGAGCGTGCCGTCCCGGCCGCCGTCCTTGAGCGTTCCGAGTTTCATGCCGGGAATCCTTTCGGACAGGTTTCAGGCCGCCGGCAGCGGCGCAGCGCAGGCGTCATGCCTTCAACACGCCGCGGCGCAGCTGGTCAAGCTCGATGCTCTCGAACAGGGCCTGGAAGTTGCCCTCGCCGAAGCCTTCGTCGCCCTTGCGCTGGATGACCTCGAAGAAGATCGGCCCGATGGCGTTTTCGGTGAAGATCTGGAGCAGCCGGCCGCCGTCTTCGGTCGGCGCGCCGTCGATCAGGATCTGCAGGCGCTTCAGCTCGTCGACCGGCTCGCCGTGACCGGGCAGGCGGGCGTCGATGCCTTCGTAATAGGTGTCCGGCGTCGCCATAAAACTCGTGCCGCGGGCGCGCATGGCCTCGACCGTCCGGTAGATGTCGGCGGTCGACAGCGCGATATGCTGGATGCCCTCGCCGTTATAGGCCTCGAGATATTCGGCGATCTGGCTCTTGTCGTCGGAGCTTTCGTTGATCGGGATGCGGATCTGGCCGCACGGGCTGGTCATGGCGCGGGATTTGAGGCCGGTCAGCTTGCCTTCGATATCGAAATATTTGATCTCGCGGAAATTGAACAGCCGCTCATAGAAGGCCGCCCAGCTGTCCATCCGGCCGCGATGCACGTTGTGGGTGAGATGGTCGACCGCCTCGAAGCCGACGCCGTCGTGATCGAGCGACCCGTCGATCTCGAAATCGACATCGTAGATCGTCCCGCCCGCCCCGTAGCGGTCGACGAGGTAGATCAGCGACCCGCCGATGCCCTTGATCGACGGAATGTTCAGCTCCATCGGCCCGGCCTGGTCCGGCCCCGATTCGGCGCCTAGGTCGAGCGCGCGTTGCCAGGCCTTCGCGGCATCCTTCACGCGGAAGGCCATGGCGCAGACCGAGGGGCCGTGCACCCGGGCGAAGGATTGGGCGAAGCTGTCCGGCTCGGCGTTCAGGATGAAGTTCACGTCGCCCTGGCGATAGAGGGTGACATCCTTGTGCCTGTGCCGGGCGGCGGCGCGGAAACCCATGCGCTCGAACAGGCCGGCGAGCGTCTGCGGGTCCGGCGCCGTGTATTCGACGAATTCGAAGCCGTCCGTGCCCATCGGGTTGCCCGTCGGATAGATCCCATCGCTGCCGCCATTGCCGGCGGGTCGTGTTGCCCCGGACATGAATCCGCTCCCTTGATTTCCTCCCGAATCCATATTAGTTTCATTTGAAACTAAATCAAGAGGAAAACGTGACCGGTCCCACTGCACCCCGGCACCTCGATCTCGAGACCTATCTGCCGTACCGCCTGTCGATCTTGTCCAACACGATTTCCGGCGCGATCGCCGCACTCTACGAATCGCGCCACGGCCTGTCGGTCGCCGACTGGCGGCTCATGGCGGTCCTGGGCATGGACCCGGACCGGCCGCTGACCCAGACGGCGCTCTGCGCCCGCACCCGGATGGACAAGGTGCAGGTCAGCCGGGCCGTCAAGCGGCTGCTCGATTTCGGCCATATCGCGCGCGAGGTCGACGCCGCCGACCGCCGCCGGGCCCACCTGCGGCTGACCAAGAGCGGCCGCTCGGTATACGGCGCGGTCGCCCCGGCCACCCTGGAATGGGAACGGGAATTGCTGTCGCGGCTGACCCCGGCCGAGGCGGCGATCCTCGATACGGTCATCGCCCGCCTGCAGCAGGTGGCGGATGAGATGGCTGCCAATTCCTGAAAGGAGAGGGACCGGCTTCAGGCGCGCGCGGCGATCGCCTCGATTTCGTGCTCTTCCGGGAAGCGGCCGGTCGCCTTCTTGGAAAAGACCGGTTCGCCGTCGAGGCTGATCTCGAACACGCCGTTCCCGCCCTTGACCAGTTCAACCTCGGCGCCGTCGATTCGGGAGAACCTGTCGCTCACACGGAGCGCGCGCGGCTCGTAGTTTCAAACGACGCAGTATTCGATCCTGAACTTCATCCGATTCTCCTGTCGCGGGCCCGTTGCGGGCGGCCGCTGCCGCGCGGCGACTATACAGGGCGCCCACCCGGCAGGCCAGCGCCCCGCACCCATATCGGCGGGTGTCATGGAATGTCATGATTCGTCATGCTGCGCCCCCCGGAACGGCGGCGGCCCCGGCCGGAACCGCGGCGGGGGCGCCGGACGATGTCATGAAATGTCATGATTCGTCATGTTCGGCTTTCGCGCCGTCCCGTTCGCCCTCGTCCGTCATTCCGACCGGACCCGCCCATCGGGCGGCGGAGTGGAGGCATAGCGTCCGACCGGGGTGACGAAAGGGAGGGTCGCGATGTGTCATGAAATGTCATGATGCGGTGCAGGATTGCGGGCACCCGGCTGGTCTGGTAATTTTTCATAATATAGGGTTTATTCCAGAGTTTCAAGGTGGCCGGTCATTTTTTTTGGAGCCGGCGGCAAGGGGCATCGCGGGACGAGGCGCGTTCTTGCGGCGGCACGCGGCGGCGCGCTAGTTTCCGGCCAATGCCGGAGATCGGGCGGCGGACCCCCGCCGGGCCTTCCTCGGGCAAACGGAAAACCGATCTGGGAAGGGAGTGCCCCGATGAAGCTTTATTACGATCCGCGTACTGTGAACTGCCGCAAGGTCGTCGCCGGTTTCAAGCATATGGGCGTCGATTTCGACTCTGAGGATGTCGACTATTTCACGCAAGGCCAGCAGTCGCCGGAATATATGGCGATCAACCCCAACGCCGCCCTGCCCGCGTTGGTCGACGGCGATCTCAAGCTCTGGGAATCGAACGCGATCCTGCAATACGGAGCCGACAAGGTCGGCGCCGAGGGGGCCTATCCGAGCGACCTGGCGACCCGGGCGGACGTCAACCGCTGGCTGCTCTGGGAATCGAGCGCCTGGTTCCCGACCTGCTATGTCTACCTGGTCGAGAATGTGGTGAAGCCGATCCTCGAAGCGGAGCCGGACCAGGCGATCCTCGACGGCGAGGGACCGAATTTCCACAAGCATGCCGCGATCCTCGACGACCGCCTCGACGGGCAGGACTGGCTGTGCGGCACGCCGGAGCCGACCATTGCCGATATCGCGGTCGCGTCGCCGATGCATCTCCACCAGTATCAGCAGCTCCCGCTCGGCGAGCATCCGAACCTGCGCGCCTGGATGGGCCGCATGGAGGCACTGCCGGCTTGGGAGAGCACCGACGTCGCGCCGCTGCTCGGGCTTGCGTAGGCCGTAGAGACGGGCCGCCGGCGATGGAAAGGCCGCCGGTCCCGTGCAGGACCCCATGACCGACGGGGAATTCGCGGGCCGCACGGCCCTGGTGACGGGCGGATCGCGCGGCATCGGCCGGGCGATCTGCCTGCGCCTGGCGGCGAGCGGCGCCCGGGTCGCCGTCAACTACGCCGCCAACCGGGCGGCCGCCGAAGAGACCCGCGCGGCTATCGAGGCCGCCGGCGGCACGGCCGGCATCTATCTGGCCGATGTCGGCGACCGGGTGGCGACGGAGGCGATGTTCGACGCCGTCGAACGCGATCTCGGCCCGGTCGACCTGCTGGTCACCAACGCCGGCATCGCCCGCTCGGCCGATGCGCTTTCCATGTCGGCCGAGACCTGGCACGAGATCATGCGGGTCAATCTCGACGGCACCTTCCACGCCGTCTGGCGCGCCAAGGACGGCATGGTCGAACGCGGCTACGGCCGGATCGTCTGCATCTCCTCGGTGCTCGGCCTGGTGCCGAACCCGATTACGACCGAGCGCATGTTCGCCTACGGCACGTCGAAGGCGGCGATCATCGGTTTCGTCCGGCAATGCGCCGCCGCGCTCGGACCGGCGGTGCGGGTCAACGGCGTCGCGCCGGGCTATGTCGAGACGGACATGACGGCCGACGTCTCGGACGAGGCGCACGAACGGCTGACCGCGGCGGCGGCCCTCAAGCGCTTCGGCCGGCCGGAGGAGATCGCCGAACTGGTCCACTTCCTGCTGAGCGAGCGCTCCAGCTTCACCACCGGCCAGACCCACGTCGCCGACGGCGGCTACAAGTTCGTGCCCTAAAGGTGCGCGCCGGTTATTGCAGCACCGGCTCGGCGAGCGCCCAAGCGTTGCGCGGGTCTTCGATCTCGACGACCCAGAGGTCCGGGTCGTAGCCGCGCTGCCGGGCGATATAGGCGTCGGCGTCGGTCTCCGGCACCGGGTCGTCGCCGGTGCCGCGCCGCCAGGCCCTGCCGCCGTCCGGCGAGGTCGTCGGCACATAGACGGTGCAGCCGGCGTCGAACCGGTTGTGCTTGATCAGGATGGCGCCGGCATGTTCGTCGCCCCGGCGCACCAGATAGGCGTCGATGCCGTTGACCCGGCAGCGCCGGATTTCCGCATCGACCCAGATCGCCGCCTTGATGCGGGGGATCATGGGCGGGCCGATTCAGGAAACCCGGATTGTCACCCCGGCCGACCGGAGGGAAAGCCGGGGTCCAGAGCGGCAGGCACGACGTTTACCTGTGGCTCTGGACCCCGGATCGTCGCTCCGCTCCGTCCGGGGTGGCACGGATGGGGATTGGCAGGAGGAAGGCAGCGGGTTTCGCACAACGCCCCTAAATCACCCCGCCCGCCCGCAGGGCGGCGATCTTCGCGGCGTCGTAGCCCAGCCCTTCCAGCACGCTCCCGGTATCGGCCCCCAGGCCGGGCGCCGGGCGGGCGGGGGCCGGTTCCGCGGTGCGCACCGGCGGCGCGACCAGCCGGTAAGGTCCGTCGGCCCCGTGCTCCACGGTCTGGAGCCGGCCGGTCTCGGCGACATAGGGATTGTCGAGCGCGGCGGCGATGTCGTTCACCGGCGCGGCCGGCACGATGCCGGCGAAGCGCGCCAGCCAGTCGGCGGTGGTGCCGGCCTGCAGGGCCTCGTCCAGCATCCCGGTGATCAGGTCCCGGTTCTCCAGCCGGTCCGGGAAGCGCCGGAAACGCGGGTCGTCGGCCCATTCCGGCCGGCCGACGGCGCCGCACAGGGCGGGCCAGAACTTCTCCTTGTTGCACATCAGGAAGATCCAGCCGTCCGCCGTCCTGTAGAGCTGGCAGGGCGTGAGCGACGGATGGGCCGAGCGCGGCAGGCGCGGCTGGTTGAAGCCCGCGTTGAGATACCAGGCCGCCAGGTAGCCCGTGTTGTGCAGCGCGACGTCGAACAGGCTGACGTCGATATCCTGGCCCTGCCCGGTGGCGCGCGCGCCGGTCAGTGCGGCCAGCAGGGCATAGGCCATCGCCAGCCCCGTCATCATGTCGACGATCGAGAGGCCGAAGCGCGACGGCGCGCCCTCCGGCTCGCCGGTCAGGGCGAAATAGCCGGCCTCGGCCTGCATGACATAGTCGAAGCCCGGCCAGGCCGCGCGCGGGCCGTCGCGCCCGTAGGCCGAGAGGTGGGCGCACACGATCTTCGGGTTCGCCGCCTTCAGATGCGCGTAGGTCAGGCCCAGCTTCTCCGGCACGTCGCCACGCATGTTGCTCGCCAGCGCGTCGGCCGAGCGGACCAGGTCGTGCAGCACGGGCCGCGCCTCCGGCCGGCTCAGGTCCAGGGTCAGGCTCTTCTTGTTGCGGTTGAAGCTGTGGAAGAACTGGCTGTCGCCGGAGGGGAAGAAATAGGGGCCGACGGCGCGCGCCATGTCGCCGCCGTCGCTCGGGTTCTCGATCTTGATGACCTCGGCGCCCTGGTCGGCGAGGAACATGGTGCCGAACGGCCCGGCGCCGTATTGCTCGACCGCGAGCACGCGCACTCCGTCGAGCGGCAACATGGCGGCTACACCGGGTTCCGTGCGATCAATTGCCTGGCGATGATCAGGCGCTGCAATTCGTTGGTGCCCTCGCCGATCGCCAGCAGCGGCGCGTCGCGGTAGTAGCGCTCGATATCGAACTCCTTGGAATAGCCGTAGGCGCCGTGGATGCGCATCGCTTCCAGGCTGTTCTCGACCGCCGCCTCCGTGGCATAGAGCTTGGCCATGCCGGCTTCCATGTCGCAGCGCTCGCCCCGGTCGTAGGCCTGGGCCGCCGCGCTGGTCAGCAGCCGCGCCGCCTCGACCCGCGTCGCCATGTCGGCGAGCTTGATCTGGATCGCCTGGTGCTCGGCGATCGGCTTGCCGAAGGTCTTGCGCAACTGGGCATATTCGACGGCCTTTTCGAGGCAGACCCGGGCGATGCCGACGCCGCGCGCCGCGACGTTGATTCGGCCCAGTTCCAGGCCGGCGAGAATCTGCTGCAGGCCGCGGCCTTCCTCGCCGCCGACCAGATTGTCGAACGGCACCTGGCATTCGTCGAAGATCACCTGCCCGGTATCGACGCCCTTGTAGCCCAGCTTCTTCAGCCGGCTCGTTTCGACGCCCTCGCCCTGCTCGACCAGCAGCAGGCTCATGCCCCGGTGGCGCGGCTCGGCCGCCGGATCGGTCTTGACCAGCACGGCGAGGATATCGCCTTCGACGCTGTTGGTGATCCAGCTCTTGGTGCCGTTGACGACATAGGCGTTGCCCTTGCGCTCGGCCCTTGTGCGCACGGCCTGGAGGTCGGTGCCGCAGTCCGGCTCGGTGAGCGCGATGCCGCCGCGCAGTTCGCCGGTCGCGAATTTCGGCAGGTAGCGCGCCTTCTGCTGCTCGGTGCCGAAGCGCTGGACCGCCGCCGCCATGATGAGGTGGGAATTGATGATGCCGGAAATCGACATCCAGCCCGCCGTGATCCGTTCGACGATCGCCGAGTAAGTCACCGCCGACAGGCCGAGCCCGCCGTATTCAGGCGCGATGGTGGCGCCGAACAGGCCGAGGTCTTTCATGTCCTCCACGATGGCATGGGGATATTCGTCTTTCGCTTCGAGATCGTGGGCGACCGGCAGGATGCTCCGTTCGACGAAGCGGTCGATGGCGTCGAGAATGGCGGCATCGCCGTCGGCGGGCGGGGCGTTCATGGGATTCAGGTCAGCCGGTCGTCGACGCCGAAGCCGCGCCGGGGCACGAGCATGGAGCGCCGGTAGGTCATGAAGACGGCGCCGTCGGCCTTCGTGCCGGTCGTGCTGGCGGTTACGATTCCCTGGTTGGGCCGGGACTGCGACTCGCGCTTCTCCAGGATTTCGGATTCGGCATAGATCGTGTCGCCGACGAAGACCGGCGCGGTCAGGCGGATATCGGTCCAGCCCAGGTTGGCGATCGCCTTCTGGCTGAGGTCGCTGACGCTCATCCCGGCGACGATGGAAAGCGTGAGCGCGCTGTTCACCAGCAGCTTCCCGAACTCGCTGTGCTTCGCGTATTCGGCATCGAAATGGATCGGATGGGTGTTCATGGTGAGCAGCGTGAACCAGGTGTTGTCGGCCTCGCTGATCGTCCGGCCCGGCCGGTGCTCGTAGATGTCGCCGACCGTGAAATCCTCGTAGTAGCGCCCGGCGGACTCGCGGAACCGCCCGGCCGCCACCTCTTCCATCGTCGCGATCATGCCGCTTGACCGGCGACGGCACGGATCGCCGGTTCCCCGGCCGGCCGGCCGGCCGAAAGCCGGAGCACGGCGGACACGTCCCCGGCCGTCTCCAGCGCCAGCAGGCCGTCGGCGAAGGCTTCGAGATCGGCAGGCGCGAGATACGGCGCGGCCAGGCCGTCGAACTTGGTGCGCAACTCGTCCTCGGTCAGGAAATTGCCCGGCTCGCCCTTGGGCACGGCGACGAAGTCCTCGAAGGCGCCCGCCGGAGTCGTCACCTTCACAGCGGCGGCCAGGTTGGCCGGGTATTCGGCCTCGGCCCGCGCATCGACCACCGGCCGGACCTTGCGGCACAGCGCCATCGCCTTTTCGTCGCCCAGCAGCGGATCGTAATCGTCCCACACCAGCCCGCCGTTGATCAGGGCGGCAGCGGCGACGAAGGGCATGGAGAACTGGCCGTCGACGATGCCTTGCGGCGCTTGCTTGTCGGCGAGCGGGTCGGCGACGATCTTCCAGCCGGTCTCGGGCAGGCCGACCTCGATCTCCTGCACATCCTCGGGCCGGAGGCCGTGCTTCGCGCGCAGGCCGATGATCACGTCCATTGCGGCGTGGCCGTAGCGGCAGGACGGATAGGGCTTCACCGCGATCTGCATGGTCTCCCATTCCGCGCCGAGGCCGGCGACAGCCTTCGCCGGGTCCGGGTCCGGCGCGTGGCTGGCGAGGAAACCGGCCCTGCCCTCGAACGCCTGCGCCGGGCCGCGATAGCCCTCGGCCGCCAGGGTCGCCGCCATCAGGCCGCACATGGCGGCGTGGCCGACATGGGAACGCTTGGTCCAGGCGCCGTCGGCGAGGAACTGCATCGAGCCGGCGGCCTGGCTGAGGCAGATACCGAAGGCGCTCTCGATCTGCGCGGCGTCGAGGCCCAGGACGTTGCCCACGGCCGCCGCCGCGCCGAAGGCGCCGCAGGTCGCCGTGGGATGGAAGCCGCGTTCGTAATGGTCGCTGGGGCCGAGCGCGAGGCTGAGCCGGATCTGGACCTCGTAGCCCGCAACGATGGCGGCGATCGTTTGCGCACCGGATACGCCGGCCTCTTCCGCCGCGGCGAGCGCCGCCGGCACGATCGGCGCGCTGGCGTGGATCGAGCCGCGGGCGTGGGTGTCGTCGAAATCCAGCGAATGGGCGAGCGCGCCGTTGATCAGCGCCGCGCCGGCCGCCGTGTAGCGCTCCGGATCGCCGATCACAGTCGCCGCGCCGCCCGTCATGCCGAGGCGCTTTGCGGCCGCGACAAGGCTTTCGGTCGATTCGGCATCCCGGCGGGCGCGCAGCGCGATGCCGAGCGTGTCGAAGATCAGCAGCTTGGCGCGGCGCGCGACTTCCGGCGGCACGTCGCTGTAGGTCAGGCCGGCGGCGAAGTCCGCCGCGGTGCGGGTGATGGATGGCATGGGAATGCTCCCCGGTCGTCGGGCTCGTTCGGCTGACCGACCATACCATGCGGGCCGGATCGTTCGACCCTCTTTGTCGGGCTAAATCGTGTCCGGATTTCGCGGGACCGCAGATGCGGCTGAAGACGGTCCTTCGATACGCCGCCTGCGGCGGCTACTCAGGATGAGGGTGCGTGTTGTCTGAACGGAATCTCACTTCCAAATCCCCTCATCCCGAGTAGGCGCGCTCGCGCGCTGTATCGAGGGGCGGCAGCGCGATGCCGAAATGCCGCTCGAGGACATCTGCGACGATCTCGTAGCAGGAGCCGACACGCACGACCTCCAGCGTCATCACGTTGAGCAGCGTCGAGGACGCCTTGTAGGGATGGTATTTGCGCAGGCCATGATCGATCACGATGTCGGCGATGCCGGAAATTTCCGGCTCGATATCCTCGACCCGGAACTTGGTGCCGGCAAGCGACAGGTTCGCCGACGAGCCGAACAGGGGATGGCCTTCCTCCCGGCTCAGGCGGCAGATCTCCCGGTGAAACGGACCGGCGTTGAGCAGCATGACGACGGTGCCGTCCTTCTGGCTGGCGGCGATCGCCTCGCGCGGCAGGGTCGCGAGCAGCGGATGATCCATGCGCGCCGGCGCGATGGCGCCGAGCGGCAGGTCGTAGTCCTCCGTAATACAGGCGACGATCTCGGCGCCGCGCCGGTCGACGACATGGACCTCGCGGTGGATCGCATTGTCCGCCACCATGGCGTTGAGCTTTGCGGGCGCGCGGCGCTTGGCTTCGAAAATCCGTTTCAGGGCTTCCGCGCTGCCGCCGATGATCGAATAGCCGACATCCATGGGCAGGATGCCGATGCCGCCGGCCGCGATGACATCGAAGGCACGCCGCGCATCGCCGGCGATATCCGGTCTCGCCATGGTACTTCGCCTCTTCGTCTGCCGGCCTCCGCCGCGGGCCTTGTGCAATTGCGCCGCCGCCCTATTGTGGCGCCGCCCCGAAAGGATCGGGGCGCAGCAGGGAGGTACAGGGTGTTCGACGGCCGACCCATCGCGGAAGACGCGGAGCGCATTTTCGAGACCGTCTGTAACGGCGGCGTCGCGATCTTTCCGGTCAGCGTCGGCTACGCCATTGTCGGCCATGAAGAGGAATCCGTCCAGCGCATGTACCGCGCCAAGGAGCGGCCGTTCAGCAAGCCGTGCGGCAACTTCTGCGACTGGCAATTGTTCACCGAAGCGATCCGGGTACCGGACCGGGCGCGCGACGTCGTGAGCGCCGTGATCCACGATCACGACCTGCCCTTCTCCATCGTCGCGCCGTTCGACGAGAGCCACCCGGTGATCCGCAGCCTGCCGCCCTTCGCGCTGAAGAACGCGACCCTCGCCGGCACAATGGACATGCTGCTCAACGCCGGCCCCCTGCACGACGAGATCGCCCGGCTGGCGCGCGAGAACGCCTATGCGGTGATCGGCTCGTCGGCCAACCGCTCCGGCACCGGCAGCAAGTTCGTCTATGAGGATATCGAGGACCAGGTGACGGCGGCGGCCGACCTCTCGGTCGATTACGGCCTGACGCCGTTCCACAACGACAAGGGGCTCGGCAGCTCCATCGTCGACCTGATCTCGTGGGAGACCATCCGGGTCGGCGCCGCCTATGACGAGATCTGCAACATCCTGCTCGACGGCTTCGATATCGACCTCAAGGCCGTCACGGCCGCGAAAGGACACTGACCATGGACCGCGAAATCGCCGATCTGCAAACGAAGCTGGAAGACGCCTTTGCCGCCGCGACGGCGCTGTACCGGGAGCGCGGCTTCCAGCGCCGCATCGGCTTCGGCCGCAAGCCGGCGCTGATCAACGTCGACCTCGCCAACGCCTGGACCCGGCCGGGCTATCCCTTCACCTGCGAGGGAATCGACGACCGGATCATCCCGGCGACCCGCAAGCTGATCGACGCTTGCCGCGAGAACGGCCATCCGGTGGTCTACACCACGGTCTGCTATCAGAACCCGGACCCGGACGACCCGCGCACCGACATGGGCCTGTGGCACTACAAGATCCCGATCGAGATCGCCGACCAGAAGAACGAGGACATCTGGGCGATCGACAGCCGGATCGCGCCGATCGACGGCGAGCAGGTAATGATCAAGAAGCGGGCGAGCGCCTTCCACGGCACCTATCTCGCCGGCTACCTGCGCGCCGCCGGGGTCGATACCATCCTGGTCACCGGCGTCACCGCCTCGGCCTGCGTGCGCGCCACGGTCACCGACGGGCTGGCCGAGGGCTTCCGCCCGATCGCCGTGCGCGAGGCCATCGGCGACCGCATCCCCGGCGCCACCGAATGGAACCTGTTCGACATCGACGCCAAGTTCGGCGACGTCGAACCGCTGGAGGCGTGCCTGGCGTATCTGCGGTCGGTGAATTTCCGGAACGATTGAGGAAGCGGCGCTCAGGAAGCGAATTTTGCAAAAAATTCTGGAGAGATATCGGTCGTTCCCAAGAACTCTTTTAGTTGGTTTTGACTCGGCATGAACCACTCTTTGTGAATCGTACTTGAGAATTTTCCATTCTGAAGGTAAAGGATGGTTGTGTGGCCAACTCTTCCTCCGAAGTCCATGCTAGAACTACGTGCACTGTATGCGCTCTTTTCGCCAGCTATGACCCAGATAGCGGCTAGTTTCAGGCGGTCAAGAGCCTGAAGAAATATTTCGCGATCAATAAGTGCTGCGGAAGGCCCCGGCTCTAAGGTACTTGGATCGAAAAAAATTTTTCTCCCGTTAACGTCAACGAATATCGGTGATTGACTGTTCTCAAGTTTCAATTTCATCTCTTTTCTGAGCCACGGCGCAGGCATTGCGAAGCTAATCGTCTTATCTATAGAATAGTCATATCCCGACCTTTCACAACGATAAGTGGCGACAGTTGGCATCAGAGAAAAAGAATGTAAGTCTTCTCGGAGAGTTACTTCGTATTCCGCGTCATTCTCAATATCCGGATGCCACGAATATTCGCCGAGATAGAAGTCGGACAAGAAACCTACACTTGGAAGCAGACTTGGATCAAGAAGCGATCTTCTTTGTAGTTTACTGATGGTATCGTCAATATCGCTTTCATGAACCAAAAAACAATCGAGACGAAACCAAGTATCACGCTGTAGCTCTTTTCGTCCGTCAAATAATCCCGATCCTGTCCATTTTGAAAAACCTTCTAGTGCAAGCCACCGTCGATTTGTTTTTGGCTCAACCAAATCTATCAGATCGACGTTGTTTACGATATCTCTCTCGCTGTGCAACCAAGCAAGACGCTCTTGCGGTTCGACGGAGCGGAGGCGCGGTTCATATGGCACCCACCATTTCCGCTCCCATTCGGCCCACCCGTCAAAGTGGGTTCGGTTCATCAGAAGAGACGGATCGATATCACGCAACCCTATTTGGCGCGCATTCTTGAAAACCACTGGAGGCTTCCCTCCCCTTCCCCAATGGTCTCCCACAAAAGCAAGATTATCGGCCATTCGAGCTAAAAGATTATTAAGCGCTAGCCATTGATACTTTTTTCCAATGCGCTCAACTCTATGGTTGTTTCGATCACGGGTTGGATGGAGGGTATCGAAATAGCCGAATTTTTCTATAGTCCAACCCAGATCGTGTGCTGTTTTGCAAATCCATCGAAGAGCCCACCCGACATCGAAAGTCGCCGCTTCATTTGTGTCGGACCGAGCAAGCCAAGGATTCCGTATCGCTCTCTTCGCCCGAACACGAAAATCCTCCCATTGTTCGGAAGACATTATCTCTTTAAATTTGCTTTCGGAATTCTCTAGTTCTTCTTCGGCAAAATCTATTTGCAAATCCGCGTCTTCGCCTTTCTTCATATAACGTGCGATATGCGCATCCAATGCTGCATTTTCAAATTCCTCAAGTGCCTTCAATTGTTCAATAGAAGCATCTTTTGCAAACTCATTCCTCCAAGCTCTCAATGAATCACTTAATTTGGGAACGACACTCGATTCAATTCCTGCGGGGCTCCAATTTGCAACTAGCCGCTCAACAACATAACGTGCAAAATCGTTCATTGGCGTCGTCGAAAATACAATTCCGTTGTAATATCTTTCGTCGCGATTTATCTCCTCATAGCCCCTAATTATATCATCCGAAACCTGCTGTATCGGCCAAGGGCTTTGATAAGGCGGTCGCGCTGTTTCAATGTCAATTCTGTTTGGTAATACGCCACGCATTGATGCGTATTCCAAGAAAGAAAGTGCATGGTCGCGGAGAAGTAGGTTTTGCGGTGGTCTGCCGCAGGAAAATAGCCTATCGAATATGAACTCAGCGAGCCGACCGATCACTTGGTCTTGTTTGCCCTGTAATGCCGCGCCATAGCATGCACCCAGCAACCGTTCCAGCACGTATAGGTCATCCACTTCCAAAAATCGATTAAGTAGAAGTTCTCCGAGCGTGAGACGGTTACTCAAAATGGACACCAGTGCCTTGGTGGCTTTATCCCTGACCTCGCGATGCGACGTGGTAAGTAACCAGGCCAGCATTGTCGCAGCCAATTCGGCACGCGTGTCATCGATGTATTTGTTCTCATTTTTTATCGCCCATGAGACCAGAGTATTGATTGGCCCTTCGAAGCCGCGCGCTCCTATATGGATCGACCAACGCTCATCCCGCTCGGGCATCTTTAGATTTATCAAGCGGCGATGAAGAAAATTAGCATTGTAGGGGTTAGTCGGTTCGGTTCCGATCGAAATTAGTATATCAATAATCTCCTCTTGGTCCAACACCTCTTCCACCAACTCAAGCGTACGACTTGTAAAAGACGATTGTTCGCGCCAGAGAAGGCTATTAGAAAACGCTTGGTGCAGATGATATGAAGATTCGGAACCGACGTCCAGCAATTCGACGCTGCAGCGCTCTGGAAGCTGGATCGCCATAGCCTCCACTATGCCGGCGCGTTCGTAACTTCTTGGACCAAACACATACTCGTACAACGGACGGCCAGCATCAAAGGAGGTACGAACGTTTTTGTTATCCAGATGGTCATCCAGTAAACGAGACGAAATCGCGTGGTCGCTGAATCGCTCAAAAGTAAAACGAACCATCTCTACTGACGTGGCGCCTTCGTTCGGCATAAGGTCTACCGTTAGAAGTCCTTCGTGTTCAAGTTGCGTCAGCAGTGAAGTGCTTTTAAATCCTCGTGATCGGAAAACGGATTCGAAGAATTCTATAGTTGACGATTTTGTAGCATAACCCCTTCCTGCGTTAGAAAGTAGCTGCGCAAAACCAGAAATAGCTTGCGAAACTATGTTTTGATGCGGGTCAAGCTTCATTCGTCTGACCAATGCCGCCGCTACGGCCTCGCTGTAGAAGCGAAAGATCGCGCTTACACCTCGCAGCCCTTTCGGAAATTCCTTTTGCCCGCCGGAAATTAGCGCATCACAGCAGGTTTTCAAAAACAGAGGATTCTCGAACTCCGGAAGCATATTTGGAGTGCCTGGCCGCAGAATTCCCCTCATTTCCAAATATACGTGAGCAGCTTCGTCATTGCGGCGACCAAATCCGAAGTGTTCGACTTGAAGAAGTATGTTTTTGTTCACCGACTCTGGAATTATGTATCGGACATATGTAGATCGGCATGTTAGGATAACGTTTACCCTTGGAAACGATTCGAAGGACTTTAAAAAAGCGGCAAGACGTCCCGGCCAGATGTCAAGTCCGTTTCGTTCGTTTAGCGCATCAATGCAGAAAATTGCTTTCGTCCCGGCAGCTTGGGCTGCCGCATCTAGAGCGCCGAGGAATTGTTTGAATTGTTCCGTCGCGGGCCGGTCTAACCGATCTCGTATCTGCGGCCAAGGCTCGCCTTCCACAAATGTCTCTCCGAGGAGCATTAGGGCTGGACCGCCTTTTTCAAGATGATAATGCACGAAATCTGCAAGTAAATGAGACTTGCCAATACCTGCCGGTCCCTTAAGGAGGACTGCTTTGGCGTTAGCCATCTGCCACCGATTCGACATCAGCGCATCGTCGATTTCTTGCAATGTCTCTATCAACTGAGAAATATTGTGCCTTGCCCATCGTTCAGGCTCGGTTCCCATGCTTTCCGATTTAGCCACCGGAAGATCAATCGACCAACGAAAATCATCGCGCGCGTTGTCGAGACACTGAGAAATTGCAATCTGCCAATCAGCTGTCAGAAACAGTTGGTCAATGGAAACAGGATCAGCACCAAGTTGGTCGGTTATGGTGCTAACCGCCCTTGACAAAGCATCTGCTCTTGTTTTGACTCCGTCCGCCCGCACCGCTCGGATGGACCTTGCTGTCCTATGCCCCATTTCAGATAAGCGAATAAACCATCCATCCACTGCATCCTGAAGCAACTGGTGACGAGCAAACGCGGCTAAATCCTGCCGAATTGGAAGCTCTACATTAGTTTCAGGAATATACCGGTCACCAAGGGATGCTTTTGTTGTTTCAAACTGTTGATTGAACCACCCCTCTGTTAATGACTCAACTCCGAACCAATATAGTGTGCGACCCGTATAGGCTGGATCATCCTGCATAAGACGGGCGCAGAGTTCGCTCTTTCCCCATAGGCTGAAACTAATGTTTCGTTTCTGTTCGTTAGCTCGCTTCTCCCACTTTAGACACCAGTCATTCCACTTCTGACGTGCGGATATTCTTTTAGCGGACCGCGAATCAGGGAGATCGAATGGTAAGCAAACAATATACTCCACTAGGTCAGGATGTTTATCCAATGCGGTGGCAATCGACTTGTCAAGCTGTGAAGAAAGACTCGCATCCCAACGAAATAGAAACTTAGCTTGCCATCCAACTTCACTGTTGTTCTGGTGTCGGACATAACATTCGACCCCAGCGTCACCGCCTCGGCCTTTTCTGACAAAGTTTGAACCTTCCGGTGTGCATTCCAAAGAAGCAAGTTGACAACATAGCTCTTCGAACCCGGCCTGTTGGCTGCTATCAACAGAGCGGATATTTCGGAAGTTAATGTCAGGAATACTCATTTGGTCGGCGAGCGTAGATTCAGCTAATGTATTGATTGCTTTCTAGTTCAGACGAGGAAAAATATTGTCTATATTCTCTGCGGGCCAAGATCAATACAAATATGATCTTTTGCGTTTGAAATAAAAAAATCATTTGAGTTCAAATTCAGAACTTGGCCGGTTTTCCCTCCTTACCTAGGCACCCGCGTCTTGCGGGGATCGCCCCCTACTCCGCCGCCATCTTCATCGGCTGGGCCTGCATCCATTTCTGGAAGACGGGCTGGCGCGGCGGGTCGAGGCTGGTGTCGGCCTTGCAGCGGGCCTTGAGTTCCTCGACCGTGCCGCCGGTGTCGAACAGGGCAACGTCGCCGCGCTCGGCGGCCATGCGGCTGCGCAGGGTCTCGGTCTCGCGCGCGTCGACGCTAAGGTTCTCGTCCAGCACCACGCCGTAGCGCCGGGCGCCGTCGCGCGTTACCAGGCCGCGCTTCGTATCCAGCGCGACCTGCTCGGCGTCGCGCTCCAGCGGGTCGCCCCAGCCGCCGCCGCCCCAGGTGTTGAAGTAGAGCGTGTCGCCGGGCTCGACATGGACGCGGTCGGCCTTCGATTCCATCCACTGCTGCGAGCCGTCGGCGCGCACCATCAGCTTGGTGCTGCGCCGCCCCGGCAGGCCGCCGTTGACGCCCCAGGGATGGGTGAGCCAGCGGTCGTCGTGGATCGAGATCTCGCCCGGCTCCAGGAACTGGTAGCCCATCGACAGGCCGTTGCCGCCCCGGTGCAGGCCGGGCCCGCCGCTGTCGGCGATCGTCTCGTATTTCACGATGCGCAGCGGGAAATAGGCCTCAAGGAACTCGTTGGGCACGTTGGTGAAGGAGGGCCACAAGGAATGGCCGTCCGGCCCGTCGCCCGCCGGCCGGCCCGGCACGCCGCCGAAGCCGATCTGGTAGAGCTGGTACCATTCGCCGGACTTGTCGTAGCCCGAATACATGAAGTGCGGACTGTCGGAGAAGCCGGCGGCGCACAGCGCCTCGGGCGAGCCCTGGCCGAGCAGGCCGCTCATGATGTCGAAGATGCGCGCAAGCATGTGAGTACGCGAGCTGAGCGCGGCCGGGCGGATCGGTTTCAGGATGGTGCCGCGCGGAATGCGCACGTCGACCAGGTCGTAGAAGCCGTCGTTGAACAGGATCTGCGGGTCGAAAATATTGATGAAGAAGGAGCCGAGGAACATCTTGAACATCTCCTCGTTGAGGAGAAAGTTCACCGAACTGATCGACTGCGGATCGGTGCCCTCGAAATCGAAGATCACCTTCTCGCCCTCGCGCCACATGGTGCAGGCGACCTTGTAGGGCCCCATGCCGAGGCCGTCGTCGTCGATGAAGTCCTCGAAATAGCGGCGCGATTCCGGGATCACCATCTGGAGGATCGCGCTCATCGCCCGCTTGTTGCGGTCGAGCATCTCGTTCATCGCCGCGGCGAGCTCGTCGACGCCGAAGCGCTCGGCCATCTCGTGCACCCGGCGCTCGGCGAGGCGCAGGGCGGCGACCACGGCGTTGAAGTCCGAGCGGTTCCAGTCCGGGAGGCGGCAGTTGCGCAGGATGAGTTCGAGGATCTCCTCGTTCAGCTTGCCCTTGCGGTAGATCTTGACCGGCGGGATCTGGATGCCTTCCTCGAAGATCTGCGCCGCGTCGGTCGGCAGGCTGCCCGGCACCTTGCCGCCGATATCCGTCATATGGCCGAACATGGCGGCCCAGGCGACGATCCGGCCGTCGATATAGATCGGCATCATGGTCAGCCAGTCGTTGAGATGGCTGATCGCGCCGTTGCAGGAATAGGGATCGTTGGTCAGGAAGACGTCGCCTTCCTCGATCTCGCCGTCGTAACCCTGCTGGAAACCCCAGAAGAAGGAGCCGAACTGGCCGACCACCATCTTGCCGTCGGCGTTGGCGATCATGGGGAACGCGTCGTGCTGCTCGCGGATACCGGGCGACATGGCGGTGCGGAACAGCACGGCGTCCATCTCCGTGCGCGCGTTGCGCATCGCGTTCTCGATGATGTCGAGGGTGACGGGATCGACGTCGACCTTCTTGAACGGGGCGGTATTGGTCTGGATCAGGCGGGCTGGCATGGCTGCTGTCCTCCCTATCGGCCGTTCATCGGGCGAATCAGGATGTTGCCGACCTCGTCCACGGCGCCGGTATGGCCGTTCAGGATCAGGGTCGTCGAATCCATCTCGGTGACGATGGCCGGCCCGGCGATGCGGTCGCCGGCCTTGAGCAGGGCGCGGTCGTAGATCTGCGCCGGGTGTTCGCGGCCTTCGATATAGACCCGCGTCTGCTCGCGTATGGCGCCGGAGGGGTCTCCAGTGCCCTGCTGCAGCTCTTCGGCCGTCGCGGCGCTCTCCCGGCCCTGCACCAGGGCGCGCAGATTGTAGGATTCGTGCATGGTGTCGAGCCGGAAGGTGAAGAGCTGCTCGTGCAATTCGTCGAAGCGGCGCGCGACCTCGCGCAGACCGCCCTGGGCGAATTCCTCCGGCGTGACATCGACGGTGAGCTGCATGCCCTGCCCGTGATAGCGCAGGTCGATCTGGTAGAGCGCCGACTGCTCGTTGCTGGGCACGCCTTCGGCATTGAGCGCCTCGGCCGCCTGCCGGGCCAGCGCCTCCAGCGCTTCGGCAACCTCGGCGTCGGTCGTCTCGTCGAAGCGGCGCACGAAGGTCCGGGAGGCTTCGTCGCGCACCCGGGTCGTCGCATCGCCGTAGGCGCACAGCACGCCCGGCCCGGGCGGGATGATGACCGGCCAGGAATTCATCAGCCGGCCGAGCGCGTTGGCGTGCAGCGGGCCGGCGCCGCCGAAGCCGATCAGGGAAAATTCGCGCGGATCGAAGCCTTGCTCGACCGAGACCAGCCGCAGGGCGCCGAACATGTTCTCGTTGACGATGTCGATAATGCCCTCTGCCGCCGCCTTGAGCGGCAGATCCATCCCCTTGGCGACCTTGCCGACCGCCTCCTCGGCGGCCCCGTAGTCGAGCGCCATCTCGCCGCCCAGCCGGGCGCCGGACGGCAGGTAGCCGAGCACGACGTTGGCGTCGGTCACGGTCGGCTCGCCGCCGCCCTTGCCGTAGGCCGCAGGACCCGGCTCCGCCCCGGCGCTCTGGGGCCCGACGCGCAACGCTTTCGTCAACTCCGGCACATAGGCGATCGAGCCGCCGCCAGCGCCGACCGTGCGCACATCGACCGACGACGCCCGCACCGTCACGTCGCCGACCCGCGTCTCGCGCCGGGTCTGGGCGACGCCTTTCTGGATCAGCGCCACATCGGTCGAGGTGCCGCCCATGTCGAAGGTCAGCAGGTTGTCGTAGCCGGCCTGGCGGGCCATCCAGATGGCGCCGGAAACGCCGCCGGCCGGGCCGCTCATCAGCAGGTTGACCGGCGTCGCCTTGGCCGCATCGGCGCTCGCCAGGCCTCCGTCGGAGCGCAGGATATGCAATTGCACGCCGTTCATGCGCCGGTCGAGTTCGGCGTTGAGGCTCTCGATGTAGCGGGAGACGACCGGGCGGATGTAGGAGTTCACGACCGTCGTCTCGGTCCGCTCGTATTCGTACATCTCCGGCACGACCTCCGAGGAAATCGAGATCGGCACGCCGGGCAGGATCTCCTCGGCAATGCGCCGGATGCGCTGCTCGTGGACGCCGCTGGCATAGGCGTTCATCAGCGAGACGGTCAGCGCCTCGATGCCCTCGCCGCTCAGCCTCTGAAGGTCGCGGCGCAGCGCGTCCTCGTCCAGCGGCTCGACGATCTCGCCCTTCGCGCCGATTCGCTCGTCTGCCTCGATGGTCAGTTCCAGCGGCGCCAGGGGATCGGCCTTGTTGAAGATCACCCAGCCGCCGAGGCCGCCCGGCACATAGGAGCGCGCGATCTGGAGGGTCTGCTTGTAGCCCTTGGTCGTGACCAGGCCGACCCGCGCGCCGGTCTGCGTCAGGATCGTGTTGGTGGCGACCGTCGTGCCGTGCATCACCGCGCCGATATCGGTCGGCCCGATCCCGGCGTAGCCGCAGATGCGCTCGATGCCGTGCAGTACGCCCTGAGCGGAATCCTGCGGCGTCGAGGGCACCTTGGCGGTCCAGGCGTGGCCGGATTCCTCCTCGATCAGCAGCAGGTCGGTAAAGGTGCCGCCGACATCGACGCCGAGCCGGTAGCCGCCGCCGACGGCGGCGCGCCGGCGCGGCCGGCCCATGGCGGCCGGGCGGCGCTCGGCGACCGCACTGCCCGACCCGGAGCGGGCCTCGCGCGCCTCGATCGCAGCGCCGTCGCCATTGCCCCGGCCGACCTCGGGAACGAACCGTCCGTCGCCGTCGCCGGGCGGCGGCGCAGGCGCCCGCGCTTCGACGCCGTCGCCGTTCGTGCGGGCGGAGGGCGCAGGCGGCGGCACCGACAAATCGGGCTCCGGCGCGGGTCTCGCCGCCTCGCCGTTGCCCAGCTTGTCGATCTGCTCCTGCAGATCGGCAAGTTTGCTGTCGAACCAGTTTGTCAGATCGCTGCCGGAACTGCTCATCGGGCGTCTCTCGTCATTTCGGCTCGTGGCGATTGCGGCCGCGCCACGCTTCGAGCCAGCCGATCACCGAATCCGCGTCGGTAATATCACAATAGCGCCGGCCGATGTCGCGGAGATTATCGCGGTGCGGCGCTTCATGATGGTCGCCGACGCAGTCCTCCGGAACGATGGTGCGGAAGCCCCACTGGAAACTGTCGACCGCGGACGCCCGCACGCAGCCGCTGGTCACGCAGCCGGTGACGATCACGGTATCGACCCGCTCTTTCGCGAAAAAGGCGACCAACGGCGTCTGGAAGAAGATCGACGCGCCGGACTTGCAGAAGGCGACATCGTAGGACGGATCGTGGATGCGCGGATCGAGCTGCGTGGACGGATGGCCGTGCACGAGGTCTTCGATCACCGCCTGGACCTTCCAGTAGGGCCGGTCCCGGCCGGTCGCCGAATAGGCTGTGTAGCAGGAGGCTACGGGCACGTTGGCCCGGCGCGCCACGTCCAGCAGCCGCGCGGTATTGCCGACCGCGCGTTCGATCAGCGGCGCGCCGCCCAGCGCGTATTGCGGCTCGGTGAAGGCGGTCTGGAAATCGACGACGATGATGCCGGGCCGGCCGCCATAGCCGATCCCGGCCGCGCCATAGGTCCGGTCGACATAGGTTTCGCTCGATGGGTCGGTCATGGTTTCCTCCGGCAGCGGCGGGCGCCAGAAAACCAGATTGCCGGCGGAGAGTCCAAGCCGTTTGGAATTCAGGGGCGAACAGGCTAACGTCCGGCCGCCGCCGCCCGACGGCACATCCTGGACGGAGCTTCGATGGACGCGAGGTCGACCGCTTTTCTGGAAATCATGATCGGCATCGCCGTTGTCGGCCTGCTGGCCTTCCTGGTGCTGCTGCTGGCCGGGCGAATCCGCATGGCGACGTCCGCCGGTGCGCGCCAGCTCAACATCCGCTGGCCGCAGATCGTTCTGGCGCTTGTCCTGCTCGTCGCCGTCGCGCTGATCGTCGTGTGGCAGTTTCCGCCGCTCGACGGCGACCCGGCGCAGGCGAAGGCCGGCCGGTGGCGCAGCGACCCCGACGCGCTCGCATTCTTCATCGTGATGCTGGCGGTCGCCGGCGGTGCGGTCCTCATCTTTCTGGCAACACTGGTCATCCGGGCCCATCCGCGTCTGACCGCGCAGCCCGCCGACGGGGAAGAAGCGGCGGAGGCGACGGCGCCCGCCACCGTCGAAGCGCCGTCGGCGGCGCGGCTGTTCGGCCTGCTGCTGCCGGTCGCGGCGATCCTGCTGCTGTGCTGGATCGCCCTCAAGCCCGAGCAGCAATACGCGATCGTGCTGTATCTGCTGTATCCGGCGTCGTTCGCGGTCGCCCTGGTCATGCTGTTCGACAAGGCGACCCGGTCGTGGAGCGCCAAGAATGGCGGCGAATCCTTCCGCGAATGGCTGCTCTGCGACCTGCTGGTCTTTTTCCTGATCCTCGGTTTCCTGAACCTGCTGGAGTCGACGGCGGGCGCCAAATACGAGTCGCTGATCTGGGACATGCTGCATCTGGCGGCGTTCTTCCTGGTCTTCTGGCTGCTCGACCGCCGGCTGACGCGGCTCCGCTTCCTGGCCGCCTACCTCTACCTGACGCTGCTGCCGGTTCTGCTGCTGATCTGGCGTGCGATGCAGGGCATCCCGGCAGCCAAGGATCCGTCCTGGTGGGACACGATCTGGCCGCTCTTCTCCCTCGGCGTCATCTTCTTCATTCTGGAACTGATCGCAGTGATCGCGTCGCGCGACCGGGACAAGCAGGCCGTGCCGGCGATCAAGGACGGCCTCTATGTCGTCCTCGTCGGCATCGCGCTGATCGCAGCGGTCCCGGCGGCAGAAGGATAGGAAGCCCATGACGGACCTGACATGGATGCCGATTGCCGACCTGGCGGAGAACATCCGGAAGAAGCGGGTTTCGCCGGTCGAGGCGGTGCAGGCCTGCCTCGACCGGATCGAGCGGCTGAACGACGGGCTGCGCGCTTTTATCTCGGTCTATCCGGACCTGGCGCTGGCCGACGCCCGCGCCGCCGAGGCTGCGGTCATGGCAGGCGACGATCTCGGCCCGCTGCACGGCGTGCCGCTGGCCATCAAGGACCTGTTCGCCGTGCGCGGCATGGCGCGGACCTGCGGCTCGCGCCTGATTGCCGAAGGTCCGGGCACCGCGGACGCCGAATCCGTCGCCGCCCTGCGCGCGGCGGGCGGCATCGTCGTCGGCCTCGCCAACCTGCACGAATTCGCCTTCGGCCCGACCGGGATCAACCCGCATTTCGGCACGGCGAAGAATCCGTGGGACCGCAGCAAGGTGTGCGGCGGATCGAGCAGCGGATCGGGCTGCGCCGTGGCGGCCGGACTGGTTCCCGGCGCCATGGGTACGGACACCGGCGGTTCCGTGCGCATCCCGGCGGCATTGTGCGGCATCGTGGGCCTGAAGCCGACCCACCTGCGCGTCAGCCAGCAGGGTATCTATCCGCTCGCCGGCGAATTCGATACCGGCGGACCGATGACCCGCTCGGTCGCCGACACCGCCCTGATGATGCAAGCGCTCGATCCGGGAGACGGGTTTGCCGGGCATCGGGCAAGGCCGTCGCTCGAAGGCATCCGGATCGGCGTTGCGGAAACCCTGTTCGACAGCGCCGTCGATCCGGATATCGACCGGCACTGCCGGGCAGCCATTGCCGTTCTCGAAGCGCTCGGCGCGGAAACCGAGCGCCTCGACCTGCCATTCGCAGACGATGCGGTGGCGGCCTGGACGACGATCTCCCTCGGCCGGGTCTACGCCCTGCACGGCGCGCGCGCCGAGGCGGCGGACAGCAAGCTCTCGCCCAGCGTCCGCGAACGCGTTCTCACCGGCCGGGACATATCCTCAGCGGATGTCGACAAGGCACTGACGATCCAGCAGGCAGTGCAGGCGCAGGTATCGGACCTCATGCAGCGGTTCGACGCCTTCGTCCTGCCGACGACGCCGATTCCGGCGGTCGACGCCAACGACGGGCAGGGCATCCTGGACGGCACCCCGGTGGACGGTACGGCGGCGCTCGGGCGGTTGGCCCGCATGGCGTCCTTCACCGGCCAGCCGGCGGTCTCGGTTCCCAGCGGCCTGACATCCGGCGGATTGCCGGCCGGGCTGCAACTGATCGGCGACTGGAACGCCGACGCGAAACTGCTCGAAATCGCGGCCTGCTATGAAGCCGCGGGCGGCTGGGCCGGCCGGCGACCGCCGATGACCGACGCGGAAGAAAAGCGAGCAGGCTAATGCCGATTTGCCTAACCCTTCCGTCTTCGGCTATTCAGCACGATCCGGCGCGGAAGGCATTGCGGCCGGCCGGCCATGGCAGCAACGGGGGTGAGCGATGAGCGGTTGGGGGTGGTTCTGGACGCTCGTCGGCTTCCTCGTCTACATCGTCGTCCTGATATTCCTGTTCTTCTACAAGCCGTTCGAAGAGCTGTTCAATTTCATCATCGCGGACACGACCTTCGACAACGTCGTGTTCTGGGCGGCGCTGCTCACCGGCATCGTCGGCTTCTGTGGATATCACTGGCGGGCTTACCGGCTGCACATCGTCGAACAGCGCAGTATGGAAAACATGGTGCTGAGTTCGCTGCGCGGCTCGACCTTCATCGCCATCCTGATCGGCGCCGGCGCGACGCTGCAATCGGTCCAGACCCTGATCGTCTACCTGGTGCGCGAGCCGGTCGTCCTCGGCCCGGACCTCGGCAAACGGATCGCCGCCGTCCTGGCGCTGATCGTGCTGACCGGCGTGTTCTCGATCATCTTCTGGCTGCTGCGGCTGGTCCGCTTCCACACCGAACGCGCCTGACCGGCCGGCGCGGCTTTTCGGTTTGCGGTTTCCCCGTTGACTTGTATGGTGTGACAGGTTGCGCCGTTTCGCAGCGCGCCGCACCGCCATGGGGTGGAAAGCGGCGGCGGGGCGGGCCAACCCCGTTTTTCTCTAGGGAGGAATCCAAGAATGACCATGCCGAGAAAACCGACATTGCACGAGATGAAGACCGGCCTGTCGCGTCGCCGTTTCGTGCTGACAACCGCAGGCGCCGCCGCGGCCGGAACCATGACCGGTGCGCCGGCCATCGTCTATGGCGCCGAATCGGTCCGGACCATCGGCCTCGGCGTCAGCATCATCAACGAGATCCAGAGCCGGGCGTCGAAGGACACCGGCGACAAGATCCGCGGCCAGGCGCTCGGCTACGGCGCCATGGTCGGCAAGATGCTGAACCAGAACGACCAGTACGAGGTCGCCGAAGGCTACTTCAACGACATGGATCTGATGATCCCGGCGAAAGTCTGGCAGCCGATCGACACCAAGCGCATCAAGAACTGGGACAAGGTCTCGAACCTGACCAAGACCGGCCGCCTGACACCGGGCTCGAGCCTGGGACAGGGCGATGCGCCGTTCCGCCATCTCTGGCTGAACGCGGACGGCAGCCGGGCCAAGGGGCCGTCGCGCTACATCTCCATGCTGCCGGGTTGGCACAACGCCGATTCGATCGGCTACAACCCGGAGGAGACCGGCCGCAAGATCGAAAGCTGGGCCGAGCTGTTCCACGCCGACTTCAGGGGCAAGGTCGCGCTGGTGAACGCGCCGCAGATCGGCACCATGGACGCCGCCATGGCCGTCGAGGCCATGGGCCTGATGAAGTTCGGCAACAAGGGCGACATGACCCGGGCCGAGATCGACCAGCTGGTTAACTTCCTGATCAAGAAGAAGAAGGAGGGCCACTTCCGCGCCTTCTGGGAAACCTTCGGCCAGTCGGTCAACCTGATGGTGAGCGGCGAAGTCGCGATCCAGAGCATGTGGTCGCCGGCGGTTACTGCCGTGAAGGCCGAGGGCGTGCCCTGCATCTACGCGGCGCCGAAGGAAGGCATGCGCGGCTGGCACGGCGGCTGCGCCATCTCCGCCAAGGTCACCGGCAAGAAGCTTGACGCCGCCTACGAGTATCTCAACTGGTGGCTGGACGGCTGGGGTGGCGCATTCGTCGCCCGCCAGGGCTACTACATGTCGGTGTGGAGCAACGTGAAGGACCATCTCTCGCAGGAGGAATGGGACTTCTGGTACCTCGGCAAGCCCGCCGCCAAGGAGTTGAACGATCCGTTCGGCACGCCGATCGTCAAGAAGGGCGAGATCCGCGACGGCGGTTCCTACGAGGCGCGCTTCAAGAACATCGCGGTCTGGAACTCGCTCATGAAGGAGAACGACTACCTCGTGAAGCGCTGGACCGAGTTCCTGAGCGCCTGACGGGCTTAAGCACACCGGCCTTCAGGGCCGAAGCGGCAAGGCAGGGGCGGGGCCGGTTCCCGCCCCTGCAGCGCCGCCCCGATCCTTCCCCTTTCGTCCGCCCGGCCGCCCCGGCGGGCGTCGCCTGACGTCGCCATGCTTCAGACCGCGCCAGCGCATGCAAAACGGCATCACCGCGGCCTGATCGGCGACCAGCCGGCGCCGCCGGCGATGGACATCGTCCGCGTCAAGAAGACCAAGCGCGACCAGATGATCCATCCGGGCTGGCTGGTCGCGCCGGCAAGCCTCTGGCTGATCGTCTTTCTCGTGGTGCCGCTGATCGGCATCGTGGTGTTCAGCTTCTGGACGCCGGTCAGGGGCGGCATGACGCCGGACTTCACGCTCATAAATTTCGGCAACTTCTTCCGGCAGGAAGGATTCTTCGACCCCGAACACCGCAATTTCCTGAAGCTCAGCATTTTCATCACGACCCTGTGGACGACCTTCCGCTTCACCTTCACCGTGATGGTCGTCTGCCTGATCATCGGCTACCCGATCGCCTTTTTCCTGGCGATGCAGGTCAAGAATTTCAAATGGCAGCTTGCGCTGTTCCTGGTCGCGATGGTGCCGTTCTGGACCAGCTACCTGATCCGCGCGGTGGCCTGGCTGCCGATGCTCGGCCGGCGCGGCCTGTTCAACAAGATGCTGATGAATCTGGGCATCATCGACAAACCCAGTTCCTTCTTCCTGTATTCCGAGTTCGGCTACACCATGGCGCTGGCGCAGCTCTATGTCGTGCTGTGCGTCGGACCGATCTTCTTTTCGCTGGCCAAGATCGACAAGGACATCCTGGAAGCGGCCCGGGACATGGGGGCGAGCAGCTACCAGGTCTTCCGCGAGATCATCCTGCCGCTGTCCCTGCCCGGCGTCGCCATCGGCCTGATCTTCCTGTTCGTCATGCTGATGGGCGAATTCGCGACCGCCGTCGTCGTCTATGGCGGCAAGACATCGACCACCGGCACGGTGATCCTGAACTATTACGGAACCGCCAACTATCCGTTCGCGGCCGTGAACGCGATCATGCTGATGATCGCGATGATGATCGGCGTGTTCTTCATCCTGCGCGTCGTCGACATCCGCAAGGAGCTGTAGGCGATGGTGCGCTGGACCAGGCGGAGGACGAAGGCGCTGGCCGTGAAGACCGGCTTCAGCGTCTACTACATCCTGTTCATCATCTTCATTTTCGGGCCGATGATCGCGATGTTCGCCCTGTCCTTCCAGGGCCGGCGCGGCGGCACCAGCTTTCCCATGCGCGGTTTCAGCACATACTGGTGGGAAAAGCTGCTGGAGCCGTCCTCGATCGGCGACCTGCAGGGCGCGCTCGCGCGGTCGATCATCCTGGCGCTCGTCGTGATGGTCATCACGGCGCTGTTCTCGACCATGCTGGCGATGGCGTTCCGGCGCAAGTTCCGGGGCTCCAACCTGCTGTTCTACACGATCATGCTTGGCCTGATGGTGCCGGGCGTGCTGCTCAGCCTGGGCCTCGCCACCCTGTTGCAGCAGATCGGCATTCCGCCGGCCTGGTGGTCGTCGGGCCTCGGCGTCCATGTCGTCTGGACCCTGCCGTTCGGCTTTCTCGTGATGATGGCGGTGTTCAACCGGTTCGACAGCAGCCTGGAGGAGGCCGCCCGGGATATGGGCGCCAGCGAATGGACGGTGTTCCGCGAGATCACCCTGCCGCTCATCCTGCCCGGCATCGTCGCCGCCGGCCTGTTCGGCTTTACCCTGTCCTACGACGAGTTCGCCCGGACGACCCTGCTGTCGGGCGAGTACAATACCCTGCCGCTGGACATCAACGCCTCGATGACCCAGCGCATCCGGCCGACCCTGTTCGCGCTCGGCACCGCCTCCACCATCTTCTCCTTCTGCCTGATCGGGCTGTTTATCGTGGTCTACACCATCCTGTACCGGCGGGCGCGGTAAGAGCCGGACACGCCGGGCCGGAACGATTGCCGGCGCCGCTACAGCGATCGCCCGATGATGTATTTCATGATTTCGTTGGTGCCGGCGTAGATCCGGTGCACGCGGGCGTCCGCCCAGGCCCGGGCGATCGGCGTATCCCACATGTAGCCGTGCCCGCCATGAAGTTGCAGGCATTCGTCGAGCACCCGGTCGGCAAGCTCCGTGGACGCGAGTTTCGCCATCGCTGCGAGTTCGGCGCCCAGTTCGTCCTCGGCCAGCAACCGGATCAACCGGTCGACGAAGGGGCGCATGGCCGTGCAGGCCGTCGCCAGTTCGGCGAGCTTGAACTGGGTGTTCTGAAAATCGAAGACCCGCTGGCCGAAGGCGGTTCGATCCTTGGTGTAGGCGACGGTCTGTTCGAGCGCGACCTCGGCGATCGCCATGGACCGGACGGCGGTGACCATCCGTTCGCGGGCCAGGCCGTGCATCAGCTGGCTCCAGCCCTGCTCCGAATCGCCGAGCAGCGCCGATCCCGGCAACCGTACGTCGTCGAAGAAAAGTTCGGCGGTGTCCTGCGCCTTGTTGCCGATCTTCTTCAGATTCCGGCCGCGGGTAACGCCGTCCGAATCGAGCGGTACGAGGAACAGGGATACCCCCTTCGCGCCGCGGTCCGGATGGCGGTTCGCCGCCAGGAGAATGTAATCGGCGATGTGGCCGTTGGTAATGAAGATCTTGGAGCCGTTCACCAGAAAGCCGTTGCCCGCCTCCGTTGCGCGGGTCCGCAGCGCGGCGAGGTCGCTGCCCCCGCCGGGCTCGGTCAGGCCGATGCAGAAGATCGATTCTCCCGCCGCCATCGCCGGCAGGATTCTGCGCTTCTGCTCCTCTGTGCCGTGGGCGGCGATCATCGGCGCGATGATGTGCCCGTGCATGTCCCAGGCCGGCGCCGCGAGGCCGTACCGGCCCAGTTCCTCTATGACGATAGCGTCCCAGAGGAAGTCGCCGCCGGAGCCGCCATATTCCTCGGGGATGCCGGTGCCGAGCAGGCCCATCTCGCCGGCCCGCAGCCAGATATCCCGCGGCGTATATCCGGCTTCCTCCCAGTCCGCGTAATGCGGGACGACCTCGGCTTCCAGAAACGACTGCACGGAAGCGCGGAACATCTCGTGGTCCGGCGAAAAGAGCGTGCGGGGCAGGTCGGTCGGCATGGTCATGGTTCGTCTCGGAAAACTTCGAAGAGGATTTGGCGGCGCGTGGATTACGAAACCCGCCTTTGCAAAAATCGGGCTGCCGGCGATCCGGCCCGGTGCCGCACCCGCCGGCCCGGACGCCTTCAACCCTTCATACCACGAAACCTCCCGGACCACCCGGCGCACCGCCTCCGGGCTGTCGCTTGATTGCATTGCTGGCACCCCGTATATCCTGGGATGCACGACGCGGAGCGAAGGGCCATGGCAAGCATCACGATCCGAAGACTCGACGACGACGTGAAGACCCGTCTGCGCATCCGGGCGGCCGGGAACGGCCGGTCCATGGAAGAGGAGGCGCGGGTGATCCTGCGCGAAGCGGTGAACGACAAGAAAGAGCGCCCCAAGGACCTGGCTGAATTCACCCGGGAATGCTTCGCGTCCCTCGGCGGTGTAGACCTCGAACTGCCACCGCGCGGGCCGATGCGCGATCCGCCGGACTTCAGGTGAGCCGGATCGGATGTTCGTGCTCGACACGCATATCGTAGGAAGTGCTCTGAAAGTCCATCAATCTTTGCTATATCAATAACTTGTCAGTTTTTCCCGCTGGACCAGTTCCAGCCCCGTAAGCACCCAGAGAGCGATCCGCATCCGAAGCTGCGCGCCGCGGGCCGGACGCATGCGCCCGCACGTCTCGATGCCGAAGGCGGTCCCCCGCCGCCTGCCGGGACACCGATGGAGGGTATCGGGGCGTCGGATTCGGCGGCATCGCGATGACCGCGACGGATCGCCCCGGGGCCCCCACGGGCTCACGCGCGACATTTGGGCAGGGCGACCGTCGGGCGGTCCGTGGCGGCGCCGTCGCGCCATAGCGTGGGCATTGGCCCGACCGGCGCGGTGTTGCCGGATTCTCCCTAACCGTGCGCTTTGAATACCCCGCCGGCACCGCCTACCTTCGGTCCCGCTGGCCCGCGTTGCGGCCGGCAGGAGCTGCGCCTCCTGGGATGACCTCAAGCGGCCGGCACCGGGCCGGCGGCGGGGAAGGTCCGGCACATCCGGTAATCGAACGGGGGCGGCATGGGCAACGACGACAGCGGCTTCTTCGACACAAGGCGCGCGGCGGCCTATCTCGGTCTCTCGCCCCGCACGCTGGACGGCTACCGCGTGAGTGGCGACGGGCCCGCCTTCCACCGCTTCGGGAACCGCGTGCGCTACCGTCGGTCGGATCTGGACTCGTGGGCGGCGAAGCGCCGGGCCACCACGACCGCGGAGGCCGACCGACTCGCATCGGCATGAGCGTGAGTGTCAGCCGTTGCACCAGAACCTGGTGCGAAGGCCGTCGCGCGCATTCATGGCCTGCGCCACTGCTTGGCGATCCCGTTCGCGGCTACGCAAAGCAGACGACCATCAGCATGGCGGCCAATAGCTGGACTGGTCCTTACTGTAGTACCGCGAGCGATCGGCGCCTCTCCGTTTCCGGCGTACTCAAGCTATGCAGGACACTGTCGGCGATCGACAATCTGCGAGGGGACGCAATGAGACCCCGGCGGCAGCTTGGTACAATCATACCTGAATCATGATCGCTGTCAGGGTCTTCCAAGAATGCAAGTCGGCACACAGCATGAACTGGGCTCCCGATGCGCGAAAGCCCAACGAAAACGGAGTCTCGGTGACGTTCGACTTATGATAATGGTAACAGTCGAGGAAGGACGAGAATGGGGCCTACGGTCGATGGCGCACTCTCTCCTGCGCACGTGCCGACGCCTTCCAATCGGGGACACTAACGCACGATGACAACAATAGATGATCTGTATCTTGCGAAGATCGCACAGATCGCCTCTCCGTCTAGGCGCCTTGCATATCGTGGTCAGTCGGATAGCGCATGGAGAGTTCGTTCTGGCGCAGCGCGTCGTCTCCTTGACCACGTCACCGAGAGCCATTCAATAGATTACGACAGCACTGTACCCTTCGGAAAACTCTACCTGACGTATCACCAACATGCACTACTGGAACCTGCGCGCACATACGGATTTGACTCGAGTGACAGCCAAATCGACACCGATTTGCAGCTTCTGTCACAACTTCAGCATTTCGGCGCTGCTACGGGTCTAATTGATTTTACCTGGCATTCATTGGTTGCCCTCTGGTTTGCTACCTCTTCAGCCCACAATCGCCAATGTCCCGGAAAGATAATCGTAATAGACCTAAACGATACTACACAGTTCAGTAAAGTATCCCATAATCGAAACGAGCAGACACTACAGCGTATCTTTTCTCTGGAAACTGAGCCAACAACTAGACAACTGTACTGGGAACCCATCTTCAAGGGAGATGCCGCTAACCGCGTACTTCGTCAAGGAAGCGTGTTTGTCGCAGGACATCCCACGGGTCCGGAGATGCCACAGGATAGAATTCTATTGGAGATTGAAATTCCCTTCAGTGAAAAAGAGAAGATACGGCAAGAGCTTGATACCTTGTTTGGTGTAAGCGAGCAGTCATTGTTTCCAGATGTGCATGGATATTCGGCCGCAAACTCTGTCTCTTCTCCTATTCCTCCTCTTGGCAAACCAGAGGTGTTTCTCTTCAAGGGTAGCGACCTGTACCAAAGAGGCGAATATAGTAGAGCCATAGATGCATATGACGAATGCCTGCGCTTGGGACCCGCTCAGCCAATTGTTTACTTTCTACGAGGCAACGCTAGAGCGCAAATAGAGGACTATGCGGGGGCAAAGAGCGACTACGATGTGGCACTGAAACAGCTTGGAAACCGGTCGCCGAACGTCGGTTTAATTCAGACACCGGCTGACGCGCACTATCGTGCATTGGCTATGTTCAATAGAGGAAACATGAACTATATTCTTGGAGACTATCAATGCGCAATTGAGGATTATTCGGAAGCTATGGAAAGTGTTGTACCGACGATGAAAGGAGTCATGCACTACAATCGGGCAAATAGCAAGGTGAAACTAGAAAAGTACATCGATGCGTTAGATGATTACGATGCGGCAGATCGCGCGAATGTTCAATTTTCTGCATTTAACAAAGGAAATACATTGTTGCTTTTGGGTCGGATTGAAGAGGCGCTTGAGTGTTACAAGAGTGAAGCCGTGAAGAGAGGTGTCAATGAAGGAATAAGTAACAACACGAACAATTTGCAACAACTTATTGGACGTTTATCGGACAATGCACCTAAGGTGCTAGGTCCAAAGGATGATGCAGCGAAGCACGCAGGATCAGTCAATATAGAAGTTCACGGAAATGATAAGGCAAAGCGCGAGATGCCGGCGCTCTATCCGCATCACAAGGGTGAGATTACATATGTGATCATAGGCAATGCCGGCAATGTAGGAAATTTTGGCGGCGGAGATACATCCGGCGGCGAAGGATTGGCAGGTGAACGGCCAATTCTCTTGAATTTCGTGTGGTAGAAGTGGCATCGACATACACGGCAGCCGATCATGTCAGGACGCATCGGGTTCGGAACGAGCATGATGCCACGCTCATCGGTTCGTCGTGGGTTTGTTCGAACTGGTGCATGTGGATACACCTGCTCTCGGATTGGAGGCCGTTTGTGTTGGGCGGTCAATCTCCTCGAGGCGGACGCGTGCAATGCAGTTTCGGCACTCGGCCAAGAGGTGCCGCAAGCGGCTCGGTAGCAGTTGGTGCATCAGCCGCGCGCACTGGCTCGCAGCGTTGTCGTCGGAGCAATCCTGCGGCTCGCCGTAAAGTAAAGAGGATCGCGCGCGCGAGGGAGGCGATGTCGGCGGCTGGTCTGCGCATGCGTTCGCATGTGTGGCGAATAGCGAGGTTTCCCCCCAACTCCTCCCTGCCCCGAATGCTCTGTCCCTCGCCGGCAGTGGAAACCACTGCCGGAGACCCAGGACAGGTACACGTCGGGGACTCGCGGTCGGCAGGGCTGGACCGGCGGGCACCGCGGAGGCATCGGCCTTCAAGAGCGACGAGCGGGCCGCACGCATGCACGAGCTTCGTTCGGGTCAGTGGTGCTCTCCGAACTCGTGTACGCCGTCGAGTTTCGGCGATGCGCCGGAAGTTGTCGAGCGGCTTCGCCGGGCGCATGTTGGCGGCTACCGAAAAGTGCGGATAAATGGTTCAGATCAGGTCTTGATGTGATCTGCGAAGGGCGACCGAGCACGCACTGAATCGTCCCGGCGATCCCGCCCAGGACATGCATCCCACCTGAACCGCAGTTGCCGATCCGGAATGCCGTCGCCGGGCGCCGGTGCGATGACGGCGCCCCGGAGGACTGAGATCGCCGGCGCGCGCGACAGCGCATACCTTGACGCTCCGACCGATCATGCCTTGCGGAACCGCACCGCCGGCTGCCAGAGACCGGGCGCCGCGCGCCGCTCTCCCTCGAGATGGGACCGGTACAGTGCGGCCGCCGATGCCGTGCCCACACCGGGGACATCGAGATCGCCGTCCGCGTTTACGGTCATCCCCTTCCACTTCTCCATTGTCTCCTTCTCCCGTTCTTCCGATTCCTCGTGCTCGGGCCCCATCGGGGTGCGCCCGAACAGTCCATTCTCGAAGACCATGCCGGCTTCGAACCGGTGGCGCGGGTCCTCTTGCTCCGGGTGGACGGCGGGACGGACGGATATCAGGGCCGGCGGCGGATCTTCGACATCTCCGGCGCGGTTTATGAACCAATAACTCGCCACTCCCCGTTCCTTGAAGAAGATGGGGCCCTCATGCAGCCATCCCATCTGGTTGAGGAAGTCGAAGACATGCCTTAGCCGTAACTGCATGCGCTCCCCTTCCGCGAACCACCGCAGGACCTTGCAGGACGCCACCTGCTTGCCTTTGGCAACCCCGTCGTTGTGGACCAGGTCGTTGCGGATGTGCCCCAGGTCCCCGATGACCTGTTGCTCGGGTCGGATTGCGCCGGGCAGGCCTCGTATCCGACGTCTGAGCTGGGTGCGATACCGGCTCTCCCACAGGCCGTAAACGTCGCAGATCCACCCCTTCAACACGGCCTGCTCCATCGAACCGCCGGGCGCCGTGCGCCGGAAGAGCGGCTCGCCGGTCAACACCGGGAAGGCGCGCAGCTTCGGGTATGCGGGGAGAACATTGACGCCGATCCTGCAAGCGTCTTCGACGGTCTTGAACTTGCCGTCGCTCGAAGCCACGACCCGTTCCAGGCGCCACCGCTCTGCCAGATGCCTGGAGTGGATGGCGTCCAGCATGTGCAGCAGGGAGTCGGTCGCCACGTTGACGTCGTGCCGGAAGGTCCGCCAGAGGCGGGGCCACTCGCGTTCGAGCGCGTTCTTGACCGATGCGGAGTGCTCTGACGGCGGATCCGGGGGCTGGTCCGGCCCGGCCGCCACCGGCTCCGCCTCGCGGGCGTCCGAAGCGCTGGTATCGGAAACGACCGCTTCAGCGATTTCCGGCGGTCGATCCGGGATCTCGGCATCCGGATCCGGTTCGTGCGACGAGTAAAGCGGCCGGGGCCATCGATCGCGATGCTCCGGGCGGTACAGCATGGCGTCGGTCGGCGCCTCGATCGAGACGAGTCCCCTGTGCGCCGCCGCTTCCTGCCACCGCATCGTGTGACGCGCCACGTCCTGCTCGCAGTAGTACAGCGTGCGCTCGTCGAGCGGTTCCGATCGCGTCCCCGGCCATTTGGGGTGGGCCTCGTAGAGTCGTGCAGGGTGAATTACGACATAGGGGATGCCCTCCTCGCGATACCGTTCGGCGCTCGCCGGCGTGAGCGGCTGCACGGACACCGGGCCGACGCCCGCCGGCGGCAGCGGGGCCTCGTCGACGATCGGTTTCCAGACGGCTTCCAGGGCGCGGTCGATCTCCCGCAGCTCCGCGACCGACCAGCTCAGGGAGTCGGACTTGACCGACGGCGTTGCCGTTTCCGGCCGGGGCGGGTCGCGCCGGAATGCGGAGGGGTCCGCCGCCCGGTCCCAGTCCTCCGGCAAGCCTTCGGCGATCAGGGACTTCAGACACGTCCGCAACACGTCGTCGGCGCCTGACAGCATTTCGGCGCCGCGCTCACACGCCTCGGCATCGGATTCGTCCGGGGCGCGGCCGTGCACGATCTCGGAATGCAAGTGGAGGAAGCGGCCGAGCATGTCCTCCGTCCGCCGCCTCTCCTCCTCCGAGTCCGCATGGAGCCACGCGGCCTTCTGGGCGACGAGCGCGGCCGAAATGTCCATTTCGTCCTCATCCGCACAGAGGACATGCAGCGCGATGCCGAGATCGATGGTCCTGTCGTCGCCGTCGATCCGCTCGGCGCTGTCGCGCAGGCGCGCCATCGCCCGCCGCAACCGGTGCCGGACCGGTGCGGGCAGCGCCGAATATTTGGCCGCGAGGCCGTGCAGTTCCGTCACCGCGAGGGGGCGTCTGCAAACCGGGGGGCCGAGTCCCGGGATGGCCAGCGCCGCGGAACAGCTTCCCGCGCTCCGCCCCAGGGTCGTGTACCGGTACGGCAACGCCGCAACGGCCGCGGCGGGGACGCCGTTCCAGTTTGCAAACACGCGAAACCCGCAGCCCCAGACCAGCCCGAGGAGGAGCGTCAGCGCCTCGACGCCGTCTTTCAATAGCGGGCTCGTATACTGCAGGGAACGGTCGTCCCGCGCGCCAATGCGCTCGAAGTGCCGGCATTCCAGGCCGCAGACGTTGTCCGCGTTCGGCTCCGGCCAGGCGACGCGGTTGTCTCCCGGATCGGACTCCGCCTCGATCCGGCGCAGCGCCTCGGCATACGGCAGGAGAGTGCAGAAATCGTCGAGGGGTTTCGCCGTCTCCAGAGGCGGGCCTTTCAGCAGGTAGACGATGCGTGTCGGAATCGTGCCGTGCGCCGCGAATTCGGCGGCGTGTTTTCCGATCTCCTCCCGGCCGTAAAGTTTGGCAGCGGCGATCAGCTTCCGGGCGGCGGACGCGGCGTCGAGCCGGTCCTCGCCCTGCCGGCCCCACCGGTCCCCGATTGCGACCGTGCCGGCCGGCGCCGGTTTTTCTTCCCGGGGGTCCCAGTGGGTTTCCACCCACTCCCGCAGTCGCGCGAACTCCGGACCGTCTGTCCTCCACTCGGCTTCGTCGAGATAACGGTCCAGGCTTCGCCGGGCTTCCCAGATACTCCCCGGGGGATCGAAGGCGTCCATGTCCACGATGGCGGGGCGCCCGTCGATCGTGAGAACGACATCCGTCGTTTCCTGCGCGCTTTTCAGCAGTTCGACGACGGCGCCGGTTGGGCTTCGGTTCATGCGGCGGTCCTCGGCTGGCCGGGTTCGGGCGGTCGCCTGCGATAGCGTCTGAGGAAGTTCCGGACAACCCGGGTTGGGTCGGGCGCCGGAATCGTCGGGCGGCGGCGCCGCGCCCGGCAATCGACGGATTGGAGAACCGGGACGCTACGGCGATGCGCCCCGCGTGCTTCGCCGGTCCCCGGCAGCGCATCTTCGCACACTCGAATCGCCCTCCTGGCGCGTGCCGTCCCGGGCCGTGCGGGGCCGGACGCGTCCATCGCCGCCCCCGGCGGGGAGGGCTGGACGATCCGCAATCACCGGGCAGTACTGCGCTCGGAGCCGTACGCAAGTGCGGATCTCGGCGCAGCCTCGGACGTGACCGCCAAGCCCATTCTGTCCGAGGCTGCACCGGTCTCCCCCACCCCTGCGATCTCACCGCAACGCCACAGCGCCGTCATCGCACCGGCGCACGGCGACGGCATTCCGGATCGGCAACATCGGTGCAGGTGGGATGCATGTCCTGGGCGGGACCGCCGGGACGATTCAGTGCGTGCTCGGTCGCCCTTCGCAGATCACGTCAAGACCTGATCTGCACCATTTATCCGCACTTTTCGGTAGCCGCCAACAGGCGCATGACCGGGAGCCGCCGATAGTTGCCGGGCAGCGGTGTCTCCTGGCATGGGCGGAGGCGGCCGGCACCGGGCCGGCACCGGGCCGGCGCAGGCGCCGCGGGTCCGGCACATCCGGCAATCGAACGGGGGCGGCATCCTCGAAGGCAAGGTGCCGGACGGCTCGGGCACCGAGCTCGGCCGGCGTGGCAAGGACGGGGAGATCCTCCACCGCCCCGGCCGCGACCTCACCCTCTCGGCCCCGAAATCGGTCTCGCTCGCCGCGCTGGTCGGCGGCGACGCCCGCGTGGTCGACGCCCACGACCGCGCGGTCGCGCGCACGCTCGCCTGGTTCGAGAAGAACATCGCCGAGACGCTAAGCAGCTCGATGCCGTCGACGCCGGCAAGCCCTTCGCCCAGCTCCAGAAGGCCGGCATGAAGACCGCGGTGATGGACGAGATCATGCGCCAGCGCGATCCGGCGCTGAAGGAAGCGGTCGAGGCGAGCCTCGCGGGCGACGTCGCGCGCGCCTTCGACAAGCTGGGGGAGAACGTCGCGGAGGTGAAGCCCGACAACCTCGCGGGCGCCGCCGCCGCGCGCTGGCTCGCGCTCTCGCCCGAGGAACGCGCCAGGGCCGGGCTGATGGCCCCGAGCCACGGGCTGCGCCAGGACATCAACGCCATCGTCCGCGAGCGGCTGGTGCGCGACGGCACGGTGCACGGCCCCGCCACGACGATGGAACGGCTCGTCTCGCGCGGCTACACCAGCGCCGAGAAGACCCTCGCGGCGATCCGCAGCTCCGCCACCTCGACCGCGCCTGGGCCTCGACCGTGCATGCGTTCCAGGGCCGCACGGTCGATACCGTGATCGCCGCGATGGAGGCGAACCACCCCCACCTCACCACGCAGAAGAGCTTCTACGTCGAGATCTCCCGCGCGCGCGACCGGGCCGAACTCGTCACCGACGACCGTGCGGCGCTCAAGGAGCAGCTCGAAGCCGTCACCGGCGAGCGGATCGCGGCGCTCGAAGCGTTGGAGCCGGACAAGGCGAAGGGCGGCGACAGAGAGATGGATGGAAGCCGGAGCGCTGACCGGGGGATCGGCGAATCCGCATCGCGAGACTGGGACCGGTCGTCCGGGCCGGAGTTGGAGCCAGGTCGGGGTGGACGGGGTGTCGATCGCGATCTCGGGCTATAGAGGGGCGGAATTTCGGAAGCCGCGAGCAGGTAACGTCAAGAGTTGTGTGTCAGGGAGAAGAGGGTAGGGACTCCCTGGTTTT
>WTGH01000063.1 GCA_011523655.1 Rhodospirillaceae bacterium
CAACCCACGGAGTACCCCCCTCGCTTCCCATGACACAAACCCTGATACGTCACCATGGGCTGAGGCCGGTTGCGACGGCTTGCGCACCATGATCTACTGCTCCAGGGGTTCGAGAATCGGGTCTGGGATGTTTGGGAAACCGCTACGGCGGAAGGGTTGCGAAGCGCATTTGCAGGGTCGGTCGCGGCCGGGAGCCCATGAGGCATAGCACCCGCCTGAAACAGCTCCTGGCGAAGCGTGACGCCGCGATCTTGCCCGGTGCCGCCAACCCTTTGACGGCAAGAATCATCGCCGAACTGGGCTTCGACTGCGTCTATGTCACCGGCGCGGGTATCGCCAATATGAACCTTGGCGTGCCCGATATCGGCCTGGTGTCGCTCAAGGAGTTGGTCGACTGTGCCGGCGCCATGCGGGACGTGGTCGATCTGCCGCTCCTGGTGGACGCCGATACTGGGTTCGGCAACGCGATCAACGTGGTGCGTACGGTCAAGCAGCTCGAAAAGGCGGGCGCCAGCGGCATTCAGTTCGAAGACCAGGTATTCCCGAAACGCTGCGGCCACTTTGCCGGCAAGGCCGTGATCGAGAAGGCCGAGATGGTTCAGAAAATCAAGGCTGCCGTCGATCAGAGGATCGATGGCGATGTGGCCATCGTTGCGCGCACCGATGCACGCGCGGTGTTCGGTCTCGACGCAGCCATCGACCGCGCACAAGCCTACATCGAGGCCGGGGCCGATGCGACTTTCGTGGAGGCGCCGCTCGACCGGGGCGAGCTCGAAAGGATTGCCCGCGAGCTTCCTGCGCCGCAGATCGCGAACATGGTGTTCGGCGGGCAGACCCCGCCCGTCAGGCAGCAGGACCTGGCGACGATGGGATTCGCCGGCGTTCTCTATGCCAACGCTGCGCTTCAGGCGGCGGTTCACGGCATGCGGGAGGTGCTCGGCGAGCTGAGACGAAGCGGCAGCCTCGACGCCGTCCGGGACAAGGTCGCATCCTTCGAATCGCGGCAGCGGCTCGTCGGCAAGGGCGCCTATGACAGACTCGAGCGCCGCTACGCCGGTCAGCCCCCCGGGCAGTTGAGCGCCACGGACAGGAGGCAACGCACATGAATCCCTGGGACGGCGTCGTTACCGAAGAGGAAAAGGAGATCTATCGCGCCGCCGGCTTCGGCAAACCCTCGGGAATGGGCAGCCGGCCGGCGCTGCTGATCATCGACGTCCAATACCGCACCGTCGGAACAACGCCGGCACCCTTCCGCGAGGCGGTCAAGGAGTTCCCAACCGCGTGCGGCCAGGTCGGCTGGGACGCGGTCCACAACATCGAGAGGGTCCTGGCCCTGTTCCGGGAGCGCGGCTGGCCGGTGCTCTATCCGTATGTGTCCATGAAAGAGAGCTTCGACGCCGGCCGACTTGCCGAAAAGGTGCCGGCGCTCATGACGGTCGCCGCCAAGGGCTACGAATTCGTCCGCGAGGTCGCGCCACGGGAGGGTGATATCCTGTTGCCCAAGAAACACCCGAGCGCATTCTTCGGGACTCCCCTTGCCAGCTATCTCGTCGACTTGCAGGCCGATACCCTCGTGGTGACCGGCTGTACCACCAGCGGCTGCGTGCGAGGAACGGTGGTGGATGGGTTTGCCTACAATTTCAAGGTCGCCATCCCCCATGAGTGCGTGTACGACCGCGGACCCACCGCCCATGCGGTCAATCTCTTCGACATGAGCGAGAAATACGCGGACGTCATGACCACAGAGGTATGCTTGGCGGCGCTGCGTGATCTGGCGCCGGCAGGCTGAACGGCGGGACGGACGCGCGGACACGTCGTTGCGTCGCACGGGGCAGGCAGGGAATGGATCGCGGAGCACACACTCACACCGGCGTTACCGTCATTACGGGGTATCTCGGCAGCGGCAAGACGACCCTGCTTCGCGGTCTCCTCGTCCATCCGGACCTCCGCGACACAGCCGTCATCGTCAATGAGTTTGGTGAGGTCGGCCTCGATCACCTCCTGGTCGAAAGCGGCAGCGAGGACGTTGTCCTCCTGGACTCCGGTTGCCTATGCTGCACCATGAGCGACAGCCTGGCCGACACCCTGGCCGACCTCATGTTTCGCCGGGCCCGTCGCGAGATTCCGGGGTTTCGACGCGTGGTCATCGAGACCAGCGGCTTGTCGGATCCGGCGCCGATCCTCCACTGCCTGCTGACCGACCGGCTCGTGAAACAGCACTACCGTCTGGACGGACTGGTCACTGTCGTCGATGCGTTGCACGGGCTTGAGCAACTCGACACGACGGCCGAAGCGGTCAAGCAGGTCGCCATGGCCGACCGGCTGGCCATCTCCAAGACCGACCTGGCCGCGCCTGAGTCGACCGGGGCCCTGCGCACCCGGCTGGAGGAACTGAACCCAAGGGCGCCGATTCTGAAGACGATCAACGGTGTCGTGGATGCCCCCCTGGACTTGATCGAAGATCGCATGACGCACGACCTTGATCTGGCCGCTGCCGGTAACGACGGAGATCAAGAGAAGGCCGAACACCGACACGACGGAACCCACGATCACAGTGCCCACAGCCATGTTGGAACCTGCACCTTCGAGCTCGCCCGGCCGGCAACCTGGGCCGGTTACGACTACTGGGTGCGCCTGCTCAAGCAATATCGCGGCGCCGACCTGCTGCGAATGAAGGGCGTCCTGCAGTTTGAAGACCGGGCGGCGCCTTACTTCGTTCAGAGCGTCCAGCACGTCTTCGGCATGCCTGAGCCCCTTAACGACTGGCCGTGGCCGGATCAGCGGGGCCGGCTGGTCTTCATCACCCTCGACATCGACCGGGCGGCGCTGGCGCGGTCGCTTGATTGCCTCTATGCGCCGGCGGGCATCCGTCGGCCCGTCTCGGCAGAGGACGCGCTGTAAGGACGAGGGCCGACGAGACAGGGGAGCGGCGAATGGGGTTCGACATCAGGGTGAGCGGCGGAACGGCCATCCTGCCGGACAGGGGTGAGGTCCGCTGTGACATCGGCATCCGCGACGGACGAATCTGCGCGATCCTGCCACCAGGGGAAGAGGCCTCCGACACAAGCGAAACGATCGACGCGACCGGCAAGATCGTCTTTCCCGGGCTGATCGACGCTCACTTGCACTTTGGCTTCGCGGAAAAGCCCGGCGAATACGCCAGCGAGACCGCTTCCGCCGCGATCGGCGGTATGGCGACGATCCTGAGCTACTTCCTGAACAACGAGCCTTACAGCGACGTCTTCAAGGCGGAACTTCCGGACGTCGAGGAACGCGCTCACGTGGACTTCGGATTCCATTTCTCGACCGCCAAGGAGGTTCATCTCGAGGAGTTCGAGCGCTGCGTGAACGAATACGGCGTGACCTCGTTCAAATACTTCATGAATTTCCGCGGCGACGCCGGCCGCTACCTGGGCCTCGACGGCACCGACGACGGCTACATGTACGATCTGCTGAAGAAGGCGGCGCGCTTTCCTGAAGCCGTCGTCGTCATGCACACCGAGAATATCGAGCTGGTGAACCGCTTTACCCAGCGGGCCATGGCCGAGGGCAAGGATGGGCTCCATGCCTTGGCGGAGGTCAAGCCGGACTTCACGGAATCCGAGAATCTTATGCGCGCAATGGTGTTTGCGGAGCACCTTGGCGCGCGCATCTACATTCCGCATCTCAGCTGTCGTTCGGGCCTGAACGAGGTTCGTGCCTATCGCCGGCGCTATCCCCATGTCTACGTGGAGACCTGCCCGCACTACCTCACACACACCATGGATTCGGACCTGCCCGCCAGCGTCGGCAAGGCGAACCCGCCGCTCCGGACCCAGGATGACATGGAGGCCCTGTGGGAGGCCATTGGGGACGGCACGGTCGACGTGATCGGTTCCGATCATGTGCCGCGCAAGAAGCAGACCAAGATGACCAACATCTGGAAATCTTCCCAGGGCTTCCCCGGGACGGCGACAATCCTGCCGGTACTCCTGTCGGAAGGCTATCACAAGCGCGGCATGCCGCTCGCCCGTATCGCCGAGCTGTGCGGCAGCCGGCCGGCGGACATATTCAATATCGGAGCGCGGAAGGGGCGCCTCGTCGTCGGCGCCGATGCCGATCTGACCATCGTCGATCTGGACCTCGAACGCGAGGTCCGGAATGAGGAGCTGCTCAGTTACTCCGACTACACGCCCTACGACGGATGGAACTTAAAAGGATGGCCCGTGTTGACGATGTCCCGCGGCACCACGGTGATGCGCGACGGCAAGATCGTCGGCCTCCCCGGCCACGGCATCTACCTGTCGCGCCCCTATTCTTGAAGGCGCGGCGTGAACAGGCGGTCAGACGCGGAACTCCGACAGGTGCGGTGGCACCACTTCCTTTTCGGAGTGTAGCGTGCCCTCGGGCGCCCACGAATACGGAACCGGCTGCGCGCGGTAGATCCAGTTTCGTCGTCCCTTGAAGACCCACTTGTTGGGAGCATCGTCGGCTGCCGCATCTCCCGCCGCTTCCGCGAAATGTGGATTGACATATTCCCATACGATTTCGCCATCCGGCATGACCTGGAAAATTCTGCCGTGCATCCCTTCGCAGATTAGGGTGTTACCGTTGGGCAGCCGGCGTGCGCTGCTGATAAACGAGCTGTAGAAAGTCCAGTACTGTTCCCCGCTCGAGGCGCCGTCATACTGCCAGACAACGTTCATCGTGACGGGATCGATCTCGAGTATCCGCGAACCGCCCTGAAACTCCAGATTGACCTGCGGATGGCCAGCGGGGCCTTGATTGTCGAACACGAGGATGTTGCCAGCGCCGGGCAATCCCCCGGCAATCATGTGAGCGTCGTGTTGGCCGGAAGTGTGATCGACCGGTCGGGGCAGTGCGCGCGACGATTCCCGTTTTGAAAAATCATAGGAAGACGAATGTGTCGGCCCGATTCGCCAGACAACGTCACCGCTGGCACGCGCGATTATCGCGATGACGTTCGAGTCCCGGTCGTCGATCAGGATGTTGTCCGGATGAAACCGGTCGTCTCCAGCTGCGTACCATTTGTTTGGCCCCAGCGGCGCCATGTTGTTTAGCGCGACGACACGACGGCGGGGTCGCGACCTGTCGCCAAAGACAAACGGAAGCATCTCATCGGTAAAGCCGAGTTCGTCGAGGTGGTCGCAGCAAAACCATTGCCACACGATATCGCCATCGGGGTTTACCTCGTAGATTGCCCCGTCGCCGACCGGTCGATCGGATAGTCGCGGCACGATCCGGTCCGCCCCTGCCAGAACGAGTGTGTTCCCGTTCGGCAACCGAGCCTGATCATGAACCTGACGCGCCTTACCGCCGGGCGCTTTTTCGCCCCACTCCCAGACAATGGAGCCGTCCCAATCGAGTTCGATGAACGTCTCGTTCTCGAAAATCCCGGGTTCCTTCTGAGCCAATATTCGGCCGCGAACTCCGCCGACGAGGTCCGGATCGATCATTTCAACCGGAAAGCCCGAATACGGCCAACGGTTGATTACGGTACCGTTCATGTCGATCAGGAACGAATCCGCATTTCGGCCGTCGAACAGCACATAGCAGCCGTGCGCGCGTTCGGGGTCGTAGCGCGTGACTCCTGTGGGAAACACCGACGGAGGCATACTATTCCCTCCAATTGCTCCCGAGCGACGCTGGTTCACGCCAGTGCATCGCTCTCGGCGCCAAGCCAATAATCTTTATCTACCAGAAAAGGAATCATTTCTGAATGGCGCTGAAAACGCCCGCCCCGCCCGTTCGGACCGATTACCATCCTGCTCGGGCCCCGCGGCGAGAACTGGCTGCCGGTGCACGGCGCGCTCGGCCTCGCCTACCAGAGGAGGCGGTGGCGGCCGTACCGTCGCGGGCAGCGGTTCCGGCCCGATCAGGGGAAGCCCATATGTGGACACGGGGCTATTCGGGCGCCTGGCGGCACGGCAGTGGAGCCTGGGCCGGATCCGGGCGGAGGCCGCCTGGCGACGCATCGCGCAGAGAGCCGGTCGGGAGGTTGCGCCGGGCACCGGCCAGACCATCGGCGCGGTCGACAGCGGGATCGACCGGGGCCACCCGGCGTTCTGCGGCGGGTCGGCGGCCTGCACGAAAACCGTCACGGGAGTATTTCTCAGGGGCACGACCGACGAGACCGGCGCCAGAAGCACCCACGGCACGGCGGTCGCCGGCGTGATCGTCGGGCGGTTGCAGGATGCGTCGGGCGTGGCGTGGGGCGCCGACGTCGCGATGTTTGCCCTTCCCCTCGGATCCGGCGGCGGCTACAGCCCGGTATCGCTCGCCGGGCTACCAGCTGGTCCTGACGCTCGACTGGTCGCGGACCGAGTCAACCATCCCGCTTTATGACCGCAAGCTGCTCCAGGTCCGGCTCGGGCTGCACCGGCTGTTTTGAGACCGTCGGAGACGAACAGCATCGCGGGGCCGGCCCGGCTGACGGGCACCGGGCGGTAATGGGCACGGAGGACGGCGATACGCGGACTTGTGGCGGGTCGCCAGCCGCGCGCGCCCTCCTCGAACGGGGGGGCAGGGACGGGAGGATCGCGCGTTGGTGTCGGTGCTGGACGGGCTCGCGGCGGAGAAGTCGCACCGCTGGATGGCCGAGCGTATCCGGGGCAGGGCGAGGGTTGCCTCGGAGTGGATCTCCGAAAGCTGGATGCGTGCACAGGTCCGGCGCTGAATCCCGAAGGCCAGGGCGCTTGCGGGCGGTGGCTGGCGCGACCTCGTGCCCCGCCGTGTACCAGAGTTGTGGCGGGACGCGTCGATCACGGGGCCGGACGCCTAGCGGCCGTTTGCCCGGCTGCAGGCGGGTAATCGCATTGTAGCATCCGCCGTCCGGCGCTACCGTCGCCGGCGCCGAATCGGAAACGTTGCCGCAATCCGGGCGGATGCGGTGGACAAGCAGGGTCGGGAGTTTGATTGAATCAGCTTGCGGTTTGAAGACCGATAAGGACAGTCCTTATTCAACTCATTGGAAATACAGCAAAAATATTGCTTTCTGACAGAACATGACATTTCATGACACATCCAAACTGTCATTCCGGCCCAAACCACGTCCGAACCCCGACATGTCACCCCGGACGGCCGCAGGCCGATCCGGGGACCAGGGCCATGAGGCAAGGCCGTACCGAGCGACTCTGGGCCCCGGATTTCCGCTGCGCTCCATCCGGGGCGGCAAGGAGGGTAGAGATGCAGGATCATGACGAATCATGACATTTCATGACAATCCGGAACCCCGGCCGCCCGGATCGTTTCCCGCGCGGGGCCGGCGGGATATGGTGGCGCGGGATACGGCGGTTCGGGGCAGGGCGGCGCACAATATGACGGAGACGGCGGAAGGGGCGGACGCCTGGGATCCGGCGCAGTATCTGCGCTTTGCCGGCCACCGGCTGCGCCCGGCGCTCGACCTGCTGAACCGGATCGACCTCGAGCGGCCGGAAACGGTGACCGATCTCGGCTGCGGCGCCGGCAACGTCACCCGCTGGCTCGCGCAGCGCTGGCCGGGGGCGGCGGTCACCGGGGTCGACGGCTCGGCCGCCATGCTCGCGAAAGCGGCGGAAGCACTGCCGGAATTGCGCTGGCAACAGGCCGACATCGCGGCCTGGGCGCCGGACCGGCCGCAGAACCTGATCTATTCGAACGCCGCGCTGCACTGGCTGCCGGATCACGAGACCCTGTTCCCCAAGCTGGCCGGCGATCTGGCGCCGGGCGGCGTGCTCGCGGTGCAGATGCCGCGCAATTTTGCCGAGCCGTCGCACACCGCCATGGCCGACGCCGCGCGCAACGGGCCGTGGATCGAGACCCTGGAGCCGATGCTGAAACCGGCGCCGGTGCACGAGCCGGCCTTCTACCACCGGCTGCTGGCGCCCCGCGTCTCCGCGCTCGACCTGTGGGAGACGACCTATTTCCAGCTGCTCGACGGCAACAATCCGGTCGCCGAATGGACCAAGGGCACCTGGCTCAGACCGATGCTCGACGCGCTCGGCGGGGACCGGCGCGCCGGTTTCGAGGCCGCCTACCGCGCCCGCATCGCCGCCGCCTACCCGCCCGGCCCGGACGGCCGGACCCTGTTCCCCTTCCGGCGCCTGTTCATGGTCGCGAAGCGGTGACGCGCGCGGGGCACCCTCGATACGATCCGGATCAGGTTCTGAGTCGCACGGAACGATGCCAATGCGGCAACGGCTCAGCGGAGCGGATGGGCGAGGCAGGTGGCGGTGCCGCGCACCAGGACCCTGCCGTCGCGGTCGACGGCGTCCGCGTCGGCGACGGAGATCTGCCGGCCGTGCTTGACGATGCGGCCGATACAGCGCACCGGCCCGGTTTCGAGCGTGATGGCGCGGAAGAACTCGCAGGTCAGGCTGACGGTCGAGAAGCTGTATCCGGCCGGCAGCTTCGTCTGGATGGCGCAGCCGGTCGCCGCGTCGATCAGGGTGGCCGGCACGCCGCCATGGACGGTGCCCAACGGGTTGTACTGGCGCTCGGCCGGCGCGCAGAGGAAGGTCGCCGTACCGTCGCCGACGGCTTCGAGGCTGAAGCCGAGCGTCTGCCCGATCGGCGCCGCCGGCAGCCGGCCGTCCGCAATCATGGACAGCAGTTCGAGTCCGGTCCGGTCCGCCGTCGCAGCGCGGATCGCATCGGTATCGCCCCATTCGGCGAGAAATTCGCGCCCGGCGGGCGGCGGCGGCCCGCCGGACGAACTCCCGGACGGACTTGCCGGTCCGGTGGCCGGCACGACCATGAAGGTGCCCTGGGCGCGCCCGGCCTCGCGGCCTTCCCGGTCGGTGATCGTCGCATCGGACAGGACGATCCGGCGGCCGACCTTCGCGGTCCTGCCTTCGCAGACGACCGTGCCGGAGCTGGCGGTCAGCGGGCGCTGGAAATCCACGTTGAGGCGCACGGTCCGGGTGACGGAGCCCTCCTCGATCCAGGACTGGGCGGCGATGCCGGCGGCCGAATCCGCCAGGATGGCATAGACGCCGCCATGAATGCCGCCGACCGGATTGACCATGTGCGGCCCGGTATCGCATTCGAACCGGCAATAGCCGCGCCCGACGTCGGTCAGCCGCATGTCCAGCACCGAATAGATCGGAACGGCGGGAATCTCGCCCCGCGCCATGGCCCGGAAGAAGTCGAGGCCGCCGAGCCGGTGACGATGGTAGGCCAGGACGCCCGGATCGACCCAGCGCAGGGTGCGGGCATTGCCGATGTTCAGCGAAGCGTCGGGCATGGCGCGCAGATTTTTGCCGGGGGTTGCCGAACGGAGGGCCGCGGCCGAATGGCGGGCGGTGGCGCCCGTGATACTCCAGGGCGCGGCCGCCGGGCAATCGGCGGGACCGGATGCCGCGCCGGGAATGAACCGGCGCGGCGCGGTCGTGGCGCGGCGCTATCGGGATGCGGCCGGTCTCCTGCCGGCGTTCAGTGGCTTGAGAGCAGCCTGTATCCCGGCGTCCAGCGGTTTCCGGCCCGGGCGAGCGCGCTGCGCAACGCCGATCCGGCCCGCCGGAGGAAACCGCGCGCCGCCTCGGCCCGGATGCGGTGGGCGCGCCGGAGGTAGAAATCGTAGTCGATGGCTCCTTCGGCGGTGCGATTCAGGTCCGGGGTCCGGTCGTCGAGGCCCATCCGGCTTGCAGCGGGCCAGTCTGGCCGTCGGGAAAGTTCGTTGGTAAAGGTCGACATGGCGATGCTTCCTTATTTCGATTCATTTCATCTGACTGCCGCAATCGGACATACGGCATGTCCATGGACCTCAATGTGGTAGCCAATACTACATTCCACAAAGGATCATTTCTCATCACATGAAATAGAATTAGTCATCTGAAAACCGATCATGGGCCTGCCGCGGCTCCCGATGCCCTGCGCGGGTTCGAAGCCGCCCGGCGCAGCAGCTTCAGGGCGGTTGCGGTTAAATCGAACCTGACGCCTTCGGCGGTCAGCCACCGGAACCGGGCGGCGGCGGACGCCCTCCATGTGCAACGGTTCGAACACGCGGACCGGCGCGGCGCGGTGAAGCCGGGGCTCGCGCGACGCCGCGGCGGTTTATCGGAGCGGATGGGCGAGGCAGGTCGCGGTGCCGCGGACGTAGACGATGCCGTTCCCGTCGGTCACCGTGGCGTCGGCAATGGAAATCCGCCGGCCGCGCTTGACGACCTGGCCGACGCACCGGACCGGCCCGGTTTTTGCCGTGATGGCGCGGAAATATTCACAGGTCAGCGAGACCGTCGAAAAGCTGTAGCCCGGCGGCAGTTGCGTGTAGATGGCGGCGCCGGCGGCGCTGTCGATCAGCGTCGCCGGCAGACCGCCATGGACGGTGCCCATGGGATTGTAGTGACTTTCACCGAGCTCGTAGACGATAACCGCCTCGCCGTTTCCGACCGAATCCAGGGTGAAGCCGAGCGTCCGGGCGATTGCGGGCGTCGGCAGTCGCCCGTCGGCAATCATGGACACGAGATCGAAGCCGTTCGCATCTTTTGCGTCGCGGATTGTGGCAGCGCCATTCGACCGTTCGATGATTTCGTCCGAAAGGGTCGACATAGACCTCTCCACCTGATTCGATATTTTTCAACTGAAAACCACAATTGGCGATGCAGTATCGCCGTAAACATCCGTCTAAAAGCAAAAATCCTGTTTCGCAATCGGTCATTTCATACTATTAAAATAAAAAATATTCATCTGAGAAGATATATATGAACCTGCCCCCTCTCGATGGCCTGCGCGTGTTCGAAGCCGCCGCCCGGCGCGGCAGCTTCATCGCGGCGGCGGCCGAGCTGAACCTGACGCCGTCGGCCGTCAGCCACCGGATACGCACGCTTGAGGACGCACTTGACGTGCGCCTGTTCGACCGCGCGCACCGGCGCGTCGTGCTGACGCCGGAGGGTGCCGGCTATGCGGCCTCGGTGGCCGAAGCGCTCGCGATCCTGCGCTCGGCAACCCGGCGCCTGTCGGCCAATCGCGCCGATGGACCGCTGGCGATGACCCTTTCGCCGGCCTTCGCGCTGCGCTGGCTGCTGCCGCGACTGACCCGGTTCCAGCAGCGCCACCCCGACATCGAACTGCGTTTCGTCAGCACGTCGGACGTCCATGATTTCCGGTCCGGCGATCTCGACCTTGCGGTGCGCTACGGCCGCGGCGACTGGCCGAAGCTCGAGGCCGAATGGCTGATGGCGCTGGACGCCACCGCGGTCTGCACGCCGGAGGTCGCGGCCGGCGGGCCGCCGCTCGACGCGCCGGCCGATGTCGCCCACCGCGTGCGCATCCATGTCGAGAACCGGCCGGACGACTGGCGCATGTGGCTGCTCGCCGCCGGCGTCGAGGGCGTCGATCCGGCGGCGGGCCCGGTTTTCGAATCCGTGCCCGTCGCCCTGGAAGCGGCGTTGAACCATATCGGCATGGTCATCGCCGACCGGCAGATCCTTGCCCGGGACCTGGCGGAGGGGCGGCTGGTCGAGCCCTTCGACGTCCACATGCCGTCGACGGCCGGCTACTATCTCGTCTACCCGCCCGGCAGCGCGGAAGACCCGCGACTCCGGGCCTTCCGCGACTGGATGCGGGAGGAGATTGCCGAGATGCCGGGTGGCAGCGCGACCGATCCGAGAGGCAGCCTGAGGGACAAGATCGAAGTCCGGGGCGACATCTTCTCGACCGGCGTCGAATGGGATGCCGATGCTCTATCCTGACAACCACCTCCAGATCTTCGCTGTCGGCGGGGCGCTCGGATCGGCCGAACGTCCGTTGCTGCGCGGGACCGGACCGGCTAACCGCGCCGCCGCGCCTGCCGCTCGCGCCAGATGACGAACAGGCCGGCGGCGGCGATGATGGCGGCGCCGGCGAGCGTGTTGGGCGGCAGGACCTCGTCGAACACGATAACGCCGATCAGCGCCGCCCAGATCAGCGAGGAATAGTCGAACGGCGCCAGCGCCGAGGCCGGAGCGCGGGTCAGCGCCACGATCATCGCGAAATGGCCAAGGCCGCCGAGCGCCCCCATTGCCAGCATCGCCAGCACCTGGCGCCAGTCCGGCGTCTCCCAGAAGAAGGGGGCGATGCAGGACACCACGAGGGTGCCGGCGAGCGTCGTAAAAATGAGTGTCGTCGTCGCGGCATCGCCGGCCGTCACCTTGCGGGTCGCGATCTGCTGGAGCGCATAGCAGGTCGCCGCCGCGAAGGGCAGGAGCGAGGCCCACTGGAACGTCGCCGCGCCCGGCTGCTGGATAATCAGCATCCCGCCGAAGCCGACGGCGACCGCCGACCAGCGGAACAGGCCGATCGGCTCGCCGAGCAAGGGGCCGGCAAGCGCCACGACGATGAGCGGCGCAACGAAAAAGATCGCCGTGGTTTCGCTGAGCGGCAGCGCCTCGAGCCCGGCGAAGAAGAAGAATGTCGCCGTCAGCAACAGAAGCGACCGGGAGGTCTGCAGCCCGACATGCCGGGTGCGCAGCCGGCGCGGAAAGGACGTGCCGAAGATCAGCGCGAGCAGCAGGGTCTGCGCGGCGTAGCGGCCCCAAACGATCATGACGAGGTCGATCTGGCCGGTCAGCCATTTCGCGACCGCGTCCATGCTGATGAAGCAGAACATGGCGAACAAGAACAGCGCCGCCGCCGCCGGAAAGCCCTTCGTTGCGGCAAGCGCAGTCGTCGCTGTCCGGTCATGGGCGGGCGGTGCGTTCATGGCCCGCGCGGTTGACCATGGAACCGGCCTTCGCACAAGCGCCATCGGCGCACACGGCGATGGCGAGCACCGATCGCAGACCGCGTGGCCGGCACCGGTGCGCGGAAGCCCGGATAAGGAAATGGTTAAATTTGCATGCCGGCCTGCCCGCTGCTAACACACGGGCCGGTTTTTCGTCGCGCGGTCCGGATCGGAGCCGCCGCCACCCCACCCCGATACACAAACTCAACCCGGACGGCGCCCGTCATAATCTTCGGGCCGACGCGCCGCCAGAGGAGATACGATGAGCGAGGCTGACCAGGACCGCCCCAAGGATTATGTAATCGCCGATATTTCGCTGGCCGATTTCGGCGAGAAGGAAATCGCGCTGGCGGAAGCCGAAATGCCGGGCCTGATGGCGACGCGCGAGGAATATGCCGCCGCCCAGCCGCTCAACGGCGCACGCGTCGCCGGTTCGCTCCACATGACGATCCAGACCGCCGTGCTGATCCGGACGCTCGAGGCGCTGGGCGCCGATGTCCGCTGGGCGACCTGCAACATCTACTCGACCCAGGACCACGCCGCCGCCGCCATTGCGGCCAACGGCACGCCGGTCTTCGCGGTGAAAGGCGAGACGCTGGACGAATACTGGGACTACTCCCACCGCATCTTCGACTGGGCCGACGGCGGCGTGCCCAACATGATCCTCGACGACGGCGGCGACGCCACGTTGCTGGTCCATCTCGGCAAGAAGGCGGAGAGCGATCCGTCTGTTCTCGACGATCCGCAGAACGAGGAAGAAGAGGCCGCCTACGCCTCGATCCGCAAGCGGCTGGCCGAGAAGCCGGGCTGGTATTCCGAAGTCGCCCACTCGATCCGCGGCGTGACCGAGGAGACGACGACCGGCGTCCACCGGCTTTACGAGATGCAGAAGAAGGGCGAGCTGCTGTTCCCGGCGATCAACGTCAACGACAGCGTGACCAAGTCCAAGTTCGACAATCTCTACGGCTGCCGCGAATCGCTGGTCGACGGCATCCGCCGCGGCACCGACGTCATGATGTCGGGCAAGATCGCCGTCGTCGCCGGGTACGGCGATGTCGGCAAGGGCTCTGCGCAGTCGCTGCGCAACGCCGGCTGCCGGGTAATGGTGACCGAAATCGACCCGATCTGCGCGCTGCAGGCGGCGATGGAGGGCTACGATGTCGTGACGATGGAGGACGCCGTGACCCGCGGCGACATCTTCGTCACCGCCACCGGCAATGTCGACGTCATCACGGTCGACCACATGCGCGGCATGAAGGACGGCGCGATCGTCTGCAACATCGGCCATTTCGACAGCGAGATCCAGGTCGCCGCCCTGCGCAACATGAAATGGACCAACATCAAGCCGCAGGTCGACCGGGTGGAGTTTCCGGACGGCCACAGCATCATCCTGCTGTCGGAGGGCCGGCTGGTAAACCTCGGCAACGCCATGGGCCATCCCAGCTTCGTGATGAGCGCCTCGTTCACCAACCAGGTGATTGCCCAGATGGAAGTCTGGCAGAATCCGGGCCGGTACGAGAAGGAAGTCTATGTGCTGCCGAAGCATCTGGACGAGAAGGTCGCCCGCCTGCATCTCGCCAAGGTCGGCGCGCGGCTGACCCAGCTCAGCGGGGCCCAGGCCGACTATATCGGCGTCCCGGCCGCCGGGCCCTACAAGCCGGAGCACTATCGCTATTGAGGGCTGCACCCGGAACGGGGAAACGCCGGTTCGCGCCGCCCCTTCCGGCCTTCTACGCCGCCAGCGCGACGTTGCCGGAGAGGAGAGCCGCCCGGGCCGCGGCGACGAAAGCCTGCATCCTTTCCGGGCATTTGCGCCCCGGCTCCAGTTCGACGCCGCTCGACACGTCCACGGCTGCCGGACGGAAGCGGCGGATGCGCTCGGCGACGTTGTCCGCGTCCAGGCCGCCGGCGAGGATGAAGCGCGGATCGCCGGACAGGGCCGAAGCCGCCGCCTCGTCGGCCGGCAGCCCGGCGCCGCCGTATCGCTCGCCCGCGTCGCCGTCAAGCAGATAGCCGGCGGTCCGGTATTCGAACACCCGCCGACGCGGCACGGGGCCACGGAACGCCTTGATCACCGGGCCCGGCAGGGCATGGGCGGTATCCGGCTGCTCGTCGCCGTGCAGCTGGATTGCGGTCAGCCCGACCTGGCTCCGGATCGTGTGGATCTGCGCCGGCGGCAAGTTCACAAAGACGCCGACCCGGGCGACGAAGGGCGGCAGGCAACGGGCAATTTCCGCAGCCCGGAGGGCCGTAACCGCCCGCGCGCTCGGCGGATGGAAGACGAAGCCAAGGGCGTCGGCGCCGGCCCCGACCGCGGCCCGGGCATCCCGCTCGCTCGTAATGCCGCAAATCTTGATCCGCATCGCTCAGGCCGCTTCGCTCCGGACAAAGGCCCGGCGCGCTATTCCGCCTTGCGCCCGAAACTCGGCGATCAGCGCGCCGGGCTTCTCTGCGGTCATCAGTGAGGTCCCGACCAGCACAGCGTCCGCGCCGGCTTCGCTCATCCGCGCGGCGTCGGCCCCGGAATGAATGCCGCTCTCCGCGACCTTGACGGTCGCTGGCGGAATTTGCGGCAGCAGGCGTTCGCAAACCGCCAGATCGACGCTGAGATCGGTCAGATTGCGGTTGTTGACCCCGATGACCGGGGCGCCGGCATCCAGCGCAACGCGCAGTTCGGCCTCGTCATGGACCTCCACCAGCGCGTCCAGCCCCGCTTCCGCTGTGCGGCCGAGAAAGTCCTGCAGCGCCTCGCCGAGGGCGGCGACGATCAGCAACACGGCATCGGCCCCGGCCGCGCGGGCTTCGACAAGCTGATAGGGATCGACCACGAAATCCTTGCGCAGGACCGGCGCGGTCTGCGCGTCCCGCACGATCTCCAGGTCTTCGAGCGCACCGCCGAAATGATCCGGCTCCGTGAGCACGGAAATCGCCGCGGCGCCGGCCTCGGCATAGCGCCGGGCGGTCGCGCCGGCATCGGCGTCGCCTGCAAGCGTCCCCGCCGAGGGCGACCGGCGCTTGACCTCGGCAATCACGCCGAGGCCCGGCGCGCGCAACGCTCCCGCAAAATCGCGGAAGGCCGGCGCCAGGGGCAACCGGTCGCGCAGCGCTTCGAGCGGCACCGCATGCATGGCGGCGGCGACCGCCTCGCGCCGTGCCTCGAGAATCGGCGTCAGGCGGTTCATGCCGCGACCGCCTGCGTCTCGGCGGCGTAGCCGAGGCGGGCCAGCGTCGCTGCCGCAGCGCCGCTGTCGATGATCCGGGCCGCAAGGCCGGCGGCGTCGCGCAGGCTCCCGGCAGCGCCGGCGGCATAGAGCGCCGCAGCCGCGTTGAGCAGGATACCGTTGCGGGCCGGGACATCCTTGCCCTCCAGGACGGCGCGGATGATCCGTGCGTTGAACGTACAATCGCCGCCGCGCACCGATTCGACCGGCCGTTCGGCCAGACCGAAATCGGCCGGGGTGACAGTTCGCTCCGTCAGGGCGCCTCCGCCGACTTCGACCACAAGGGTCCGCCCCGCCGGCGCGATTTCGTCAAGGCCGCATTCCGCCGAAATAACGAGGGCCCGCTCAACTCCCAGACGCTGCAGCGCCTCCGCCATGAAGCGGGTACGGGAGGGATGGAAAACGCCCACAACTTGCGTCGGCACACGCGCCGGGTTGGTGAGCGGGCCCAGGAGGTTGAACAGCGTCGAAACCCCCAGGGCCTTGCGGACCGGGGCGACGCTCTTCATGGCGGGATGATAGTGCGGAGCGAACAGGAAGCTGAAGTTGCTGTCCCGGATCGCCGCCGCGGCTCCCTTAGGTGACAGGCCGGTGGGAACGCCGAGCGCATCGAGCACATCGGCGCTGCCGCACCGGGACGAGACGGACCGGTTGCCGTGCTTGGCGACCGGAACGCCGGCCGCCGCCGCAACTAGGGCGGCGGCGGTCGAAAGGTTGATCGAGCCGAAGCGATCGCCGCCCGTTCCGGCAGTGCACAGCACGGGCCGGACCGTATCGGGCAGCCGCACCGCACGGTCGCGGAATGCCATCGCGGCCCCGACCAGTTCGTCGACGGTCTCGCCCTTGACCCGCAGGGCCATGAGGAAACCGGCGATCTGCGCGGGTTCGCAGTCGTGGTCGACGAAAGCGCCGACCGCGGAAGCCATTTCGTCGGCTGTCAGATCTTCGCGGCGGGCGATTTTTTCGAGGGTGTCGTTCAACATGGCGGCGGTTCTTTTTGGCGTCTGGTTGCGGATCGTCGTCCCGGAAAAGGAAAGGGGCCCGCCAGTTGTTTCTGGCGGGCCCCTTGAGAATTCGGATGGGCCGGTTTGCGGAAAGGATCGGTTCAGTCGATCAGGCGCGCACCCCGGCCGGGCCCTGTGAGCAGCGCCACCACCACATGGCAACCGCCGCCGCGCCGGCGGGCGCGGTCAAGATGGTGCCGAACTGGGTGCGGGACTGGTTCACAGCAAACCCAAGGTTGAACATTTAAACCGTTTGTAACTGCGGGATTTTCGGCTGTCAAGTCACCGAATGGTGAGGCGCGCGGCGGCTAAACCGGCAGCCAGGTCCGCCACGACGTTGCCGACGGCGTCGGCTGCGGCCCGGCCGGTGCGGCCGTCGGCCAGCGCTTTGTCCAGTGCGTCGACGACAACGGTGCCGATGGCGACGGCGTCTGCGAACCCGCCGACGGCCGTCGCCATGGCGGGCGTGCGCACGCCGAAACCTGCGACGACCGGCAGGCCCGTGACGCGGCGCACGGTACCGGCCCGGCCGGCGAGCGCGGCGACCGCGGGCGGCGTGCCGCCGGTCGGGCCGTCGGAGGCGACGCAGTAGACGAAACCGCTGCGCGCCCAGGCCGGCCCCGGCGGCGACCGGGCGTCCTCGTCGCTGGCGACGATCTGGATGAAGGCGACGCCGCGGTCGCGCGCGAGCTGCGACCAGGCGATGCGCTCCGGCGGTTCCGCGTCGACGATCAGCAGGCCGTCGGCGCCGGCGTTCGCCAACGCGTCCATGTAGGGCGCCGGCCCGGCCGAACGGAGCTCGGCGGCATACCCCATCAGGACCAGCGGCACGTCGGGATCGCGGCCGCGCAGCCGCGCCGCCTGTGTGAGCGCGTCCAGGGAGCCTGCGCCGGCCGCCGCGGCGCGCGCATGGGCGCGCTGGATGACCGGCCCGTCCATGGCCGGCTCCCGCGCCGGAATGCCGATCTCGATCAGGTCCCCGCCGCGCCGGCGCAGCGCGTCGAACACGAGGTCGGCCGTCGCGGCGTCCGGATCGCCGGCGACCGCGAAGGGCACAAGCCCCGGACGCCCGGCCCGGGCCAGCAGGTCGAAGCGGCGCTGGAGCCGTTCGCTCATCAGGCCGCCAGTTCCGGGCGGTCGCGGAAATGGTCGAGCGCCTCGGGATTGGCGAGCGCTTCCAAATTCTTGACCGGCTGGCCGTGGACGACGTCGCGTACCGCCAGTTCGACGATCTTGCCGCTCTTGGTGCGCGGGATGTCCGGCACCGCAGCAATCCGGGCGGGCACATGGCGCGGTGAGGCGCCCGCGCGGATCGCGGTACGGATCTTCCTCTCCAGCCCTTCGGTCAGCCCGCGGCCGTCCTTCAGAACGACGAACAGGACGACGCGGGTATCGTTGTCCCAGTCCTGGCCGACCACGATGGCTTCCTGGATCTCGTCCAGCTGTTCGACCTGCCGATAGATTTCCGCCGTGCCGATCCGCACGCCGCCGGCGTTGAGGGTGGCGTCGGAACGGCCGAAAAAGACCATGCCTCCGGTCTCGGTCCATTGCACCCAGTCGCCGTGGCGCCAGACATCCGGATAATCGGCGTAATAGGCGTTGAAATATTTCTCGCCGCTGTCGTCGCCCCAGAAGCCCAGCGGCATGGACGGGAACGACCGGGTGCAGACCAGCTCGCCCTTCTCGCCGACGACCGGCTCGCCGGCGTCGTCGAACACGTCCATCTTCATGCCCAGGCACGGCGCCTGCAATTCTCCGCGATAGACCGGGGCGAGCGGGTTGGTGCCGACGAAGCAACCGAGCAGATCGGTCCCGCCGGACATCGAGGAGAGGTGCACATCGGCTTTGACATCCTCGTAGATGTAGTCGAAGCCCTCCGGCACCAGCACGGAGCCGGTCGATGAGATCGAAGAGACGCTCGACAGGTCGTGCGTTTCCCTCGGCTTCAGGCCGGCCTTGCTGCACGCGTCGATGAATTTCGCCGAGATGCCGAACAGGGTGATCCTGGCGTCGTCGGCATAGTCGAACAGCGCGTTGCCGTCGGGATAGAAGGGCGAGCCGTCGTACAGCACGATCGTCGCTTCGGCGGCCAGCGCGCCGACGACCCAGTTCCACATCATCCAGCCGCAGGTGGTGAACCAGAAGACCCGGCCCCCCGGCTTCACGTCGGAGTGCAGGCGATGCTCCTTGCCGTGGGTCAGGATCGCCGGGCCGACGCCGTGCACGATGCATTTGGGCGCGCCGGTCGTGCCGGAAGAGTAGAGGATATAGAGCGGGTCGTTGAAGCCGACCCGGGTGAACTCGATCTCGCCCGGTTCGTGCGGCGCCATGTATTCGTCGAGCAGCATGGCGCGCGGAATGGCGGAAATGTCCGGCGACCGCTCTACATAGGTCACGATCAGCACCCGCTCCAGGGACGGCATGCCGGCGACGATGCCGGGCAGCTTGTCGAGGCAGGGCTGGACCTTGCCGTTGTAATGGTAGGCGTCGGCGGCGATCAGCACCCTGGGCGCAACCTGGCCGAACCGGTCGAGCACGCCCTGCACGCCGAAATCCGGCGAAGCCGAGGTGAAGACGCAGCCGATGCTGGCGGCCGCCAGCATGGCGATCACCGTTTCCGGCACGTTCGGCATGTAGGCCGCGACCCGGTCGCCCGCAGTCAGGCCCTCGGCGCGGAACGCCACGGCGAGGCGCGAAACCGAGTCATGGAGTTCGCGCCAGCTCATCTCCCCGCGCACCTTGTCTTCGCTGCGGAACAGGATGGCGGGCGTGTCGTCGCGGCGGCGCAGCAGGTTTTCGGCGAAGTTCGCCCGGCCGTCCGGGAAGAAGCGAGCGCCGGGCATCTTCTCGCGGTCGGCGACGACCCGCCCGCCCGGCTCGCCGATCACATCGCAGAAATCCCAGATCGTCGTCCAGAACTTTTCCGGTTCGTTGACCGACCAGGCGTGCAGGCCGGCGTAGTCCGAGAAATTCGTTCCCCAGCGATCGGTCGCCGCCTGCATGAAGGCTGTCATGTTCGACGCCTCGATGCGGTCCCGGCCCGGCTGCCACATCATCCGGCTGGCCATGGGTTTCCTCCGGTCTTCTTTTCTCCTGCACCCGACAGATAGCGGATTGCCGGCCCCGCCGGAAAGTCTGGCGTGCCATGCGCCGGCGGCGGGTGCCAAAGCGCGGGCCGACGCCTATATGGCCGGCCATGCCGGAACCCGCCTATCCCGTCGAAGCGCGCCATATCGCGTTTCGGGCTCCTGAACCGAACTTCGTTCTCGCCGTGGCCCTGATGATCGTGGCCTCGGTGTTCTTTGCCGCCATGGCCGGACTGATCCGCTACGGCAGCGAGGATCTGCATCCCTTTCAACTGGCCTTCCTGCGCAGCGCCTTCGGGCTCCTGTTCATGCTGCCCTGGCTGATGAAGTCGGGCCTCGGCATTCTCAGGACCGACCGGATCGGCCTGATCTCCGTGCGCGGCCTGACCGCGGCGGCGGCCATGTTCGCCTTTTTCTGGGCGCTGTCGCAAATGCCGCTGGCCGAAGCCGTCGCGCTGAGTTTCACCGCGCCCTTCTTCGTGACCATACTGGCGGTGATCTTCCTGCACGAAGTGGTGCGGGCGCGGCGCTGGACGGCCGTTGCCGTCGGTTTCATCGGCGCCATGATCATCCTGCGGCCGGGCGGCGACGCCGTCGCCTGGCCCGCGCTGGCGGTTCTGTTCTCCACCCTGATGATGGCCGTCTCCATCATCTGCATCAAGCTGCTGTCGCGAACCGAGCCGGCAAACGCGATCTATGTGTGGATGGTGATCTATCTGGCGCCGATCACCCTCGTCCCGGCGCTGTTGGTCTGGCGGGATCCGACCTGGGAGCAGCTTGGCGTCGCCGCCGGGATCGGCTTCGCGGGCACCGTCGGGCATCTGCTGGTGACCAGGTCCTTCGGCATGGCCGACGCGACGGCGCTCATGCCGTTCGATTTCGCGCGGCTGATTTTTTCGGCGATTGTCGGCTTCCTCTTCTTCAGCCAGATCCCCGACATCTGGACCGGGATCGGCGCGGCGATCATCGCCGCGGCCGCCATCTATATCGCGCGCCGCGAAGCGCGGGCGGAGCGGGAATTCCGGGCTACGCCTGCCCCTTCACGTCCTTCTTCACCTGGCGGTAGATCGCATACATGAAGCCGGTGAACAGCAGCAGGAACAGCATCACCTTGATGCCCATGCGCTTGCGCTCGACCATGTAGGGCTCAGCGGCCCAGGCGAGGAAGGCGGTGACGTCCTTGGCCATCTGGTCGACGCTCGCCGCCGGCGCGCCCTTCTCCTCGTATTCGACCTGACCGTCTTCGGTGATCGGCGGCGCCATCGCGATGATGTGGCCGGGCATGTAGGTGTTGCAGTACTGGCCCTCGGCCGGGACCAGCGGCTTGCCCTGGCTGTCCTTGAATTCCTTCTTGCACGCCGCTTCCGAGACATAGCCGGTCATCAGCGAAAAGACATAGTCCGCGCCGCCGCCGCGCGCCTTGACCATCAGCGACAGGTCCGGCGGCGCCGCGCCGTTGTTCGACGCCATCGCCGCCTGGACGTTGGGGAAGGGATCGACGAACCGGTCCTTCGCCTCGGCCGGGCGGGTCGTCGGTTCGCCCTCTTCGTCCGGCTCGCCGGCAACTTCCTTTTCGCCGGCGATCGCCCGGATCTGCGCTTCGCTCAGCCCAATCGCCGCCAGGTCGCGATAGGCGACGAGGCGCAGGCCGTGACAGGCCGCGCAGACTTCCCGGTAGACCTGGAGGCCGCGGCGCAGCTGCTCGTAATTGTAGCGGCCGAACACCCCGTTGAAGGTCCACGCCACTTCCTTCGGCGCAACGGCATCGCCGGCGGCGTGCGCCGGCAGCGTGGCGAAGGGTGCGCCCGCCGCCAGACCGGCGGCGAGGACGGCCGGCGCCGCGAGACGGCGGATCGTGCGGTTCGCCGAACGGATCGGGGCGCGGATCATGTGGTGGCCTCCATCGGCGAAGCGGCGGTCGCGGCGGAGCCGCCGCCCAGCACGGATTGGCTGATGCTGTGCGGCAGCGGCCTCGGCCGCTCGGTCCGCGAGACCAGCGGCAGAATTACGAGGAAATGGGCAAAGTACCAGATCGTCGCCCACTGGCCGATCGCCGTCCAGGGCTGCTCGGCCGGCTGCGCGCCGATCCAGCCGAGGATCAGGCAGTCGATCACGAACAGCCAGAAGAACACCCGGTAGACCGGCCGGAATCGGGCGCTGCGCACTTTCGAGGTATCGAGCCATGGCAGGACGAACAGCACGGCGACCGCGCCAGCCATGGCGAGCACGCCGGCCAGCTTGGCTTCCATGCCCCACCAGCCGAGCAGGACCTGGAACAGCCACCAGTCGTCGGTGAACGAGCGCAGGATCGTGTAATAGGGCAGGAAATACCATTCCGGCACGATATGGGGCGGCGTCTTCAGCGGGTCCGCCTGGATGTAGTTGTCCGGGTGGCCGAGATAGTTCGGCGCGTAGAAGACGAAGGCGGCGAAGACCAGCAGGAACACGCCGGTGCCGAACAGGTCCTTCACCGTGTAGTAGGGATGGAATTCGACCGAATCCTGCGGGCCCTTCATGTCGATGCCCAGCGGGTTGTTCGCCTTGACCGTGTGCAGCGCCCAGATGTGCAGGATCACGACCCCGAATATGACGAAGGGCAACAGATAGTGCAGGCTGTAGAAGCGGTTGAGGGTCGGGTTGTCGACCGTGAAACCGCCCCACAGCAGCTCGGTCAGGGCTTCGCCGATCAGCGGCACGGCGCCGACCATGCTGGTGATCACCTTGGCGGCCCAGAAGCTCATCTGGCCCCACGGCAGCACATAGCCCATGAAGGCCGTCGCCATCATCAGGAACAGGATAACGACACCAAGCCACCAGAGCAGTTCGCGCGGCGCCTTGAAGGAGCCGTAGTAGAGGCCCCGGAAGACGTGCAGATAGACGACGATGAAGAACATCGACGCGCCGTTCGTGTGCACGTAGCGGATGAGCCAGCCGTAATTGACGTCGCGCATGATGCGCTCGACCGAGTCGAACGCGTAGTCCGTATGCGGCGTGTAGTGCATCGACAGCACGATGCCGGTCACGATCAGGATGATCAGGGAGAGACCGGCCAGCGAACCGAAGTTCCACATATAGTTCAGGTTGCGCGGCACCGGATAGTAGAGCGAATGCTCCACCAGGGAGACGATCGGCATGCGATCGTCGATCCATTTCAGGGTCCGGTTTCGCGGCGCGCCGTGCGCTCTGGTGCTCATCCTCTATCCTCGTTCCCGGCCGTGGCGGCCCTGCGATGAAGGACGACGGGAACTTCGCGCCATCCGGCAGGCATTCTTCCCGTTCGCTCGCCCGGTCCCTGGCCCGGAATTTGTTTCGCCCGGAACATGCTCTGGCGGCGTCAGGCGGTCTTGCCGCCCTGCCCGCCGTCCGGCTGCTCCTTGCCGATGATCAGTTTGTTCTCGGCCGTGATGGTGTAGGGCGGCACCGGCAGATTGCGCGGCGCGGGCCCTTTGCGGATACGGCCGGAAATGTCGTAGTGCGAACCGTGGCAGGGGCAGAACCAGCCGCCGTATTCGCCCTTGTTGTCGGTCCCCTTCTGGCCGAGCGGAATGCAGCCAAGATGCGTGCACACGCCGACGACGACCAGCCACTGCTCGCGGGCGCCGCTGCCGAAGCGCTGTTCGTCGGTCTGCGGATCGGGCAGGTCATCCGGGTCGACGGCTTTGGCCTCGGCGATTTCCTTTTGCGTCCGGCGCCGGATGAAGACCGGCGAGCCGCGCCACTTCACCGTGATCGCCTGGCCCTGTTCGATCGGTGCCAGATCCACTTCGGTGGTCGAGGCGGCCAGCGTATCCCGGGCCGGGTTCAGACTGTCGAGCAGCGGCCACAGGGAAGCACCGGTGGCGAACGCACCGAAAGCGCCGCCAGCCAGGAACAGAAAGTCCCGCCGGCCGGCGCCCTCCTCATGTGTGCCGGCCGCGCCGGCACCGTCAGGACTGGCGCTGTTCGCCATCCGCTCCCCACCTCATTAGCGCGCACGAAAAAAACAAATAAAATCCGATAGTTATGCTGCATTCAAAGCGGTTTTGCAGCGCGGTCCAAGGTATGGCCCGGCTTTTCGCACGCGAAATGTGACACCGCGACGCAGAGACATCCGGGCAGACCGATTCCGGCCGGCGCACGGGGGAAAATCCGCCGCCGGAGCACCCCCGGGGCGCCGTGCAGGAAGGGCCTTGTGAGACCGATCCTTCACCAGCAGGGTAACCCGCAGACTGCCGGCGCCGCCATCCGGCCCGGCGCCTGCCCCGGAGTCAGGAGCGGAGGCGGCATCGGAACCGGCGGACGCGGTTTCGGCGGCCGATGGCGGAATCTTCGATAAAGGCAGACCGGAAGATCATGGACACCGCGGCCGGCACAGAAGCCCGGAAGACCGAAGCGCGGCAGTGGTTCGAGGCCCTGCGCGACCGCTTCTGCACGGCCTTCGAAACCCTGGAGGACGAACTGGCGGGCGCGCCGCTGAAGCTGGCCGGCGGCGGTCCGGCCGGCCGGTTCGAACGCACGGCCTGGACTCGCGGGGGGATGGGCGACGGTGCGGCCGGCTCAGGTTCCGACTCCAGCAGCGACGGCGGCGGCGGCGTGATGTCCCTGATGCGCGGCCGGGTGTTCGAGAAGGTCGGCGTCAACGTCTCGACGGTCTACGGCGAATTCTCCGAGGAGTTCCGGGGCCAGATCCCCGGCGCTTCGGAGGACCCGCGCTTCTGGGCGAGCGGGATCAGCCTCGTCGCCCATATGCGCTCGCCGAAAATACCGGCCGTGCACATGAACACGCGCCATATCGTGACGACCGAAAGCTGGTTCGGCGGCGGGGCCGACCTGACGCCGACGGTCCCGGACGAGGCCGATACCGCAGCCTTCCACGCTGCAATGAAGGCGGCCTGCGACGCCCACGACCCGGATTATTACGGGCGCTTCAAGGAGTGGTGCGACCGCTATTTCTTCCTGCCGCACCGCAACGAGGCGCGCGGGGTCGGCGGCATCTTCTACGACCGGCTCAACGACGGCTGGGACGAGACCTTCGCCTTCACCAGGGCGGTCGGCGAGGCCCTGCTCGAGGTCTACCCGGCGATCGTACGCCGGCACCTGGGCGAGACCTGGACCGAAGCCGAGCGCGAACGACAGCTGGTCCGCCGCGGCCGCTATGTCGAGTTCAACCTGCTGCACGACCGCGGCACGAAATTCGGCCTGATGACCGGCGGCAACGTCGAGGCCATCCTGATGTCCCTGCCGCCGGAGGTCCGCTGGCCGTAGCGCGGGTTTCTCCCCATAGTCCCACAGCCGCGGCCGGGGCGGCGGGCCGGTTGACATAGCCTCCGGCTGCGCCTATATGCGGCGCCCAATATCCGCTACGCCCGTAGGCGGGCATGTTGCAGGACCCTCCGCGGCACAGCCCGCGGGGGGTTCTTTCTCTGAAAGCGGCGATCTTTATCGACGGCGGACATCTCCGGGTTCTGGCCCGGCAGGCAGGCCGCGCTTACGAACCCGATTATATCGGGAAAATCGCTCGCGCCTGCATCGCACCCGATGAGAGCCTGTTGCGCAATCTCTACTACGATTGCGCGCCCTACCGGGGCAGCCCGCCTTTGCCGGTCTCCGGCAGACCGGCCGAATTCAGAGGATCGGACGCCTGGTTGAAGGAACTCGCGGCCAAGCCGCAGTTCGCCGTGCGGCTTGGCACGCTGAAATTCCGGGGCTTCGTCCTGAAGCGGCCCGACGCCTCGCAGCCGCTCTCGGACAGCGATTTCAAACCGCGCTTCGAGCAAAAGGGCGTCGATATGCGGCTCGGCCTGGATATCGCCGCCCATGCCGCCGGAAAAATTGTTGACCGCATCATACTGATTACCGGGGATACCGACTGCCTTCCCGCGATGAAACTGGCCCGGGTTTCCGGCCTTCAGGTCGTGCTCATCCGCTTTCCCGGACAGAGGCTCGCGGCGGAACTGACGTGGCACGCCGACTTCGTGCGCGACGCCGATTGGCCCGATTGACCGTCTGTCCGGCGTACCGGCTGGCGCAGAGCGCCCCATGCCGGTCGCACCGCTACGGTCAACGCCGCTCGTCCCCCATGCCGCGCACCAGCGCGATCGCTTCTTCGAGCTTTTCGAGCGCCGCCTCGCGGCCGGGCCGGAAATCCTGGGCGATCCACCAGCGCTCGACGAATTTCAGCCCCTTGCCGACCGCCGGCCCGGCGATGCCGCGGGCGGCCAGGTCGGCGCCGCGCACCGGCAAAACGGGCCGTTCCCAGCCGGCGGCGGCCAGGACCAGATCGCGCAGTGGCGTGGCCTCCGGCTCTTCCTGCGACGCCGCGACGAGCAGCGACGCATCGCGCCAGTTTTCCGCACCGTGCCGGTAGAAGGCGGCGCGCACCGCCTTGAGCGGCGCCCCGTCCTGCGCCGGGTCTTGAGTCGGGACCTGCACCGCATCCGCGGCCGTGTCATCCAGGCTTCCGGCTGCGTCCGGCGCCAGTTGCAGAATTGCAAGCAGCCTGTCTCCTTGCTTGCGGGACAGGCGCAGCGACCGACCGACCGTGTCCGCCCGCCCGGCGTCGCCGATCAGGGCCGCCAGCCGCCGGACCGGATCGGCCGGCAGGTCCAGCACCGTTTCCAGCGCTGCCATGCGCCGGAATCGTGCGGGATTCCAGGCCGTTTTCGCAACCGCCGCCAGAATGCCGTCGGACGCCATGGCCTCGACCGCCTCGGCGGCAAGGGGCGCGGCGAGCGTCTTGAGGAATTCCTGGCCGACCCGCTCGCGCGACAGGGTCTCGATGCGCCCGGCCTCGGCAGTACAGGCCGCCCGGCTCGCCGGATCGCCCGCCGCGATGCCGAAACCGGCGGCGAACCGGTAGAAGCGCAGGATGCGCAGATGGTCCTCCCGGATGCGCTCGTGCGGATCGCCGACGAAGCGGATGCAGGGCGGGTCGAGATCGGCGAGGCCGCCGAAATAGTCGAACACCGCTCCGTCCGGGCGCAGGGACAGCGCGTTCATCGTGAAATCGCGGCGCAGCGCATCCTCGCGCCAGTCGGCGGTGAACGCGATGGCCGCGCGCCGCCCGTCGGTCTCGACATCCCGGCGCAGGGACGTGACCTCGAAGCCCGTACCGGCCGAAACGGCGGTCACCGTGCCGTGGGCGATGCCGGTCGGCACGACCTTCAGTCCCGCCGCTTCGAGCCGCCCCACCGCTTCGTCCGGCGGCAGGGGAACGCCGATATCGACATCGCTCACCGCCCGGCCGAGCAGCGCATCGCGCACGCAGCCGCCGACGAAGCGGACGTCGACGCCGCCTGCGCCCAGCGCCGCCATGACCGGCGTTACCGCCGGGCCGGTCATCCAGCCAGCGCTTATACGGCGGTCAGTTGCGCCCGCCCCGCTATCCTGTGCCGCTGACATGGCCGGGATGCCGGCCTCAGGTCTGCGGCCCGGTGGGCGGGATGACCGGGTTGAGCGGATTGGCGTCCTTCAGCACGGCGAAAAGGATGAAGGCCGCCACGGTCAGCACCAGTCCGGACAGGACGATCCAGAACCATGGGCTGTCTTCCCAGCGCGGGCCCGGGAGGCCTTTCTTCCGGGCGCGCCGCCGCTCGATCTGGAAATAGATGAAATAGAGGATCAGCGGGACGAGGAAGATCGCCAGTTGCTGGATGATCGTGCGCACCATGGCCCCAGGCGTCCTATGCCGCCGCTTTGCGTGTGAGAACTTCGTAGAGATTGACCAGCATGGCCGCCGTCGCGCCCCAGATGTACCGGCCGTTCCAGTGCATGGCGTAGAAGGTCCGCTCGATCTCCTTCCACCGCTTGGTTTCCCGCTTGTGGTTCGCCGGGTCCATGAAGAAACCCAGCGGAACCTCGAACACGTCGTCGACCTCGGAAGGATCGGGGACATAGTCCGCGCCCGGTTCGACGAAGCCGACGATCGGCGCCACGACATAGCCCGTACCGGTGATGTAGTCGTCGAGCCGGCCGACCACGTCGACCGCGCCGGGCGGCAGGCCGATTTCCTCTTCCGCTTCGCGCAGCGCCGTGTGAACCGGGTCCCGGTCCGTATCGTCCAGCCGCCCGCCGGGAAAGGCGACCTGCCCGGCATGATGCGGCAGGTCGTCGGTCCGCCGGGTCAGCAGGACCCGGATACCGCCGGGATGGTCGACCAGCGGCACGAGGACCGCCGCATTGCGCAATTCGGCCGGGATGCGCACCCGGGCGTCGACGATATGGTCGCCGCGCAGGCGCGACCGGCGGCGCGCGACCGCAGCCGCCGGATCCAGCGGGTCGCGCAGACGCGGCAGCGACCCGGCGAGCACTCCGGCGATGAACGGCCGGTTCATGCCGCCGTCCCTTCGAGGCTTCCGATCGGCCAGAACCGGCCGCCGGCCCAGACACCGAAGTCCGCGCCGCCTAAATCCGCGCCGGTGAAGTCCGGGCCGCCGCAGACATCGGCCGGCGTTTCCTCGCCGAGGTCGACGAGCTCGTAGTAGACCGGCCGGGACAGCCGGGCCTCGAGCCCGCGGCGGACGTGAACGTAGGGCCGCGGCTCGCCGGTCGCCGGATCGCGATCGAAACGCAGCGGATGCCCGGTTCCGACAACCACATTCTCGTCAATATTGGTGCGCAGCGTCACGCTCCTGTCGCGTCCTTCGCCCTCGACCGTCATCTCGACCGCCACGAACGGAACGTCCTCAACTTCGATGCGGCCCTTCTCGACCGGCGTTATGAGCCAATATTCCCCGGCATCGTCCCGTTGCAACACGGTTGCAAACAGTTTTACCAGCGGCAACCTGCGGATCGGCGAGTTATGATAGTACCACGTTCCGTCGAACCCGATCCGCATGTGCAGATCGCGCACCATGGCCTGGAACTTCCGGCGGTCGGCGCCGGTTGGCTTTTCCGGCCTTTTCCCGGCCATTCGGCTGCTCCCGCCACTATCGGAGATTGTCGTTGACTAGCCATTCCGCCGCCGATACCGCCGCCGATTCAGTTGCGATGGCGCCGGCCGACAACACCGCAAATCTTGTGACCGGCGAAGCGCCTGACAAGGCCGTGGCCGAACTGGAACAACTGGGCGAAACGCTCACCCGGGTCCGCGACGGCATCGAACGCATTATTTTCGGCCAGCGGGACGTGGTCGAACAGACCCTTGTGACGCTGCTGTCCGGCGGACACGTCCTGCTGATCGGCGTGCCGGGCCTGGCCAAGACCAAGCTGGTCGAGACCCTCTCGACCGTGCTGGGCCTCGAGACCAACCGCATCCAGTGTACGCCCGACCTGATGCCGGCCGATATCCTGGGTTCCGAAGTGCTGGAAGAGCAGGAAAGCGGCCGGCGCGCGTTCCGGTTCATCGAAGGGCCGGTTTTCTGCCAGCTGCTGATGGCCGACGAAATCAACCGGGCGAGCCCGCGGACCCAGTCGGCGCTATTGCAGGCGATGCAGGAGCACCGGGTTTCGATCGCCGGGAAATACCACGCCCTGCCCGAGCCGTTCCACGTCCTCGCCACACAGAACCCGCTGGAACAGGAAGGCACCTACCCGCTGCCGGAAGCGCAGCTCGACCGGTTCCTGCTGCAGGTCGACGTCGGCTATCCCGAGCTCGCGTCCGAACGGCAGATGCTCCTGGCGACGACCGGCGTGACCGAGGAAAAGCCCGTCCCGGTCATCGCGCCGGAAGCGTTGCGCAAGGCCCAGCGCCTGATTCGCCAGATTCCGGTCGGCGAAAGCGTGCTCGAGGCGATCCTGAGCCTGACGCGCCGGGGCCGGCCGGAATCGACCGATCTCGACGCCGTGACGGAGCATGTCGCCTGGGCGCCCGGCCCGCGCGCCAGCCAGGCGCTGATGCTGGCCTGCCGCGCCCGCGCCGTCATGCATGGACGGCTGGCGCCGTCGGTCGACGATGTCGTCGCGCTCGCCCCGCCGGTGCTGCGGCACCGCATGGCGCTCAATTTCGCGGCGCGGGCCGACGGCATAACGGTCGAACACGTGATCGGGCAGATGTGCGATCCCCTGCGATAGCTGCAGGCCGGACCGATGGCAGGCCCCGCTCCCCGATTTGCCGTCCGGCGCCAGGCCGAGACGAGCGCGAGCCGGCTGCCGCCGCTGCTGATGGCGGCGCAGCGCGTCGCCGCCACCGTCGACCAGGGCGTCCACGGCCGCCGGCGGGTCGGGCTGGGCGAGACCTTCTGGCAGTTCCGGCGCTACGAGACCGGCGATTCCGTGCGCAGCATCGACTGGCGCCAGTCGGCCAAATCGGACCGGCTCTACGTCCGCGAGACCGAATGGGCGGCGGCGCAGAGCGTCTGGCTGTGGCGCGACGCTTCGGCGTCGATGCGCTGGACCTCGGGGCGCGGCCTGCCGGAAAAGCGCGACCGGGCGGACCTGATGCTTCTGGCCCTGGCGTCCCTGCTCACCCGGGCTGGCGAACGGATCGGCCTGCTCGGCATCGACGAACGCCCGTCCGCCAGCAGCGTTGCGCTGGACCGCATGGCGTTCAACCTCCTGGGCGACGCGCTGGAACGACAGTCGCTGGAGCTGCCGCGCTTCGAAAACCTGCCGCGCTACAGCCATCTGGTCCTGTTCGGCGACTTCCTGAGCCCGCTGGAAGACATCGACCGGCGGTTGCGCCAATTCGCCGGCAACCGGATCGGCGGGCACGTCGTGCAGGTGCTCGACCCGGCGGAGGCCGACCTGCCGTTCGGCGGCCGGACGCGCTTCGAAGGGCTGGAGGACGAGGGCCGCATCCTGATCAAGCGCGTCGAGAACGTCCGCAGCGAGTATATCGACCGGATGACCGAGCATCAGGCCGGCCTGCGCGACATCGCCCGCAGCATCGGCTGGTCCTTCACCGTCCACATGACCGACCGGGCGCCGGAGCGCACGCTGCTGGCGCTCTATGTGCGCATGGCGGCAGCCGAATGACGGGGCCGGAATCAAGAGGCCGAAATGACGGGGCCGGAATGAGTGGGCCGGAGACCCGGACATGCTGACGCTCGGGGCCTTAGCCTTCGCGGCGCCCTGGGTGCTGGCGGCGGCGGCCGGACTGCCGATCCTGTGGTGGCTGCTGCGCGTGACGCCGCCGGCGCCGAAACTGGTGCGCTTCCCGGCGATCCGCCTGCTCCTGCGCCTCCGCGAGAAGGAAGATACGCCGGCGCGCACGCCCTGGTGGCTCCTTCTGCTGCGCATCCTCGTCGTGCTGCTGCTTATCGTCGGCCTCGCCCATCCGCTGATGAACCCGCAGAAGGGGTTCGAGCAGGACGGCCCGCTGGTCATCGCGATCGACAACGGCTGGAGCGCGGCGCCGAACTGGCAGGCCCGCCGGAACAGGGTTGCGGAACTGCTGGACAGCGCCGCGCGCCAGGACCGGAAGGTCGTTCTGGTCGCGACGGCGCGGCGGATGCCGGACGAGACCGTGCGCGCGTCCAACCTGATGCGGCCGGCCGATGCCCGGGCGGTCTTCCAGGCCATGAACCCGCAGCCCTGGCCGGCGGATCACGCGGCAGCGGCGCGGGCGCTGGAAGAACTCGCCAAGCGGGTGCGCAATGCCAACGTCGTCTGGCTGACGGACGGGCTGATGCATCGGGACACGGAGGCCTTCGCCGCTGCGCTGAAGAAAATCGGGCGCGTCGAGGCGCTGAGCGACGGCGCGGGCGACCTGCCGCTCCTGCTTCATCCGGCGCGCCTTGTGGGCACCCGGATCGTCCTGGCCCTGGAACGCGCCGTAGCCGGCCGGCCGGCCGGCTACGACCTTTCGCTGACCGACGACAACGGACGCGGCATCGGCCGGCGGACCGTGACGTTCGACGCCCGCGAAACGAAGGTCGAGGTTGCGCTTTCGCTGCCGTCCGAACTGCGCAACCGGCTGGCGCGGGTCTCGGTCGAACGGCACCGCAGTGCAGGCGCGACCCTGCTGCTCGACGAACGCCTGCGGCGCCGGCCGGTCGGCCTGATCGCACCGGCGCGGCTGAACGACAGCCAGCCGCTGATGTCGGACCTGTATTACATCGAGCGGGCGCTCTCGCCGTTCAGCGAGATCCGCAAGGGTCCGGTCTCCCAACTGCTCCAGCGGCCGCTCTCGGTCATTGTCCTGCACGACCGGGCGACCCTGACCCGGCAGGCGCGCACCCGGCTCGCCGGCTGGATCGAGGCCGGCGGCCTGCTGGTCCGCTTTGCCGGCCCTGCCCTGGCCCGGAATCCGGACGCGCTGGTCCCGGTGCGCCTGCGCGGCGGCAACCGGTCGTTCGGTGGCGCGATGACATGGGCGCAACCGCTCGGCCTGTCGCCCTTCGGCGCCGAGAGCCCGTTTGCCGGCCTGGCGATTCCCGGCGACGCCACCGTGAAGCGGCAGGTGCTCGCCGAACCCGGTATCGACCTTGAGCGCAAGACCTGGGCGCGGCTTCGCGACGGCACGCCCCTGGTCACCGCGGAGCCGCGCGGCAAGGGCCTGCTGGTGCTGTTCCACACGATGGCCAACCCCGGCTGGTCGAGCCTGCCGCTTTCCGGCCTCTTCGTCGAAATGCTGCGGCGGACGGTGGCGCTGGGGCGCGGCGTCGCCGAAGCCGGAACGCACCGGGCGACGCTGGCGCCCTTCCGGGTGCTGGACGGGTTCGGCCGTCTCGGCGAACCGCAGGAGTGGGTCCGGCCGCTCGAGACGGCGCAGCTGCACCGGGCGGTCGTCGGGCCGGCGCATCCGCCGGGCCTGTACGGCGCTCCGGCCAACCGGCGGAGCCTCAACCTGTCGTCCGCGGTGCGGGGGTTGGAGCCGCTGACAACGCTTCCGGCGGGCATTACGCGACTGGCGTATGAGAAAGCCCGCGAGATCGATCTCAGGCCGTGGCTCCTGGTGGCGGCGTTCGCGCTGTTCCTGCTCGACCTGGCGATCGCTTTCCTGATGCGCGGGCTCGTGCCGCGCCGCGCCGCAGCGGCTGCGGCCGCCCTGTTCCTGCTCGCCGTGCCCGCCGGCGCCCTGCTGGCGCCGCAGCCGGCGCTGGCCCAGGCCGCGGATCCGGAAGAAGAAGCGATCCGCGCGACCCGCGAAATCGTCTTCGCCTATGTCAGGACCGGCGACCGGGAGGCCGATCTGGTCAGCCGCCGCGGCCTGATCGGGCTGGGAAACATTCTGGCGTCCCGCACGTCCGTGGAGCCCGGCCCGCCGCACGCCGTGGACGTGAACGTCGATACGCTCGCCTTCTATCCGCTGCTCTACTGGCCGGTCACGACAGGCCAGGCCGCACCGGGCCGGAAAGGCAACGCCCGCGTCCACACCTTCCTCGTGAACGGCGGGATGATCGTGTTCGACATCCGGATCCGCAACGGATTTCAGAGCGACGCCTTGAGCAAACTGGTCGCCGGCCTGAAAATTCCCGCCTTGCAGCGCACGCCGCCCGATCATGTGCTGACGCGGTCCTACTATCTGCTGCAGCGGTTCCCGGGCCGGCGGACGGGCGCGCCGGTCTGGGTCGCACAACGGGACCAGACGGCGAAGGACGGCGTCTCGCCGGTGATCGTCGGCGCCAACGACTGGGCGACCGCCTGGGCGGTCGACCGCGCCGGGCGGCCGATGTTTCCGGTGCATCCCGGCGGCGAATATCAGCGCGAACTGGCCTACCGGGTCGGCGTCAACATCGTGATGCACGCCCTGACCGGCAACTACAAGTCGGACCAGGTGCACATCCCGACGATCCTGCGCCGGCTCGGCCAATGATCCGGGTGCGGAAATGATCGGCGCCGGAACCAGCATCGCGTTTGCGCCGCTAGTGCCCTGGTGGCTGCTGGCGGCGCTTGCCGGCGTCGCCGCCGCCCTGCTTCTGTTCGGGCTTTACAGGAGAGCGCGGGGCATTCTGTACCGGGCCCTGGCGGCGGCCCTGATCTGGGCGATTCTGGCGAATCCTTCGCTGGTCGACGAAATGCGCGAACCGCTGCCGGATATCGCGGTGGTCGTCGTGGACGAATCGCCCAGCCAGCGCCTCGAACCGCGCCGCCAACTGAACGCACAAGCCCTGGCGGCGGTCCGGGAGCAACTGCGCGGGCTGGACAATCTGGAGGTCAGGACCGTCCGGGTCGGGCTCGACCGCAGGGACGACGGCACCCTGCTGTTCGGGCCGCTCGAGCGCGCGCTCGCCGAAGTGCCGCGCAAGCGCCTGGCCGGCATCGTCGCGATTACCGACGGACAGATCCACGACGCGCCCGACGCCGGCAGCAATCCCAACGGCGGGCCCGGCGGCGGGCCAGTCCATTTCCTTCTGACCGGCAGGAAGAACGAGCGCGACCGGAGACTGGTCGTCGAATCGGCGCCGTCCTACGGCCTGCTCGGCAAACCGCTGACCATGACGATCCGGCTCGACGACAATGCGGCCCGGCCGGGCGGGAACGCCGTGATCCGGATCAAGCGCGATGCCAGGCCATGGCGGCAGATCACGGTCGAGCCGAACGTCAGCGTGCCCGTGGAAATCCTGCTCGACCACCGCGGCCAGACCTTTTTCGAGCTGGAAGTGGGCCCCGGCCGCAACGAACTGACCATGGAGAACAACCGCAAGGTCGTCACGATCAACGGCATCCGCGACCGGTTGCGCGTTTTGCTGATATCGGGCGAACCGCACCCGGGCCAGCGCGCCTGGCGCAACATCCTGAAATCGGATCCGGGCGTCGACCTGGTCCATTTCACGATCCTGCGCCCGCCGGAAAAGCGGGATATGACCCCGGTGAACGAACTTGCGCTGATTTCGTTTCCGGTGCGCGAACTGTTCCAGGAGAAGCTCGACCAGTTTCACCTGATCATCTTCGACCGCTACCGCAGGCGCGGCGTCATCCGCGCCCATTTCCTGCAGAACATCGCCGATTACGTCAGGCAGGGCGGCGCGCTGATGGTGGCCGCCGGGCCGGCCTATGCCGGGCCGCTCAGCCTGGCGCACACGGCGATCGGCCCGCTGCTGCCGGGCCGGCCGACCGGGGAGGTCTACCGGCGCGGCTTTCGCGCCAAGCGGACGGACCAGGGCAAACGCCATCCGGTGACGGCCCGGCTGTCGGGTGCCGGCGTCGGCCCCGAACCCTGGGGCCGCTGGTTCCGCCAGATCGACGCCGACGGGCAGCGCGGCCACATCCTGTTGAGCGGCCTCGACGACCGGCCGCTGCTTATTCTCGACCGGGCCGGCAAGGGGCGCGTGGCCCAGCTGCTGTCGGACCAGGCCTGGCTGTGGGACCGCGGCTTCGAAGGCGGCGGCCCGCAGTCGGAAATGCTGCGCCGCGTTTCCCACTGGCTGATGAAAGAGCCGGAACTGGAGGAGGAATATCTCCTCGCCCGGATCCGCGAGCGCCGCCTCGAAGTGCTGCGCCGCAGCCTGAAGCCCGTCAACCGGGCGGCGCGGGTCGCGACGCCCGGCGGCCGGACCCTTTCGGCGCCGCTGAAGGACCGCGCCGACGGCACGGCGACCGGCTCGATCCCGGTCGAGACGCCCGGCCTGTACCGGGTCGCCGACGGCAAGCTCAACACGATGGTCGCCATCGGCTCGCTGAACCCGCGCGAGATGTCGGACGTCCGCACGTCCGACCGCCACGCGCGCCGCGCCGTCCAGGCGCACGGCGGCAGCATCGTGTGGCTGGGAGAGACCGGCGTGCCGGACATCCGCCGCGTGGCGCCGAAGCGGCGCGTCAGCGGCGCGGGCGGCGTTTCCGGGCGCTGGATCGGCCTGCGGCGGAACGGCGACTATGTCGTCACCGGCATCCGCGAGATCCCGCTGCTGGCCGGTTTCCTCGCCCTCCTGCTGGCCCTGCTGCCGATGCTGCTCGGCTGGCGGCGGGAAAGTCAGTAGCAGGGGGAAACTCCGCCTTTGGCGACGGTCTTGACAATCGATAAAACGCAGGCGAAATGTTTAGCTGAAAGCGACGGAGTATCAGCCGAAGACCGGGCGATGACCGAGCAGATTCTCGATTATGTGACCTTGGCCGGGATTGCCGGGATTCTGCTTTTCTTGTGGAATTTGCATCGCGACATGGCCGCTGTGCGTGAGAGATTGGCCCGGCTCGAAGGGACGGTTGAGACCCTGCGTGCGGGCTTGCTCGACGGCATGTATCGAAAGTCGGCGGAATAGCCCGATCCTGAACCGCGTTTCGAAACGGCCCGGCTTCGACCGGGCCAATTCATGCCCGAGCCCTCGCGATTTCCAGGGCCAGGCAGGGCGAGACGCCCTTGCATCGCAGAGACCGCCTCTGCGGCGCATTTGGCGCTGGCGGGCGGACGGCAGCCGACTATCCTGCGGCGCGTTTCGGCCTCCGGAAACCGCTCCGCCATGACCGTCCTGATTACCGGCGCCGCCGGCTTTATCGGCATGAGTTGTGCCGCCGCCCTGCTGGCGCGTGGGGATGAGGTCGTCGGGATCGACAATCTCAACGCCTACTACGATCCTGCGCTGAAGAAGGCCCGGCTGGCCCGGCTGGCGGACCACGGCCGGTTCCGGTTCGAGAAGATCGACGTAGCCGACGCGGACGCGGTCGCGCGGATCGTCGGCGGGCTGCCGGACGGGTCCGCCGTCCTGCATCTCGCGGCCCAGGCCGGCGTCCGCTACTCGCTGGAGAATCCGGGCGCCTATCTGGAAACCAACGTCCGCGGCCAGCTGGCGATTCTGGAGGCGGTCCGCCATCACGGCGGCATCCGGCATCTGGCCTACGCCAGCTCGTCCTCGGTCTATGGCGGCAATACGAAACTGCCCTTTGCAGTCGAGGACCGGGTCGACCGGCCAATCTCGCTCTACGCTGCGACCAAGCGGTCCGCGGAGCTGATGAGCTGGTGCTACGCCCATCTCTACGGCCTGCCGCAGACCGGCCTGCGTTATTTCACCGTCTACGGCCCCTGGGGCCGGCCGGACATGTCGGCCTATATCTTTACCCGGTCGATCCTGAACGGCGCGCCCATCCCCGTCTTCAACCACGGGGACATGCAGCGGGACTTCACCTACATCGACGATATCGTCGCCGGCACGCTGGCCGCGCTCGACCGGACGCCCGGGACGGAGGGGGGAACCGAAGACGGCGCGGCGGAAAGCGGCGCGCCGCCGCACCGGCTCTACAATCTCGGCAACAACCGGCCGGAAGCCCTGATGGACTTCATCGGCGAGATCGAGAAGGCGTGCGGCCGCAAGGCGGTCCTCGACCTGCAACCCATGCAGCCCGGCGACGTGAAGGAGACCTGCGCCGATATCGCGACCAGCGTGCGCGACCTCGGCTTCAGCCCGAAAACGACCATCGCCGAGGGCATCCCCCGCTTCGTCGCCTGGTTCCGCGACTATCACGGGATCTGAGTGCCAGGGAACGGATGAAGCGGATGACGCCATGACGAAGCTGAGCGACCTCAAAATGCGCTTTATGGAGGACCCTGAATTCCGCGAGGAGTACGCGCGGGCCGATGACGAGTTCGCGCTGATCGAGGCGCTCGTCCGCGCCCGCGCGGCGGCGAAGCTGACGCAGGCCGAGCTCGCCCGGCGCCTCGGCACGACTCAGTCCGCCATCGCGCGGCTGGAGGGCGGCCGGGTGTCGCCGTCCTTCGCCACCCTGCGCCGCTACGCCGAAGCGACCGGCACGCGGCTGACGGTGGGCCTGGTGCGGACGGACAGCTGAATCGGCCCGGATAACGATCGAAAACCGCCGCGACCCGCGGTTGCGGGCGTCACCGCGGCCTTCGCGCCGCAGGCTTTCCGATCGCCGCAATCCGGGGGTTGCCGCACCGGCGGCGGCCCCCATTTTTCCCGCATGAGCGATACCGGCAATCTCGGCGGGCGGGTGCGCCGCTACGTCAAGGCGGGCCGCGCGGTCGGCGGCCTGGCCGCGCGGGTGGCGGGCGAGCGCTATCTCGGCGTCACGGTCGACCGCGAGCGCCACGCCGCGGAACTGCGCGCCGCGCTGGGCGGCCTCAAGGGCCCGCTGATGAAGGTGGCGCAGCTCCTGTCGACGGTGCCGGATGCGCTGCCGCGCGAATACGCGCGCGAACTGGCGCAGCTGCAGAGCGACGCGCCGGCGATGGGCTGGCCCTTCGTGCGGCGGCGCATGGCAACGGAACTGGGACCGGACTGGCGGAGCCGCTTCGGCAGTTTCGAGCGCAAGGCCGCCGCCGCGGCGTCGCTGGGCCAGGTCCACCGGGCGACCCTGGAGGACGGCACGCCCGTCGCCTGCAAGCTGCAATATCCGGACATGGCGTCGGTCGTCGCCGCGGACCTGCGGCAGCTGCGGGTGATCTTCGGCCTCTACGCCCGCTACGACAGCGCGATCGACACCGCCAATATCCACAAGGAGCTTTCCGCCCGCCTGCTCGAAGAGCTCGACTACGAGCGCGAGGCGGCGCATATGGCGCTCTACCGGCACATGCTCAAGGACGAGGCGGATATCCGCGTCCCGCCGGTCGTGCCGGAACTGTCGACCCGCCGCCTGCTCACCATGGGCTGGCTCGACGGGCGCAAGCTGACGGCGTTCGAGGACGCGCCGGTCGAGGCCCGCAACGCGCTGGCCCGCACCATGTTCCGCGCCTGGTATGTGCCGTTCTACGACTACGGCGTCATCCACGGCGATCCGCATCTGGGGAACTATGCGGCGCGGGAGGACAATTCGATCAACCTGCTGGACTTCGGCTGCATCCGGGTCTTCTCGCCGCCCTTCGTGAAAAGCGTGATCGACCTTTATAACGCGCTCAAGGACGACGACGAGGAGCTGGCGGTCCACGCCTACGAGACCTGGGGCTTCACCGGCCTGGACCGCGAGACGATCGACATCCTGAATATCTGGGCGCGCTTCCTCTACGAGCCGCTGATGGAGGACAAGGTCCAGTCGATCCAGCAGGACAACAGCGTGCAGTACGGCGCGCGCACGGTCGGCAAGGTCCATGAGGAGCTGAAACGGGTCGGCGGGGTGAAGCCGCCGCGCGAATTCGTGCTGATGGACCGGGCCGCCATCGGCCTCGGCTCGGTCTTCATGCGCCTGCGCGCCGAGGTGAACTGGCACCGACTGTTCCACGGCATGATCGACGATTTCGACGTCGAGGCGCTGGCGCGGCGGCAGGAAGCGGCCTTGGAGGAGGCGGGCGTCCCGGCTGCGGCGTAGGAACGCCGTTTGTCCTATCTGTCGGAGAACCGGGCCGCCGGCTCTTCTCGACCCACCCCCAGGGATCGTCGTCGATCTGCGCGTGGATCGGACGCCGATCGGCGCGGCAACTTATCGATCCCGGCAAATTCTGCAGGGACGAGGTTGGGCGCCGGATACCGGTTGACCTTACCCGTACGAGCAAGTTGCGGGCCGGCAGCCAACGGCAACTGCGTGCTATCGGCCCATCCGGTAACGGGCGGTCGAGCGCTTGTAGTGGCCCTGGACGATGCGGTCGATCACCATGGCGCAAAACAGGATGGCGAGACCGGCCAGCATCCCCTGCCCCTTGGCGGCGTACTGGAGCGCGACGAGCACGTCTTGGCCCAGGCCCTTGGCGCCGATCAGCGAAGCAATCACGACCATCGACAGGCACATCAGGATGGTCTGGTTGACCCCGGTCATGATCGACGGCATCGCGAGCGGAATCTCGATATCCTTGAGCAGGGTCCACCGGGTGCAGCCGAAAGCGTTCGCTGCCTCTTTGGTGTTTTCCGGCACGCCGCGGATTCCGAGCGCCGTGAGGCGTATGACCGGCGGCATCCCGAAGACAAGCGTCGCCAGCACGCCGGGCGGCTTGCCGGTGCCGAAGAAGGCGATGATCGGGATCAAGTAGACGAACGCCGGCATCGTCTGCATGAAATCGAGCACCGGCAGGGCCGCGTTGTAGGCCCGCTGGTTCTTGCCGAACCAGATGCCCAGCGGAATCCCGAACAGCACGCACAGGAAGGCGGCGGCGCCGAGCAGGGCGACCGTCACCATGCTGGTCTCCCACAGGCCGAACAGGGCCAAATAGGCGAGCGCGGCGCCTGTGAATATCGCGACGCGGGGTCCCGCCAACCGCCAAGCGATAACGACAATGACGGTCATGACCACCGGCCACGGCGCGCCGACCAGCACCGTTTCCAGTCCGTTCAGAATCGTCCTGATGGCGGCGACGACACCGTTGAAGACGCCGGCGCCCTCGATGGACAGCCAGTCGAATCCTGCGTCCAGCCAGTCGGAAACGGGTGCGTAGTAGAGCCGCTTTTCGATCGGGAGGCCGGCCACGAAGGGTTCGAGCGCCGGATCGGTCTTGCCGATCGTGAAGCGGTAGAGCGTGAGCGGCACGATCGCCAGCCACAGCAGGCCGGCAATACCGGCCCGCATCCAGCTTGCGCCGGCGACCGTTCGGTCGGGATTCGCTCGCCAGTTCAGATATTGTTTCTCGTAGCGCATGTTGGCGTAAAAGCCCTGCACCACCCGCAGGGCCATCAGCAACGCGAGCCCGACAAGCAGAATCGTGGTAGCGCCCTGTGCCGCGAGGGCAGCCTCTTCGGCGACTCGGCCCGCGACTTTCTTGAGGTTCTCCGCGCGGTTCAAGTAGGAGGCGGCGTCTGGATCGCCGGCAAGCTTCGCCGCCTCGTACTTCGCCATGAATTCGTCGGACTTGGCGGTGAGCCGTTCCAGCCGGGCGAGCTTGTCCGCCCCGAGATCGCCCCACCAGCCCCTGCCGATCTGGACGAAGGCGAGCACCTCCAGCACCAGAAACATCCAGAAGAACCCCCACAGGCCGCGGGAAGCCCCCCAGAATGGGCCGGCCAGCGCGGCCGCCGTATTCCAGGACCAGGGGAAACGGGTGGCCGACTGGATCTTCTCGAACTCCCGGTCGTAATACCCCTGTCGGGCCCCGACGAAATTGCCGACCGAGCTGGCGAGCCGGCCCGACCCTTCGGTACTTTCGGTGTGTTGCATCAGTCGTTTCCGCCCTTGATTCCCTTGAGGAGCGTGGCCTTGTCGACCACACCCACGTCCGTGCCGTCCTCCACGATCACGATCGGCTGATCGGTCGTGGTCGATATGTCGATCAGCCCGCTCAGATCGGTATCGTGTGCGACCCTGGGCGCCCGGCTAAGATCTTCTCCCGGACGCGGCCGGTACGCTTCGATGTGCTCCATGATGGTGTGAGCGAAGACCAGCTTCAGGGTCGAGATGCCTTCCACGAAGTCGCGCACATAGTCGTCGATCGGATTGGTGACGATCTCTTCGGGCGTGCCGATCTGCACAATTCGGCCGTCCTTCATGATCGCAATGCGGCCGCCGATGCGGATTGCTTCGTCGAGATCGTGGGTGATGAAGACGGTCGTCTTGTTCAATTCCGCCGACAGAGTCATGAACTGTTGCTGAAGTTGCCGCCGGATCAGCGGATCGAGGGCGGAAAACGGCTCGTCCATCAACAGGATTTCGGGGTCCGAAGCGAGTGCCCGGGCGAGACCGACCCGCTGCTGCATGCCGCCCGACAGCTCGCTCGGAAAGCGGTCTTCGTAACCGTCGAGATTGACCAGGCTGAGACAGCGCTGGGAAACCTCCCAGCGCGTCGATTTCGGCTTGCCCTGCACCTGGAGGGGAAAGGCGACGTTATCGCGGACCGTGCGATGCGGAAACAGCGCCATATGCTGGAACACCATGCCGATCTGCGCGGCGCGCAGATTCCTGAGCTCGCTTTCGCCCAGCGCCAGCACGTCCCTGCCGAGCACCTCAATGTGACCGGAGGTCGGCTCGATCAGCCGGTTGATATGCCGCACCAAGGTCGATTTCCCTGAGCCCGACAACCCCATGACGCAGAAAATCTCTCCGCGCGGGACGTCGAAGGAGCAATCCGCGATGCCGATCACGCAGGCGAATTTCTCAAGGACCTGCGCTTTGGTCAGACCATCCCGTGCGATGGCTGCCATCGCGTCGTCGACCTGCGTGCCGAAGATCTTCCATACGCCGTCCAACCTGATGACCGGTTCATTCAAGGGATCTGCCTCCGCTCTGCCGGTTTGGCGGGTTGCTGCGCCGCGGTGCGCGCCGTCGATCTCCCGGTCGCCGTCCCATGGGCCCTTGCCCGGACCAGCGGGATAGTGATGTATTCGGCACTTCGATCGAAGCGAGGACGCTTAGCCCATGAACCCTGCCGCACCCAAGCCGCGCCGATGGGGCATTTCGAACGACTACGGGCCGCTCAGGGACGTGCTCCTCGGCACGCCCGAATACTACCGGTGGATCGACGCCGGCCCGATCGTAATGCGCACGTTGAACAACCAGGCGCACACGGGCGTCGAATTCAATCTCCAGACGGCAATGTCCCAGCACGCCGAGATGGTTTCGATCTACGAATCGAACGGGGTCACCTGCCACTACCTGGATGCCGACGACGTGCTGCATCGCAACTTCTTTGCCCGCGATTCGAGCGTTATGACTCCCTGGGGAGCCATTATCTGCCACATGCAGCTCAAGAGCCGCCGCGCCGACTATGTGACCGCCATCCGCTTCTATCAGGACAACGATATCCCGATCTGGCGCTACGCCACCGCCGGTCATTTCGAGGGCGGCGATTTCAACATACTCGAGCCGGGATTCGTGCTGATCGGCTTCAGCGGCGAACGTTCCGAACGCGAAGGCGCGGAGCAGGTCGCCGGCTGGGTGCGCGAGCAGGGATGGGAAGCGGTGGTGGCGCCCATCTCGCGGGAGTTCGTACACATGGACGGCCTGGTGGTGCCGCTGGCGCCGAAGCTGCTCGTGGCCTGCGTCGACGCGCTGGAGGACTGGCTGGTGGCGCTGCTGCGCGGGCGCGGCTTCGAGTTCGTGGAGGTCGGCTATGCGGAAGCAAGGGACCTCGGCGTCAACCTGGTCGCGCTGGGAAACGACAGGGTACTTTCGATGCGCGGGGCACGGGACCTGAACGAACGGATGCGCGCCCTGGGATTCGAGGTCTTCGATCCGGACATGTCGATGTTCACGCTGGGCGGCGGCGGGGTTCATTGCCTGTGTCAAGCGCTCTGCCGGGATGAAGCGTAGTCGGACGGAAGACGCCGTACCGGACCGGAGCCCGGGAGGCGACCGCCGGGGCGCGGCGAAGACGGGGAGCGGGCCGAGGCCCGGGTCGCGCTGCAATCGACAACGGAATTCCGTCCGGGAAAAAGGGGGCGATCCTTCCGGATCGCCCGATTTACCCATCGGTCCGGCCGACTGAAGCGAACGCCTCCGCCTGCACCGGACCGTCACCGCGGCCCGACGGACATATGCGCCTGCGCTACCGCGGCACTAGGAGGCCCTATTTCAACCAGGAATCCACGAGCTGGGCATTTTCTTTGGCCCATAGCTTGGCGTAGTCGGCCGCGCTCATCTTCTTGACTACGAGGGCGAAGGTCATCCTGGAGACCAGATCGGTCGTCAGCTTGACCCTGCTCAACAGGGACGCCGCTTCGGGATGCTTCTTCTCCAGGGACGCAGCGTAGTGCACATGCAGATAGGCCAGGTCCCAGGCGACCGGAGCGCTCGATTTCTCCAGCCATTGCGGATCGTCGGTCGGCTGGATGATCTTCCACTTGGACGCGTCGTACTTGGGCTCCTTCAGGATCACCAGGTCGTGCAGCGCGAACATGTGGTTCGGCGTATAGCAGTAGAAAACGTGATCTGCGTTCTTCGCGACCGCGGAGTCGACCTTGGCCATCGCCAGCGCCTCGTCCATTTCCAGCAGTTCCATGGTCTCGTCGTAGCCGTAGCTCTTGGCGCGGATCTTCTCGATGTTCGTCGAGGCCCAGCCCGATGCCCCGATCCACACTTCGCCCCGGCCGTCGCCGTTGGTATCGAAGTTCTTCGCCATGTCGGGATCGGCGAGATCGGCGATATTCGCGATTCCCGTACGCTTCGCGGTCGCCTTCGTCACGCACATGCCCTGAAACGACGGAACGCCGTTCGGGCTCATCCTGACAGTGCCCCTGGACTTGACGAATTTCTTGTGCAGGTTGGCCTGATTGGGCAGCCAGACCTCCGGATGCACATGCATGCTGCCGGAATCCATTGCTTCGAAGATGACCGGATTGGTGCCGTTTTGAAGCTCCACTTCCAGACCGAGGTTATCCTCCAGCACCACTTTGAGGATATTTGCGGTGGCCGTCGCCGACGGCCAGTTGGGGACCCCGATGACGACATCGGCCGCCTGCGCGGACGATACGCCGGCAAAAAGCAGAGCCACGCAAAGGCTGCGGCACTGATTGAGTATCTTCATCATATCCTCCTTCGCTTCACCAGGTTATAGCCGAGCCGGTTCGATCCTCTATTTGCAGATCCATCTGACAACTGTGCGTTCGATCTACGAGTCTGGAGCGATCAACGCAGACAACGCCGGGCCCGGGGGCGTAGCCGCTTCGCGCTGCCCGACCGGCGTGCCTCGAGCCCTACGCAGGTCGCGGGCTCGGGCGCATCGTCGTTCGTTGCCCCGCTGCGCGTCGCTTCGAACCACAGCATTACCTCCGCCACGATCGCTTCGATCCACGATTGACGGTAGGGTCGCTTTTACTTTGAATAAACATCAATCAAAGAATGTTAAAATGCCAGAACGATCAAGTAAGGTGCCGCCGGGCGCAACCACGGTTCCGCGTCTTCACAAGGCCGACCTTCACACGCTCGCCGTGTTCATGACGGTCGCGGAGTGCGGAGGGTTCGCCGCAGCTCAGGTTGCCCTGAATGTCGGCCAGTCGACGATAAGCCGCCAGATAGGCGATCTCGAAAAGCGCCTCGGTATGCGCCTTTGCCAACGCGGGCGGGCGGGTTTCCGCCTGACGGACAAGGGACAGACGGTCTACGAGGCGTGCCAACATCTTGCGACGGCCCTCGAAGGTTTTCGCACGACGGTAGGCGCGCTGCGCGGCGAACTGGTCGGCGACCTCTCGATCGCCGCGATCGACAACTGGGCCACCGAAAGTTGCTTTCCGCTGGCCGACGTGCTCCGAACCTTCAGGGGCAGGGCCCAGCAGGTCCACATCGACTTCCATACCCTGGCGCCCGACGAGATCGAGCGCGCCGTTCTCGAGAACCGGGTCAATCTTGGAATCGGCGTCTTCCACCAGCACCGTCCGGGCCTGATCTACGAGGCGCTCTACGCCGATCCGGTGGAACTCTATTGCGGCGCGGGCCACCCGCTTTTCGACCGGGCGTCGCACGGGCTCGACCGCGGCGACCTGCACGCGGCCGATCTCGCCCACCGCGCCTACCTGTCCGAACGGCAGGTCGCGCCGCTAACCGCAGACCTGCCGTCGACGGCTGCGGCACGGCAGATCGAAGGCATCGCGTTCCTCATATTGTCGGGCTGGCACATCGGCTACCTGCCGGTCTCGTACGCGGAGAGGTGGGTCGAGAGCGGGCGCATGCGCAGCATCCTGCCCGGAACTTACGGCCTCGACACGAAGATGGAGCTGGTGACGCGGCGCGGCGTGGCGCTGACGCTGGTCGGCCAGACCTTCGCGGATATTCTGCGGGAAACCACCCTGCCGCTGCGCAACTGATCGTCCGCGCTTCCGCCGGCCTCCACCCCCGACCGTCGGCGTGCCGCCCGCTCCGGCATTCCGGAACGGCTGCGCTGCGCCCGGATCGCAGTCCGGGTCGCTCAGAAAAAGTAACGGAAGAACCGGGCCGCTGGGGGGCCCGGCGGATCAGAAGCCTTCGCGCTCCATACGCTTGCGCGCCAGCTTGCGGGCCCGGCGCACCGCCTCGGCCTTTTCGCGGGCCTTGCGCTCGGACGGCTTCTCATAGCTCCGGCGCAGCTTCATCTCGCGGAACACGCCCTCGCGCTGCATCTTCTTCTTCAGCGCCTTCAGGGCCTGATCGACATTGTTGTCTCGGACTACGACCTGAACGATGGCCAGGGTCTCCTTCGGTCTCGTTTCCGGCGGTTGGGTTCGGACTCCGCATATGCAAAGAGGCGCCCGCCTGCCGGCCGGGACGCCCGTGCGACCGGACGCTATCTATCACAAAGCGCCGCAAAAGCAAAAGGCGGTGACAATTTGACTGGCGGTTCCTAGGTTACCGGGACAGGCGCCGCAGGAATCATCGCGGGATGAACGACGAAACACCGGAAGCGGAGCGATTCGAAGCGGAGCGCCGGGCGCTGCTCGACGCGCTGCTTGAACACGTCCCGTTCGACGGCTGGACGGGCACGGCGATGGCCGCGGCGGCGGAACAGGCCGGCCTCGACGCCGAATTCCCCCATCGCGCCTTTCCGCGCGGCGCCATCGACGCGATCGAGTATTTCAACCGCGTCGCCGATGAAAACATGGCCGCCGCGCTGGCGGAGGAAGATCTCGAAGCCATGCGGGTGCGCGACCGGATCGCCCGCGCAGTCCGCCTCCGGCTCGAACAGAATGCCGGCCATCGCGACGCGGTGCGCCGGGGGCTCACGGTGCTGTCCTTCCCTCCCAACGGGCCGGCCGGGATGCGCATCCTGTACCGGACGGTCGACACGATCTGGCGCGCTGCGGGCGATACGGCGACGGACTTCAATTTCTATACCAAGCGGGGCCTGCTCGCCGGGGTCTACGGCGCCACCGTCGTCTTCTGGCTGAACGACGGTTCCGAGGACTGTTCCCGTACCTGGCGTTTTCTCGAGCGGCGCATCGACGAGACGATGCAGATTCCGAAGGCCACGCAGCGCCTGCGGGAAACGCTCGAGCGCCTGCCCGATCCCTTGGGCCTGCGCAATTTCCTGAAGCCGGGGCAGCCGGGCAACTTCCGGCGCTAGGGCCTGTCCGTCCCGACAGTGTGTTTACCGACGCCTATTGCCATTTCGCCGGCAGACGGATGCGCTTGCTGGTCGGGAAACCGTGCATGCCGTTGCTGGCGAAGGCGCAGGCGTTGGCGCGCAGCGGGTCGCCGCTCAGCACCAGAAGGATATCTTCCGGCTTCTCGACGATCGGCACCAGCCGTTCGGGATCGTCGCTTTCGCCATAGAGGGGCGCCGCCCTGCCGGCGTCGACCAGCTGGTTCAGGTTCCGGTTTCCCGGCACCATGTTGGACCAGGCACCGATATAGGCCTCCAGCTTGCGCGCCGGCAGACGCGCATGGTCGAACAGCAGGCCGCGCAGCCGCTCCTTCGTCGTGCCGCTGCGCGCCAGCGTTTTCGCCACCATCGGGCTCAGGACCAGCAGCGGCCGGTAGAGGCCGCGGGAAAAGCCGACCGTGAAGACGAGCTCCCAGCCCGACTGGCGGACCAGGCCGTCCGCCAGGTAGCGGGCGATGGTGTCCGGGTCGTTGCCGTAGATCGAACCGATCACGCTGCTGCCGGTGAACCGGCCGACCGTGACGACGTTCGCATCCGCCTCGAAGCCAGCATCGGCGCTGAACGAGGGCCAGCCAATCTCCTGCGCCGCGGCGCCGTTCTCGGCCAGGACGACGCGCCAGGTCTGGCCGAAGGTGCTCTTGTCCGTGGCGCCCGGCAGGCAGCGGGCGACGTTGCGCAGGAACAGGCGCAGGAACCGGCCGACGCTGGTGTTCGCCCGGTAACCGTCGCGCAGCGATGCCTCGGCGCAGTTGAACTGGAGCCGGTCGACGACCGGGCCGCTCAGGATGATCAGCGCGTCCCCGCCGGTGGTGTCGCCGCTGTGCTCGACGCCGTAGCCGGGATCGGCAAGCGCTTCGGCAAGGGCGATCAGCACCGGCATATGCTCCGGCAGGCAATTCGCCATCACGCCGTTAATCGCCACGTTCCGGACGGTCGCCGCGGCGCCCGAGGGCTTCAGAGCGCCGATGACGCGGTCGGGATCGTCGTCGGTGTGCGCCAGGAATGCCGCCACGCGCCCGGCCGTCGGCGGCACCACCGGCAGGCCGTCGCTCCAGCGGCGTTCGTAGAACACCGCGTTGACGTCATCGAAGGACCCGCGCGCGACGACGGTATCGCTGGTCAGTCCGGACGCTGCGGAATCCGCTTCCACCGGCGTGGTGAGGCAGTCGATCACGGCGTCCGCCGTCACGGCCCTCAGGTTCCGCTGCAGTTCGTCGAGGTCCTGCCCGTCGACATGGCCGACGATACGGGCCACCGGCAGGCCGGCGATGCCGAGCCCCGGCGCAATGCCCGTGGCCTGACCGACGAAGCCGTCGCAGACCAGCGAGGCGGTGGGTATTCCGGTTTTCTCGACGATGGCGCTGGCCCGCATCACGGCGGGCGTGCAGGCGCCTCAGCCGCCGACGCCGGAGACGACCGCGTCGATTTCCAGTTCCTTCAACCGTTGCGGCAGCGCGGCGAGCGTCTCGTGCTCGTCGCCGGCGAAGGTCGAGCCGAAGGCGTCGTAACCGACGAATTCCACATCGTCGTAAGCCTCGGCGAGGGTCCGTTCCAGGACCGGGAAGATTTCGTCGCCCCGGAACACATAGTCCCACAGGAAGCCGATGCGCCTGCCGTTGAGATCCGCCGGCCGCGGCGCCGGGGGCACAGTCTGGACTGCGCTGGCGCCGCCGGGCCAGAGGGCTTCGAATTCTTCGGCCGCAGTCATGGCATTTCCCCTCGCGTCATGGTGTCGGAGCGGGCCGATTATCGCCGGGCGGCCTCTCGGTTTCCAGTGCCGTGCGCGCGCCTGCGGGGCGAACTCAGGTCTTCGCGCCGGCGACGATGCGGTCGAGGATGAGGGCGCAGAACAGGATGGCGAAGCCGGCCAGAATGCCTTGCCCGACCGAAGCGTACTGCAGCGCTTCCAGCACGTCCTCGCCCAGGCCCTTGGCGCCGATCAGGGAGGCGACCACGACCATGGCCAGGCTCAGCATGATCGTCTGGTTGATGCCGGCGATGATGGACGGTTTTGCGAGCGGCAGATCGACCTTGGTCAGCAGGTAGAATTTCGAGGCGCCGTAGGCGATGGCGGCCTCGCGCACGGATTCGGGCACGCCGCGCAGGCCGAGCACGGTGAGCCGGACCACTGGCGTGCCGCCGAAGATCATCGTCGTGACGACGGCGGCGGGCTTGCCGGTGCCGAAGAAGGCGATCACCGGGATCATGAAGACGAAGGCCGGCATGGTCTGCATGAAATCCATGATCGGCCGGATCGCCGAATAGACCCGCGGCCGGCGGGCGCAATAGACGCCGAGCGGGATGCCGATGGCGATGGAAATGCAGGCCGCGGTGCCGAGCAGGGCGAGCGTGGTCATCGCTTTGTCCCAGAAGCTCAGCACGCCCATATAGGCCAGGAAGGCGCCGGACCAGACCGCAGCGCGCAGGCCGGCGGACAGGCCCGTCAACAGGATGATGAAGCTGGCGACGACGATCCACGGCGTTTCGACGAAGACGACTTCGAGGAAATCCAGGATTACCCGGATTCCGTAGGAAATGGAGCCGAAAAAGGCGCTGCCGCCGGTCGTGACCGCCTCGAAAAAGATCTTTACCCCGTCGCTCGATTCGCTGTGGAAGATATCGTCGGTCGGAAAGCCGGCGAGGATCCCGAACTGGCCGGGAAATGCATAGTGCAGGATCGAGGCCGCCACGATGACGAGGCAGAAGACGATGCTGAGCAGCATGCGGCGCAACGTGACGCCGCTGGCGATTTTCCGGTTCGACAGCCATTCGGAAAATCGCTTCTCCAGCGCCCGGTTCGCCCAGAAGCCCTCGGCCGCCTTGAACAGCAGGAGCATGGCGAAGCCCGAAAGTGCGACCCAGATCGCCCCCTGTTCGATTTCCGCCGCTTCTCGCCGGATGCCGCCGATAGCCGCTTCCAGCGATTTCACGGTCCGTTCGAACACGTCGACATTGTCGGCGTTGGCGGCGCGGGCCGCTTCGAGCTGTTTCTTGCGCAAGGCGAGCGTCGCTTCGACCTGCGCGACCCGGGCGTAGGCGTCGGTCGCCAGGTTGCCGAACAGGCCGCGAGCCATCTGGATAAAGGCGAAAGTCTCGACCAGCAGGAACGGAATGGCCGCATTCCACAGGCCGCGCGCGCCGTACCAGACCGGGCCGAGCAGCGCCGCCCAGGGATGAAAAATCCAGACGAACCTGGGCGATCCGCCGATCCGCTCGAAGGTCCGCCGGTAGTAGGTTCCGTCGATTTGCGTGAATTCTTCGATGAGGGGGCCGATGTCCTCGCGCTGTCTGCCGTTCTCCGGCAGGGCTGTCCCGGGTGCTTCGGTCATGACGTTTCCGTCCCTTCCACCACGGCGCGCAGCAGGTCGGCGCGCGTGATCGCTCCGATGTCCTGCCCGTTGCCGTCAACGACGACGACCGGCGCTTCGTCTTCGATCGCGGCCTCGATCAGGACGCTCAAATTCTCGTCGTGCCGGAAACGCCGCGCGTCGCCCGGGACCGGTCCGTGTTCCGCTTCGTGCGCATCGAGCGGCTTCATCACGGCATGGGCGCGTACCACTTTCAGGCGCGAAATGCCGGCGACGAAATCGGCGACGTAATCGTCCTCCGGGTGCATCACGATTTCTTCCGGCCGGCCGATCTGGACGACCCGGCCGTCGCGCATGATCGCGATCCGGTCGCCGATGCGGACCGCTTCGTCGAGGTCGTGGGTGATGAACACCGTCGTCTTTTCCATGACGCCGGCGAGCTTGATGAACTCGTCCTGCAGTTGCCGCCGGATCAGCGGGTCCAGCGCACTGAACGGCTCGTCCATCAGCAGGATCTCGGGATCGGCGGCCAGCGCCCGCGCCAGGCCGACGCGCTGCTGCATGCCGCCGGACAGTTCGTGGGCGAATTTGTGGCCCCAGCCGCCGAGCTCGACCATCTGAAGGGCGCGCTGGGCGACTTCCGTGCGTTCGTTCTTGCTGGCGCCGCGGATTTCCAGCGGCAGGGATATATTGTCCAGAACCGACCGGTGCGGCATCAGGGCGAAGTTCTGGAACACCATGGAAATGTGTTCGTTGCGGTAGCGCCTCAGGGCCTGGTCCTGCATCGAGAGGATATCCTCGCCGTTGACGAGGATCCGGCCGGCGGTCGGCTCGAGCAGCCGGTTGATATGGCGGACGAGCGTGGACTTACCGCTGCCGGACAGGCCCATGACGCAGAATATCTCGCCGCGCGGGACCGACAGGGTGACGTCGGCGACCCCGACGACGCAGTCGAACCGTTCCAGCACCTGGGCTTTCGAGATACCCTCGGCCTGCACGGCGTCGAGCGCCTCGCCGGCCCGGGCGCCGAAAATCTTCCAGACGCCTTCGATCTCGATGGCGCTGTCCGTCCGGCCCAAACCGGTTGCGGCACTGGCGGTCGGAATGCTCCTCATGGATCGGCTACAGACTGAAAGAAAGCGCCACAAGAAAGCGCCACCGGGGCCGGGGCCCCGATGGCTGCTCTTTTTCCGTAAATAGAGACCGGCTGCAAGCCTAGAGGCCGAGCCAGCTGTCCACCCGCTTGCCGTTCTTCGCGACCCATTCCTTGGCCACTTCTTCCGGCTTCCGCCGCTTGGCCGCGATCTGGAAAACCAGATTGCTCACCGTATCGGAATCCAGCTTCATGTTGCGCAGGAAGGCAGCGATGGTCGGCGACCGCTTTTCGAGCGATTTCGACCAAGCGACCTGGACCGCCTTCAGCGCGTCTTCGGTCATCACCTTGGACTTTTTCTTCCAGTCCGCGCTCTGCTTCGGCTGGACCATGATGTACTTCTTCGGATCGAACTTCGGCTCTTCCAGACGCACGATATCGTACATGTTCCAGATGGCGTGGGGCGAATAGCAGTAGAAGGCGTAGCCCTGCTTCTTCTTGATGCTGTCGCCGACGCGTGCCGTCATCACGCTCTGCTCGGCGCGGATCGGCTCGATGAACGCCATCAGGCCGTAGTCGCGAACCTTGATCTCGTTGACGTTGGCCGAGGCCCAGCCCGGCGCGCCGATCCAGATCTCGCCCTTGCCGTTGCCGTCGCTGTCCATCGCCTTGGCGACGTCCGGACGGGTCAGGTCGAAGATCGAGGTCACCTTGTGCTTCTTCGAGAAATCCTTCGAAACGCAGAAGCCCTGGCGGCCGACATAGGGGTTCTTGCTCAGAACGACCGTCTTCTTCTTCTTGACGTATTCGTTGGTGAAGGTTTCCTGGTTCGGCAGCCAGACGTCCGGATGAACGTCGATCTCGCCCTTGCCCCGGTCCATGCCGGCGAAGATGCTGGCGTTGGTGCCCGGCACCATGTCCGTCGTGCCGCCCATCCTCGTCTCGACGACGACCTTGATCAGGTTGGCGATCGCCTTGGCGCCGACCCAGTTCGGTACGCCGATATTGACCGATTCGGCCTGCGCAGGCGCCGCGACGGCCACGACGGCGGCGGCAAGCAGGGTTGCTCTGAATTTCATCGATTCCTCCGACTTTGATGGTCGGGCCCCGGCTCATGCCGGATCGTCCCGATCTGAACGCAGGACGGACATCCCTCTGTACCCGTCTGCAAGCGCTTTCCATAGACCGTCGCCTCTTCCGGCGACAAGCGCTTCCCGGCGGACCGGCCGGATTTTACGTCGCATCGAAGGAACTCGGGGGGCGCTAACCGTGGTGTTGCCGGCCCCGTGGGCGCCGAGCGGCAGCCGCCGGGTGATATGCCCAATCTTGCGCCCCTTGCGGGCATCGGCCTTGCCGTACAGGTGCAGATGCATGGCCGAACCGGTTGCGGCGCCGGCGGTCGGAGTGGCACTCATGGATCGGCGATAAATCGAAAGAAGGCGCCACCGGGGCCGGAGCCCCGATGGCTGCTCATTTTTTTCGGGCGAAAACTGCCTGCGGGCCTACAGGCCGAGCCAGCTGTCCACCCGCTTGCCGTTCTTGGCGACCCATTCCTTGGCCACGTCGACCGGATTCCGCCTTTTCGCGCCGATCTCGAAGACCATGGCGCTCACCGTCGCCGTGTCCAGCTTCATGTTGCGCAGGAAAGCGACGACGGTCGGCGCGCGCTTGATCAGCGTCTTCGAGAAGGCGACCCGCATACTCCGCGGCGCGTCTCCGGTCGTGATCTTCGACTTCTTCTTCCAGTCCGCGCTCACCTTGGGCTGGACCATGGTGTACTTCTTCGGATCGTATTTCGGCTCCTTGAGGCGCACGATGTCGAACATGCTCCAGATGGCGTGGGGTGAATAGCAGTAGAACGCGAAGCCCTGCTTTTTCCTGATGCTGTCGCCGACGCGCGCGAGCGAGACACTCTCTTCGGCGCGGAACGGATCCATGAACGTCAGCAGCCCGTAGTCGCGCACCTTGATCTCGTTGGTATTGGTCGAAGCCCAGCCCGGCGCGCCGATCCAGAGCTCGCCCTTGCCGTTGCCGTCCAGGTCCGTTGCCTTGGCGACTTCCGGACGGGTCAGATCGAAGATCGAGGTTATGTTGTATTTCTTCGAAAAGTCCCTGGTAACGCAAAAGCCGCTTCGGCCGGCGTAGGGGTTCTTGCTCAGAACGACCGATTTCTTGTTCTTGACATACAGGTTGACGAAATTTTCCTGGTTCGGCAGCCAGACGTCCGGATGAATGTCGATCTCGCCCTTGCCGCGGTCCATGCCCGCAAAGATGTTAGCGTTGGTGCCCGGCACCAGGTCGGCCTTGCCGCCGATCTTGGTTTCCACGACCACCTTGATCAGACCGGCGACCGCCTGGGCGCTACCCCAGTTCGGATTGCCGATGATGACCGATTCGGCCTGCGCCGGCGCCGCAACAGCCACAAGGGCGGCGGCAATCAGGGTTGGTTTCAGTTTCATGGATTTCCTCCGCTGATAACGTGATGACACCGACGATCCGAAGTTCTTCTCGCCCGGATCGCCGATCGGACTCCCTCCTTGCGCCGACGGCCACCTCGGGATTGCGTTGCCCCGAGCGGCACGTTCATGCGAAGGGTAACAGTAGGAAATTTTCTATACATTGTGCGTGTAATGTTTGATTATTTCAGTATCGATTGAATAAATTATTGCCGATCCCGCACCACTGCGTAATCGGTGCGGACGTACTATCCGTTGCCGTCCGCAATGTGGGAGCCGAGCGGCAGCAGCCGGGTGACATGCCCCATCTTGCGCCCTTCGCGGACCTCGGCCTTGCCGTACAGGTGCAGGTGCGTGTCCGGGTCGGCGACGGGCTCCGCCCAATCGTCCGCTTCCGCCCCCAGAAGATTGGTCATGGTCGCATCGTGCCGGCGGGCGGGATCGCCGAGCGGCAGGCCGCAGACTGCCCGGACCAACTGTTCGAACTGGCTCGTGCGGCAGGCCTCGATCGTCCAGTGCCCCGAATTGTGCGGCCGGGGCGCCATCTCGTTGACCAGCAGTCCCGCCTCCGGCGACCAGAAGAACTCGACCGCGAGCAGGCCGACGAGCGCCAGGCGCCCGGCGAGCCGGCGGGCCGCTTCCTGCGCCTCCGCCCGCACGGCTTCGGCGATGCGCGCGGGCGCGTATGTCGTGCGCAGGATATGGTTTTCGTGCGCGTTCTCCACCGCGTCGAAGGCCCGGATTTCGCCGCCGGGCGACCGCGCGGCAATCACCGACAGTTCCAATTCGAACGGGCACACCGCTTCGGCGATCAGGGAGTCGCCGAGGTCCCGGCAGGCCCTTTCCGCCGCTTCGAGGGTATCGACGCGGCGCTGGCCCTTGCCGTCGTATCCCATGCGCCGGGTCTTCAGGATGGCCGGGAACCCGACCGTTTCGCGCATGGCGGAAAGGTCGCCGCGCTCGACGGCGGCGAAGGCGACGGTCGCCAGCCCCGCCTCGCGCGCCAGCGTCTTTTCCTTCAGCCGGTCCTGGGTGACGGCGAGAACGCGCTCGTCCGGCGCGGTCGGCACCCGCGCCGCCAGCGCCGCGACGGCCTGCGCCGGCACATTCTCGAATTCCAGGGTGACGACATCCGACAGATCGGCGAAGCGCTCCAGCGCCGCCGCGTCGTCATAGGGAGCGACGATCGTATGCCACGCGACCTGCGAAGCCGGGCTGTCTTCCTCCGGCGTCAGGACCGCGCAGCGGTAGCCCAGCGGCGCCGCGGCCAGCGCGATCATCCGGCCGAGCTGGCCGCCGCCGAGAATGCCGATGACGCTGCCCGGCGGCACGGGCTTTCCGGGCCGGGCCGCTGCCGTCAAGCCGGGGTTTCGGCAACGGCGTCGGTCTGGGCCTGCCGCCACGCCGCAAGCGCCGCATCGATCCGCGCGTCGCCGAGCGCGAGGATCGCCGCCGCCAGCAGGCCGGCATTCTTCGCCCCGGCCTTGCCGATGGCGAGCGTCCCGACCGGCACGCCGCCGGGCATCTGCACGATGGAATGGAGGGAATCGACGCCGGAGAGCGCGGCCGAGGACACCGGGACGCCGAGCACGGGCAGCGTGGTCAGCGAGGCGATCATGCCCGGCAGGTGAGCGGCACCGCCGGCGCCGGCGACGATCACCTTCACGCCGGCATCCTTCGCGCCTTTCGCGAACGCGTAGAGCCGGTCGGGCGTCCGGTGCGCCGAGACGATCCGGACGTCGGCCTCGACGCCGAATTCGGCCAGGACGTCACGGGCTTCCCGCATCGTCTCCCAGTCGGACTGGCTGCCCATGACGATGGCCACCGGTGGCGGGGTGCTTTCCATGGTCACTCGACGATCCGTCCTGCGTGAAGCGGCGGATTATAGGCCGCACCGGAGCCGGAGCAATCGGTCATGGCCACCCGCGCCGATTTCAGGCGCTTTCCGATTTGACATCGCGTAAAATGTTCCTACAATGTTCAAAGCAGCTGCCGGTTGTCGTATCTGTCGGGACAGCGGCCCGAGCGGCGGCGCAACGGTTCTTGTTCGGCACTGGCGGACCCCTATAATCGAAATATGACCGAGGCGATCGCATTCGACACCCACCGCTTCGTCAAGCGCCTGACCGAGAGCGGCTTCACCGAGAGGCAGGCCGAGACCCTGGCTGAGGAGCATGTTGCCCTGCTCAACGCCAATCTCGCGACCAAGGCGGATGTCGCGGCTCTCAAGACAGACTTCGCTCAAGTAGAGGCGACGCTCAAGGCAGACATCGCTCAAGTAGAGGCGACGCTCAAGGCAGACATCGCTCAAGTAGAGGCGACCCTCAAGGCAGACACCGCTCAAGTAGAGGCGACGCTCAAGACAGACATCGCTCAAGTAGAGGCGACGCTCAAGACAGACATCGCTCAAGTAGAGGCGTCTCTCAAGACAGACATCGCTCAAGTAAGGGGCCGCATCGAGGCGGTGAAGGCCGACTTGCTGAAATGGATGTTTGGCGCGCTGATCGCCCAGGGCGGGCTGATTGTCGCATTGGTGAAATTGCTGTAGGGCAGCGCCTTTCCCGGAACCCGTCGAATCGGACTGGGCGTGGCTGGACGCCATTGCCGGCGAATTTTCCCCCGACTTCTTCGGCGACGGACGGAGCCAGCCTGAACTGCCGCGCCGTCCCGGGGCCGACGGCGCGACCGAGTGATGCGTTACCTGCTCGACGCCAACGCCTGCGTCGCGCTGCTCAACGCCGCTTCGCCACCCTCACGCGATGATGTCGGGCAGCAGTTCGCTTTCCAGCCGGTTGATCTGGTCGCGCAGGGCGAGCTTGCGCTTCTTGAGGCGCTGCATGCGGAGCTGGTCGAACGGCGCTTCCTCGTTCACCCGGGCGATCATGTCGTCCAGGTCGCGGTGCTCGACGCGCAACTCCTCCAGCTTGCGCCGGATCGCGGCCTGGGACTCCGCTCCGTCGTCGCCGCTGTTCGTGTCGTCGGCCATGGCCTCTCTCCGGAATTGAGACTACCCTTTTCCGGCCCGAAAGTGAAGCGAACGAACGCGGCGACACGGCAGGCCGGCCCATGCAGTTTCCCGATCATCCGTTCTGGGATTTTTCCCTCGCCACCTATGGAATGGACGGCGTGGCCGACGCCTGCATCGCGCTCCAGGAAGCGCACGGCGCGGACGTCAACGTCCTGCTGTTCTGCGCCTGGGCCGGCCGCAACGGCGTGCGCCTCGACCGGGCGCAGATCGAGGCGGTGTGCGGGTCGGTCCGCGGCTGGCACGAGGAGGTCGTAAGGCCGTTGCGTTCGGTGCGCCGGCGCCTGAAATCGGCGCTCGACGGCAGCCCGCCGTCCGAACTGCAGATGGCCCTGCGCGCCCGGGTCCAGAAGATCGAGATCGACGCCGAGCATATCGAACAGCTGCGGCTGGCCGCCCTCGCCGACACCCCCGATTTCGGCGGCTTCGGCAATTTCGGCAATTCCGGCGCGGCGGCGCACGCCAATATGGAAGCGTATCTCTCGGTTCTCGGACCGGGGGCCGGCGCAGAGACCGGTGCCGCGTTGACCGCCATCGCGGCCGCGGCCTGCCGCAGCGGCACCGGCCGGTAACGGAGCGCCCGAACCGCTGGATTGCGGCGGCGGCGTCTGTTAAATTCTGCTGCCGATGTCATACGGATGTCACATGGAATTCACATGGAGGTGCCCATGTCCGTCGATCCCCGGATCGAAGCATTGAAAGCCCGTCATCTTTCCCTTGAACAGTCCATCGCAGACGAGGAAGCCCGCCCCCTTCCGAACGATCTGCACATCGCCGAGCTGAAGAAGCAGAAGCTCCGCATCAAGGACGAAATCGCCATGTTAAGCAGCGCCTGACGGCGCTGATTTACTGCCCGCCCGGTCCCGGCGGCCGCCCCGGCCGCAGCGGCGGCGCTGTCGTTCCGACCGACCGAAGGCGGCGACGTCTCTGTGCGAACCCCTATCCCCCTGGCTTCCTCCAAAAGACCGCGAACGGGATTCGACGGAGAAAGCAACGCGGTCCCCCCCTTGGGGGAGGGGGTTAGGGG
>WTGH01000016.1 GCA_011523655.1 Rhodospirillaceae bacterium
AACCCACGGAGTACCCCCCTCGCTTCCCATGACACAAACCCTGATACGTCACCGCCCTACGGGGGCGCTTGACTTGACTGCGAACCGATGTCCACACTCATTTCCGGGTCCGAAACAATGCAAAATTGGGAGGGATAAGATGTATCGACGATATTTCACCTTCGCCGCGTCCATACTTGCCGCGGGGTCGCTCCTTGTCGCCGGGCTGGTCAATCCGGTCACTGCGCAGGACAAAACCGTTCGAGTCGCGCTGAGCTGGATTCCCAACGTTGAATATGGCGGTCTCTGGCTCGCCATGGAAAAAGGCTACTTCAAGCAGGAGGGGCTGAAGATCGAATACCAGCCGGGCGGACCGAATGCGCCGAAGTCGCTGGTCACGCTCGCCGCGGGCAAGGCCGACATCGCCTACGGTGTCTGGCTTCCGTTTCTCGATGCGGTCGGTCGCGGCAACGACTTCGTCATCGTCGCCGCGACGTTTCCGGTGTCGCCGCTCGGCGTGATCTCGCTTGCGGACAACCCGATTCGCCAACCGGCCGATCTTGTCGGCAAGAAAATTCTCGCTCAGGGCGTCGCCGAGCGAACGGCAATCGATGCGGTTCTCACCCTCAACAATCTGCCCAAGGAATGGGAATTCGTTCCAGCAGGGTACTCGCCCGAGCCCCTGCTCGCCAAGCAGGGCCACGGGTACACCGCCTTTGGCACCAATCAGGCGGTGGCCCTCGAGTTGCGTGGCATGAAACGGGGCAAGGACTTCCATTTCGCGTCGTTCGATTCGCTTGGGTTCAAGCAGTACGCCAGCGCCGTTTTCACCTCGCGCAAGTTCCTCCAGAACGACAGGGCGACCGTGGTGAAGTTTCTGCGCGCGCTGACTCGTGGCTGGCAGGACAACGAGAAAGACCTGACAGTTGCGCCGAAGCTGGCGGTCAGCAAGTACGGCGCGGATCTCGGCCTGAATCTCAAGCAACAGCTGCGCCAGAACGAGCTCCAGATCAAGATGATGCGCAACCCCGACAAGCCGCAGCAGCCGATCCTCATGCTTGACCGCGACACCATTGCGAAGATGTATGCGGCGGCCCAGGCGACCGGGCGCAAGAATATTCCGCCGGTCGAGAAGATTGCCGATTTCGGTGTCATGGAAGAGGCGCGCAAAGGCATCAAGTAACCGCGCGGGAAAGTTCGCCGCCATGCCGGAACCGGGGCCGGAACAGGGGTCGGCGCAGGGGCCGGAACAGGTCGATCTCTTGATCTCGGGCTGCGAGGTCGTGTGCCTCGACGACGCCGATACCATCATCCGCAACGGCGCGATCGCGGTGCGCCGCGACCGGATCGCGTGGATCGGCGGTGCCGACGACGCCGCATCCCGGTTCATCCCGTCGTCGCGAATCGGCGGCGACGGTCAGATTGCCATGCCCGGACTGATCGACGGCCACGTCCACACCGGACAGCAATTGCTGCGCGGCAAGATCGCCGAGTTCGCCCGCCGCGGCCAGGTCAAGATTCCGGTTTGGAAGAACTACTACATCCCGTTCGAAGGATTGTTGGACCCGGAAGACGTCTATCTCAGCGGCTTGCTTTGCTATGCTGACATGATCAGCGTCGGCACCACCTGCTTCGCCGAGGCGGGCGGTCCGCACCCCGACGAGATGGGCCGGGCGGCGCTCGAAACCGGCATTCGCGGGTTCATCGCGCTGAGCACCATCGACCATGGCGCCGGTGTGCCGGACTCCATGATGATGACCACGGACCAGGCGCTGTCGCGCAACGTCGATCTTGTGCGCCGATGGAACGGTCAGGACCAGGATCGCGTTCAGGCATGGTTGTCGCTGCGCCAGATCATGGTCTGCACGACCGAACTGGTGCGCTCGATGGCAGACGCGGCACGGGAGTTGGGCACGCGTATCCATACTCATCTGTGTGAGGGCACCTATGAAATCGACTACGCGCTCGAGCATTTCGGCAAGCGCCCGACCGAATATCTTGAGGAGATCGGCGCGCTTGGACGACATCTCCATTGCGCCCATTCGGTGCTGTTATCGCCGGACGAGACCGACCTCTATGTGACGCACCGCCTGACAGCGTCTCACTGTGCTTTCAACAACTATCACATCGGGCCGCACGCCTTGCTGCACATGTGGCGGCGCGGTATCGACATTGGCCTGGGGACCGACGGCGCCGCAGCGTGGGGTCCGCTCGACATCTTCCAGGTCGCGCACGCCGCCCGGATCGGACAGCAACTCGTCGCCGGCACACCGATACACTATCGTGACGTGATGTCGGGCGAGGAACTGCTGCGTGTGGCAACCCGGGGCGGCGCGCGATCGCTGGGCATGGAAAACCGGATCGGTAGCCTCGAAGTCGGCAAGAAAGCGGACATCCTTCTCGTCGAATGCCGTGAACTGGACCAGACGCCCCATGTCGATCCGATGTTCGCCGTCGCAAACACGGCGGTCGGCCGTGACGTGCGGACCGTGGTCATCAATGGCCGTGTGGTGATGAAAGACCGCACATTGTCGACCATCGACGAAGAGGCGTTGCGCCGCGACCTGGACCGGCGGCTGCCTCGAATCATGGAAAGGTTCGAACAATCCCGGCGATGACCGGCGTGTCGCAAATCGACCCTGACAGCCCGGCGATCGCCGCCGCAGATGTCACGAAGAAATTTGCCCTCAAAGGCAGCGACGATGGCGTGCTCGCCCTGCAAGAGCTGTCCCTTGCGGTAGCGACCGGCGAGTTCGTGGCGCTGCTGGGCCCGAGCGGCTGCGGCAAGAGCACGTTGTTGCGGCTGATGGCATCGCTCGACCGGCCGACGACAGGGAGCGTCACTGTGCGCGGAGAGCCCCCCGCCGCAATTGCGGCACGGCATGCCTTCGGTGTTGCGTTCCAGGACCACGCGCTGCTGCCGTGGCTAACCGTCTACGAGAATATTGCCTTGCCGTTCAAGCTGGCCGGCCGAACGCCGGATGATGCGGCGATCCGCGAAATGATCGTTCTCGTCGGGCTCGACGAGTTCGTGTCGGCGCGCCCGCGCCAGCTCTCGGGCGGTATGCGCCAGCGGGTCTCTATTGCGCGGGCGCTGATTCTCGACCCGGAGGTGCTGTTGCTCGACGAGCCATTCGGCGCGCTTGACGCGGTGACGCGGCGCCAGATGAACATAGAGTTGCAACGCATCTGGTTGCGCGACCAGATTACCACGGTGCTGGTGACGCACTCGGTGGACGAGGCGATTTTCCTGGCCGACCGCGTGTTGGTCTTGAGCGGGCGGCCGGGCCGGATCATTCTCGAAGCGGTGGTGCCGTTCGACCGGCCGCGCGATCGTTCGGTCATGCGAAGCAAGGAATTCCACAACCTGGCGGACGAGTTGTCGCTCGCGCTCGAGCCGTCGGAGGACTGAGCCGGTGGCGACCGGTACGAGCTGGGTCGGCCGGGCTCTGTTAGGCGCCGTCGGTCTCTTCATATTCTTCGGCCTGTGGCAGCTGATCGGTCATTACCGATTGGCCGGCCTGTCATGGCCTCCGCTCACTTCGGTGATCGACATGCTGACCGATTCGAGCCGTCGGCCGCTGTTCGGGCGCGCCATCGGTGCGACGCTCAGCTCCACCGGCATGGGCTATCTGTTCGGGGCCTGTCTCGGCCTCGTTCTGGCGTGGTTCACACACTTGCTGCCGCCGATGCGCCGCGGCGGCGACCGGTTGGCGGCGGTGCTGAACTCGGTGCCGTCGATCGCTCTCGGGCCTATCTTCCTGTTGGTGCTGAGCCGCGACGCGGCGCCGGCCGCGGTCGCCTCGGTCCATGTGTTCTTCATCGTCTATGTGTCGGTAACATCGGGATTGGCGAGTGCGTCGACGGCGCATCAGGATCTGTTCTCGGTGTTCGGCGCCGGGCGGTTCACGCGGTTCCGGCGACTGGAGATGCCGTCGGCCCTGCCGGCGCTGGCCAGCGGTCTGCGGCTGTCGTGGCCGGCGGCGTTGATCGGCGCCATCATCGGCGAGTGGTTCGGCGCGCCCCGCGGACTGGGAATCCTGATCATCAATGCGATGCAAAATTTCCAGATCGTCCTGTTGTGGTGCGCTGTCTTCCTCGCGGTCATCGCGTCCCTGACGTTCTACGGTCTCCTCACCGGGCTCGAGCGTGGCATCTACGGGCGGTTTCGATGAGGACGGGGCGGCGCCTGATCCAGGACTATTGGGGAATCCTGCTGATTCTCGTGGCATGGCAAGCCTGGGTCATCGTCAATCAGTTCAATCCCATCGTCATGCCGACCCCGATCAGCGTGTTCGACGCGCTGGTCACCGATCCGGTCCTGTTCCTCGAGAACACCGGCATCACGTTCGCGGTGGCGCTGGTAGGCATGACCGGCGGCATGATCATCGGGACGTCGCTTGCGGTCGCGACCTGGCTGTCCCCGCTGCTGAGCGGGCTTGTGAGCCCGCTTGCGGTTCTGTTCAGTTCGGTCCCGGTCGTCGCCTTGATCCCGATTATCGCCCGGCTGCTGGGCTACAACGTGTCGACGGAAATTGCGATTGTCGTGATCATCACCTTCTTTCCGTCCTTCGTCTTCGCCTCGTCGGGACTGCGCGCCCTGCCGCCGGGAAGCGACGATCTGTTTCGCGTGCTCGGCGCCTCGCGGCGCGCGACGCTGTTTCGCCTCGCGTTACCCGCTGCCATGCCGAATTTGGCAATTGCGCTCAGGCTCGCCGCGGCGCACGCCATCCTCGCCGCAATGATCGCCGAATTTCTGATGGGCACCTCGGGCCTCGGATATCTGTTCGCCAAGACCAACGACGAGTTCCAGACCGAGCAAGCGTTTGGAACAAGTATCGTCGCGACCGCGATCTCGGTCGCTGCATTCTTGCTCGCGAGCTTCGTCGAACGCCGCGTGCGCGCCCACTTCAGCTGAACCTGAGCCATCGTGACCCATCCCGACATCATCGTCGTCGGCGCCGGGAACGCCGCCTTCTGTGCAGCGCTGGCGGCGCGCGAGGCCGGCGCGTCGGTGCTCATGCTGGAGCGCGCGCCCGAGGCCGAGAACGGCGGCAACTCCCGCTTCACCGCCGGGGCCTTCCGCTTCGCCTACGGTGGCGTGGACGATATCCGCGCCCTGTGCCCGGACCTTTCCGAAGAGCAGGCCGCGATCACCGATTTCGGCGATTATCCCGAGGCGCGCTTCTACGACGACATGTTCCGCCTGACCCGCTACCGCACCGATGCGGACCTGTGCGAGCGGCTGGTCACGGAATCGCGCGGGACGATGCGGTGGCTGCACGGCAAGGGCATCCGCTTCATGCCGATCTACGGCCGCCAGGCCTTCAGGACGGCGGACGGCCGGTTCCGCTTCTGGGGCGGGCTGACGCTGGAGGCCTGGGGCGGCGGGCCCGGCCTGGTCGACGGCCACACGGAGATCGCCCGGGCGGCCGGGATCGACCTCCGCTACGGCGCGCGGGCGCTCGGCCTGGTCCATGACGGCCACCGGGTCGAGGGCGTCCGGCTGAAGCACGATGGCAGGATCGAGACCGTGCCCGCCGGGGCGGTGGTGCTCGCCGCCGGCGGCTTCCAGGCCAACCCCGAATGGCGCACCCGCTATCTCGGCCCCGGCTGGGAGCTGGCGAAGGTGCGCGGCAGCCGCTTCAACACCGGCGACGGCATCCGCATGGCCCTGGAGGCCGGCGCGGCGTCCTGTGGCAACTGGTCGGGCGGCCACGCCGTCGCCTGGGACTACAACGCGCCGGAATTCGGCGATCTGGCGGTCGGCGACGGCTTCCAGAAGCACAGCTATCCCTGGGGCGTGATGGTGAACGCTGCGGGCCGGCGCTTCGTCGATGAGGGCGCGGATTTCCGCAACTACACCTACGCCCGCTACGGCCGGGTCATCCTCGAGCAGCCGGACGGCTTCGCCTGGCAGGTCTTCGACGCCCGGGTGGCGCACCTGCTGCGCGACGAATACCGCATCCGGCAGGTCACGAAGGCGAAGGCCGATACGCTGGAGGCGCTGGCGGGGCGGCTGGAAGGCGTGGACCGGGACGGTTTCCTCGCCGAGATGGCGGCCTACAACGAAGCGGTCGATACCGATACGCCGTTCGACGCGACGGTGAAGGACGGGCGCGGCACGCGCGGCCTGGCCGTGAACAAGACGAACTGGGCAAACCCGATTGCGGAGCCGCCCTTCGAGGCCTACCGCGTCGGCTGCGGCCTCACCTTCACCTTCGGCGGCCTGCGCATCGACCCGGCGAGCGCCCAGGTGCTCGACAGCGACCTCGCGCCGATCCCGGGCCTCTACGCCGCCGGCGAACTGGTCGGCGGCCTGTTCTGGTTCAACTATCCGGGCGGCACGGGGCTGACCAGCGGCGCCGTCTTCGGCCGCCTTGCGGGGCGTTCGGCGGCGGCGGCCGCAGCCGGTTAAGTCAGCCGGTCTGTTCGTTCAACAGCCGGCGCGCGACCTCGCCCGGATCGGCTGCGCCGGCTCGGACCCCCTCGACGAGCGCGCGCCGTTCTTCGGCGGGCAGGGCGTTCAGCGCATCCCGCACCAGTGCGCCGGCCGTGTTGGCGAGGCGGTCGACGGCCTGCCGTTCGGCCCGCGCCCGGCGCTCCTCCGGCGTCACGGCGGCGCTGCGCTGCGCAGCGGCATCGACCAGTGCGGCGACGCCGCCGCCGGTGGTCGCGACCGTGCTGAGGACCGGCGTATTGCGGCGGATTGCGCTGCGCAGTCCCAGCATCGCTTCCAGCTGCCGGGCGGTCTCGTCGGCGCCGGGCAGGTCGGCCTTGTTGACGACGAGGATGTCGGCAACCTCCAGGATGCCGGCCTTGATCGCCTGCAGGTCGTCGCCCAGGCCGGGCGCGCCGACCACAACGGTCACGTCGGCGACCTGCGCGACCTCGATCTCGGACTGGCCGGCGCCCACGGTCTCCAGCAGGACGATGTCGAAGCCTGCGGCGTTCACCACGTCGATCGACGCCTGGATGTTGAGGGCGAGGCCGCCGAGATGGCCGCGCGCCGCGATCGAGCGGATGAAGACATGGGGATCGGAACCATGCTCGCCCATGCGCGCCCGGTCGCCCAGGATGGCGCCGCCGCTCTTCGGGCTCGACGGATCGACGGCGAGCGCCGCCACCTTGCTGTCCCGTTCGCGCAGCGTCCGGATCATGGCGCTGATCAGCGTGGACTTGCCCGAGCCGGGCGGGCCGGTCATGCCGACGACCGGGGTCTCGCGGCGGTCCCTGTCCAGCGCCTGCAACAGCGCCCGGGCCTCCTCGCCGCCGATATCGGCGACGGACAGCGCCTTGGCAAGCGCGCGGGTCTCGCCCTTGCGCAGCCGGGCGGCCAGGCCGGCGATATCGGTCTGCCGCGGGTCCGGTCGGCCGCTCACCAGCCCGGCATCCCGTCCGGCCCGACCGCCTCGACGAGCGCGCCGGCGCGGGCGAGATCGACGGCGGCTTCGATGTCCGGCGCCATGTAGCGGTCCTCTTCGAGCGGCGGGACGACGGTGCGTAGCCGCGCGACTGCGCTGCCGAGGCGAGCGCTGGTCTTCAGGGGCGTGCGGAAGCCGATGCCCTGGGCGGCGGCGAGCCATTCGATGGCGACGATCTTGGCGAGATTGTCGTTCATCTCGGCCAGGCGCCGCGCGCCGTGGGTCGCCATGGAAACATGGTCCTCCTGGTTGGCGCAGGTGGTCAGGCTGTCGATGCTGGCCGGTGTGGCGCGCTGCTTGTTCTCCGCCGCCAGCGCCGCGGCGGTGATCTCGGCCGCCATGAAGCCGCTGTTGACGCCCGGCTCGGGCGTCAGGAAGGCCGGCAGCTCGCTCATCGCCGGGTCGACCAGCAAGGCGATGCGCCGCTCGGTCAGCGCGCCGATCTCGCTCACGGCAAGCGCGATCTGGTCGGCGGCGAAGGCGACCGGTTCGGCATGGAAATTGCCGCCCGACAGAATCTCGCCGCGCTCCGCCAGGACCAGCGGATTGTCGGTCGCCGCCGCCGCCTCGATGGCCAGGACCGCGCCGGCCTGGCGCAGCAGGGTCAGGCAGGCACCCATGATCTGCGGCTGGCAGCGCACGGAGTAGGGGTCCTGCACCCGGCTGCAATCGATATGGGAGGCGCGGATTTCGCTGCCCGCAAGCAGCGCCCGCAAGGCTGCCGCCACGTCGATCTGGCCGGGATGGCCGCGCAGCGCGTTGATCGCCGGATCGAACGGCGTGTCGGAGCCCAGCGTGGCGTCGACCGAGAGCGCGCCGGTGACGAGCGCCGCGCGCAGCAGCCGCTTGGCGTCGAACAGGCCGGCCAGCGCCAGCGCGGTCGAGCACTGGGTGCCGTTGATCATCGCCAGGCCTTCCTTGGC
>WTGH01000062.1 GCA_011523655.1 Rhodospirillaceae bacterium
AACCCACGGAGTACCCCCCTCGCTTCCCATGACACAAACCCTGATACGTCACCGGGCCGCCGACCGTGTTGACCGGGACCGACAATTCTCTAACGTGTAGGAGGCCCTTGAATGAACGCTGGCCCGGCCCGCGGAGACCCATGCCCACCAGCAGCGCAACCCGATCGGACGTAACCGAGACCGCGCCGCGGCTGCCGGAACGGACCCGGCGGACCGCCGACATCAAGGCGCTCGCGCTCAAGGCCGGCGGCGACGTGGTCGGGATCGCGCCGGTCGAGCGCTGGGAAGAGTATGTCCCCGAAGGGTATCGCCCCTACGATATCCTGCCCGGCGCGAAATCGGTCATCGTCGTGGGCGTGCGCGGGCCGAACGCCGGCGCCTGGCAATCGCCCGACCACCGGATCATGGAGGTCAACGGCTACGATTTCGCCAACGACCGGGCAATCCACGTCGTCGCCGACCATATCGAGCGGAAGCTCGGCTACTACGCCATGCAGGGCCCGGCCCTGCCGACCGCCGGCTATCAGCCGCGCATGTCGATGATGCTGGCCGCCGTGCTCGCCGGCTGCGGCACCCGCTCCTTCGCCGCCAACATCATCCTCAATCCGCAATACGGGCTGCTCTACTACTCGGCCTGCCTGACGACGCTGGAGCTCGACTACGACGACATGCTCGAACAGGGCGTGTGCCCGGCGCCCATGTGCGTGCAGACCTACCGCCATATCGGCAAGACGCCCTGCATGGCGGCCTGCCCGGCGGATGACGGCGGCTGCCTCGACGGCTCGATCGACGCGGACGGCAACATGGAGCACGTCTATTACGACCGGGAACGCTGCGTCTCGCGCTCGATGAACTTCGGCATTTCGAGCTTCCAGAAGGCGCTCGAACAGATCGCCGAGGAGGAGGACCGGGACAAGCGGCGGATGATGATCAACTCGGATTTCTTCGCCCGGTCGTGCAGTTCGGTCAGCTTCTACAAGGAAAGCGTGGCCCAGTGCTTCGAATGCATGCGCGTGTGCCCGATCGGGCGCAAGGAACGCAAGCTGAAGTAAGATGATGGCAGACGCGCCGACCGCCGCCGGAACCGACAGCAACATCAAGGAAGACCTGCGCGCCTTCGCCCTGAAGAGCGGCGCCCTGGTCATGGGCGTCGCCGATGCCGGGGTCTTCACCGCCGCGCCCGAGGGCAAGCGGCCGGCGGATTACCTGCCCGGTGCGAAATCCGTCGTAGTCATGGGCGGCGCCCAGCCGCGGGCGGCCGACTGGCAGAGCCCGAAATACGAGCATATGGAGGTGAGTTCGACGACCGACCGCATCGCCGCCCTCGGCAACCGGATCGCGACCCATATCGAGCGCACCTACGGCTACTATGCCCTCAACGTCCCCCAAGCGCTGGACAAGGGGCGGCAGCCCTTCCTCAGCATGTCGCTGGCGGCAGAACTGGCGGGCTGCGGCTCGGCCAGCCTGGCGGGCCCGGTGCTGCACCCGGACTACGGCTTCATGTATTATTCCGCGGTCATCACCACCCTGCCGCTGGCGCCCGATCCGCAGCCGGAAACCCCGGCCTGCCCGGCCCCGCAATGCGTGGAGATGTACGACGAGATCGGCAAGACGCCGTGCATGGCGGTCTGCCCGATCGAGGAGGACGGCTGCATCGGCGGCACCATCGAGGACGGCCGCATCGCCAGCCGGCGGTTCGACGCCGCGCGCTGCACCACCCGGGTGCAGACCTACTGGGTGCCCGGCTTCCAGAAGGCGATGGAAAAGCTGTTCGAGGAGGACGACCGGGACCGCCGGCGGATGATCCTGAACTCGAACATGATGACCCGCACGCTGTGGTCCATGACCTACGCCAACATCAGCCAGGGCCAGTGTTTCGAATGTATGCGCGTGTGCCCCGTGGGCGCCGAGAAGCGCCAGCTGCGATAGGAACCGGCCATGCCTTTCTTTTTCGTCGATCCCGAGGTCTACCGGACATACCGCGACCGGGTCGTGGCGATGTCCCAGTCGATCCAGGTCAACTATCCGGAGCATATGCCGGCCGAACAGCGGCAGCCCGGCCTTTCCGACGAGGAGATCGCGGAAGAACTCGGCCTCGATGCGCGCACGGTATCGGAAATCCGCTGCGTCGCCGAACGCGAATTCTACGACGTGGACGAGTGGGAAAAGGCGGTCGAATTCAAGGACCGCCAGTGCCGCGGCTACGCCGAGCGGGGCCTGAGCTTCACGACCAAGAAATACTTCGACGCGAAAAAGGCGGAAAAGCCGCGAAGCGACTCCTGACGCCTGGCCGTGCCGGTCCGGCAGGGGCGCGGGCGGATGCTGCCGCGCAGGGCCGGCAGCATCCGCGGCGGCGCCGTTACTTGATCCCGGCCATCTTCCGGGCGGCCTCGAGATAGGAGGTATCGATGATGGCGCCGACATCCACCTTCTTCTTGACCGCGCCCAGCTTCAGCCAGAGGGCCTGCTGGCGTTCAATCGCGGCCCGGTCGATGCTGCCGAAATAGCCGGCGTAGGCCGGGCCGGGAATCCGCTCCAGGATCTTTCTGGGCAATTTCGACCATTTGGCCAGCGTATCGAGCAGCGCCGGCGTCCATTTGCCCCCGGTTTCGTGGACGTCCTTCGCACCCTGCAGGAAGGCGGTGAGGAATTTCTTCGCCGCGTCGGGATTCTTCTTCAGGAACTGCGGCGAGGCGGCGAAATAGGTCTCCTGGAACCAGGGCACGGCATCCTTGTAGGATTTCCAGCGGTTTGCCAGCCCCTGTGCCTCGAGCATGGTCACGATGGGCTCGACGGCGGCCTGGACTTCGATGGCCTTGTTCTTGAACGCGGCGATCCAGGCCTGCGGAGACTTGAACTTTTCGCTGTACTTGACGTCCGACATGCCGAGGCCGGCCTTCTTGAGGGCCTCCCGGATCAACAGGTTGACCGGCGAGCCGAGCGGGCCGCCATCGACCGACATGCCGCGCAGATCGCCGAGCGACTTCGGCTGCTTCGCCTTCCAGATATCGCTGCGGACCATGATCCAGCTGGTGTCGCTCCACTTGGCGTTGGAACCCGCGATCGCGGAGACGATTTTCAGGCCGAAGCCCTGCGTGTGCTGGTTGAACATGCCGGGGCCCATGACCATCGGGGCGATATCCTGGTCGCCCCGCGCCAGCAGCGGCACCTGGGTGACCGACGACCCGCGATAGGTCTTGAGCTGGATGTCGAGGCCCTGGGCCTTGAAGTAGCCTTTGTCGATGGCGAGGAATATCGGCATGTAGCTGTAGACCAGCGGGTTCACCGAGGTCCGCACCGCAACTCCCTTGCCTTGTGCCGCAACCGGCGCTGCGAGCAAGGCTGCGCCGGCAAGCGCTGCCGCGGCGATCTGCGTTTTCCTGGATTTCATGGGTCGTTTCTCTCCTTGCGATTGAAGTCCGTTCCGGTTCCCGATCCAACGGGCGCCGGACCTATGCAGCCGTGGATTTCTGTTGCCACGGAACCAGGTAGCGTTCGAGCAGGTCCATCGACAGATAGACGGCGAAGCCGAACACCGCCGAAACCACGAGGCCCGCCATCGAGCGCTGCAACGACAGGACCTGCCAGCTGTTCCAGATAACGTGCCCGATGCCGGATTCCCCGACGAGGAACTCCACGGCGACGGTGCCGAGCAGGCCCAGGCCGACGGAGATGCGCAGGCCGCCCATCAGCGTCGGCATCGCCGCCGGCAGCGTCACCATGGTGTAGAGATGGCGCGGGCCGGTTTCAAAATTTTCCGCCACGTCGCGATAGATGCGATCAATGTTGAGCACCGAATACATCGCGGAAATCAGCATCGTGAAGAACGGCCCCAGCGCGATCATGATGATGTTCGAGGTTTCGTTGAGGCCGACGAGAATGAGAACCAGCGGGAACAGCGCGATGCGCGGGATTGGATAGAACAGGGCGACAAGCGGATTGGCGAAGGCGCGGAACCACCGGAAGATCCCCATGGTCAGCCCGAGCAGGACGCCCGGGACAACGCCGACCGCCATGCCGACGAGAAAGCGGAGCGCCGTTGCGCCGGTATGGTCGAGCAGGCCCTCTTCGCGGAACATCACAACCATCGTGACCGCGACGGCGGATGGCGGCGGCAGGATCCGCACGTCGATCCAGCCGAGATGGGCGAGCGCCTCCCAAAGTGCGAAAACGCCGACAGGGCTGGCGAAAACGAGAAATCGCTCGGCCCGGTTCATGACGGCGGCGCCTGCGCCGCCGTGCCGAGATCGGCGCCGGCACCGTCCAGCGACACCACTTCTTCGCGCAGGGAGTCCCAGACCGCGCGCCGGAGATGCAAAAAATGCTCGTTGTTGCGCAGCTCGAGCGCATCGCGCGGCCGGGGCAAGTCGATGTCGAGGATCGTCTTGATCCGCCCCGGCCGGTTGCTCATCACCGCAACCCGGTCGCCAAGGACGATCGCCTCGTCGAGGCTGTGGGTGATGAATATGACCGTCTTGTTGGACCCTTCCCAGAGCCGTAACAGGTCGGTCTGCACCAGCATTTTCGTTTGCTCGTCCAGGGAACCCAGCGGCTCGTCCATCAGCAGGACCGCCGGGTCGTTGACGAAGGCGCGGGCCAGGTTCACCCGCTGGCGCATGCCCCCGGACAGCTGGCTGGGATAGGCTGTTTCGAACGCCGACAAACCCAGCTTGCGCAGATAGTCCCGTGCCTGCGCAAGGCGCCGGTCCCTGGTTACATGGCGAACCGTCAACCCATAGGCGGCGTTTTCCAGCACGGTCAGCCAGGGGAACACGCCCTGTTCCTGGAACACCATCGACTGCAGGGGATTGCCGCCGGTTTCGATGGCGAACTCGACCGAGCCGCCATAGCTCTTTTCCAACCCTGCGAGGATGCGCAGCATCGTAGTCTTGCCGCATCCGCTCGGCCCTACGACAGACAGGAACTCGCCTTCGCGAACCGCCAGGTCGACGCCGGCCAGGGCGACGATTTCGCCCTCCGGGCCGTCGAAGGATTTGCTCAGGTTGAGTATGTCGATACCGCCGGCCGGATCGGAGCGTCCGCCGTCCACGCCCGCCCGGTCGGCGTGCTCAGGCTGCATCGCCTCCGGTCGGCGACAGTTCCTTGGCCAGGGTCTCCCAGCGATAGGGCGACAGGTCGATCGGCTCGTGCTCCGCATTGCAGGCCGGGCAGCGCCGGTCTGCCTCCGATTCGTTGAAGGCTTCGCAATATTTCCGGTACGCCGCCTGGGAAAGCAGCTCTTCGGTATCCCAGACATAGCGCTTCAGTTCCGTGCCGCAGGTCTCGCAATACCAGGCGACCCCCTCAAGGCCGGCCCTGCGCGGCTTGTAGCGATGCACCACGGAAGGGGCGTCGGGAACAAACCGGTGCGGCGTGCCGGCCGGGATATAGATGAAATCGCCCGGCTCCGCAGGATGGAAATGTACGTTCGACTGCCGAAAACGGACCTGGCCGGCGCCCGAGACGAGCACCAGCATCGTATCCTTCTCACAGATCAGGTAGAACGGCTGCGGGCGGTCGTTGACGCTGAGATGCAACTGCGGGTCGATCTCGTCCGGTAGCATCGGGCGCTCGTCGTAGGGGCCGCCCTGCGCCGCCTCCCGGACGGTCATGAACGTTTTCTTGCGAATCACGACCCGCCTCCTCCGGGACCGGTGCGGCCGACGAAGACTAACCGGCGGTCGCGGCCGGGCGGCCGGAATGCGCTTCGCCGGCCCGGATCATGACTTCGGTCTTCAGCCGGTATTCCTCCCAGCCCCAGGACGATATCGGAAACGGCTCGTTCACCGTGCCGCACTCGGGGCAGGTGCGCATCGCCTCGTCGCGGTTGTATTTCTCGAAAATCGGCGGCAGGCAGGCGACCGAAGGGAACGGATGGGTGCGATCGGTCGATTCGTCGTCCGGCGAGGCGTCGAATTCCTCGAAAAAGAGTTGATGGCGGCACTTCTTGCAGTGGACGCTGATGCCCTCGGTCTGCGGCGTCCCGTCGTCGGTCTGGCGCTGAACCACGCTCATCAGGGCGAAATAGGCGGCGTTTTTTTCGTCCTTGAGGAACGAATTGACGCCGTGGCGGCGCCCGCCGCAATAGACCTGTCCCGGCTGCAACATTGCGCCGTTCGACGTGAAATTGGTGATCACCTCGTCGACGCTGTTGTGGTGGTAGAAATGCCCGTAGGACCGGTCGGGGCCGCCGATGAACAGAGCGCCGGCCGCCACCATGGCGCCGCGGTGCAGATAGGGGAACAGCAGGGTCAGGTTGGCGTTGCCCTTCTGCATGCAGTTGAAGAGATTGTTGTGCAGCGGCGGCCGGTCGGGCCGCGGCGGCGCGATGGTCGGTTCCGTTCCGATTTCGCCCATGGTCTCACCCCCAGGGTCGGTTGTCGCGCTGTCCGGCGGGCCGGGAGCTAGAGCTTGCCCATCTGCTTGAGCATGCCCTCCATCTCCTCGAACGACTGGGAGAATTGGATTTCGTGAATCTCGTCGTAGGGAAGGCCCAGCCGCTCGAACTGCTCGATCAGCGTCTCCTCGCTCTCGGCTTCGTAGATCGTGACGATGAAGCCGCTGCCCAGGTTGACGTAGGCCTGCTTGAACGACGTGAGTTCCGCCCGGTAGACATGCACCGCGTTCTCGACCCACTCCTCCTGGAGCAATCCCGGCGCGCGATGAACGGTGATAAACTGGGCCATTACCCTTTCTCCCTCTATTCTTTCTGTTGGTGTTTCGGTTTCCGCCTGCGGCCGGCTCAATGGTCGCAATGGCTGTGGCCGGCATGCTCGGCGCCGGTCATCTTCATGTAGAGGTGGTGCCATTTCCGGCAGATGCTGAGTTCCGTGGCGGTCCAGTCCATCGGATCGTGCGCATAGTCGCGCCAGTAATCGCCTTCCATGTTGATGCCGGGAATCGCCGGGATCCAGTCCTCCTGCAGGAAGTCGTCCGGATCGCCGTACTTCGCGGCGACCGCCCGCACGTCAGGATCGTCGAGGGCCAAGAGACGGCCATCCTCGATGATGCGTTCGGTGCCGCCGTCCACCGTCTCGATGTCGACATCGGGGAAATAGAGATGGACGTGCCAGTGGCCGACGATCGGCATGCCGCTGAGCACCGCCTCCGTCTCCTTGGCGCTGGAGATGACCGAACCGTAGCCGATATGAATCACGCCGCTGCGCATCCTCTCGTAGAGCGCGCAGTTCCAGCCGTCCAGGTAGCCGGACCGGGGTCTGTGGATCTTCGGGTTCGTCCCGATCGAATTTTCCCACCAGTACATCAGTCCCTTATCGGGATGGCCCGGATATTGGACGTTGTAGGTCTGGTCGAGAAGATTACGCAGCTTGTCGCCGAACTCGCCGCCGCCCTCGATGTCGACAACCTTGCTGCCCTCCATCTTCAGCCTGATGTGCGGGAACGGCCCGATATGGTTCATGGTTCCGGCGACGATGCCGGTGCCGTCTTCCAGGGCGCCCGGAAGCAGGAAATTCGGCTTGCCCCACAGATGTCCCGGCAGATAGGTCCGCCCGTAGGCGACATTCTGCGGGTACCACTGCTTGATGTGCTCCTCGTTGAAGTAGGTCCGCGACGCATCAAAATATTCGTCATGGGCCGTGTACCAGAGGTCGGTCCCTTCGGGATCGACGATATGCATCCGCTTGGTGCGGCGGCAGCGTTCCCAGGTCCACTCGTCGATCGCCTTCAGGATTTCCGCCGGCACGGTATGGGCGGCCGACATCACCATTTCAGGCGTGATGAAGGGAAAGCGCTGAACCTTCAGTTTGCGCTCCGACAGGATCGGCCCGCCGAAACCCCAGAGCACCTTGTCGTAGACGCCTTCGTCGTCGAGCTTTTCCCAGGCCTCGAACCAGTTGGCGATTTCCTTCGTCATCTCGATGAAGAGCTCGGCCTCGTTGTGGCCTTCGAACGTCGGGATCGGTCCCCGGTCGGCGTTGATGACCTCGTAGTCGCAGCCGAATTTCTCCAGGGTCTTGACCGCCGCTTCGACGCACATGGGATGGTGCCAGCTGTCCACGCGCAGTAGCACCTTCTCGCCCTTCTGCAGGTCCCAGGCCGCCCACAGGCCAGGGCTGAACTCCCGCTTCGCGACAGCGTCGAAATAGGGCAGCAGATCGTCGACGCTTTTCGCTTCCCGGAACGGCGGGCAGCGCGGCGGCCGGTGTTTGACGGCGGTATCCGGCTGAACGGGGGCAAGTTGATCCATCGTGCGGCTCCTCTCTGCCGTATCGCCCGGCGTGTGCGGACTAAGGTTCAAACCTCACTAATGAACGCGAAACGACGGGATTCCATACCGTCGATCGCCACACGGCGAAAGATATTTGCATTTGCAAATTTCATTTGGCGAACCTGCGCCTGTCAAGTGCATTTTTCGAATGCGGCGCGTGACTTCCGGTTCCGGCTACGCGCGGCCGGGACAAGTCCATTGCGCCTGCCGGCGGCGGCGCGCGGCGCGGCCGCCGGTGTCAGGTCACCGACTGGCTCGGCCAGGACGCGATCGCCGGATGGACAGCGGTGGCCAGCTTCTCGCCTACCGAATCCAGCCCGGTCTGGTACAGTCCTTCGATCGAGGCGACGACCTCGGCTTCGTCGGCCCCGGAAACGCCGAAGCTGCCGGACCATTTCATGGTCGCGGTGCCGTCCATGTTCGCGCGCACCGCGATCGTCGAGACGTAATCGACCAGCGGCATCGGGCCGGCGTCGGCCATCGAGTAGGTGAGCGTCCGCGCTGCGTCGTCAAGGGCTTCGAGCCGTTCCACGACCACCGCACCGTCGCCGAGCGTGAGCGTCCGCAGCGCCCCGATCCCGTCGCGGTCGGTCCGGCAGACGACGACCGGCGGCAGCCAATCGTCGAGCCGGCCGAATTCGCGCACGATCGCCCAGACATCGTCCGCCGCGGCAGCAAATACCGCCTCTTTCGTCACCGTCGGCATGGTTTGCTCCTTTTCCCCAAGTCATTCCGATCCTGCGTCCCGGCGCGCCCGGCCGGCAAGCACCGCATCATCCTATTCCAGCGCCTTGGGCGGCACGCTTCTGAGATATTCGGCGATCGTCCGGCGGTCGGCATCGGTCAGCTTCGACGTGACGTTGGTGACGACTTCTTCCATTTCTCCGCCGAGCACGTCGCCCGCCGGCGTGACACCGGTCTGCAGCGCGAACACGATCTCCTCGAGGCTCCAGCCGCCGATGCCCTTTGCCTTGTGCGGCGTGATGTTGGGCGCGCCGCCGATCTTGGTCTTGCCATCGCCATAGTCCGGCGCGCCGGCCAGCCGGACGCTGTTGCGCAATCCGCCCAGAATGTTGCGCCGGGTATGGCACTCGCCGCAATGGGCAGGCCCGGTCACGATATAGGCGCCGCGGTTCCAGTTGCGCGATTTCCCGGGGTCCGGCCGGTAGCGGCCCGGTTCCAGAAACAGCAGCTTCCACAGGCCGAGGCCGGGCCGGAACGAATAGGGAAAGGCGAGCCGGTGCCCCCCGGTCCGGCCGGTGACCGGCGGGATGGTCTTCAGGTAGGCCCACAGGTCGCGCAGGTCGTCAGGCGTCATCCTTGTGTAGGAGACATAGGGAAAGGCCGGATAGTAGTGCCGCTCGTCGGGCGACAAGCCCAGCGTCATGGCCCGGATGAAATCCGCCTCGGTCCAGCCGCCGATCCCGGTGGCGGCGTCCGGCGTGATATTCGGCGAAACGAAGACCCCGAACGGCGAGGCGATCTCGCGCCCGCCGGCGAGCGGCGTGCCGCCCTTGCGGGTGTGACAGCCGGCGCAGCCGGCCATGGCGAACAGATAGGCGCCGCGCGCGGCGTCGGCCGTCGCCAAATCAGCGCCGGCCTTCGGCATCTGCCAGATCAGCGACGGGAAGAAAGCGGGAATGCTGGCGGCAAAGGCCGCCACGACGGCGAGGAACAGCAAGAGCCTGATCAGGCGCATATCGGGCGGCGGCTTCGTCCATTGCGGCTTTGACGCCGAAAACCTGTCGAACGGCGACCGGCCGGCCGGGGCGTCTCGCTCCCGACTGTGCCATGCCGTTCCATTTCGATAAATCCAAAATTCCTTTGCCGGGAACCTTGGGCTGAAATAAGGCGGCGGCGAAGCGCGTTGCCCGCTGCGGCAGAGCCGGCACGGCAGACCTTCCGGCGGCGCGGCGATGTTCTATCTGTCGACGGTCGGCGCCGGTTCGCGCGCCGGCAGGCCTTCTGCAGCCGGCGTTTCGGCGTGCGGCGCTTCGAGCCGGGGCGCTTCGGAGGCCTCGTCCGGGACATCGGCGTCCGGCCGGCCGCTCAACAAGGGCGCCAGCAGCCCGGACGCCGCGTCGAACCCCGCCATGGCGGTCAGCAGAAGAAACGTCGAGGTGCCGAAGCCGCCGACCAGCAGGAACAGGGCGCCGCCGCCGCCGAGCCACAGGATCGCGAGCAGGCGATAGCCCAGCGTCCTGCCGCCGGCGCGCGCCGTTTTCAGGGTCTCGAACGCCAGCGCCATCAGGCCGACCAGAAGGAAAAGGACGCGGAAATCCACCTGCCACATCCCGCCCGACGGCAGGGGGATCGCCCAGGCCGGCTGGACCAGGAACGCGGCCATCCGGAAATCGGCGGGGCCGAGTACCGGGCCCAACAGCGCAAAACCGGCATAGGTGGCCATGACTACGCCGATTGAGGATATGAGCCTGAACATCGCGGTTTCCGGAAGTTTGGCGGCGGGAGGGCGGATAGTAGAGCGGCTGCTGACCGAAGTTCGTCAATACAGCGTCCGCGTCCCCTCCCGATAGCTGCGGTCGGCTTCTTCGGGATCGCCGTCCAGCCCGGCCATTTCATGGACCATGCGGCCGCCTCCGGGCAGGATGCCGCGGTCCGGCTTGCTCTCTTCGTCCCACAGGCCCGCCCGGCGCAGGGCGCGGTTGCAGTGGATATAGGCCTCGCGCACGCGCACGCGGATCGCCATCAGGGCCGGCTTGCCGCCCATCGCCAGCCGTTCCAGCAGTTCGGGATCGTCGGTCAGGCCGGCGCGGCCGTTGAGGCGCAGGGTTTCGTCGAAGCCCGGGATCATGAAGATCACCGCGACTTCCGGATTTTCCAGGATATTGGTGAGCGTATCGAGCCGGTTGTTGCCGGGCCGGTCGGGGATCAGGATCGTCCGGTCGTCGACGACGTGAACGAAGCCCGGCCGGTCGCCGCGCGGAGAGACGTCGCCGGGGCCGCCGTCCGCCGCGCTGGTGCCGATCACGAGGAACGGCGCATGGGCGATGTAGGTCCGGCAATGATCGTCGAGCCGGTCGACGACCTTCCGGCGGGACCGTTCGCCCGGCGCGCGATAGTGCGCACGCAGCGCTTCGAGGCTGTCCACGACGGCCACCGTCAGCGCACCGGGCGTCGCGCACCCGCTTCGGGAGCGCTGCGGATTTCGGGTTTGTCGGTCACGCCGGCATTGTCGCTCCGGCCCGCCCGCCGATGCAAGTGGTTCGCGCGCCGCCGCCGGTGTTCGCGCAGAGGCAGACCGGCGCCACACGGCCGAATTGACGCATTCGGCTGTTGGCACGGCGGCGAAAACCGGTATCTCTACGGGCATCCCCGAGGGCCCGGACGGCGGCTCTGCTTCGAACCGCCCGGGCGCCATTCGCCACTTTGTTCCAGGACTGCCCCATGACGCCATCCGATACCGCCCGCCCGATCTGGCAATGGTCCGCCCCGGCGACCGCAGCCGCCATTCGCGACGGGAACATTTCTGCCGCCGAGGTGGTCGAGGCGCACAGCGCGCGGATGGAGGCCGCGAACCCCGCGCTCAACGCCGTCGTGATCGACCTGCGCGAGGAGGCCCGGGCAGCCGCAGTGCAGGCAGATGCGGACCGGGCGGCCGGCAAGCCGCTCGGCGTGCTGCATGGCGTGCCTGTCACGGTCAAGATCAACATCGATTTCAAGGGCCAGGCCAACACCAACGGCATCGCGGCGTTCCGGGACGTCATCGCGCCGGACGATTCGCCGGTCGTCGCCAACCTGCGCAAGGCGGGGGCGATCGCGATCGGCCTGACGAACACGCCGGAATTCTCGTTCCGCGCCTTCACCGACAACCCGCTGCACGGGCCGACGAAGAACCCGTGGAGCCCGCTGCACAATCCGGGCGGCTCATCGGGCGGGGGCGGCGCGGCGGTGGCGGCCGGCATCGGCGCCATCGCCCACGGCAACGATATCGGCGGGTCGCTGCGCTTCCCGGCCTGGTCGAACGGCCTGGCGACGATCAAGCCGACCCTCGGCCGGGTGCCGGCCTACAATCCGAGCGCGCCGGCCGAGCGGCCGCTGATGGCGCAGCTCATGTCGGTGCAGGGCCCGATGGCGCGCGAGGTCGCAAGCGTGCGGCTCGGCCTGCAGGCGATGGCGGCGCGCGACTGGCGCGACCCGTTCTGGTGCCCCGTACCGCTTGAAGGGGTGCCACTGGAAGGGCCGGCGCCGGAGCGCCCGATCCGCGTGCTCTATGCCCAGCCGGACGACGACATGGACTGCGACCCGGCGGTCATGGCCCAGGTCGACGCGGCGGCGGCGATGCTGGCCGACGCCGGCTACGCGGTCGAGAAGGGTCCGGCGCCGCGGCTGAAAGAGACCTGGCAGATGTGGACCGACATCCTGATGGCCGAGGTCCAGACCATGCAGCGCGAGATCATCGACCGGGTCGCCACCTCCGCCCTCACCGACACGCTGGACGCCTATCTCGCCTTCTCCAACCGGCTCGACCTCAAGGGCTACATGACGGCGATCGCGCAGCGCTCCCGCCATGTCCGGGAATGGATGGCGCAGCTCGAGGAAACGCCACTCATCCTCACCCCGGCCTCGGTCCAGCCGGTCAACCTGCTGAACGAGGACCTGCAGGGGCCGCAGCGGGTCTACGAGATATTCACCGCCGCCCGCTTCATCTCGGCGCTGAACCTGCTCGGCCTGCCCTGCGCCATCGCGCCGGTCGGCACGCTGAACGGCCTGCCCAACGCCTGCCAGATCGTCGCCAGCCGCTTCCGCGAAGACCTGGCGCTGGACGCCGCCCAGGCCATCGAGGACCGGGTCGGCGTGCTATGCCGGGAGCTGTGGGCGCGGGAGGGGTAGGGAACACTTCTCGCAAAAATCATGTCACCCCGGCCCCCAAGCCGGGGTCCAGAGTCGCACGACGGCCGTACGTTCAGAGATGGGCGGCAGGGGTTTCGCAGTTCTGCAATCCAACCCACGCAGCGCCGCGGGTAGCTGCTGTCTCCCGGAACTGTATCCACCGCTTTGCCTGTAGCCCTGGGCCCCGGCTCGGGGCCGGGGCGACAATTATTGTGAGAAATGCGGGTTGGGGCGGCGTAGCCGAGCGCCTCCATCCGGTCGAGCATGGCGCGCCAGTCGGTCTCGCCTTCGTAGATCGGCTCGATGGACAGTTCGAGCTGCCAACCGGCGATGCGCGCCATGACCGGCGCCGCGCCTGAACTTGCCGGGCGGGAAGCGCCGCCTCACTCCGGTTCCATCGATGGCGGATACGCACTAGAAGATGGACGGATGTCGGAACATTCCGCCTGGTCGCCGCCGCCTGCGCTTGTCGTCGAAGACATCCACAAGAGCTTCGGCGCGCTCGACGTCCTGAGCGGCGTGTCCCTGACCGCGGCGGCCGGCGAGGTCATCGCGATCATCGGCAGTTCCGGCTCGGGCAAGAGCACCTTCCTGCGCTGCATCAATTTCCTGGAAATTCCGGACCGCGGCCGGATCGTGCTGGACGGCGAGGAACTCCAGGTCCGCACCGACCGCGCCGGCCGGCTGACCGGCGTCGACCGCAAGCAGATCGTGCGGCTCCGCTCGCAGCTCGGCATGGTGTTCCAGAGTTTCAACCTCTGGGCCCACATGACGGTGCTGCAGAACGTTGCCGAAGGGCCGGTCCGGGTGTTGAAGCGCAGCAAGGCCGCGGCGCGCGAGGAAGCCATGGCGCTGCTGGAAAAGGTCGGCCTGGAAGACAGGCACGCCAGCTATCCCGCGCAACTTTCCGGCGGCCAGCAGCAGCGCGTCGCCATCGCCCGGGCGCTCGCCATGCAGCCGAAGGTGCTGCTGTTCGACGAACCGACCTCGTCGCTCGATCCCGAGCTGGTCGGCGAAGTGCTGCGCGTGATGCAGGACCTTGCCCGGGAAGGCCGGACGATGATCGTCGTGACCCACGAGATGGGCTTTGCCCGGGAAGTTTCGGACCGCACCATCTTTCTGCACCGGGGCAGGATCGAGGAGGAAGGCCCGCCGGCCGGCCTGTTCGGCGCGCCCAAATCCGAACGGCTGCAGCAATTCCTGTCTAGCCAGATGTAGCGGCCGCTGTAAGCTGGGATACAATCGCGCCGCTTCGGCCCCGAACGCCGACTTCGATTCCGAAACCCGGCGGGAAGCCGAGGGGCAAATCGACGAAACAACGATTCGATCGGGGAGACTCACGGAAATGATCCGCAAAATCGCTCTGCTTGCCGCTGCCGCCATGGTCGGCGCAGCCATCCTCTCGGCGCCGGCCGCCGCCCGCGACCTCCGGATCGCCACCGAAGGCGCCTATCCGCCCTTCAACAGCAAGAACGCCAAGGGCGAACTGGTCGGCTTCGACGTCGACCTCGCCAGGGCCATCTGTGCGCATATGAAAGCGAAGTGCACGCTGGTCGCGCAGGATTGGGACGGCATCATTCCCGGCCTGTTGGCGAAGAAATACGACCTGATCGTCGCCAGCATGTCGATCACCGAGGAGCGCAAGAAGAAGGTCGCCTTCTCCACGCCCTACTATTCGAACTACCTGCAATTCGTCGCGAAAAAGGGCAGCGGCTTCAAGCCGACGGCCGACGGCATCAAGGGCAAGACCCTCGGCGCCCAGCGCGCGACGGTCAGCTCGCAGTATCTCGAAGACAATTACCGCAAGGTCGCGAAGATCAAGGTCTACGACAAGCAGACCGCCGCCTGGCTCGACCTGAAGGCCGGTCGCGTCGACGCCATCCTGTCTGACCTGCTGCCGTCCTACGACTGGGTCAAGAAGAACAAGGGCTTCGAGATGGCCGGCGGCCAGATCAGCAACGAGGACAAGATCGGCATCGCCGCCCGCAAGGAGGACACCGGACTTCTTGCAAAGGTGAACGCCGCAATCCTGGCCCTGCGCAAGAACGGCACCTACGCGAAAATCAACGCGAAATACTTCCCGTTCGACATCTACTAGATGCGGGTTCCCAGGACGCACAATAGAAGCCCCCGCTCAGCGGACGGGGGCTTTTTCTTTCGCAGCCGCACTTCCGGAACTGCGGCGACGGGATGATTCCCGAAATCCTCCAGTTCGGCGACACGGGCTTCGGCGACGAGCTTGTCGTCGGCGCGCTCGTCACGGTGGAAATCGCCGTCTATTCCCTGGCGATCGGCCTCGCCCTCGGCCTGGCGGCGGCCGGCGCCAAGCTCTCGAGTTCGCCGGTCTTGCACGGCATCGCCGAAGCCTACAGCCTGCTGATCCGGGGCATCCCGGAACTGCTGATCATCCTGCTGGTCTATTACAGCGGCGGCGCGGCGATCGAGGCGCTGCTCAAGCTTTTCGGCCATGACGGCGGCTTCGACTTCAACAAGCGGCTCGCCGGATCGCTCGCCCTCGGGCTGATCTTCGGCGCCTTCGCCTCGGAAGTCTTCCGCGGCGCGTTCATGGCCGTGCCGAAGGGCCAGATCGAAGCGGCGGTCGCGGTCGGCATGACGCGCCGTCAGGTCTTCCTGCGCGTCCGCTTTCCCCAGATGCTGCGCTTCGCCCTTCCCGGGCTCGGCAACCTGTGGATGGTCCTGCTCAAGGACACGTCGCTAGTCAGCGTCATCGCGCTGGACGAACTTATGCGCGAAACCAGCGTGGCGGCGGAGGCGACCCAGCGCCCGTTCGTGTTCTATCTGGCGGCGACCGTGCTCTACCTGCTGCTCACGATCGTCTCCGATTTCTTCCGCGCCCGGCTGGAACGGCACGCCAATCGCGGCGTCGCCGGCGAAGCCGTGCCGCGCCGGCTCCTGCGGCGGAGCGCCTGACCCCGGTGCTCGACCTGTGGATCAGATATGGCGACCGGCTGATCGACGGCGCGGCCGTCACGGTCAAGCTGGTCGCGCTGGCCTGCGTGATCGGGCTGGTCCTGGCGATCCCGCTGGCGCTGGCAAGGCGGTCGGACCGGCGCTGGATTGCCGTTCCGGCCTATCTCTACATCTACTTTTTCCGCGGCACGCCGCTGATCGTGCAGCTCGCCCTGCTCTATTACGGCCTCGCCCAGTTCGAGGCCGTGCGGGAGAGTCTGTTCTGGATCGTGCTCGGCGACGCCGAAACTTGCGGGCTGCTCGGCCTGACCCTGAACACGACGGCATACGTCGCGGAAATCCTGCGCGGCGGGATCGCCGCCGTGCCGAAAGGCGAGGTCGAGGCCGCCGAAGCCTGCGGCATGTCCAGGGTGACGGTCTATCGCCGGATCGTCCTCCCGCGCGCGATCCGCATCGCCTGGCCGGCCTACGGCAACGAAGTCATCCTCTTGATGAAAGGCAGCGCGCTGGTCAGCACGATCACCGTCTACGACCTGATGGGCGAAACCCGCTCCGTCTTCTCCCGCGGCTACGACGATACAGTCTATCTCTACGCCGCCGCGATGTACCTGACCCTGGCGCTGGCCGTCACAGGAACCTTCCGCCTCGGCGAACGGCGGATGAACCGCTATCTCCGCGCGGCAGGCTAGGCGTTCAGCGCCGCCCACACCTTGGCGGGCGTCATCGGCATGGAGATGTCGGTCACGCCGGTATCCGCCAGCGCATCGACCACGGCGTTCACGATCGCCGGCAGGGCGCCGACCGTGCCGCTCTCGCCCGCGCCCTTGATGCCCAGCGGATTGGTCGCGCAGGGGATGTGCAGATGGTCGAGCGCGAAGTCCGGCAGGTCGTCGGCGCGCGGCATGCCATAGTCCATGAAGCTGCCGGTCAACAGCTGGCCGCTGTCTTCGTCGTAGAGCGCCTGCTCCAGCATCGCCTGGCCCCAGCCCTGGACGATGCCGCCGTGGATCTGCCCGGCGTAGAGCAGCGGGTTGAGCACCACGCCGGAATCGTCGACCGAGGTATAGCGGTCGACGGCGACATGGCCGGTCTCCGGGTCGAGCTCGACCTCGACGATATGGCAGCCGTTGGGGAAGTTCGGCGTCGTCGGCGAGAAGCTGCCGGTCGCCTCGATGCCCGGCCCGAAGGCCGCGGTGGGCCCGCCGCGCACGAAGGCGGCGTGGCAGATCTGTCCCCAGCCCGCCTTCTTGTCGGTGCCGGCGACGGAAAATTCGCCGTTGTCGAACGCGATATCCTCCTGCGCCGCCTCGAACAGGACAGACGCCAGAAGCTTGCCGCGCTCGATCACCTTGTCCGCGGCGTCGCGCAGGGCGTTGCCGCCGACCGTCATGCTGCGGGCCGCGTAGGTGCCGCGGCCGAAGCCGACCTTGTCGGTGTCGCCCTGCTCGAAACGGATCCGCTCCGGCGGAACGCCCAGCCACTCCGAAACCAGCTGGGCGAAGACCGTCTCGTGACCCTGGCCGTGATTGTGGGTGCCGGCCAGGATCGTCGCGCTCGCGCCTTCGTCGAAGCGGATCTCCATCCGGTCGTTGAACAGGCCGCAGGTTTCGATGAAATAGGCCAGCCCCCGGCCGCGCTTCTTCCCGGCCCTTGCGCTTTCCGCGGCGCGCGGGGCATAGCCGTCCCAGTCCGCGGCGGCCAGGGCCTTGTCCATAACGGCCGCAAAGTTGCCGGTGTCGTAAGTCGGGCCGAAGGGGCCGGTATAGGGCAGCCGGTCAGGAGCCAGCATGTTGCGCCGGCGCAGCTCGACGGGATCGATACCGGTCTTGCGCGCCGCCAGATCGACCAGCCGCTCGATGACATGGATCGCCTCGGGCCGGCCGGCGCCGCGATAGGGGCCGACCATCGCCGTATTGGTGAAATAGCCGGTGATTGACAGGTGGGCGGCCGGGATATCGTACACGCCGCTGTAGATCAGGCAGCCTACGAGCGCCGCCGCGGGCGCGGCCGACGACAGGTAGGCGCCCATCGCGTAGCGGGCGCGCACACGCAGTCCGGTGAATTTGCCGTCAGCATCCAGCGCCAGTTCGGCATCGGCCAGCACATCGCGCCCGTGGGTGTCGTTGAGCAGCCCTTCGGAGCGGCTCGACGTCCAGCGCACGGCCCGGTTGAAAACCCGTGCGGCGTGGCAGACCAGCACATCCTCGTGAAAGGCGTTGTTCTTCATGCCGAAGCCGCCGCCGACATCGGGGCTGACGACACGGATTTCGGTCTCCGGGATGCCGAAGACGCTGGCCGCCAGAACCGGCCGCATACCGTGCGGATTCTGCGATGCCGTGTAGACGACCAGGCGGCCGTCGGCCGGATCGACGATGGCGACCGTCGCGCGCGGCTCCATGCTGTTGGGCGAAACCCGGTTGTTGTAGATCTGCAGCGAAACCGTCGTCGCGGCGCTCTCGAAGGCCGCACCGGCCGCTGCCGCGTCGCCGCGGTCGAAGGCGAAGCAGATATTGTCTTCGGCCTCGTTCCAGACCTTGGGCGCATCCGGCGCTTCTGCCTGGGCGATAGTCGCCACCGGCGCCGAATCCTCGTAGTCGACCAGGACAAGATCGGCGGCGTCCTCGGCGGCGGCGCGGCTCTCCGCGACGACGAAGGCCACCGGCTCGCCGACGAAGCGGACCTCGCCGCGCGCCAGGGCCGGACGGGCGGGCCAGAATTTCGGCGGCGGCTCGCCCATGGCGGCCGGCGAGGTGTGGCAGGGCACGTCGCCGAGTCCGGCAGCATCCAGATCGTCGATCGTCCAGACCGCCTTGACGCCCGGCGCCGCGCGCGCCGCTTCGGAATCGACCGCGAAAATCTTCGCCCTGGCATGGGGCGAGCGCACGACGGCGCCGTGCAGCGCGCCGGGAAAGTTCATGTCGTCAACATATCTGCCGCGGCCTGTGAGAAAGCGGCGGTCTTCGCGCCGGGGCGCGGGCTGACCGATTCCGAACTTCCCGATTCCGAACTGCATGGGCAGGCTCCTGGAGATTTCGGATTGCGAGGCCGGAGCCTCAGAATTCGAGCATTATCTTGCGGACGATGTTGTTAAGCACCACGCGGGATCGCCACGCCCAGCGGGCCGGCTTCAATTGCCGATAGCGCCGGCCCGCTTCGGCGGCGGCAAGGCGGGCGCGGTTGTCGTCGAGGAACACGGCGAACACGACCTCGCGCTTCGACCGGGTCACCATGTATCCGGCGAGGGACCGGGCGTGGTTGAGCGTACCGGTCTTGCCGCGAATCTGCATTGCCGACCGCACCGGGCCGGACCGGGTCGCAGCGCTCTGGCCCGGCCGCGACCCGGCATGATTCCCGTTCCGCAGCCGCGGCCTCGTCGCGCGGGCCTTTCCGGCGCCGACCCAATAGGGCTGCATCAGGTCCCACAGGCGGTGGCCGGCATAGTCCCGGTTGCGCGCCCAGCGCAGGAAGGCCGCCATCTGCCTGGGCGAAATGCGCGTCTCCCGGCTCAGCCCCGAATGGTTGGCAATGCGCAGGCCGGATCGGTTCGCGCCGGGAACCTGCCGGCGCCACCATGCCGCCATCGCCGCACCGGACTGCACGAGATCCAGCGGCGCACCGGCAAATCGCCGGGTCGTCGCAAGGCCGATGATTTCGGTCGCGACATTGTTGCTGTATTTCAGGAAGTGGCGCACCGCCTCGATCAGCGGTTCGGAGCGATGGACCGCGACGAGCGCAGCGCCGTCCGGCAAAGCGCCCCGCTCGGGATCGGGCACGGCAATTCCGTGCTGCCCGGCGAGTTGCTGAAACACATGGGCGGCCACAAGGCCGGGCCGTTTGACCGGCACCCACATGGCGCCGCTCCGCTTTGTCGTCGGCACGACCATCCAGCGCGGCGTTCCGCCCACGACGGCGCGGACCACGCCGCGCCGCGCCCGCGTTCCGGCAGGCGCGACTCCGGCGGTCACGATATCGACCGGCACCACCATTTTGTCCGTCTTGGAAAAGATCCGCGCCTTCAGGCTCTTGCCGGACCTGCGCCAGTTCAGCCGCAGCCGGTTGAAATTGAGCGACAGGGCGCCGACGCCCGGATTGTAAGCGGCATCGATGTTGTGCGCGCCGCTCAACGCCCGAGCCTCTGGAAACAAACCGTCGTCGAAAAGGAACCGGCCGTCGATCCGCCGGATTCCCCGCTTCTTCAGCGCGCGGATCATCGGCAGGAAATCTTCGGTATACAGTTCGGGATCGCCGCCGCCGACCAGGACCAGATCGCCCTTCAGGGCGCCGCTCCCGACCGTTCCGGCCCTGAAGAGGCGCGTCTCCGCACGATACGCCGGACCAAGAACCTCGAGCGCCATGACGGCCGTCGGCGCCTTGATGGCGGAGGCCGGCACAAAGGCGCCGTCGGGGCGCCGCGCCGTCAGGAGCGCGCCTGTGGCGGCATCCAGGGCGATATAGCCGACGCTGCGCTCATCGATCCGGAAACGCTTGAACAGCTTTTCCAGTCCGAGCGGCGCTGCCGATGCGCCCGTGGTCCGCGAATCGGCTCCGGTTGCGTGCGCAGCGCCGGCCGCCAGCACGAAGGCGCCGGCCGTCAAAACCGGCCACAAAACATTCCGCTGCCTCACGACAGTCCCATTGCCGATATTCCTGCTTGCCGGATGCGGCCCGGAGCCGCCCACGCCCCGGAAAGACGCGCAGACCCGTCGCACGAATGCGGCGAGCCTGCGGGGCGAAGGATTGCGCAGCGACTATACCCCGCGGCCGGCCGATTTGCACACCGGACAAATCCGGCATTCCGACGCCCGCCCGATCATGCGGCACAACGCGGCTTCGCCGCCCGGCGGCTTGCCTTTCTGCCGCGACGCTGGAACATTGCCGCGGCATCGGGAGGGAGGCGCACTGTGGCAATTCTGGACGGTAAGACCGCCATCGTCACCGGCGGCGGGCAAGGCATCGGCCGCGCCTATGCCCTGGCTTTGGCGCAGGAAGGCGCCAACGTCGCGGCGGCCGACCTCAACGGCGCCAATGCCGCAGCGGTCGCCGGCGAAATCGCGGATGCCGGCGGCTCGGCAATCGCTGTGCAGGCGGATGTCGGCGAGCCGGCGTCCGTCGACGCGATGGCGGCTGCGGCGCGCGAGACGTTCGGCGGCACGGACATTCTGCTCAATAACGCGGCCATCTTCACCAAACTGGGCCGCTGCGGTTTCGAAGACATCCCGCTCGAGGAATGGGACCGGGTGATGCGGGTGAACGTCACGGGCTCCATGCTGTGCGCAGCCGCGGTCCTGCCGGACATGCGGGCGAAAAAGTGGGGCCGCATCGTCAACATTTCGTCGAGCACGGTGCCGATGGGCCTACCGCGCTTCATGCACTATGTGACATCGAAGAGCGCGGTGATCGGCATGACCCGGGTGATGGCGCGGGAGCTGGGGCCCGACGGCATTACCGTCAACGCCATCATGCCCGGCCTGATCGAGACCGAGGTCGAGAATGTCGGCCGGACCGACGCCATCCGGGAGAAGGTGATCGACCTGCAATGCCTGAAGGAACTGGGGCGGCCCGGCGACCTCACGGGCCTTGCGGTTTTCCTCGCGTCCGACGCCAGCGCCTACATCACCGGTCAGACCATCGCCGCCGACGGCGGTTCCGTACACCTGTAGGAAACGCGTCGCGTGGCGAAGAAACCGAACTTCCTGTTCATTATCACCGACCAGCACCGGGCCGATCACCTGGGCTGCTACGGCAACCCGGTCCTCCGGACGCCGAACATCGATTCCCTCGCCCGCCGCGGCCTTGCCTTCGACGAGTTCTACGTTTCCTGCCCGATCTGCATGCCGAACCGGGCGACCATCCTGACCGGCCGCACGCCGAGCGCCAACGGCGTGCGCCAGAACGGCATTCCGCTTTCGCTGGATGCGGTCACGTTCGTCGACCTGTTGAAGGCCGACGGGTACAACACCGGGCTGGTCGGCAAGGCGCATTTCCAAAATATCTCGAAGCTGGACGCCTCGCTCGGAGCGCCAGAGCCACCGAGCGTAAAGTCTGCCATGTCGGTACCGCAGCCGGGTATCGATCACGACCGGTCGCGCCGGACGCGCGGCGTCGATGAATCCCCGATGCCGCGCGACGACGCCCTCTGGAACGCCACGCGCGAATGGCGCACCGGTCCGGGATACGACATGGAGTGGGCCGGACAGTGGCTGGCAAATCCGGATTACCGGGTGCCGACGCCCTATTACGGTTTCGACCATGTCGAAGTCGCCAACGGGCACGGCGACTGGGTCGGAGGCGATTACGCCGTCTGGCGCGCCCGGCAGGATCCGGATATCGCGCGCAAGATCGGCCCGCCGAACGGCCTCGACAAGGGCGGCGTCACCGCTCCCCAGGCCTGGCGCACCGCGGTGCCGGAGGACTTGTGGTCCAGCACATGGGTCGCCGACCGGACGCTCGACTGGCTGGAGAAGCAGGCCGGGTCGAACGATCCCTTTTTCCTGTTCTGCAGCTTCCCGGACCCGCACAACCCCTTCTGCCCGCCCGGAAAATACTGGGACATGTACGATCCGGCGGACATCGCGCCGCCGCCGTCCCACGGCCATGTCAACCGCGGCGAGCCGCACTATCTGCGAACCCTGCGCGCCCATGCCGCCGAAGGCAGGAAGCACGACGATTTCATGTGGGGCTTCCTGGCCGGGGAACGGCACACCAGGGAAATCCTGGCACTGACCTACGGCCTGATATCCTGCATCGACGACCAGGTCGGCCGGATTCTCGCCGGATTGAAAGCGCTGGGCCTGGAGGAAGACACCGTGGTCGTCTTCACCTCGGATCATGGCGACTTCATGGGCGACCACGGCCTGATGCTGAAACAGGGCCTGCACTATCAGGGCGTGATCCGCGTGCCCTTCATCTGGGCCGATCCGGCCGGAATTGCCGGCCGGCGCAGCGACGTTCTCGGCGGCTCGATCGACATTGCACAGACGATCCTCAACCGGGCCGGCGTCGCCGCGGCTGCCGGCATGCAGGGGTTCGATATCGCCGGCGCAGCGGCAACCGGCGAGCAACCCGGGCGCGCCGGCCTGATGATCGAGGAGGATTGCCCGGCCGTCCATATCGACATGGATTTCGGGCTGCGCACCTGGACGCTGATCCACGACGGCTGGCGGCTGACCCGGATCATGGGCGAAGAGACCGGGGAGCTGTTCGACCGCAATGCCGATCCGCACGAGATGAACAATCTGTGGTCCGACCCGGCGGCCCGAAACAGACTGCAGGACATGACCGGGCGCATGCTGTCCGAGCGCATGCGGCTGACCGACACGGCAATGCTCTCGCCTTTCGTGGCGTGAGCGGTTCAGGGGGAAAAGGAATGGGACGTATCGAAGGCAAGGTGGCGATCGTGACCGGCGGCGCGCAGGGCATCGGCGCCGTCTACGCGAAGGCGCTGGCCGCCGAAGGCGCCAGGGTGGTGATTTCAGACATCCTCGACGGCTCGGCTCTGGCCGGCGAGATCGGCGACGCCGCCCGTTTCATCAGGGCCGATATCTCCAGTCTCGACGAGATCCGGGCGATGACCGATTTCACGGTAGCGGAATTCGGCACGGTCGACATTCTGGTCAACAACGCCGCCATCTTCGCCAGCCTCACGCCGAAGCCGTTCCTGAAGATCACGGCCGACGAGTTCGACAGGATGCTGCAGGTCAATGTCCGCGGCCAGTTCCAGTGCATCCAGACGGTCGCGCCGATCATGATGGAGAAGAAGGCCGGCAAGATCGTCAACATCGCTTCCGGCGTCGTCCATGTCGGCCCGCCGATGATGCCGCATTACACGGCTTCGAAAGGCGCGGTCTGGGTGATGACCAAGTCGCTCGCCCGGGAACTCGCCGAGCACAATGTGCAGATCAACAGCCTGTGCCCGGGCTTCGTGTTGAGCGACCAGATTCTCGCCAACCCGGACAAGTGGGGCCGGTTCATGGAAATGGCGCCCCAGGCGCGGCTGATCAAAAGGGACCAGCGGCCCGAGGATCTCGTCGGCGCGCTCCTCTTCCTCGCCTCTTCGGACAGCGACTTCATGACCGGCCAGTCGATCACGATCGACGGCGGCACCACCCTGCGCTGAAATCCGGCCAAGAGAAGACCGGCCGAGGACGCGCGAACGCGACTCGACGGCAGACTGCAAGCCGTGCTTTGTTGCCCCACCTCGCGCCGCTTCCGACCTGTCCTGACAGTGCCGTTCCGGCTCAGGAATGGGCAAGCCGCCGGCCGGACCTTGCCGCGGCCGTAACCGCTGCGAAACGGAAGCACGCTCGCCGGAGCACCCCATGAACGACAACGCCACGCCGCCGCACACCGTCGCCCTGCCGAAGGCGTTGACGATCCCGCTGCTGACTGTCGTCAGCCTGTCGGTCTTCGCCATGATGGCGCTGGTGTTCGCCAACGTCTTCAGCCGCTATGTCCTGAACCAGCCGATCGCCGGCGCCGAGGAAGTCATCAAGTTCCTGATGGGGCTGACCATTTTCGGCGGCCTGCCGATCGTGACCTGGAACAAGAACCACATCACCGTATCGCTGTTCGAGGAGTTCTTCCGCGGCCGGACCAAGCAGCTTCAGGTCTTTTTCGTCACCCTGTGTTCCGTGGTGGCGCTCGCGCTGATCTGTTACCTGATGTACCAGCAGGGCCTGCTGCTCGCCGAGGCCAAGCAGATCACCAATTATCTCGGCTGGCCGTTCGCGCCGATCGCCTATGTCATGTGCGGGTTTGCGGCGGCGACGCTGATCATCCAGCTGCTGCTCGCCGCGTTCCTGGTGCGCGGCATCGCCACCCGGCCTGCCGGGGTGTCGATGATGTCCCAAGTCGACTGAGCGGGAGCCGGCCGCAATGGATACAACGCTCGTCGGCTTCCTGGCGCTGTTCGCGATCTGCTTTTCCGGCGTTCCGCTCGGCTACTCGCTGATCATCGTCGGGACCGTCGGCTTCGCCTATGTCCGCGGCGAAGCCGACGATGTGGGCTTCTTCCAAGCCATTGCCGAGGGCGCCGAGCCGGCCATGACCATGGCAGGGCAGCAAATCATCGATATGGGCCTGAACGACGGGCTCGCGGTGCTGCCGCTGTTCGTGCTCATGGGCGTGTTCATCCACCGCGCGGGCCTGTCGGACGGCCTCTACGCTGCCGGCAACATGGTGTTCGGCCGGGCGCCGGGCGGGCTTGCGATGGCAACCGTCGGGGCATGCGCCGGCTTCGCCGCGGTATCGGGATCGTCGCTCGCGACCGCCGCGACGATGGCCAAGGTCGCCATGCCCTCGATGAAGCGTTACGGCTACGCCGACAGCCTGGCGGCGGGCTCGATCGCCGCCGGCGGCACCCTCGGGATTCTCATTCCGCCCAGCGTGCCGATGGTGATTTACGGTATCCTGACGGAAAGCGATATCGGCAAGCTGTTCATCGCCGGTGTCATCCCCGGCATCCTGCTGACCGTCCTGTATATCATCTCGATCGTGGCCGTCGTTCGACTCAAGCCCGGCCTCGCGCCGCGGTCGGAGGTCGAACGGCCGGACAATATCGTTGAGCTGGTCATCAGCGTCGGCGGCGTGGTCGTCCTGTTCGCGATCATCCTGGGCGGCATCTATCTCGGCGTGTTCACCCCGTCGGAAGCCGCCGGCATAGGCGCGGCCGCCAGCCTGCTGTTCCTGCTCATGGCCCTGTACAATCGCAGGGCATTCAGCTGGCGCGCCGTCGTCGAGCCGCTGATCGAGGCCGGAATCACGACGTCGATGATTTTCGTCGTGGCGTTCGGCGCGCTGATCTTCGCCAACTTCACCAATCTCGCCGGGATGGTCGACGGCATCGTCAGCGCGATCGAATTTTTCGAGCTGTCGCCGGTCGGCGTCGTCCTGGCGATGTGCGTGATCTATCTGCTGCTCGGCTGCGTGTTCGACAGCCTGGCCATGCTGCTGCTGACCATTCCGATCTTCGTCGCCGTGATCGAGCCGATGGGCGTCGACCTGATCTGGTTCGGCATCGTTGCCATCATCATCGTCGAAATCGGCCTGATCACGCCGCCGATCGGCATGAATGTCTTTGTGGTGAAGACGGTGCTTGCCGATGTGCGTATCTGGGCGATCTTCGCCGGCGTCTGGCCGTTCGTCGTGGCCAGCCTCATCGGCCTGGCGATGATCATCGCCATGCCGGATATCGCCCTGCTGCTGCCCGGCCTGATGGGCTGAAGGAATTCGCCGGCCGCCGGGCCGACAACAGGCGAAAAATGAGTCCCGGAAAGCGGCTTTCCGGGACTCAGGAACAGGGAGGCTTCACGTCTGGGAGGAAGCAGCGCATTGAGCGGCTGACCGCACCGAAAAACGAAACAGACGCCTTACGGTTGCAATGGACAATGCCGCGCCACGCCGCACATCCACACCGTTGATTATGCAACCGAACCCGTCGATTCAGTAGGGCCGATGCGACAAATTTGCCATGCGGCAGGTGCATGGCTGGTGCAGCCGGAAATTGGCGCACCGTACCGGATCAGAAACGGGTTTCGGCGATCTTCCGGATCAGGAAATCGCGGAATACCGCCACGCGGGCCGATTTGCGCAAGGTTTCCGGATAGACGAAATAGGCCGTCATCGCCGGTCCGTCCGTTTCCGAGAGGACCCGCACCATGCTGGTATTGCCGTCCACCAGATAGTCGGGCAGCAGCGCCAGGCCGACGCCGCTGCGCACCGCCCGGAAAATGCCGTAGACGCTGTTGACGCGCAGGGCCGGCGTCCGCGGCCGCGCGCCGTTGGCTCCCGCCCGCAGAATCCAGTCGGCATTCACGAAGGCCGGCGCCGGGGGATGATCCGTGAACGTGATCAGCCGATGGTCGTCCAGATCGGCCGGCGTCTTCGGCATGCCGTGCCGGCGGACATAGTCCGTCGATCCGTAGACGTGATTGTGAATCGTCATCAGGGAGCGGCGGATCAGATCGGGCTGGGTCGGTTCGATCAGGCGGATCGCAACATCCGCTTCGCGCATTCCCAGGTCGAGATCGCCATCGGCCAGAAGCAGGCTGACGTCGATATCCGGATATTTCTTCAGAAATTCGCCGATGCGCGGCGTCAGCCAGCTCGAGCCCAGTCCGGTCGGGGCGGTGACGACCAGCGGCCCCTCCGGTTTCTGCTTGCTCTCGGCAATCAGGGCCTCGGTCTCATTCAGCCGGCCCGCCATCTCGCGAACGTTGCGGTACAGCAGTTCGCCCTGCTCGGTGAGGATCAGGCCGCGGGCGTGCCGGTTGAACAGCGCCGTGTTGAGCGTCTCCTCGAGCGCGCCGATCTGCCGGCTGACGGCAGACTGGCTCAAATGCAGAACCTCGCCGGCATGGGTGAAGCTGCCGGCATCGGCAACCGCCAGAAAAACCCGTAATTTGTCCCAGTCCACCATGCTATTCCGCCCGCGGCGGCCCGACGCCGGCTCGACCGCCTATTCCGCCGCCATCGGCGTCGCAGCCTCCCGTTCCGCCAGGAATTTCTCCGCATCCAGGGCCGCCATGCAGCCCAGTCCCGCGGCGGTGACCGCTTGCCGGTACACCTTGTCGACGACGTCGCCCGCGGCAAAGACCCCGGGAACGCTGGTCACGGTCGTATTGGGCTCAACCAGGATATAGCCCTCCTCGTCCATCGCCAGCTTGTCACGGAAAACCGCGGTGGCCGGGTCGTGTCCGATTGCGATGAAGACGCCGTCCACCGGCCTTTCCACGATCTCGCCGGTCAGGACATTGCGCAGCCGGGCCGCCGTCACCCCCGGCGGATCGTCGTCGCCGATCACCTCTTCGAGCACGGTATTCCAGAGCGGCTCGATCTTCGGATTGGCGAACAGACGATCCTGCAGGATCTTCTCCGCCCGCAATTCGTCCCGGCGGTGCACCAGCGTAACCCTGGTGGCGTGATTGGTCAGATAGATCGCTTCCTCGACGGCGGTGTTGCCGCCGCCGACCACGATCACTTCCTTGCCGCGATAGAAGAAGCCGTCGCAGGTCGCACAGGCCGAAACGCCGAAGCCCATGAATTTCTCTTCGCTCGGCAGCCCCAGCCAGCGCGCCTGGGCGCCGGTCGCGATGATCGCGGTATCGGCGAGGTAGACGTCGCCGCCGTCGCCGACGCAGCGGAACGGCCGCTGCGTGAAATCCACCGCGACGATCAGATCGTGGGTGATGGTGGTGCCGACATGCTCGGCCTGGGCCTGCATCTGCTCCATCAGCCACGGACCCTGGATCACGTCGGCGAAGCCGGGATAATTCTCGACATCCGTCGTGATCGTCAGCTGCCCGCCCGGTTGGAGCCCCATCGCCATCCGGGGCGCGAGGTTTGCACGCGCAGCATAGATTGCGGCGGTGTATCCCGCCGGGCCGGAGCCGATAATCAGAACGCGGTCGTGGAAGGTCTGTGGCATCAATTGCAATCCGGGACGGGATTCTGCCGATGGCGGGAGCGGCGGCGCATCGGCAGAGAAATACGGTCAGGCCCGCCCGGAAGCAATGGCAGGGTCAACCTGAGCGCATGGCGCCGCCTGCCTTCCGGTTCGCGCGCAATCGGGCGCGGATCGCGGCTGCTGCGGCGGTGGTATCGTCCGGCGGCGCGTAGTCCCAGCGCTCCAGCGCCCCGTCGAACGGGCGGGTGTAGCCGTCCGCCTGCAAGCCGGCATGAAACCGGTCGATTCGCCGGGATGCGCCCTCGAGCGGCAGAACATAGACGGGCTTGCCTGTCGCCAGCGCTTCCGAGGTCATCGAGACCGAATCCCAGGTAACGACAATGGTGTCTGCAATCGCGAGCCAGTCGAAATACGGATTATCGCCCGAACCGTCCCAGATTTCCGCCCCTGTTCCGGCCAGCTTGTCGGCCAGGATGCGGACGATCGCCGGGTGCGTGCGGCGCGACGGCGTGAGGCGCAGGTCGATCGGGCGACGGCGGCACAGAGCGGCCAGCCGGTCGCCGAACCGGGCGGCAATCGCTTCGGTCAGCCGGTGCCGCCGGTTCGAACCGCCGATCAGCACGGTTACGGCGTGGCGGGCCGGATCCGCGCCTCCGGCAGCATCGCGGCGGCCCGCTGCGAGCCGCTCGGCGGTTACCCGATGGACGGCGGCGCGGGTGACGTGGACGTTGGCGCCGTCCAGACCGTCGTGCCGGGGAGCGACAACCAGATCGAACCGGTCGCTGGGCATGTAGGGCCGCTGGATGTGCACCGACAGGGTGGCGCCGCCGCTGCGCTTCCGGATCGCCAGATTGGGCGCCGCCGCCCGCCGTCCGCAGCTGATCAGGACGTCCGGCCACGGCGGTTCGAGCAAGTCGCCGTTGCGGCCGAGCGCCGTCAGCGGCGCCGGCCAGAGGGCGGGAGGCAGCCAGCGCCAGGGCGCGCGGACTGCGATTCGCTTGACGACGACAGCGCCGGGGCCGCTGCCGACCAGCGCTTCCGCCACGCCGCGCGCCTGGTTTTCCGTCCCGATATGTCCTTCGGTCACCGCCCAGACGGTGAGCGGCTCCGTCATCGCCGGCCCGCTTTCACAATTGCGAATGATTCGGAAATCATTGAAACTTTATTGCGTGTCTGGCATTGGACAGGCAATCCCGGCGCAAAAACCGATTGTCACAGCGAAATTTTCTGAAACGGCCCCGAATGCGGGGCGGCTGAACCGGGGAGGAGAACGACCGTCCATGCCAGCACGCCTGACGACAGCAAGCGGCAAGCGGGTTCGCCTCGACGCCATCGACCTGAAGATTCTGCGCGATTTGCAGGAACATGGCCGGATGACCAATGTCGAGCTGGCGCGGCGTGCGGGCATTTCGGCGCCGCCCTGCCTGCGCCGGGTCCGCGCGTTGGAGGAGGCCGGCTATATCCGCGGTTACCACGCCCAGGTCGACCAGGAGGCCCTGGGCTTCGAAGTGCTGTTCTTCGTCCTGGTCGGCCTGGACAGCCAGGCCCAGGAAGTGCTGAGCGCCTTCGAGGATGAAATGGCCAATTGGCGCGAGGTGCGCGAATGCCACATGGTGCGCGGCGCCGGCGATTTCCTGCTCAAGATCGTGGCGCGCAACACCGCGCACGAGAACGAGGTCACGACGCGGCTGACCTCCGCCCGCCATGTCACGACCGTCCAGTCGATCCAGGTCATCCGGAGCGGCAAGAACCGGCCCGGCGTGCCGGTCGATATGGAATAGCCTGATCGCGACTTGCGTCGGTCGCTACCGCGCCTCGGCGGTTCCGCGCTACTGCGCCTCCGCCTGCTCGATAACCGGCCCCGGCGCCGGTAACGCGCCGCCGCCGTCGGCATAGCCGCCACCGCTCCGCCGGCCCCTGACGTGGTTGTAGAGCCGCGTGTTCGCGTGGCCGCTGGGGCACAGCCCCTTGCGCGCCTGATAGCGCTGGATCGCCCGGCGGCTTTTCTCGCCAAGGATGCCGTCGGCTCTGAGGCGGCCGTAGCCCATCCGGGTCAACCGGCGTTGCAGGGCGGCACGCTCCGATTTGGTCAGGGCGTAATCGTGCCGCGGCCAGGGTTTGCGTATCCGGAACCGGTTCTCGATCTTCTCTGCCAGTACGGCAACGGCAAAGGCGTATTCGATCAGGTTGTTGTAGCGCATGATGGCGCGGAAGTTTCTCGTCAGCAGGAATGCCGGTCCGCGGCAACCGGCCGGCAAAAAGACCGAGGCTGTTTCCCGGCTCCGCGGCAGGGCGCCGCCGTCGATCCGGCGGACGCCGGCCCGACGCCAGTAATTCAGGGGACGCCGGTTGTAGAACCCCGTCCGGGTAATGCGCAGGCGGCGCGGCAGGCGCACTTCGTAGATCGCGCTGTTTATCCGGGTATCCCAGCCGCCGCGCTTGATGCTGTAGTTCGCCATGGAGGCCAGCACGTCGGCCTTGCTCCGCCAGATGTCGCGCCGGCCGTCGCCATTGTGATCGACGGCATAGTAGATGTAGGCCGACGGCATGAATTGCGTCTGGCCCATGGCGCCGGCGGCGCTGCCGTACATCCGGCTGAGACGCGCGAAGCCGCGGTCGGCGATCATGAGTGCGCCGAGCAGTTCGCTCGAGAAGAAGCGCCGGCGATTGCTGCGATAGCCGAGTTTGGCGAGGGTCGGCACGACGCGGTGGCGCCCGGTGACGGCGCCGTATCTGGATTCGATGCCCCAAAAAGCGACCAGGTAGTGCGCCGGAACGCGATACCGCCGCTCGATTTGCCTGAGCAGGCGACGATAGCGTTTCCGCATGCTCCGGCCCTTGCGAACGAGGTCCGGAGTCACGCGGTAAGCCAGATAGTCGCGCACGGCGTTGCCGCCGCGCCGCCGCGCCAGCAGGACGCCGTCGGCGCCGGTTGCGTCGGCGATCTGCTCCCGCAGCTCGATGCCGTCCGCTTCGGCATAGTCCGAAACCCCGACGTTGCGGTTGTTCAACCGGCCGAGACCCGCGTGGAGCGTCGAACTCCGGATGCCGCAACGGCGCCCGATTTTCTTCGCCTTGCTCAGGTAACCGTCGAAGCTGCCCGAATAGCGGTAGAGCGCGGAAACCTTGTTCAGACACGCCCGGTACTGTGCCGACGCATCCTTGCCGGAGCCCCAGTTTCCGCCACCGCATGCAGCGAGCATGCCGCCGGCAATGCATAGAAGCGCGAGGTTTCGAACCGGCCGCCACGACCCGGCGGGCCGGTTCCAGCGATGAAGGAACAGCATCTCGACCTACCCTCTGTCAGCGATCCGCCGGCGCCCGGCGCCGCGGATCGACCGTCTGCTCTCTCTTCACCCCGCCGCCTACCGGTGAGCGGCCTCGCGGACCGCTTCCAGCAATGCATGGTTGGCGTAACCGTCGGCCGGTTTGCCGGCGCTTTTCTGGAAGGCCCGTATCGCCTTCCTGGTTTCCGGGCCGACCTTTCCGTCGACCGGGCCCGGATCGTAGCCGAGCGCCATCAGCTTTCGTTGCAGCTCTGCCTTTTCGGAGCGTGACAACAGGCGGTCCGCTGCGGGCCAGCGGGCGACCAGCCTGCCCTGCCCTTCCAGCCGTTCGGCGAACAGGCCCACCGTCAGCGCATAGGCCGCTGCATTGTTGTAGCGAAGGATGGCGCGGTAATTCTGCGTAACGAGAAAGACCGGTCCGCTCCAGCCGGCCGGCACGATCAGGCTGGCCGGCCGGTCGATCTCCGGGATCGGCCGGCCGTCGGCGCGCCGGACGCCCAGGGCGCGCCATTCGGCGAAGGGCCGGCTCTCCCCGATATGGGCCCGGCCGAGGTCGAACCCCTCCGGCAGCTTCGCTTCCCAGCCGAACGGCAGGCCCGGCTGCCAGCCGGATTTCCTCAGATAGCTGGCGGTCGAGGCGAAAACGTCCGGCAGACTGCGCCACAGGTCGCGCCGCCCGTCGCCGTCGAAATCGACCGCATGGTCGAGAAACGTGGTCGGAATGAATTGGGTATGGCCCATCGCGCCGGCCCACGAGCCGACCAGCCGGTCGAGCGGCGCGTGGCCGCGGTCGACGATCTGCAACGCGCCGAACAACTGCCGGCGCCAGAAGCGCCGGCGCTTCGGCGTGCCGGCATAGGCCAGCGTCGCCAGGGTCTCGATCACCGGGAAGGCGCCGAAATTCGCCCCATAGTCGGATTCGAGCCGCCAGATCGCCAGAAGATAACGCGCCGGTACGCCGTAAGCCGCTTCGATCCTGGCAAGCAGGGCGGCGTGCTGTCGGCGTTTTTTCCGGCCGGTGGCCAGCGCCTTTTTGCCGGTCAGCGCGGCGACATAGGCGCCGACCGGCGTAACGAATTCCGGCTGGCGCGACTCCAGTTCCAGGGCCCGCCGGTTCAGGCGCAGTCCGTCGAGCGCTGCGGTCAGCGTGGCTTCGCCGATCCGTCTGGTACGCGCTTCGGTCTTGAGCCCGGCGATCCATGCGGCGAATGACGGACGGGAAGCCGGCCCCTTGGGGGGATTCGGTCCCGGAGCGGGCCGATCGGCAGCCGTAGCACGGGCCAGAACCTCCGGCGTGCCGGCAAGCGTCGAGGCAGCATTCGCGACCGCGAATACTGCCGCGATAGCTGCGAAAGCGCCGACTTGTCTCAACACCTTTCCCATCCGGATTGCCCTCCGACACCGGAAATAGGAGTTTCATTTCGTTATTCTACACCAATTCTTGAAAAATCCAAAACTGGTTTACAGCGCTATTTCAGGAACATGAGCGGCGATCTTGAGACATTGGGCATCCCGGCGCGGCCTTTTCGGTGCAGCCATGGCCGGCCCGGCATCTCCCGACGCGACCCGGAAGCGCTTCCGCGCCCGGCGCCCGGCGTCGTCCGCTACTGGCTGCTACTGGCTGCTACTGGCCGCTACAGGCCGTAATACAGCGGAAGGACAACGCTCACCGTCGCCCACACGAAGAGCAGCATCGGCAGGCCGGCGCGCACGAAATCCTGGAAGCGGTAGCCTGCCGGGCCCATCACCAGCAGGTTGGTCTGATAGCCCATCGGCGTTGCGAACGCGCAGTTGGCGCCGAAGACCACGGCCACGGCGAACGGCTCCACCGGCGCGCCCAGCCCGAGCGCCAGCGAGACCGCGATCGGTGTGAACAGGACCGCGACCGCCTTGGTGCCGACCAGGTTGGCCAGAACGGCGACCAGCAGGAAGAAGGCGGACAGCACGACCGGCACCGGCGATCCCGCCAGGGCGTCGGCCAGCAGGTCGGACAGGATCTCCGCACCGCCGGTCGCCTGCAGCGCCTTGCCGAGCGCCAGGGCGGCGGCGATCACCAGCACCAGATCGGCCCCGATGGCGCGCGCCGCCTGGCGCAGGGTCATGACCCCCGTCGCCAGCATCGCGGCAGCGCCGGCCAGCGCGCCGATCTCGATCGGCAGGATGTCCAGCGCCGCAAGCCCGACCACGGCAACGAAGATCGCCAGCGCGCGCCAGGCTTCGGGCGCCGACGGCACCTCGCTCGCCGACCACTCGATCGGCAGGATGCCCGGACGGCCGCGCAGCGCCGCCTTCGCCTCGGCGGTGCCCTGCACCAGCAACACGTCGCCCGCGGCAAGCGGCAGGTCGGTGATCGGCCGGTGCATGCGTGCGGCCCGGCGCTGCACGCCGACGACGACGCAGTTGTAGCGATAGCGGAAGCCGATCTGCTCCAGCGTCCGGCCGATCAGCTCCGATCCCGGCGTGACCAGGACCTCGCCGAGCAATTGCCGGCCGCGCAGCCAGGGCGGCTTGCCGTGGGTCTCGTCCTCGCGTGCCGCCCAGGCGTCGCCGAGGGACGGATGCAGCAGGTCCATCTGGCCGCGCACGGCCTTGGTCAGGGCCGCCCGCGTCGCGCTCACGATCAGGATGTCGCCGGGCTGCAGCGCTGCATCCTCTTCGAATGGCGGCAGCAGGCTCGCATCGCCGCGCTGGATGGCGTGGACGGTGACATCGGCAATTTGCGGAAAGAAGCCGCCGGCCGGCCGGAGCCCGACCAGCGGCCGGTCCCGGACCACGTCGATCTGGGCGAGGAACTGGCGGCCGGTCGCCGGGGCCGCGTCGTCGCCGACGCTGCGGTCCGGCAGCAGGCGCCGGACGACCAATAGCGCGAAGAGCAGGCCGGGCAGGGCCACGGCGAGGCCCGGCACGGTGAAATCGAAGAAGCCGAAGCCGGGCTGGCCGAGATCGGTCAGCAGGCCCGAGACCAGCAGGTTGGTGCTCGATCCGATCAGGGTCGTCATCCCGCCGAGGATCGACGCGAAGCTCAGGATCATCAGGGAGCGGCTGGGCGCCGCGCCGCCGCGGCTGGCGAAGGTCTGGAGGATCGGGATGAAGATGACGACGACGGGCACGTTGTTGAGCACGCCGCTGACCAGCAGCACGGCCAGCAGGGACAGGCACAGCGCGACTTCGGAGCGCCCGCCGGCGGCGCCGAGCAACGCCCGTGCGCCATGGTCGAGCGCGCCGGTCTGCGCCAGGCCCTGCCCGATGATGATGAGCCCCAGGAGGGCGATCAGGGCCGGGTTCGCGAAACCGGCCAGCAATTCGGCCGGGCCCAGCGCGTTGCGGCCGCCGGCGCCGGCCTCGGGGAAAATATGGAACGCCAGGAGGAGCAGGCAGATGACGGCCAGCGACGCCAGCTCCATCGACACCCTGGGGGCGGCATAGAGGATCAGCGCCACGACGATCGCGCCGAAGGCCAGGACCGGCCCGATTCCGCCCTCGATCATGCCGAACACACGTCCATCGCACGCCCCTGCCCTGCCTGCCGCCGCGGTCGCCGGGCACAGGATAGCCCGGCGCCCGCCGCAGCAGCTACAACGTCATCAGATCCTCGCCGATGGCCAGCGGCCCGGCATAATCGCCGCGGATGATCTCTCTCAGCTCGTCCGGTTCGGAATCCGGCAGCATGTGGGTCGTGACCAGCAATCCCGGCGCGGCGTCCCGCGCGACGAGGCCGAGCCGCTCCGGCGACGTATGCGCCAGCGGCGTGTGGCTGTGGTCGATCTGCGGCGAGATCCATTTGTCGTACTGCACGCACTCGTGGATCAGGACGTCGGCCCGGTGCGCGTGCCGGACCAGGTTTTCGCACGGGCTGGTGTCGCCCGACAGCACGATCCGCCGGTCGCGCGTTTCGAAGCGATAGCCGAAGGCCTGTTCGAGCGGATAGTGGGCGACGTCGAACGCAGCGACCGCGACCCCGTCGATATCCAGCGCCGGTCCTTCGGTCAGTTCGCGGACCCGGATGTCGGGCATTTCCCGGGGCACCTTCCGGATCCGCATCCGCAGTTCGAAGTCCGGGCGCAACAGGTCCAGCAGGCGCCCGACCATCGTGCGGGTGCCTTCGGGCCCGTAGATGTGCCAGGGCCGGTCGTCGCTCATCATCCAGCGGGTGACGATGAAATGGCCCAGGTCGATGAAGTGATCCGAATGGAGATGGGTGATGAACAGATGGTCGACCTCGTTCGGCATCAGGCCCAGCTCGACCATCCGGTGGACAATGCCGGAGCCGCAGTCGACGACGAAGTTGTGCGCGCCGGCCCGCACCGCATAGCCCGGCCCGCACCGCCGCGGGTTGGGGAACGGCAATCCGGTGCCCAGGAGGCTGACCTGCATCGTCGACTCCGTCGGGGATGGCCTGCGCAAACGCTAGAGAAAATCCCGCAGCATGGCGACCAGCGGCGCGTCGGCGGGCGGCATGGGATAGTCGCCGAGGCGCATCGGCCGGACCCATTTTACCGCCTCATGCTCGCGCGGCGCGGGCTCGCCCAGCCATTTCCGGCAGATGTAGAGCGGCATGAACAGGTGGAAATCCGCGTAAGCATGGGAGGCGAAACTGAACGGCGCCAGGCAGCTTGCCGATGTGTCGATGCCCAGCTCCTCGCGCACCTCCCGGATCAGGGCCGCTTCCGGCGTTTCGCCCGGCTCGACCTTGCCGCCCGGAAACTCCCACAGGCCGGCCATGTCCTTGCCCGCCGGCCGCTGTGCGATCAGGACCCGGTTGTCGATGTCGACCAGGGCGATGGCCGCAACGAACACGACCGGGCGGCCCGGCGCTTCCGCCGGCCCCCCGCCTCCGCCGGGATCGCAGCCGGCCGGTACGGGAAACGCGGCGGCCCTAGCTTCGGTAGTCGGCATTGATGCTGATGTAGCCGTGAGTGAGATCGCAGGTCCACACGGTCGCCCTGCCCCGCCCGATGCCGATATCGACGTCGATATCGATCTCCGCGCCCTGCATATGCCGGGCGACCGGCGTCTCGTCGTAGCCGGGCACGAGCTGGCCGTTTTCCGTGATGGTAACGCCGCCGATGGCGATCGACAGGCGGTCGCGGTCCGCTTTCTCGCCGGCCTTGCCGACCGCCATGACGATCCGGCCCCAGTTGGCGTCCTCGCCGGCGATCGCCGTCTTGACCAGGGGCGAGTTGGCGATGGTCAGACCGATGCGCCGCGCCGCCCGGGCGGAGGCCGCCCCGCTCACGTTGACGGTCACGAATTTGCTCGCCCCCTCGCCGTCGCGCACGATCTGTTGCGCCAGGTCGATCATGACCGAATCCAGCGCCCGCTCGAAATCCCGGACGGCCCGGAGGTCCGCGGGCGGCGCGTTGCCGGCGGCGCCGGTGGCGCACAGCAGCACGGTATCCGAGGTCGAGGTGTCGCCGTCGACCGTGATCGCGTTGAAGGAGCGGTCGTTCGACCGGGCCAGCAGTTTCTGGAGCAGGGGCGCCGGGATGTCGGCGTCGGTGAAGACGAAGCCCAGCATGGTCGCCATGTCCGGCGCGATCATGCCGCTGCCCTTGGCGAAGCCGGCGATGCTGACCGGCGTGCCGCCGATCGCGGTCTGCGCGCCGGCGCCCTTGGGGAAGGTGTCGGTCGTCATGATGGCTTCGGCCGCGTCCTGCCAGGCGCCGGCGCTCAGATGGCGCGCCAGTCCGGGCAGGCAATCGCCGATATGGTCCGGCCCGACCGGCACGCCGATCACCCCGGTCGAGGCCAGGAACACCTCCCGCTCCGCGCAGCCGAACAGGGCGGCGGCAGCGCTGGCGGTCCGCTCGGCCGTCGTATCGCCCGCCTTGCCGGTGAAGGCGTTGGCGTTGCCGGAATTGCACACGATCGCGCGCGCCCGGCCGCCGGGCAGCGCCGCCCGGCACCAGTCGACCGGCGCCGACTGGCATTGCGAGCGGGTGAAGACCCCGGCAACGGTTGTGCCCGGCGCCATCTCGGCAAGCATGAGATCCTTTGCGCCGCTGCGTTTCAGGCCGCAGGCGCGGCCGGCGATCTGCACGCCGCCGACCGCCGGCAGGTCCGGAAACCGCTCCGGCGCGAGCGGCGATTTTTCAAGAGCCATAATGCGATTTGCGGCCCGTCTCCGGTTGCGTTTCCCGGCCCGGCCGCACGCGAACGCGGCAGCGCCGGACGGCGCGGAGACGGTCTACGCCGATCCAGTCCTACTGTTTCTTGTCCTGCCCGTCTTCTTTCCGGGCCGGCGCCGCATCGTCAAGCGGCTTTCCGTCCGGGCCGAAACGGACGACGCTGGCCGATTTTTGCAGCCGTTCGATCTCCGCAACCGCCAGCTTCCGGCCCAGTTCCGCCTTGAGCTCGGCCCGCTTCGCCTCGAACGGCGGCGGCGGCTTGCGGCGGCGGTCTTCGAGCAGGATGACGTGCCAGCCGAACTGGGTCTTCACCGGAACGCCGGTATACGCGCCTTTCTTCAAGGCGAACGCGGCGTCGGCGAACGGCTTGACCATCTGGCCCCTGGCGAACCAGCCGAGGTCGCCGCCGCCGGCCTTCGACGGGCCGATCGATGTCTTCCGGGCGAGCTCGGCAAACTTGCCGCCTTTCTCCAGGGCCTCGATGACCGCCATGGCCTCCTTCTTGGTCTTGACCAGAATATGCCGGGCCTTTGCTTCCTCCTCGCCGCGATGGTTGGCGGCGAATTCCTTGTAGGCCTTCGCCAGCTGGTCTTCGGTCACGGCCTTGTCGATATGGTCCTCCAGATAGGCCTGCTGCAGAACCCGGTCGGCCAGGGCGCGCAACCTGCGTTCGATGGGCGGGGACTTGTCCAGCCCGTCGGCCCGCGCCTTTGCGGCCAGAAGCTTGATCTGGATGACCTGCTCCAGCAGCGGCTGGTAGATACGGTCCAGGGGGATCTTCCTTATCTGCTCCGGCAGGTCGGCATGGAGCGCCCGCAGATCGGACAGCATCACCTTTTCGCCGTTGACGGTGGCGACGACCGGGTCCTTGGCCGGCGTCGTCGACTGTGCCTGCACAGGCGCACCGGATTGCACGGCAAGCGGCAAAGCCAATGCCAGCGCCGCGGCGGCGGCGCGCAGGGGAATGGCGGGGAACATTGCGGGGGATCTCCGGTATCGCGCGTTATGCGGGTGGTATCACCGATCCCCGCCCCGCGATAGCCGAAACCCTCCGGACGCCCCCGACACGGGAGCGTCGTGAAGTGTCATGAAATGTCATGAAATGTCATGCGCCGCGCCGTTCGGCTTGCCGCCGCCGCCGCTTTCCGGGCGCGCCGCCGGGGCCGTCCTCCGGCTTCCCTTCCTCCGCCGGCCCGTCCTCCGGCTTCCCTTGCTCCGCGGGCCGTCCTTCGGCTTCCCTTCCTGCTCCCCTACCTGCTCAGGGCCGCCCTCCGCCGGGCCGTCCTCCGGGTTCCCGTCCTCATCCGGGTTGTCCTCATCCGGGCCGTCCCGCTCCGGGTCGTCCTGTTCCGACACGAACGGGTCCTCGTGGGGCGGGGCGTCCGGCCACGGATCGATCGGTTCGCAGCCGCCGCGCACATCGTTCATCCAGTTGGATTCGACGCCGTCGATATAGTCCTCGTCGTCGTCCCGGATGTCGGGCTCCTCGCCGAAACCGGGCTTCGGCCGCAGGGGAACGTCGCGGTCGATCGGCGGAAGGTCCCGGTCCGAGTCCGGCGCCGGGGCGGGCCGGTCGAGCAGCCGCCCGCGCTCCTCGATCTCGGCGCGCAGCCGTTCGGCCTCCGCCGCATCGGCCCCGGCGGCGTACGCTTCGCCGGATGTGTCCTGCCCGTTCGGCCGGGCTCCCTGGGCCGTGTGCCGGGCCGCGTGCCGGGCCAGCGCCCGCTCCGCCCGTTCGCGGCCCAGCTGCACCGCCTGGGCCAGCGGGCCGGGCGCCGCCATGCCCGCCGCCGCGGCGACCTCGCCGAACTCGTCCTCGTCCGGCACGGGCCAGAAGTCCGGGCGGTGGCCCTGGCCTTCGCGCGACACGCCCGACAACTCCGCCTGGAGCCGGACGACCCGCAGCATCAGCTGCGGCGCCTCGGCCGCCACCGCGGCCTGCCAGACCTGTTCGAGCCGGGCGAGCAGGATCTGGACCTCGGCCCGCGCCGTCTGGCGCCACAGCAGCCGGATCTGGCGCACCCGCTCGACGATGTGGGACCGCTCCAGCAGGGCGTGGCCGGACTGGCGCGCCGAGCGCTCGGCATAGCCGGCCCGGCGCGCCGCCTCGGCGGCGTTGCCGCAGGCGACGAAATGGCGGCAGAACGCCTCCTGCCGGGTCGAGAGCAGGCCGAAACGCGGCATGATGCGGGGCTCGGGCAGGGGGAAGGAAACGGGCATGGGGCTATCCTCATTGTTCGCTTTATGTTCCTGATCGCTAATATAGGAAACAATGTGAGAATGGCAAGTGTTTTTCTTGATGTTTTCCTAGCCACCCTTTCGGCCGCGTAAACCCCCATCCGTCATTTCGACCGAGCGCCTCCCCCCATCCGTCATATCGACCGGAGCCCCGGCCCCCGGCCGGGGCGGAGTGGAGATATCTTTCACGCGCGATACCAGGACCGTAGCGCCGAAGCTGAAAGATTTCTCCACTCGCTTCGCTCGGTCGAAATGACGGAGTGAGGGTCCGGCGCCGCTCCAGTCGAAATGACGGGAGGGTAAAGTATGGATGGGCCGATAGTCGATTGACCGGCTTTAATGTACCATTTATGTTCTATCAATGCGATACGGTCACGTCTATATCCTCGGCAGCCTGAGCCATACGCTTTATGTCGGCGTAACGAGCGACCTCGCCCGGCGGATGCACGAACACCGCAGCGGCTCGATCGAAGGGTTTACGTCGAGATACAACATCTCGAAGCTGTTGTGGTGCGAGCCGCACGAGCGAATCGTGGAAGCCATCGCCCGGGAAAAGCAGATCAAGCGCTGGCGGCGCGCCAAGAAGATCGCCCTGATCGAACGCGACAATCCCGGTTTCCGGGACCTGTGGCCGGACATGAACCGCTGACCCGGCCGATCGTTTCGACCGAACTCCCCCCACCCGTCATTTCGACCGAGCGAAGCGAGTGGAGAAATCTTCCACGCGCGGTACCAGGACCGTAGCGCCGAAGCGGAAAGATTTCTCCGTTCCGCCCCGGACTTGTCCGGGGCTCCAGTCGAAATGACGGGGAATGACGGGGAGGGGGCGGTCGTCGCTGCTCCGGTCGAAATGACGGGGGAGCGAAACGCCGCGCGCTATGGCCGTTGCCGCACGCGGGCGGCGATGTCCGCGAACCAAGCGGCCAGCGTGTCGCGATGTTCCGGCAGCCGCGCGAAAGTTGCCGCTGCCACCTCTTCCCTATACATGTGGCTTGTCAGATTCCGGTCCTGGGCGGCCTGCAAGCGCGCCTCGGCTGCGTCTTCGTCACCGATGCCGACTTCCCGGCAGGCCCGGATCACGGCACCCGGCGATCCCGCCTCGACCTGTTCCATGACCGCCAAGTAGCGCTGCGCCGCCTTCCAGACGGCTTCGAAAGTGAATTCGAAGCGCTTGATCGCCGCGTCTCGCTCGACGTCCGTCGGCGCTTCGATCGCCAGAATTTCGCCGAACCGCGCCAGGGCCGATTCGGCATCGTGCAGCCGCCGGGTCAGCCGCTCCACAGAATGCCCTTCCGCCGGACGGTTTCGGCAAATTCGGCATCCGCATCGGACAGGTCCACGACATGGACGGTGCGCGGCACAGTGCTGAGTTCCAGCGTCTCGTGGAGGTCCAGGATGAAACCCGCCGGCAGGGGCGCGGCCGGATCGATCGCGACGTCGATGTCGCTGTAGACCCGTTCCGTCCGGTCGGCGAACGATCCGTAGAGCCAGACCCGCGCCTCCCGGCCGCCCAGCGCATCCAGCACAATGGTGCGTACGGCGTCGAGCCGCGCGCGGCGCCCTTCCTCGGCGCGCGTGTCTTCCGGCTTCAGGGGTGCGGCGACGGTCATGGCCGGAATCTATGCCCGCACCCGCCGCTCGGCAATCGCCCTATTCCGCCGCCTCGCGCATCGCTTCCGGTTTGCCGTAGCCGCCGCCGCCGGGCGTTTCGACCACGAACACATCGCCGGGGCCGACCTGGCACTTGTCGGTGCCGGTCATGGCGACGGTGCTGCCGTCGGCGCGCTCGACCCAGTTGCGGCCCTTCGCGCCCGGTCCGCCGCCGGCCGCACCGAAGGGGGCGTAGATGCGGCGCGAGGCCAGGATGGCGACCGTCATGTCCTCCAGGAAGCGCAGCCGGCGCACCGAGCCGTCGCCGCCGCGCCAGCGCCCCGCGCCGCCCGAGCCGTGGCGCAGGCGGAAATCCTCCAGCAGCACCGGGAAGCGCCATTCCAGCACTTCGGGGTCGGTCAGCCGCGCGTTGGTCATGTGGGTCTGCACGGCGCTCGCCCCGTCATGGCCCTCGCCCGCCCCCATGCCGCCGGCGACGGTCTCGTAATACTGGTGCCGGTCGTTGCCGAAGGTGACATTGTTCATGGTCGATTGGGCCGAGCCGAGCACGCCCATGGCGCCGTAGAGCGCGTTGGTGACGATCTGCGAGGTCTCGACGTTGCCGGCGACCACGGCGGCCGGATATTGCGGCTTGAGCATCGAGCCGTCGGGGATGACGATGTTGAGCGGCTTGAGCACGCCCTCGTTCATCGGGATGTCCTCGTCGACCAGGGTGCGGAAGACGTAGAGCACGGCGGCGCGGCAGACCGCCGAGGGCGCGTTGAAATTGTTCGGCAGCTGGGCCGAGGTGCCGGTGAAATCGATATCCGCGGTGCGCCGCTCCCGGTCGACCCGGATGGCGACGCGGATCTCGCCGCCGGCGTCGATCGGGTTCGTGAATGCGCCGTCGGACAGCCGGTCGAGCACCCGGCGGACCTGCTCCTCGGCATTGTCCTGGACATGGCCCATATAGGCGTGGACGACGTCGAGCCCGAACTGGCCGATCATGCGGCCGATTTCCTGCACGCCTTTCTCGTTGGCGGCGATCTGGGCCTTGAGGTCGGCAATATTCTGGTCCGGGTTGCGCGCCGGGTAGCGCGCGCCGGTGAGCAGGGCGCGGGTCTCCGCCTCCAGGAAGCGGCCGTCCTTCACCAGCAGGGCGTTGTCGAACAGCACGCCCTCTTCCTCGACGACGCGGGAATCCGGCGGCATGGAGCCGGGCGTGATGCCGCCGATATCGGCGTGATGGCCGCGCGAGCCGACAAAGAACAGAATGGTCTGTCTGTTTTCCGCGAAGACCGGCGTGATAACGGTGACGTCCGGCAAATGGGTGCCGCCGGCATAAGGCGCGTTGAGAACGTAGACCTCGCCCGGCCGCATGGTGCCGGCGCGGCGGCGGACGATCGCGCGCACGCTCTCGCTCATACTGCCGAGATGGACCGGCATGTGCGGCGCGTTGGCGATGAGGTCGCCGGCCGGGCCGAAGATGGCGCAGGAAAAATCCAGCCGTTCCTTGATGTTGACCGAGTAGCTGGTGTTCTCCAGCACCGAGCCCATCTGCTCGGCGACCGACATGAACAGGTTGTTGAACACCTCCAGCATCACCGGATCGGCCTGCGTGCCGACCGCCACGCCGCGGTCGAGCGCCACGACCCGTTCGAGCACCAGGTGGTTGCGGTCGGTCACCGTGGCGGCCCAGCCGGGCTCGACGACGGTGGTCGCGGTCGCTTCCCGGATGATGGCAGGGCCGGCGATGCGGTCGCCGGGCTGTAGCCGGTCGCGGTCGAAAATGGCGGATTCGTGCGATTCTCCACCGGAAAAGAAGCGCGCCCGGTCGATAGCGGCCGGCGCGGCGCCGCTCCTGCGCGCAACCACGGCGTCCTCGACCCGGTCGGTCGCGCCGACCGCCTCGACGGAGACCGCCTCCACGACCAGCGGCTTTTCCGGCACCGTGAAGCCGTAGCGCTGGCGATGGGCGTCCTCGAAGGCGGCGACCGTTTCCTCGAGCGTCCCGGCCGCCACGACGATCGCCGCATCGGTGCCGTCGTAGCGGATATGGGCGCGGCGGTGGACCGCGATATTTTCAGCAGAAACATTTTGATCGGAAATTTCCGATACTGCCGAATTGGCGAGCCTGTCCAGGGTGGCGTCCAGTTCGCCGACCAGGCCGGCGTCCAGCACCGCCTCCACGGCGGTCTCGCGCAGCGCGCGGACATCGGCGAGCCCCATGCCGTAGGCCGACAGGACGCCGGCGAAGGGATGGATGAAGACCCGGGTGACGCCCAGCGTATCGGCGATCGGGCAGGCATGCTGGCCGGCCGCGCCGCCGAAGCAGGCGAGCGTGTATTCGGTGACGTCGTAGCCGCGCTGGATCGAGATTTCCTTGATCGCGTTGGCCATGTTCTCGACCGCGATGGTGAGGAAGCCCTCGGCGACCTGCTCGGGCGTCCGCCGGTCGCCGGTCGCCCGCTCGATCTCCTGCGCCAGCGCGGCGAAACGCCGGACGACGACCTCCCGGTCGAGCGGCAGGTCGCCGCCCGGCCCGAACACGGCGGGGAAATGATCCGGCTGGATCTTGCCCAGCATGACGTTGGCGTCGGTCACGGTGAGCGGCCCGCCGCGGCGGTAGCAGGCCGGCCCCGGATCGGCCCCGGCGCTGTCGGGCCCGACGCGGTATTTCGCGCCGTCGAAATGCAGGATGGAACCGCCGCCGGCCGCAACGGTGTGGATCTGCATCATCGGCGCGCGCATCCGCACGCCGGCGACCAGCGTCTCGAAGGCGCGCTCGTACTCGCCGGCATAGTGGGACACGTCGGTCGAGGTGCCGCCCATGTCGAAGCCGATCAGCCTGTCGAAGCCGGCCATTTCCGCCGTGCGCACCGCCCCGACGGTGCCGCCGGCCGGGCCGGAGAGGATCGAATCCTTGCCCTGGAAGCGGCGCGCGTCGGTCAGCCCGCCGTTGGACTGCATGAACATCAACGCGGTATCGCCGATCTCCGCAGCGACCCGGTCGACATAGCGGCGCAGGATCGGCGACAGGTAGGCGTCGACCACCGTGGTGTCGCCGCGGCCGACCAGCTTCATCAGCGGGCTGACCTCGTGGCTGACCGAGACCTGGGCGAAGCCGATCTCCCGGCACAGGGCGGCGACTGCTTTCTCGTGGCCGGTATAGCGGTAGCCGTGCATGAACAGGACCGCGACCGAGCGGTAGCCGGCGTCGAAGGCGGCGCGGATGTCCTTTTCGGCGCCGGCAAGGTCGAGCGGCGTTTCCACCGTGCCGTCGGCCATCACCCGCTCGGTCACCTCGACGACCCGGCTGTAGAGCAACTCCGGCAGCACGACGTTGCGGGCGAACAGGCGCGGGCGGACCTGGTAGGCGATGCGCAGCGCGTCGGCGAAGCCCTTTGTGACGACCAGCAGGGTGCGCTCGCCCTTGCGTTCGAGCAGGGCGTTGGTCGCGACCGTCGTGCCCATCTTCACGGCGTCGATCGCTTCGGCCGGAATCGGCTGGCCGGCGGCCAGGCCGAGCATGTCGCGGATGCCCTGGATCGCGGCGTCGGGATAGCGCTCCGGGTTCTCCGACAGCAGCTTGTGGGTCGCCAGCCGCCCGTCCGGCGCCTTCGCCACCACGTCGGTAAAGGTGCCGCCCCGGTCGATCCAGAATTGCCAGCCGCATCCGGAGGTGTCGGTCGTAGTCATCGCGTTACGATCCGTTGCTCTCGCTGAAACCGAATGCGCAAGTCTCCGCCATCGTCACACCGGCGTAGTCCGGCGTTCGGGTTATCGTCAAGGTCGCCCTTCCGGTATGGTTCCGCGCCGGGGCGATGCCCTTCCCGCCGCGCCGCTCAGAACACCGCCAGCGCGCTGTTCGGCAGGTCCGTGATCAGCATCGAACCGGGCTTGTGGGTGATGCAGAGCGGCGGTTTCGCGCGCTCGATGACCGCTTGCGGGGTGACTCCGCAGGCCCAGAAGACCGGCACTTCGCCCGCCCGTATCTCAACCGCGTCGCCATAGTCCGGCGCATCGATGTCCGCGATGCCGATGGCGGCCGGATCGCCGAAATGGATCGGCGCGCCGTGGACGCTGGGATAGCGCGACGTGGTCTGGATCGCCCGGATGGCGTCGGCCGGCGAGAACGGCCGCATGGACACGACCGTCGGGCCGGAGAAGCGCGGCGTGGCGGCGGTCTCGATATTCGTCTTGTACATCGGGACGGTGGTGCCGGCATCCCAGTGACGGAGGCGCAGCCCGGCCTGGACGAGCGCATGCTCGAAGGAGAAGGAACAGCCCAGGACGAAGGTCACCAGGTCGTCGCGCCACCAGTCGTGCAGATCCGTCGTCTCGGCGACCGGCTTTCCGTCCATGAACACGCGATAGGCCGGCACGTCGGTGCGAATGTCGATATCGTCGCCCAGCTCCGGCAGCATCGGATCGCCCGGCTCGGAGACGGCGATGGGCGTGCAGGGTTTCGGATTGCGGCGGCAGAAGTGCAGGAACTCGTCGGCCCAGTCGCCCGGAAGCACGGCGACGTTGCCCTGGACGATCCCCGGCCCGAGCGCGCTGGTCTGGCCGGTATAGGCGCCGCTGCGAATTTGCCCGCGCGCCGCCTGTGCGCCTTGAACCAGGACATCGGTATGGCCGGCCGCGGCCGAGACAGTCATTTCGTTCATGGCAGGTCTCCTGTCCCGGTCCCTAGAACATCGAGCCCAGGAAATCGACGAAGAACCAGGAAATCACGGGCACCGCATGGTCCTGGAAAAGGTTCAGCGTGAGCGGGGGAAACAGAACGATCAGGGCGATCATCACGAACATGGTGAGGACGAACGGCAGCGAGCCGGAAATCGTGTCCGTGATCGAGCCCCGGGCCCGCACACCCTGGACCACATACAGATTGACCCCGACAGGCGGCGTTATCAGCGCCGTTTCGAGCAGGATGATCATGATGATGCCGAACCACACCTTGTTGGCGTCGGCGTCCGCCAGCCCGAAATCCTGCTGCGCGACGATCGGCACCAGCAGGGGCGCCGTCAGAATCAGCATGGAATAGGTCTCCATGAAGCAGCCGAGGACGACCAGGAAGACGACGATCGCAAGCAGCAGTTCGTAGGGCGACAGGCCGAGCGCCGTGATCCCGGCCGTCATCGCCTGGATCACGCCGGCGATGCCCAGGACGAAATTCAGGAACACGGCGGCCAGGATGATCAGCATGACCATCGCCGTCGTCGTCATCGCGCCCTCGACCGCCTGCGCGATCATGCGCAGCGACAACCGCCCGTGACACGCCGCCAGGATCAGCGCGAACACGACCCCGAGCGACGCCGCCTCCGTCGGGGTGGCGAATCCGGCGTAGATCGACCCGACGACGACCACGAACAGCAGGACCGGCGGCAACAGATCGATCAGCGCGACGAAGCGCTCCCGCCAGGTCGCCCGGATGCGCTCGCCGCCCCAGTGCGGCCGGGCGAGGCAGGCGATCATCACGGTCAGCATGAACAGGCTGGCCAGCAGGAAGCCGGGCAGGAATCCGGCCAGATACAGGTCCGGCACCGAGGTGTCGGTCAACAGCCCGTAGACGATCAGGTTGATCGACGGCGGGATGAGGATGCCGAGCGTGCCGCCGGCCGCCAGAGTACCCAGGAACAGCCGCTCGTTGTAGCCGCGCTTGTCGACTTCCGGCAGGGCCACGGTGCTCACGGTCGCGGCGGTCGCCACGCTGGAGCCGGACGTCGCGGAGAACATGGCGCAGGCGCCGATGTTGGAGTGCATCAACCCGCCGGGCAGCCACGACAGCCACTTCGCCATCGCATCGTACATGCGCTGCGCGATGCCGGAGCGCAGCAGAATTTCACCCAGCAGGATGAACATGGGGATGGCGATCAGGATGAACTCCCGGCCGGTCTGCCACAGGTTTTCGGCAATCGCCCGGACCAGGGGCATGGGCGAATAGACTTCGCCGACAACGATCGCGAGCACGCCGATCGCGGCGGCGACCGGCACGCTGGCGGCCAACAGGACGAGCAGCAGGACAAGGGTGTTTGTCGCCATGTCACACGCCCCTGCGACCGTCGGACCGGGTCCCGCTGCTGCCCTCATCCAGAAAGGCGGTCTCGCTGGCGATCTCTTCCTCGCTGCTGCGGCTGCCGATCAGGCCGGCGACGCGGTCGTGCCGCCACAGGAGCAGAGCGGCGACGGCAAGAACGAACAGGACCGCGCCGGTCAGCAGGAACAGGGCCATGCCGAGGATCCACAGACCCTGCCAGATCCACACCCTGGCCTGGAGCGGCGTGATCGAGCGGGTATCGTTGGCCCGGTTCTCCAGGAACAGGTTCACCGAGTGCCAGAACACGACGGCCACGAAGCCGACGAGGAGGACCAGGCTGAAAACGTCCAGGAAGGACCGCAGCCAGGCCGGCAGCCGCAGGTAGACGACATCGATCCGGACATTCGCGCGGTTCAGCAGCGCGAACGGCAGGGCCCACATGGTGCTGACCGCGAAAATGTAGCCCGACACCTCGTCTGCGCCGCCGAGGCTCATACCGAAAAACTTGCGGACCGTGATTTCGACGGTCACGAGCCCGGCCGAGAACAGAATCCCGGCGCCCCCGATCCAGATGGCCGACCGGGAGATCCAGGTCAGCAGCCGAACGATTTCGGCGCCGGGGACGCGGCCGCCGCGCGCCGGCTCCGGGCCGCTGTCAGGTGGGACGACAGAAGACAAGGCATTCCAGAGGTATCACGAAACGGGGCCGGCGGAAGATCGTTTCCCGATCGCGCCGGCCCCGAAACGCTGATTGCGGCGGCGGCGCCTAGTTGGCGATGGTCATATTCATGACCTTGCCGATGGTGGCGTTCCAGTCCTTCACGCAATTCGGCCGCTTTTTCTTGCAGCGTTCGGCCCAGCGCTTCAGCACATGGCTGTGCAGGATTTCTGTCCGCTTGGCGAGATCGGCCTTGCTCGGGGTCACGAGTTTCATCCCGCCCGGTTTGCCCATCGTACACTCGCCGCCGGTGTTGCAGGACAGGCCCATGGCATCTTCGGCCCCCGTCATCTTCCACATGCGGTCTTCCAGCATCCGGAATTGCGCGGTGAAGAAAGCCCTGGTGGCGGCGTCCAGCTTGTTCCAGCGCTTCAGGTTGAAGGCGCCGAAAGAGATGCCCCAGCCCACCCGCATGGCATAGGCGTGCGTCGCAACCTGATGCCATTTGGCGTTATAGGCCGGCGTCGTGCCGGTGATGCCGCAGTCGGCGAGCTTCTTTTCCAGCGCCGGCACCACTTCCCCGAACGCGATGGTGGTAGAGATGCCGCCGACGCCTTCCACGAAGTCGCCCAGGGTGGCGCTGTAGACGCGGATTTTCTTGCCCTTCAGGTCTTCGATTTTCCCGATCTCGGCATTGCACCACAACATCTGGCTCGGAAACGGGTAGAGGACCATGAGCTTGGCTTCGAAAACCTCCTCGAACGCCTTTGCCATGATCGGCCGGTATGCCTTCACGATGGCCCGCGCCGTGCCGATGTCCTGCGCTACGGCCGACAGGTCCGGCCCTTCGAAGACCGGGTCTTCGCCGGCCACATAGCCGATCACGCCGAACGCCATATCGAACACGCCCAGCTTGAGAAGCCGGGTCATCTCGAAGCCCTTCAGGCCGACCTCGGTGATCGGCTGGACCTTGGCCGTGATTTTGCCGCCCGAGGCCTTCGGCACGACATCGCGCCAGAACGGGCCTTCATGTTTCTTGAAGTTGTTCAGGTTGCCCCAGGTGCCGACGGCGTTGAACGTCTGGCGCTTCAGATCCTGTGCGTGCGCGGCGTTGACCGCCACGGCGCCGGCGACCAGCGCGGCCCCGGCTGCCAGGCGCAATCCCCTGGTTGTCATTCTCGGCATGATAGTCTCCACTGGTTCCTCGTCCGGTAGCTCGGTTGGAGCGGCCGTCCGGCGCCTGAGGCGCCGAAATCGTCGCTTGCTGCCGCCTGACACCGCTCCTCGAACGCCGATCGTACGAGCAGCAATTCAATCAAACAAATTGATTGTTTTTTGGATAATTCATAAAAAAATTTTATCAACTATCCGGCAGCGACGGTGCTTAGGCGGACTTTCGCGGCATTGTCCGCCAGGTGGCCGACGAGCTGAGCCAGAGGGTTCGGCGGGCTGGCGGGCCAGGTCGATGTAAAGGCAAGGCTTGCGAGCGGCAAGTCGGTATCGACCAGGCGCAAGCGGCCGTCCTTGATTTGCGGACGGACGATGTCCAGAGGCACCGCCGCCAGGCCGACGCCGTCTTCCGCCATCCGAATCATCGTCGCCACGGAACTCGAACCGCTGATCCGCGGCGTCGGCAGGTCCGGGCGGCTCAGCGCCTGCCGGATCTGCAGGTGCGGACGGGTCTGCCGCAGAAAGGTGACGATCGGCACTTTCGCCATGGCCTCCAACGTCAGCCGCCGGGGCGGAAGGATCATCGCAGGTCCCGCCACCCACGCCATTTCGTAGGCGCACAAGGCCCGGTTGATCATGCTGGGCTCCGACACCGGCCCGAGCAGGAAGGCGATGTCCAGTTCCCGCGCAACCAGTTGCTCCCGCAGATTGACGGACAGGTCGACATACAGTTCCAGCGACACGCCCGGATAATCGGCGTGAACCTGGCGAATCAGTTCCGGGATCCAGTCGTGGACCAGCGTCTCCGACGTGCCGAGCCGAACCAGGCCCGTAAGCGCATTCCGGTCGCCGACGGCCGCCTTTATTTCCGCCGCAAGCGCCACATAGCGTTCCGCCCGTGGCAGCAGATCCAGGCCGGCCGGCGTCATCTGCATCCGGCGGCCGGTCCGGTCGAACAGCTTGACGCCCAGTTCGTCTTCCAGGGCCGCGATCCGGGCCGAAATGGCCGGCTGGGTCGCCCCCAGCCGGTCGGCCGCCGCCGTGAAACTTCCCAGCGTCGCCGCCCAGACGAAGGTTTCCGCGTTCTTCAGGTTCATGGCGCAAGAAGGGTCGCGACGTTCCTCTGTACGATCCGGCGCGCGAGCGCGTCGGGATGGCGCTCCGAATTCTCAGGCAGCTTGTGGGTCGCCAGCCGCCCGACCGGCACCCTGGCCATAACGGCGGTGAAGATGCGCCCCGGTCGATCCGGAATTGCCGGCCGTTCACGGCTTCGTCCGCTCGGTGTCCTGCCTGGCAGTTAAGGCACACGACCACCGCCGCGCAAGACCGACGATCGACCGCTTGGGCCGGGGGCAGGCACCCCGTCATCTCGCGAAACCTGTTCAGCTCAGGCCGTCGGGGATCGCGATATGGAGCAAGAAACACATGGAAAGGACGAAGCGGCTTGACGGGACTACCCGGATGGTCCGCTATCGATCCTGTATTATCCGTTCGGCAATGGACAGGAGCCTCGAGACGTCTTCGGCCGGGGCCGTGCAATCGATCTGGCCATGCGCCACCCGCGACCGCAGCCCGGAAATGCGGAACAGTTCGCTTGCCTGCTCCTGGTCGATATACCCCTCCCCCGCCAGGAGATTGACCAGCGCGTTCGGATTCAGCGGCCGGGGCCCGGCCGTTTCGATCTTCTCCCGGGCGGCGGCCTCCAGGATCGACCAGGCAAACAGCATGGCCGCGCGCGGCTCGGTCGCCGATACGTTCCGCGCTGCCTGTATGGCAGCCGCTGAGGTGGTATTCGGCACCGGGCTGAGCATCGGTTCGACCGAAGAGAAATAGAATACCCGCAACTCCCAGTCGTCGCGTTCCTCAACCAGCGATCGGAGTTCGCTGATCTTCGCGGCTTCCCTGTTCCCTTCCTTTCGGAACACCTCGACCAAGAGCGAGGGATTCTTTCCGACCGCGATGGCGTCGGGCCGTCTGTCTGCGAGGAAAGCCGGCAGATCCGCAGGACCCGGCTCGGCGATGACCTCGTAACCCTCGGCTCGCAGCAGGGGCGCGATCCGCTCCAGCGCAGTATATTCGGCATCCCGTGCGGACAGGCTCATCCGGTCATTCTCCGCGAAGGTCCGTTCCGACCTTGATGTAGACTATCGGTCGCTTCGCCGCGAGGGCTGTCGCCAGGATATCGGTCGGCGCGCCCCGATCCGGTCCCGAGGCGCCGTATCGAGGAACGACGCATCTTTCCGCTGCGCGGATTCCACCCTAAAACCGGCGCATCCCGCCAACCGCAGGTGTTGCGCCATGCGCCGGATCGAATCGCCTCTCGTCCATCCGTTTGCCGGCTTCGACATCCCGGCGCTGGTCGCCGCGCGGGCGGCCAGCCATCCGGACAAGCCGTTCCTGGTGTGGGAGCCGTTCGAGGGGCCGCGCGCGGTCTGGACCTTCGCCGAATTCGCCCATGAGGTCGACCGCGTGGCCGCCGGCCTGGCGGCGCGGGACATAAAGGCCGGCGACAGCCTCCTGGTCCATCTCGACAACTGCCCGGAAATCCTGCTCGCCTGGTTCGCCTGCGCGAAGATCGGCGCGGTCTGCGTGACGACCAACGCCCGCTCGGCGGCCGACGAGATGACGTATTTCGCCGACCATTCCGGCGCCGTCGCGGCGATCACCCAGCCGAAATTCGCCGCCATGATCGGCCGCGCCTGCAAGGACCTGCGCTGGGTCGCCGTCACCGAGACCGACAACGGCGAGGCGCCGGCACCGGGCAGCGCGCCGGGCAGCGGGCGCGGAAGAGGATGGGGCGGGGACAGCTTCGCCCGGCTGGCGGGCGATCCGGCCGATGCGCCGTCCCGCCCCGCCGACCCGATGGCGCCGCTGTCCGTCCAGTTCACCTCGGGCACGACCTCCCGGCCCAAGGCGGTGCTGTGGCTGCACGGCAACGGCCTGTGGGGCGCGAAGATCAACGCGCTGCACGAGGACCTGCGCGAGACCGACTGCCACCTGACCTATCTGCCGCTCTTCCATGCCAACGCCCAGGCCTATTCGGCGCTCGCCTCGCTGTGGGTCGGCGCGGGCTGCGTGGTCCAGCCGCGCTTCTCGGCCAGCCGCTTCTGGGACGTGGCGATCCGCAACGGCTGCACCTGGACCAGCATGGTGCCCTTCATGAACCGGGCGCTGATGGATCACGACGTGCCGGAGCGCCACCCGATCCGTCTGATGGGCAACGGCATCTGCAGCCCGCCGACCGACGAGATTTTCGGCGTCAAGACGATCGGCTGGTGGGGCATGACCGAGACCGTCAGCCACGGCTTCGTCGGCGACGTCCATCTGCCGAACCGGCCGCTCTCCGTCGGCAAGCCCTCGGTCGAATACGATATCCGCGTGCTGAACGAGGCCGGCGACCCGGTCGGCCCGGACGAGACCGGCGACCTGTTTATCCGCGGCGTGCGCGGGATCTCCATGTTCGCCGAATATCTCGGCAACGAGGAGGCGACGGCGGCGGCGTTCGACGACGAAGGATTCTTCACCACCGGCGACAAGATCACGGTCCACAGCGACGGCTTCTGCAGCTTCGCCGACCGCGCCAAGGACATGCTCAAGGTCGGCGGCGAGAATGTCGCCGCATCGGAGGTCGAACGGGTGATCGCCGAACAGCCGCTGGCCCGCGAGGTCGCGGTCGTCGCGAAGAAGCATCCGATGCTGGACGAGGTGCCGGTCGCCTACATCCTGGTCGACGGCGGAGCAGCCAGCGCACCGCCGGACTACGGCGAGCGGATCGTTGCAGCGTGCCGGCAATCGCTGGCCGATTTCAAGGTGCCGCGCGAGGTCCGCCTGGTCGACGACTTCCCGCGCTCGACCATCGAGAAGATCGCCAAGAACGTGCTGCGCGCCGAACTGGAAGCGGAGGAGACGGGCAACGGCGAAGGCTGACGGGACGCAGTTTCCGGCAAGGCTCTTCGAGACGAGGCTCCGCGACGACGCCACGCACATCCGCTGCGCTATACCTCCCCCTCTTCAGAGGGGGAGGTCGGCGAGCGAAGCGAGCCGGGTGGGGGTGCCGTCGCGTCAGGCACGGCCTTACCGGCGCACGGCACCCCCAATCGACCTCGCTGCGCTCGGCCACTTCCCCCTCTGAAGAGAGGGAAGGATTTCTTGTGGCGGCGTGCCATCTTTTCGCAGAAAAATCCTGAGGAGAGATGCGCCTCGAAGTCCCGTCCCGAAGCACGAAGCGGCGCCGGTCCTATCCCAGCCCTTTCTGGCCCATGGCGAGGAATTTCTCGCGGCGCTGTTTGCGCAGGACGGGGCCGTCGAACCGGAGCAGCGCGTCCAGCGCCCCGGCGATGGCGTCCTTCACGCTGGCGAAGACCATGTCCTTGTCCCGGTGCGCGCCGCCGACCGGTTCCGGCACGATGGCGTCGATCACCTCCAGGTCGAACAGGTCCTGCGCCGTCAGCTTGAGCGCGTCGGCGGCATCCTGCGCGACATCGGAATCGCGCCACAGGATGGAGGCGCAGCCTTCGGGCGAAATCACCGAATAGACCGCGTGCTCCAGCATGAGCACCCGGTTGGCCGCGGCCAGCGCGATCGCGCCGCCGGAGCCGCCCTCGCCGATCACGACGCCGATCAGCGGCGTTTCCAGATCGAGGCAGGTTTCGATCGACCGGGCGATGGCCTCGGCCTGGCCGCGCTCCTCGGCGCCCTTGCCGGGATAGGCGCCCGACGTGTCGACCAGCGTGACGACCGGCAGGCCGAACCGTTCGGCCAGCCGCATCAGGCGCATCGCCTTGCGGTAGCCCTCCGGCCGCGCCATGCCGAAATTGTGGGTCAGGCGCGATTCGGTGTCGTGGCCCTTTTCGTTGCCGATGACGACCACGGAGCGGCCGTCGAAGCGCGCGAGGCCGCCGACGATGGCGCGGTCTTCGGCAAAGGCGCGGTCGCCGGCGAGCGGCAGGTAATCCTCGAACAGGTTTTCGATATATTCCGAAGCGTGCGGGCGTTCCGGATGGCGCGCGACCAGCACCTTCTGCCACGGCGTCAGCTTCGAATAGGTCGAGCGCAGCATGCGCTCCACCTTTTCCTGCATCCGGCCGACCTCTTCGGCAATGTTGAGGGCGCCGCCGTCCGTCAGGTGGCGCAGTTCTTCGATCTTGCCTTCGAGTTCGGCGATCGGTTTTTCGAATTCGAGAAAGGACGGCATGGCGGGAGAATAGCGGATTCCGGAAATAATTCAATCGGTGGCGAGGGCGAAAACAGCTATCTGCACTGCAAATCTCCGTTACGCCTTCCGACTTTGGGACCCGGCTCGCGTTCCGTCAGGGTTTCCAGAAACGCCACCAGATCGCCCTGTTCCTGCGCGCTCAGGTCGAGCCGGCGCAGGATCCGTTCCCCTCCGGCGTGCAGCCGTTCCTCGTCGAGCGTCGAATAGTGCCGGACCACGTCGGCGAGCGTTCGGAGGCTGCCGGCATGCATGTAGGGCGCGGTGAGCGCCGCGTTGCGCAGGCCCGGCACCCGGAATTCGCCGAAGTTGCTGTGGGCCAGGCGGACATGGCGGGTCTTGACGGCAGTGGACCGCGCCGGATCGTCGTTGAAGCCGCCGAGCAGGGTGTAGCGGCTCTTGCGCAGTTTGCGGATGCCGCCGAAGCGGCCGGGATCGGCCCGGCCGGGTCCGGCGAAATGCGGCACGCCGGCATCGGCGAACTCGCCGTTGGTGAAGGCCGGGCCGAAATGGCAGAAGGCGCAGTTGCCCCGGCCGACGAACAGGCGCAGGCCGCGCTTGGCGGCGGCGGGATAGCGGGCCCGGCCGGCGGCGTCGTTGCGGGCGAGCGCGTCGCGGAAATCGTCGAACGGCGTGCGGCCGGTGACGAGGGTTTCCAGGAACGCCGCCATCGCCTTGCCGAGATCGACGAAGACCCGCTCGTCGTTCGCGCCCGGCGCTTCGCCGAAGGCCTGCCGGTAGCCGCAGGCGAGCCGGCCGTCCGCACGCACCAGCCGGGCCGCGCCGGTCGCGCCGACGCCCATCTCGCGCTTGTCGATCAGCGGCCGGAGATTCTGCGCCCACAGCGTGTCCTGCGCACCGTCCCAGCCGAACCAGCGGTTGACGCGCAGGTTGAACAGGCTGAGCGCGTTGCGGTCGACCGCCTCGTGGCCGCGGCTGCGCGCGAGGCCGTCGGTCCAGCCCGCGTCCGGCCGGTGGCAGGTGGCGCAGGAGATCGTGCCGGAGAGCGACAGGCGGGTTTCGAAGAACAGCGCCTTTCCGAAGGCGATGGCGGCCGGCTTGCCGGAAACCCGATTGCTCGGATCGGGGACGGCCGAAAGCGGCCACGGCCCGTGGCGCAGGATTTTCCGCCTTTCCCCGGCCGTGAACTCGCCGGCCGCGGCCGGAAGTGCGGCCAGGGCCAATAGTGGAAAAATCAATAGTATACAGTATGCAACTGGAAATTTTTTAATGATTACAGCCATTTGGCGGTCGTAGGTTTGAGGCTCATCGTTCCGTCGATTCCCTCCCGTCCTTTCGGCCCGGGCGCTCCCTTTCGTGTCGCTTCGACGGGTGGAAATGGACTGAATACAGAATGGCCGGCTCATTCCAGAACCGTTTCCGCGGTCAGCTTCTCTTTTCCCGCGTCGCCGGCGATATCGAGAATGAGCTGCCAGCGGCCGGGCATGTGGAACAGCAGCCCTTCCGCGGCGCCCGACCGGCCGCTGAGAGTCACGCCGGGCCGGTAGTTCATGCCGTGCCGGTGGACCGGCATCCAGCCGCGCACCCGAACCCGGCGGACTGGCGGTCCGCACAGCCGGAAGCGGATCGAGAAATGCGCGCCGATCGGGATGGCGGCCGGGGCGGACCGCCACCACGCGCTCCAGGTCTTTCCGGCGATGTGCCGCGCGCCGGTCCAGCCCTGCGGCCGCTCGCAGGCTGCCGTGCTGCCGGCCGTCAGGACGAGCGCAAACGTCGCCGCGACGGCCGGTCCGCGCAGGCGCCTCCGGATCATCGCACGCTAGCGCAACTGCGCCAGGTGCGGCCGGATCATCGCCTCGCCGTTGCGCCAGGCGATCTTCTCGGCGAGGTC
>WTGH01000061.1 GCA_011523655.1 Rhodospirillaceae bacterium
TGCTTGTCCTGGCCCTATGGTGGCGGACGCGCCGCCCTGCCCGCGCGTCCGCCACCATAGGGCCAGGACAAGCAGGACGGTCAGGACCGCCAGCACGCGATGGTTGAACTGCACCGCGACCGGATTGGCGACGAGTTCGGCGAGGCCGCCGCCCGGCCGCAGATAGTCCGCCGGCACCAGTGCGCCGCCCATCAGCGGAAACGTGTTGTGGATTTTGCCGGCGTCGAGGCCGGCGACGAAGGCGCCGAACGCGATCGTCAGCGCGATCGCGCCGTAGACGGCAAACGCCAGCAGGCCGCCGCCGGCCGCCGCGCCGCCGGTCTGCATTGCCGGCCGGCCCGTGCCGGCGATCAGCCAGACAATCCAGGCGTAGAGGACGACCGCCAGAGAGAGATGGGCGGCAAGCCGGTAATGGCTGACCGCGGGCCGGTCGACCAGGCCGCTGGCGACCATGTACCAGCCGAGCGCGCCCTGCAGGCCGCCGAGGACGAACAGCGCGACCAGCGCAGGGACCAGCCGGCGCGGCAGGCGGCGGCGCAGCAGCAGAGTGACGAAGCCGGCCAGGAACACGACGCCGATCAACCGGCCGAACAGCCGGTGCAGATATTCCAGCCAGAAGATCGCCTTGAAGCCGCCGACGGTCAGGTCGGGGAAGACCTGCCGGTACTGCGGCGTCTCCCTGTAGAGGTCGAACAGCCGCTGCCAGGCTTCGTCGCTCATCGGCGGCAGCCAGCCGAACAGGGGCCGCCATTCGGTCATCGACAGACCGGAGTCGGTCAGCCGGGTCAGCCCGCCGAGCACGACCATGGCGAAGATCATCCCGGCCACCAGCAGAAGCCAGCGGCGGACGGACGGATGGACGGGAGCGTCGGCAGGCGCAAACATGCTGGCGGCGGGTCGGGGAGCGGAAGGATTGCGGGCGCGCCGTGTTGCGCGGTGAAACCGAAGATGTCCCTGTGCTAGAGCCGGGGAAACCCGGCCGCGCGATGCAATTCGCCGCGCGGCCCCGGCAACGCAACCGGTATCGAGGAGCCGTGCGATGGCTGCCCACACCGTCACCGTCACTCCGGACAGCGCTAACGGGGCCGCCCTCGATTTCGCGGCGCCGTTCAATGCCGCCGTGGCCTTCATCGACCGGCACACGGGGGAAGGCCGCAGCGCCAAGTCCGCCATCCTGACGACGGCGGGCGAAGAGGTCAGCTACGGACAGCTGGCCATCGGGGTAAACCGGTACGGCAACGCCCTGAAAGGGCTCGGCATCGGGACCGGCGACCGGCTGCTGATGGTGGTGAAGGACTGCCCGGAATTCTTCTTCGTCTTCTGGGGCGCCATCAAGGCCGGCATCGTCCCGGTGCCGCTCAACACGCTGCTCACGGCGAAGGATTACCGCTACATGATCGACGATTCGGCGGCTGCCGCCATCGTCTGGTCGCCCGAGTTTGATGGTGCGGTGCGCGATGCGCTCGCGCAAGCGGACCATAAGCCGGCCCATCTGCTGCCGCAGGACCGGGCGGCGGCGCTGGCGGCGCAGGCTTCCGACAGCCTCGAACCGTATCCCAGCGAAGCCGGCGACGATTGTTTCTGGCTCTATTCCTCCGGCTCGACCGGCTTCCCGAAAGGCGCGATCCACCGGCACCGCGACATGGTCGTGACCAGCCAGCACTACGGCGTGGACCTGCTCGGTGTCGGCGAGGACGATATCTGCTTTTCCGCCGCCAAGCTGTTCTTCGCCTACGGCCTGGCCAACTCCATGACCTTCCCGCTCTGGGTCGGCGCCACGGCGGTGCTGGCCGCCGAACGGCCGACGCCGCAGATGACTTTCGACATATTCGAGCGCTTCCGCCCAACGCTCTATTTCGGCGTGCCGACGCTCTACGCCGCGCAACTGGCGGCGATCGACGGCGGTGCAGCCTGCGACGTGGCGAGCGTCCGCTGGTGCGTCTCGGCCGGCGAGGCCCTGCCGGCCGACATCTTCCGGCGCTGGCGGGAAACGACCGGCACGACGATCCTGGACGGCATCGGCTCGACGGAGGCGTTGTACATCTTCATCTCCAACCGGCCCGATATCCAGAAACCGGGCACGAGCGGGCTTGTTATACCCGGCTACGAGGCGCGCATCGTCGGCGAGGATGGCGCGCCGGTCGCCGCCGGGGAAGCCGGCGCGCTACAGATCCGGGGCGGCTCGACGGCGCGCGGCTACTGGAACCTGCCGGAAAAAACCGCGGCGACCATGCTGGACGGCGGCTGGCTCGATACCGGCGACACTTACAGGACCGACGAGGACGGCTGCTTCGTCTGCGAGGGCCGGTCCGACGACATGATGAAGGTCGGTGGCATCTGGACCTCGCCGGTCGAGATCGAGGCCTGCCTGATCGGCCATCCCAAGGTGCTGGAGGCGGCCATCGTCGCCCGCGCGGACGATGCCGGCCTGATCAAGCCGGAGGCCTGGGTCGTGCGCGCCGACGGCGTGGCGGACGGGGACGATGCGCTGCAGCGGGAACTGCACGACCATGTCAAGGCCAGCCTGGCGCCCTACAAGTACCCGCGCTGGTGGAAATTCGTCGACGCGCTGCCCAAGACCGCGACCGGCAAGATCCAGCGCTTCAAGCTGCGCGGTTAGCGCGCTTCGCCCGGCGCAGGATCCGGATGCGGCTCAGCACCTCCTCGCGCTCCATGTAGCAGCCCTTGAGCGCCCGCTCGCCGATCGCCTCGTCGAACGCCGTCCGGCCGTGCAGGACGCGCCGATTGTCGAAGGCGACCAGGTCGCCGGGCGCGTAGTCGAAGGTCATGGCGAAACCTTCGCCGGCGGCCAGGGTCTGGAAGGCGCGCAGGCCGGCATAGGCCGCCTCGACATCGTCGAAATCCACGTTGAGCGGGCCGCGCAGAAAGGTTGTGGCACGGATTTCGCGGGGATCGCCGTTCTTGTCCAGCACGACCAGCGGCGCGCGCCAGCGATAGTCCGTGGCCGGCGAGCGGTTCGAGAAAGTCCATTCGATCTGCGTGACCGCCCGCCACAGGTCCGGATCCGTCTGCCGGATGCGGTCGGCCACGGCGAAGCCGTCGACATAGACGGCCCGCCCGCCCCGGGTCGTGTTGACCAGGCAATGCAGCAATTGCAGGCCGGGCTCGTATTCCCGGGTCGCCAGATCGGTGTGCGGCGCCAGAGCGCCGGAAAAATAGGCGTTGGAATCCGCGGCCTTGCGCGAGTCCGCCGGCGCGGTCTTCACGTCGAACAGGAAGCCGAAATTGGAGTTGCGGATCGTGCCGATGCGCTCGGCGACCCGTTGCACCTCCGTTTCGTCAGTCGGCACGCCGCGCAGGCGCACGATGCCGAATTCCATCAGGGCTTCGAGCGCTTCCAGCAGGGCACCGTCCCGGTCCATGCAGGCCGGGCCGTCGAAGGTCGGCGGGGCTGCGAGGCGGCGGGAGTCCCAGTGTGTCGGCGCGATGTCGCCGAGATCGTCGTGGCGGCCGTTGGAATAGTCGAGCGCACGCAGCCAGCCAGGATGGTAGGCGACGGTCCGGCATTCGGGCGCAAAGGTTATTTCGATGCTGCCGTTTTCCGCGACTGCGACCGCCGATACGGCGAGGTCCGCCGGCAGGTCCCAGGGATGGCCGACCTGTTCGCGCGTGACCGGGCTGTGGGTGCCGGGTTCGGTCGCGTTGTCGCGCAGCCAGATCGCGTGATAGCGGCTGACCCTGCCGTCGTCCCACGCGACGGTGACGATCCGGCCGTCCGTCGTGGCCCCGGCCGGCAGATGCTCGACCGGCCAGGTGTCGAAGTCCGGCGTCGGCGGCCAGGCCCGGCCCGATTGCGCGTCCGTACCCGCCATGGCTGCGGCTCACTAAAGCGAAGGCATGAAAGGCGCGCCCCTCTCGCGCCGTTCGCGGTCCGGGTCAAGCGAAATCGTTCGTCGGTGAAGTTCCCTGGGCGGTTTCTTTAGTCTATCCCGTCATACCGACCAGAGCGGAGACGCCTTTTGGGACTATCGATGTGACAATGCGTTTGCGGCACGCCCTCTTCCGATTGCCGAAACCGTCAACTGCCCCTCATTTTGCCACCCCGGATGGAGCGAAGCGGAAATCCGGGGTCCAGGGGCCACAGGCTGACGTCTTTCGGGTCGTCCCTGGGCCCCGGATTGAATCCGGGGCGGCATCATTGGATTTTATCATCGACGGATGAGCAATGTCGGGATCGCGGTTGCGCTACGCGGCCCCACACGCAATCGCGCGCGGTCGAGGCTCAGCCCTTGCGGCCGAACAGGGCGCGGGAGATCACGACATTCTGGATCTCGTTGGCGCCGTCGAGATACTGGGCGATCTTCGCGCCGGCCATATGGCGGGCGAGCGGATGGTCGTGGGTCAGGCCCCAGGCGCCCATCACCTGCATGCAGTCGTTGAGCCGGTCGAAGGCGACCCGCGTGGCGTATTTCTTGGCATGGGCCGCCAGCACCCTGCCGTCCGGATCGCCGGCGGCGAGCGCCGCGCCGGCCTTCGCAGCCAGCGCCGAGGCCGCTTCCAGTTCGCTGGCGGCGTCGGCCAGGATCCACTGGATGCCCTGCTTTTCGGTATTGCGCGTGCCGAACAGGGAGCGTTGCGAGACGAAGGCGATCGCCGCGTCGAGCCCGGACCGCAGCATGCCGCAGGCGCTGTAGGCGACGTTGACCCGCGCCAGGTCGATGCCTTCCATCGCGGCCGCAAAGCCGCGCCCGGCCGGAATGAAATGGGCCGCCTCTTCAAGCTCCAGCCCGTCGAAGCGGAAACCGCCGGCGCCCAGGGCGTGGCCGCCGAGCATGGCGTAGGCCGGCAGGCGCTCGACGCCGGGCGCGTCCGCAAGCGCCAGGAAACAGGCGACGCCCCTGTGGCCCGCCGCCGGATCGGTCTGGGCGTAAATGCTGAGCAGGTCGGCATGGGAGCCGCTGGTCACCCAGGCTTTTTCGCCGTCGATGCGCCAGCCGGTTTCGGTCTTCTTCGCCGTGGTCTGCACGTTGGCGGCGTCGCTGCCGCCCTGCGGCTCGGTCAGCAGGAAGGCGCCGATGCGCCGCCCGGCGATCAGGTCCGGCAGGTGGGCCGTGTGATGGTGCGGCGCGCCGTTGCGCGCGATATTGCCGGCCAGATTGTTGTGCACGACCAGGCTGAAGGCGAAGGCGAGGTCGGCGGCGGCCAGCACCTCCATGATGCGCGCCATCGCGAACAGGTCGAGGCCGGCCCCGCCCAGGTCCTCCGGCACCAGCAGCCCCATAAGTCCGGCATCGGCGGCGGCCTCGAAGGCCTCGCGCGGCGCGCGCCGGTCGCGCTCCCACGCCGCGGCATGGGGGGCGACGGCCTCGGCGGCAAAGCGTCGGGCGGTCTCGATATAGCGGTCAGCTTTGGCGATGGAACCGGCGGACATGGCAGCGGCCTCTTTCCGGCTATCGGGAGCGCCGCAACAAAGCCCGAAACGCGGGCCGGATCAAGGCACGGGGGTTGTCGCGCCTACGACGGCGTCATCAGGCCGATGACCGCGCCGCCGGGGTCCTGGACGATGGCGATGCGGCCGACATTCGGGACGTCGAAGCACTCCTGCAGTACCGTGCCGCCGGCGTTGGCGACCCTGGCGGCGGCGGCGTCGACATCGCCCACGCCGATATAGGCCATCCAGTGGTTCGGCATGTCCGGCGCGCCGGTCTTCGCCTTGTCCATGATGCCGGCAACCATCTTGTTGCCGGACCTGGCGACCGTGTAGGTGAAATTCGGCATCGGAACGTCGTCGTAGGTCCAGCCGCAGACCTCGGCGAAAAACGCCTTGCAGTCCTCGACGTCGCCGGTGAGCAGTTCATTCCAATGGAAGGCGCCGTGATCGGCCATGAGCGGTCTCCTTTCGATTGGGGGAACCGGCTTATCCCGCGTGCCGGCGAGGGCCAAATGCCGATATCGTCACAGGTGCCGCCTCCTGTCGAGCCGCCGGAACCGGCGGACATATTTAATTGAGGTGACAAATAATTTGTGTTACTGATTATTTGAATTACTGCGCAAATCGGCGACGGGAGCCGGACCGATGGCGAAACGGATCGTCAGTTTCACCCTCAACGGGCGGCCGCATGACGGCGTCGTGCCGGACAATACCCTGCTGCTCGATTATCTGCGCGAAGGACTCGGCCTGACCGGCACCAAGACCGGCTGCGACGGCGGTGAATGCGGCGCCTGCACGGTGCTGGTCGACGGCCGCGCGCAGCTCTCCTGCCTCACGCTGGTCGGCCAGGTCGCGGGCACGTCGGTCGAGACGGTCGAGGGCCTGGCGCACAACGGCCGGCTGTCGGACGTGCAGGAGGGTTTCCACATGAAGCTGGGCGCACAGTGCGGCGCCTGCACGCCGGGCTTCGTCATGGCGACCGAGGCGCTGCTGCGCCGGAACCCGGCGCCGGACGACGACGACATCCGCGAGGCGCTGGGCAGCAACATCTGCCGCTGCACCGGCTACATCAAGATTCTGGATGCGGTGCACCACGCCGCGGCGCGCCGGCGGGGCGAGGAGCCGGCGCCCTACCCGCCGCTTCCGGACCGGGTGGCGGACCGGGTGGCGTAACGGGGAGGCGGAGCGATGAACGAACAGGTCAAACCCGTCGATGCCGCCACGGCCGAACCGGTGCGCTCCATCGGCGAATACGTCCCGATGGTCGACGGGCCGGAGAAGGTCTCGGGCACGGCGAAATACACCGCCGATTTCGTCGAGGGCGAGGCGCTGGAGGCCGCGATCCTGCGCAGCCCCTACGCCCATGCCGAAGTGCTTGAGGTCGATACTTCGGAAGCCGAGGCGATGCCGGGTGTGCGCGCCGTCGTCACCGGCGCGGACTGCGACAAGACCTTTGGCGTGCTGCCGATCGCGCGCGGCGAATACCCGCTGGTGCGCGACCGGGTGCGCTACAAGGGCGAGCCGGTGGCAGCCGTCGCGGCCGACGACATCCACATCGCCAAGGCGGCGGTCAAGAAGATCCGGATGAAGGTCAGGGAACTGCCGGCCTACTTCCGCTGCAAGGACGCCTATGCCGAGGGCGCCGTCGACCTGCACGAGCACCGGCCCGGCAACCTGGAGCGCGACGTGTTCTTCGAGCTCGGCGACGTCGAGGACGCCTTCGCCGGCTCGGACCTGGTGATGGAGCGGAACTTCCATGCCGCCGAGGTCTGCCAGGCCCAGATGGAGATGCACAGCGCGCTGGTCTCCTACGATCCGCTGCGCGACCGGCTGACCTGCCAGTGCTCGACCCAGGTGCCCTACTACGTCCACCTGATGCTGGCCAAGGTGACCGGCATGGACCAGGGTCGCATCCGGGTCATCAAGCCCCATGTCGGCGGCGGCTTCGGCGCCCGGACCGAGACGTTGCAGCCCGAACTGATCGCCGCCCTGCTCGCGCGCAAGATCGGCGGCGCGGTCCGGCTGCTGACGACGCGCGAGGAGACCTTCATCACCCATCGCGGCCGGCCGGAGACCGACCTGCGCCTCAAGATCGGCATGACGAAGGACGGCCGGATCACCGGCGTCGAGCTGGAGAACGACCAGCGCGGCGGCGCCCATTCGAGCTACGGCATCGTCACGATCCTCTATGCCGGCTCGCTGCTCTACGCGATCTACGATTTGCAGAACGTCCGCTATATCGGCCGGCGGGTGCTGACCAACACGCCGCCCTGCGGCGCCTTCCGCGGCCACGGCACGGTCAACACCCGCTTCGTGTTCGAATCGCTGCTCGACGAGATGGCGGAGGAACTGGGCCTCGACCCGATCGCGGTGCGGCGGCGCAACTATATCGAGGCGCCGGCCTTCACCCAGAACGACCTGATGATCAATTCCTACGGCCTGCCCGAATGCGTCGACTGGGTCGAGGAGGCGAGCGGCTGGAAGGAAAAGCGGAAAAACGGCCTGCCCGATCCCGGGCCGGGAAAGAAAAAGGGCATCGGCTTCGCCTGCTCCCACTATATCTCCGGCGCGTCGAAGCCGGTGAACTGGACCGGCGAGCCGCACGCGACGGTCAACCTGAAGCTGGACTGGGACGGTGCGATCACCGTGCTGACCGGCGCCGCCGAAATCGGCCAGGGCTCCTCGACGCTGGTGGCGCAGATCACGGCGGACGTGCTCGGCCTGCCGATCGACCGCATCCGGGTCATCGCCGCGGACAGCGAGGTCACGCCCAAGGACAACGGCTCCTATTCCTCGCGCGTCACCTTCTATGTCGGCAACGCGACGCTCCAAGCCGCCGTGAACCTGCGCAAGATCCTGGTCGAGGCGGCGGCGCGCAAGCTGGAAGCCAACCCGGAAGATATCGAGGTGCTGGGCGAATATTACCGCGCCGGCAGCCAGGATACCGGCATCCCCTTCCAGGAAGTGGTCATGGAAGCGCTGCGCGACACCGGCACGATCACGACCAAGGGCATCTACAACACGATCCCCGAGAGCTGGGGCGGCAAGAAATATCGCGGCGCGGCGATCGGCGGCACGATGGGCTTTTCCTACGCTGCCCAGGCGGTCGAGGTCACGGTCGACGAGACGACCGGCGAGGTCACGGTCGACGATATCTGGGTCGCCCACGATTGCGGCAAGGCGCTCAACCGGCTGACCGTCGAGGGCCAGGTCGAGGGGTCGGTCTGGATGGGCATGGGCCAGGCGCTGAGCGAGGAGACCGGCTACTACAACGGCCTGAATCTCGCCAACAACCTGCTCGACTACCGCATCCCGACGATTCAGGATTCGCCGCCGATCCACACCCATATCGTCGAATCGAACGATCCCCACGGCCCCTACGGCGCCAAGGAGGCCGGCGAAGGCTCGCTCTCCAGCTTCATCCCGGCGGTCGCCAACGCGATTTACGACGCCACCGGCATCCGCTTCCCCGATACGCCGATCACGCCGGACAAGGTGTTCCTCGCCCTCGAGAAGGCCGCCCGGTTCGGCGCGAAGAAGAGGGCCGCCTGATGGACGCGCTGCACGGTTTCGAGGTCATCCGGCCGGCGACGGTCGAGGAGGCACTGGCCGCCCGTCAGGCCCATCCTGAGAGCCGGATGATCGGCGGCGGCACCGATATCCTGGTCAATATCCGGCGCGGCATCGAGACGCCGCCGGTGCTGATCGACACCAACGACCTGGCCGATCTCAAGAGCATCGACGTCAGAGAAAGCGGCCTTGTCATCGGCGCGTCGGTGCGGCTGTACGAGGTCGCGGAGCATCCGGAGGTCAGTCGGCTCTACCCGGCGGTCGCCCGGGCCGCCGGCTCGATCGCCGGGCCGACCCAGCGCAACATGGGCACGGTCGGCGGCAATATCTGCCTCGACACCCGCTGCATCTACTACAACCAGTCCGAATGGTGGCGCGAAGCCAACGACCATTGCCTGAAGACCGAGCTTGGCGAGATGTGCCACGTCGCTCCGAAGTCGAAGGGCGTCTGCTTCGCGACCTATTCCGGCGACCTCGCCCCGGCGATGCTGCTGTTCGGCGGCGAGATCGACCTGCTCGGCCCCGACGGCGCGCGCACGGTATCGATGCGCGATTTCTTCATCGGCTATTCACGGCAGGACGGCTCGACCGGCGACGGCATCGACTATATGGCGGTCCGGCCCGGCGAATTCGTGCTGCGCATCCGCGCGGCCGCGCCGGGCAATCTGGTCTCGGGCTACGACAAGGTGCGCATCCGCCGCTCGATCGAATATCCGGTGGCCGGCTGCGCCGCGGCGGTGGCGCGCGAGGGCGACGCACTCACCGACCTGCGCATCGCGATCACCGGAACCAATCCGCGCCCGGTGTTCCTGGAGGGCGCGGCGGACCTGGCCGGCGGCGCGCTGGACGACGCAACGGTCCAGGGCATCGACGACCTGTGCAAGGACCAGCTCATGTCGATGAAGACCACCTTCACCCCCGGCCACTACCGCCGCCGCGTCGCGACCAAGATGGCGATACGGCTGGTGCGGGAATTGTTCGAAGGGGCGGCGGTTTGAAGGGAAAACTGCCGGTTCAATTTCGTGGCGACGGACGCTCCCCAGCCGCCTGACCAGGCCCGGCATATGTAGGGGAGGTTTTCAAACCCCTACGGCGGCTGACCGATGGTTATGGCAATTGCCGCGGTCGCGATAGCGTCGCGCGATACCCCCCTACCCCGACGACACGCCCGTCCTGTGGCGGAACAGGGCGCGGTCGCGGGTCAGGCCGAAGATGCTCGCGAAGACGATGCCGGTGCCGACCCAGACCCAGATGTCGGGCCACTCGGCGAACAGGATCAGCCCGGCGACCGCCGCGAAGGGCATGCGCAGGAAATCGAACGGCCCGGAGAAGCTGGCGTCGGCCGCGGCGATGGCGCGCGCCAGGGAGTATTGCGCCCCGGTGCCGAGAAAGGCGATCGCGACGACCCAGTGCAGGTCGCTCCATTGCGGGACATACGAATTGTAGACGAACGGCAGCGCCGCGACGGCGGCGATCATCAGGTTTGTCCAGCCGACGATCCGGCTCGCCGGTTCGGTGCGCGAGAGATGCTTGTTGATCGCCGAGCTGCTGGCGAACAGCACCGCGGAGGCGAGCGCCGTCAGCGCCGCGATCTGGATGACCGCGGCCCCGGGCCTGAGGATCACGACGATGCCGGCGAACCCCACGCCGATCGCCGCCCAGCGGACCAGCGACACCTTCTCGCCCAGGAACATGCCGGCCAGCAGGGCAAGGAAAATCGGCGTCGTCCCGCTGAGCACGGTCGCCTCGGCCATCGGCATCCAGGTCAGGGCGAAGTAGAAGCAGGTCTGGGCGCTGAAGATGAACACGCCGCGCAGGACGAACCAGGGCATCGCCTTGCGCAGCGGCCCGCCGTGCCCCATCCGGCCGGCGCGCCGGATCAGCGGCAGCATCACGGCGACGGACAGCAGCCCGCGATAGAAGGACAGGTCGGAGATCGGCACCCGGCCCTCCAGCATGCGCACGCAGACCGCGACCAGGCTCCACAGCGTAACCGCGAGTATCATCCACAGGGCGGCTTGCAGGCGCCGTTCGGGCGCAACCGCTAACGGAGGTTCAGCCACGGCGCGGTCTTCAGCGTGAACGGGCGATCAGGTCGAAGGGCCTTTCAGCTCGACCGTGTTGCCCTCCGGGTCCGTCAGATAGATCGACGGCCCGTAGCCGGTCGCGCCGTAGCGGACCGCTGCCGCCTCGACATCGCAGCCGCGCGCTTCCAGTGCACGGCGGATCGCCGCCTCGTCCCACGGATCGACCAGCAGGCAGAAATGGTCCTGGTTGTGGCCCTCCGGCCCCGGCGCCGGCCCCTTCTGCCGGCCGATCGGCCCGTCGACGGGCGCGAAGTCGATCAGCGCATCCCCGGCGCGCATCTGCCAGAGGCCGATATCCTCCTGGACCTTCTCGAGCGTGCAGCCGAGCACGTCGCCGTAATAGCGCAGCATGACGTCGATATCCCGGACGCGCAGGACGATATGGTCCAGCCCCTTGATCGGTATCGGATTATCGGCCATCCGGCGCCCTCTTTCAGCCGGCCCTACCGCCGGAGAGGCCGGCAAAGCGATCGAGATGGTGGTCGGCGTCGCCGAACAGGCTGCCGATCATGGTGATGCGCTTGAAGAAGGCGCTGATCGGCATTTCCCTTGTCATGCCCATGCCGCCGTGCATCTGGATCGCCTCCTGGCCGACCAGTTTACCCTTTTCGCCCGCATAAGCCTTGGCCGCCGAGGCCGCGCGGGACGCCGCCGGCCCGTTGCCCGCCGCGGCGCGCACGGCCGCCATATAGGCCATCGACTGGGTCTGCTCCTTGTGGATGAACATTTCGGCCATGCGGTGCTGCAAGACCTGGAAGGACGACAGCGGCACGCCGAACTGCTTGCGTGTGCCAATATATTCCCGTGTCTGGCTCACCAGCGCCTCCATCACGCCGGCGGCCTCGCAGCACAGCACGGCTGTGGCCGCATCGATCGCCGGCTCCAGCAGCGCCATGCCGCCGTCGACCGCGCCGAGCACGGCGTCGCCGCCCGCCCTCACGCCGGTCAGCGTCAATTCGGCCGCCCGGCCGTCGTCCATCGTCCTGTAGGGCCGTAGGGCGATGCCGTTCGCGCCGGCCGGCAGGAGGAACAGGGTGATGCCGCGCGAATCGGTCCGCCCGCCTGCGGTGCGCGCCGGCACGATCAGCCAATCGGCGGACCGCGCATTGAAAACGACGGCCTTCTGCCCGCTCAGCACATGGTCGCCGCCGCTGCGCTCCGCCTTCGTCGCCACATCGTGGAGCGCGTAGCGCGCCTGCGGTTCGGCGAATCCGGTCGCCAGTTGCAGCCTGCCGGCGATCAATTCCTGCAGCAGGTCGGTCCGCCCGGCCCGGGCCAGCAGGCCGCCGCCGAGCACGACCGTCCAGAGATAGGGCTCGACCGCCAACCCCTTGCCCAGGCCCTCCGCGATCAGCCCGGCCTCGACCGGCCCGCCGCCATAGCCCCCCGCGGCTTCGCCGAACGGCACGCCGAGCCAGCCCAACTCGGCGAATCTGGACCAGTTCTCCGCGCTCCAACCGCGCTCGCTCTCGGCCAGACGTGTGCGGACGTCGAAGCCGTAGTCGCGCTCGACGAACCGGTCGACGCTTTCCTGGAGCAGCCTCTGTTCGTCGGTCAGGGCAAAGGGCATGGAATCGTCCCGTCAGCGAAATCGGGCAGCGGCGTCACGAATCCGCCGGGGGTCCGGTGCGCCTAGAAGCCCAGCACCATCTTGGAGATGATGCCACGCTGGACCTCGTTGGAGCCGCCGTAAATCGAGGTCTTGCGCAGGTTGAAATAGGCCGGCGACAGGCTGACCGCATAGTCCGGCCCGACCGACGGTTCGTTCCAGCCGAATTCGCGGGCTTCGGGCGTATCGGGATGGCTGTAGTAGCCGATCGCCTCCATCAGCAATTCGCCGAGTTCCTGCTGCAACTCCGTCGCGCGGATCTTCAGCAGCGAGGCTTCCGGGCCCGGCACGCGGCCGGCGCTCTCGGCCGAAACGACGCGCAGCAGCGTCATTTCGAGGGCCATCAGATCGATCTCGGCCCGCGCGATCTTCTCGCGGAAGCGCGGATCCTCGATCAGCGGCGCGCCGTCCTTCTGTTCCGCCGCCGCGATTTCCGTCAGCTTTTCGAGTTGCGCCTTGGAGCGGCCGATCTCGGCGATACTGGTGCGCTCGTGGCCGAGCAGGAACTTGGCGATGGTCCAGCCCTTGTTCTCCGGGCCGACGCGATTGGAGACCGGCACGACGACATCGTCGAAAAACACCTCGTTGACCTCGTGGCCGCCCTCCATCGTGACGATCGGCTTCACCGCGATGCCGGGCGTCGTCATGTCGATCAGCAGGAAAGAGATGCCCTCCTGCTTCTTGACCGTGTCGTCGGTGCGCACCAGGCAGAAAATCCAGTCCGCCCAGTGGGCCGCCGTCGTCCAGGTCTTCTGGCCGTTGACGATGTAATTGTCGCCGTCGCGCACCGCCCGCGTCTTGAGCGACGCCAGGTCCGAGCCGGCACCCGGTTCGGAATAGCCCTGGCACCACTGGATCTCCGAACTCGCGATCTTCGGCAGATGCTGCGCCTTCTGCTCGTCGCTGCCGAAGGCCTGGATTACCGGGCCGACCATCTTGAGCCCGAAGGGCATGAGGCGCGGACAATGGTTGCGGCCGGTCTCCTCCTCGAAGATGTGGCGCTGCATCGGCGTCCAGTCCGGCCCGCCATACTCGACCGGCCAGCCCGGCGCGCCCCAGCCGTTGGCGTGCAGGATCCGGTGCCAGTTGACATGGTCTTCCCTGGTGAGCTTCAGGCCGCGGCGCACCTTTTCGCGGGTATCGGACGGCAGGCTCCGGTCGATGAAGGCCCTGACCTCGTCGCGGAAGGCCCCGTCTTCGGCGCTGATATCGAGATCCATGCTTTCCTCCCTGCGCCTCAAGGCGCGGCCCGGCGGCATTGCAAACCGCAACCGGCCGGTTGATTCGTCGGGCATCGGATTATAGGAAGCGCCAGAACGTTGCAACCGGACACATCCCGATGAAATACGACGACCTGTTCCGCCTCGACGGCAAGGTGGCCCTGATTACCGGCTCCTCGAAGGGCATCGGCCGGGCGACAGCGGAAGCGATGGCGGCGCAGGGCGCGAAGGTGGTGATCTCCAGCCGCAAGCTCGACAAGTGCGAGGAAGTCGCCCAGGGCATCCGCGACGAGGGCGGCGACGCCGTTGCCGTCGCCTGCAACATCTCCCACAAGGACCAGCTACAGACGCTGGTCGACCGCGCCAACGACCGTTACGGTCGGATCGACATCCTGGTCTGCAACGCGGCGGTCAACCCCTATTTCGGCACGCTGCAGGACCTGCCCGACGAAGCCTACGAGAAGACGACCGGCGCCAACCTGCGCTCCAACATCTGGCTGTGCCAGATGGTGATTCCCCAGATGGCCGAACGGAAGGACGGCGCGGTCATCATCGTGTCTTCGACCGGCGGGCTGAAGGGCACGCGCTATCTCGGCATCTACGGCATCACCAAGGCCGCCGATTCGGCGCTCGTCCGCAACCTCTCGGTCGAATGGGGCGACCGGAACGTGCGGGTCAACGCCATCGCGCCCTCGATCATCAAGACCGACATGGCGCGCGCCCTGTGGGAGAACGAGGAGATCTACAATTCCGCCGTAAAGCATTATCCGCTCAAGCGCATCGGCTCCGTCGAGGAGGTAGCCGGCGCGGCGGTCTTCCTGGCCTCGAAGGCCGGCAGCTTCACCACCGGCCACACCCTCGTCGTCGACGGCGGCTCGACCATCAGCGGGGAGTTCTAGGGGCTGCGCTGGCGTGTCCCTCGATACGGCGCCGGCGCGCCTACTCGGGATGAGGGGATTAGTGTTCGAACTACAACCTTCACCCTCACCCTGAGTAGCCCCGGATTTAATCCGGGGCGTATCGAAGGGCACGAAGAGACGTTAAAACTTCAAAAAAATCTGCCAAGCGTATTGCAAAATTAATTCATAATTTCAATAGATTATCTAGCGTTTTTCAAGCATCGCGATCTCCCGGACCAGCTTGCTCAGGATCACTTCCTCGAACGGCGTCCGCTCGTCTGCCGTCATGACGAAGGCGCCGGGGCCGCCGATGACCTCCATCCGGTAATGCTCCTCCAGCGGCACGCCGAAACTGGGGCGGAAGCTGGTGCCGGTGCGAGTCTTGATCGCCAGGCCGTTGATTGTGATGCCGGCTTCGAGCGCCGCGGCCCGCACGACCTGCAGCGGCGGCCCGTTGATCTGCGGGCCGTCGCCGGAAATGTCGATGATCTTCTGCTTGCCCTCGTAGGCGTTGGACCGGATCTGCTTCGTCGAATAGGCGATGGCGGCGCTGATCGAATTGTAGCCCCAGACCTTGCGCGGCGCTGCGACCAGCCGCTCGGCGAAGGCTTTGGCCGTCGCCGCATCCCGGATCACCGTCCAGTCGACGATGGTCTCGACCGATTCCGGCGCGCCCCATTCGACGAACAGGACGGCGATCCTGCGGAATTCGCCGCCGCGGATCGCGTTGAGAACGAGCGGATGGGTGATCGCCCGCGCATACCCCTTCCGCTGCAACTGGAATTCGATATCGTCGATCGAGCCCGACCCGTCGACCGCCAGCACCAGCTCGACATCGACCTTTTCCGTCGCAGCAGCGGGCGCCGCGGCCAGCGGAGCGAGCAGCAGGGCGCACAGCAGGGCGAGCCTTCTCATGCTGCAACCTACCATAAATCCGCTCAGCGCGCCTCGGCCCATTCGCGGAAGGTCGCCCCCTGCCCGGCGACCTCGCGCAGCAGCGGGGCCGGCTCCAGCCAGTCGGGATCGCTGGTCCGGGCATAGTGCTCCAGCCGCTCCAGGACATGGGCCGGGCCGATCTCGTCGGCCCAGTGCATCGGCCCGCCGCGATAGCGCGGGAAGCCGTAGCCGTAGATCCAGATCAGGTCGATATCGAGCGGCCGGGCGGCGATGCCCTCGGCGAGCAGCTTCGCGCCCTCGTTGATGAGCGGATACAGGCAGCGTTCGAGGACTTCCTCGTCGGAAACCGCCCGCCGCGCGATGCCGAGATCGGCCGACGCCTGCTCGATCAATGCCGTCACCTCGGCATTGGGCTGTGGTGTGCGGCTGCCCTCCGCGTAGTCGTACCAGCCCTTCCGGGTTTTCTGGCCGTAGCGGCCGAGATGGTAAATCGCGTCGGCGATCTTCGATTCGCGCTTGTTGGTCGGGCCGAATTTCTTGAGCCGCTCCTGGCGCACGAGGTAGCCAACGTCGACGCCGGCGAGATCCCCCATGGCGAACGGCCCCATCGGCAGGCCGAAATCGTAGATCACCCGGTCGACGTCCTGGGGCAGCGCGCCCTCCTCGATCAGGAAATTGGCCTGGCGGCTGTACTGGTAGAGCATGCGGTTGCCGACGAAGCCGTCGCACACGCCGCACATCACGCCGACCTTGCCGATCCTAGGCGACAGCTTCATCGCGGTCTGGGCCGTCGCGTCCGAGGTCTTCGCGCCGCGCACGATCTCGATCAGCCGCATGACGTTCGCCGGGCTGAAGAAATGGGTGCCGACCACGGCCTCGGGCCGCGCCGTCGCGTCGGCGATCTCGTCGACGTCGAGGGTCGAGGTGTTGGTCGCCAGCACCGCGCCTTCCTTGCAGACCGCGTCCAGCGTCCCGAACACCTGCTTCTTGATGTCCATATTCTCGAACACTGCCTCGATGACGATGTCGGCGTCGGCGATGTCGTCATAGCCGGTAACGCCGGAGATCAGGCCCAGGCGCCGGTCCATCGCCTCCTGGCTCAGCCGGCCCCGGGAGACCGTCGCGGCATAGTTGCCGGCGACGATCCCCAGGCCCTTTTCCAGCGCCTCCGGGCTCGTCTCCAGGACCTTCACCGGGATCCCCGCGTTGGCGAAGTTCATCGCGATGCCGCCGCCCATGGTGCCGCAGCCGATCACCGCGGCCTTCTCTATCGTCGCGGCCGGCGTGTCCTTCGGGATCGAGGGATGGCGCGCCGCCTGGCGGTCGGAGAAGAAGACGTGGCGCATCGCGCGGGCTTCCGGCGTGCCTTGGCATTCCCGGAAGACGACCCGCTCCGCCTCGACCGCCTCGGCGTAGGGCAGGACGATCTTGGCGACCGCGTCGACCGCCTTGAAGCGGGCCTCGAAGCCGCGCCAGCGGCGGGCCATGCCATTCTTGTAGTCGTCAAAGAAGCTGTCCGGGATATCGCCGATTTTCGAATCGTCCTCGCGCAGCTTCTTCGGCGGCCGGGCGAGCGCCATCGCCGCTGCGGCCTCGACCGGATCGTCCTCGATGGCCTCGACGATGCCCAGTTCCAGCGCCCTGGTGGCCGGCACCAGGTCGCCGCTTACGATCATATCGAGCGCATTTTTGAGGCCGGCCACCCGCGGCAGGCGCTGGGTGCCCGTGGCCCCCGGAATCGTGCCGATATTGACTTCCGGCAGGCCGAGCCGCGCCTTCGGGCCGGCGATCCGGTAGTGGCAGCCGAGCGCGACCTCGAGCCCGCCGCCAGCCGCCGGACCGTTGACCGCGGCGACCACTGTCTTGCCGCAGTCCTCGATGGCGTGGACCCCGTCGGTCAGGCTCGGCACGCCCGGCGGGTTCGGCTGGCCGAACTGGCGGATATCGGCGCCGGCGATGAAAGCCCGGCCGGCTCCCGTGAGCACCACGCCCTTCACTGCCGGATCGGCGTCGATGGCGCGCATCGTATCGTGCAGCTGCTGCCGCATTTCCCATCCGATCGCGTTGACCGGCGGATTGTTCAGGGTGACGACGCGCACGCCGTCCGGCCGGTCACGGGTTTCGACGACCGTTTTCATCTCTGTGGTCATGGGTTCGATTCCTTGCGGTCTTTCACGCCTTCCTGGCCGTCATATCGGCCGGAGGGAATTTCCTATCGTCGCCCCATCGTCGTCATATCGACCGGAGCGGACCGCAGGTCCGCGGAGTGGAGATATCATTCCCGCGCAGAGCAGGGATCGGAGCACCGCGCGGGAAAGATTTCTCCACTCCCTTCGGTCGGTCAAAATGACGGGAAAGGGCATGGGTTCGGTCGCAACGACGGGAGAGGAAGTCGGCCGGAAGCCGGCCTGGAACTACAAATGCTTGCCGATCTCCATGCGGGCGATCTGGGCCTTGTGGACCTCGTCCGGGCCGTCGGCGAAGCGTAGGATACGGCCGACAGACCAGAGTTTCGGCAGGATGGTGTCCTCGGTCAGGCCGCAGGCGCCGTGGACCTGCATGGCCCGGTCGGCGACGCGCAGCAGCATGTTCGGCGCCGCCACCTTGATCGCCGCGATCTCCAGCCGCGCCGCCTTGTTGCCGACCGTATCCATCATGTGGGCGGCGTTGAGGGTGAGCAGGCGGGACTGGTCGATGTCGATCCGGCTTTCGGCGATCCAGTCGCGGATCAGCCCCTGGTCGATCACACGGGTGCCGAAGGTCGTGCGGTCGGCGGCGCGCCGGATCATCAGTTCCAGCGCCCGTTCGGCCATGCCGATCATGCGCATGCAGTGGTGGATGCGGCCGGGGCCGAGGCGCCCCTGCGCAATCTCGAAGCCGCGGCCCTCGCCGAGCAGCATATTGGAGGCCGGCACCCGGACGTCATCGAAGGTCACCTCCCAGTGGCCCTCCGGCGCGTCGTCGAAGCCCATGACCGGCAGGAAGCGGTGAATCGTGATACCCGGCGTGTTCGGCTCGACCAGGATCTGCGACTGCTGGTTGTAGCGCGGCGCCTCGGGATCGGACTTGCCCATGACGATCCAGATTTTCGTGCGCTTGTCGCCGGCGCCCGAGGCCCACCATTTGCGGCCGTTGACGACATATTCGTCGCCGTCGCGCCGGATCTCGGTCTGGATGTTGGTGGCGTCGGACGAGGCGACGTCCGGCTCGGTCATGCAGAAGGCCGAGCGGATCTCGCCGGCGAGCAGCGGCTTCAGCCACTTCTCCTTCTGCGCCTCGGTGCCGTAGCGGGTGAACACCTCCATGTTGCCGGTATCCGGCGCCGAGCAGTTGCAGGATTCCGGCGCCAGATGCGGCGAGCGGCCGAGGACTTCGCACAGATGGGCGTATTCCAGGTTGGTCAGCCCGGCGCCCAGTTCGCTCTCGGGCAGGAACAGGTTCCACAGGCCCCGCTTCTTCGCCTCCGCCTTGAGCTCGTTCAGGACCGGCGGCGCGTCCCAGCGGTCGCCTTCATTGTGCTGTTCCTCGTAGACCGCCTCGCTCGGGTAGATGCGGCGGTCCATGAAGTCGAGCAGATTGTCCTTCAGCTCCTGCGCGCGCGGCGTCAGATCGCGAAGCATGGGCGGTCTCCCCGGAAGTCCCGTATCTCGAAGTCGTCGATTCGCAGTCGGGGCGGACCCTATCGCCCGCGCCGGTCAATGACCAGCGGCAAGGGCGCGCGGGCGGCGGCTACCGGCCCCTCTCGCGACGGATTTTATGCCGATGTCCGGATCGGTTGCGAATCGTCACGCGTCGTCGCCGTCGAACAGATCGCCGGGCAGGTTCAGATAGCCCAACGGCGCGATTTCCCGATGGGCAGGCCCGGCCGGCGGAACAAGCCGGGCCTGCGGTTCGCCAGCCTTGGTAATCGTAATTTCTTCGCCGGCCTTGGCCCGGGCCAGAAGCGCCGAGAAATTGGCCCGCGCCTCGGCCGTCTTGTATTTGGCGGACGACATGAGCGATCTCCGTTAATGCGGCCTGGAACGATCCTCCGGACCATCGCACAGGCCTATCCGCGATACACCAGCCGGATCTGCTGCTGCGTCCGTTCGAGGCGGACGCCCTTTGCCCACTGCGCCGAATAGGGCGTCGCCGGGCGGAAATCCGGGATGCGGAGCCACAGGCGCCACAGCACGCGCCTGCGTTCGGGCTCCGGCCAGTCCTCGAAGGCGGTCCGCGTGTGCAGCGCCGTGTAGTTGTTGAGGAACTGGATGTCGCCGCGCTCGAACCGCATCGCGGCGTGATGCTCTTCGGCGAGCGCTTCGACGACTTCGATGGCCTCGCGCTGCCGGGCCGTCATGTCCGGCGCGTCGGGCAGGGCATGGCCCTTGATCATGTGTTGCGGACCGAAGGCGGTACACAGTTTGCCGTCGAGGAAATTGAACGCCGGGCTCTCGTAGTACGGCAGCTCGCCGGCCTCCATCTCGCCGTGCTTGGTCCAGCAATAGGGCTGCGTCAGCGCCTCGAACAGGTCCGGGCGGCGGCGCAGCACCTCGTTGTACAGCCGGACCGAACTGACGATCTTCGACAGGCCGCCGGACTTCGCCGTGCGCAGGCACAGCAGGCCGACCGCGTCGGTCTGGTCGCAGTGGTAATCCATCGTCGCGCTGGTCTGGTAGCCGCGGTGCTGCGGATGGTCGTAGTCGCGCCCGGCGTCGAGCACATGGCCGATCATGTCGCCTTCGGGGTTGTTGGACTGGGCGGCGCCCATGTGCAGCCCCATCGCCCAGTAGACGACCGCGGTTTCCATGAGCGACAGGTCGTCAAGCGGCAGCCCGCGGTAGAGCGCAACGCCCGGACCGTCGCGCAGCAGGCCGAGCATGGCCTCGACCGTGCCGGCGAAGGGGCCGAGGTCAAAATCGCTGCGGCTCGCATCGAGCAACCGGTTCGGATCGCCCCCCAGCCGGGCGGCGGCGGCGCGCGCCATATCGACCAGATGGGCGCTCTCGGCGTCGGTCGCGTCGAGGCGCCAGTCGCTCCGGGCGGTCAGGTCCGCGCCGGTCCAGTCCGCCGGATCGGCGACGGGCCGGCCCGGAACGGCGGCGGGTCGCCCGCCGGCGGCGCTCGCTTCGTTCATGCTGGTCCTCCGCAGATCGCCCGCAACCTCACTATCCCTATCGGAATTGGCTTGCAACGCCGCCCGCCGCGCGGCACATGCCCGGCGCATACCCCTTGCAGCGAGCCTCCGCCATGCGCCTGACCGATTTCAAAGCCCTCACCTTCGATTGCTACGGCACCCTGATCGACTGGGAGACCGGCATGATCGCCGCCCTCGAACCGCTGACCGGCCGGGCCGACCGGGCGCTGAGCCGGAACGAGATTCTGGAGGCGCACGCCTTCCAGGAAGCGACGGCCCAGCGGATCAGCCCGGCCAAACCCTACCCGGAGCTGCTCGCCGTGGTTTACAAGCGCCTCGCCGAGGAATGGGGCGTCCCGGCGAAATGGGAGGAGTGTCTCGCCTACGGCGCGTCCGTAAAGGACTGGCCGGCTTTCGACGACAGCGCGGAATCGCTGCAGTATCTGAAGCAGCAATACAAATTGATTGTCCTGTCGAACGTCGACAACGCCAGCTTCGCCCACTCCAACCGCAAGCTGGAGGTCGAATTCGACGCCATCTACACCGCCGCCGACATCGGCTCCTACAAGCCGGCGCCGCGCAATTTCGAATACATGCTCGAACAGCTCGCCCGCAGCGGCATCGGCAAGACCGACATCCTCCACACCGCGGAGAGCCTGTTCCACGATCACGGGCCGGCCAACGATTTCGGCCTCGCCAACTGCTGGATCTACCGCCGCCACGGCGACGCCGGCGCCGGCGCGACCATGCCGCTCGCCGAACGGCCGCGCACCGACTTCATGTTCCACTCCCTGGCCGATTTCGTCGCGGCCCACAAGGCGGAACTGGCAGCAGCATAGCGCCGCGCCGCTGTTTCGTTTGACGCGCCGGGACGAGGCGTTAGGTTTCCCCTACTTCGATAAAGGGGGAGCGACGGCGTGACGGAACCGCTGATCTTCGAGAAGGAACCGCAGGACGGCGTGCCGCTGGCCGACGCGGAGCCGCCGGCCTTTCTGGCGCCGACCTGGTATATGGATTTCGACGAGCCGGACGTGCAGGACTATGCCGAGCGCAATGCCGGCGACGCCGAGAGCGACCTCGGCAAGGCGGTCAACCTGTTCTACGCCATCCGGGACGATTTCCTCTATTCGCCCTACTCCATCCCGATCGACCGGGCGGAATACAAGGCGAGCGCCCTGATCCGGCGCGGCAGCGGCTGGTGCGTGCAGAAGTCCCTGGCGATGGTGGCCTGCTGCCGCCATCTCGGCATCCCGGCCCGGGTCGGCTATGCGGACGTCAAGAACCACCTGACGACGCCCAAGCTGCGCGACGCCATGGGCACCGACATCTTCTCGTACCACGGCTATGCCGATATCTGGCTGGAGGGACAGTGGGTGAAAGCGACGCCGGTGTTCAACCGCACCCTGTGCGAGAAGGCGCGGGTCAAGCCGCAGGAGTTCGACGGCCGGGGAGACGCCCTGTTTCAGGAATACGACGCCGCCGGCCGCCGCCACATGGAATATCTCCAGGATCGGGGTATTTACAGCGACATTCCCTTCCACGAAATCATGACCGACTTCGCCTGGCGCTATCCGAAATACAAGGAGGAGCAGTGGAATCTCGGCGGCGCCGATCCCGAAAGCTTCGCCGACGACGCCGCGGGCCACGCCCAGCCGGAGACCGGCGCCGGAAAAGCGGCCTGAGAATGCCGGACGGCGCCGCTGCTCCGGAAATGACGGCCGAACGGGTCAAGGCCCTCGCCGCGGGCCTGGGCGCCGACCTTGTCGGCATCGCCAGCGCCGAAACGCTCAACGCCTTCCCGCCCGACCCGCGCTGGCCCCAGACGCCGGATCGGGTCTCGCCCCACGTCAAATCCGTGGTCGCCATCGTCCAGCATATCCCGGTCGCCGCCTTCCGGGCCAAGACCAACATCGCGGTGCAGTATATCGACATGCTGGTGTTGCGCCGGATGGACCGAATCGCCTTCCGGATCGCCGAGGCGCTGGAGGACGCCGGCCATCCCTCCTTCGTCACGGCGGCGCAGGAGACCGACTGGAACCTCAAGCGCGCCAGCTACGGCCGGCTCTCGACCCGCCATCTCGGCATCGAGGCCGGGCTCGGCACGTTCGGGCTCGAGGTCAACATCCTTACGCCGGAATACGGGCCGCGGGTCTATCTCACCGGGATTCTCACCGAGGCCGAACTGGAGCCGGACGAGATCCTGACCGAGCAGGTCTGCATCGGCGAAAGCTGCTCGCGCTGCCTCTATTCCTGCCCGTCCGACGCGGTGCGCCATTTCGGCATCGACAAGCGCGAGTGCGCGACCGAGGCCCAGGAATTCGGCTACGCCCAGATCACCGGCTTCTTCGACCGCTATATCGGCCTCGACCGGGACCGGAAGCGCGATTTCAACAAGAGCCGCGGCGTGTTCGGCTTCTGGCAGGGGCTGCTGCGGGTCGTCGGCTCGTTCGGCGACTGCCCGCGCTGCCTGGCGGTCTGCCCGGTCGGCAACGACTATCACGCCTATCTCGCCGACGTGCAGAAGTTCATCCCGGAGAAGACGCCGCAAAAGGTCGAAAAGGCCAAGGCGTTCAAGCAGGCGCGCAAGGACGGCGCCGAGATCGACGGGCTTAACGACTGGAACGAACGCTGGGTCGGACCGGAGGGCTACAAGGGCATGGTCGCGCGCCAGGTCCAGGCGTTCAAGAAAGCCCAGCGCGAGCGCGAGGCGGCGGCTGCCGGGGCGGAGGACTGACCTCGTGGCGGTATCCGTTTTCCAGGAGTCCCTGACCGCCGCCGACATCAAGGCGAAGGCACGCGATCTGGGCGCCGACCTGGTCGGCATCGCCGACAGCTCCGAGATCAACGCCAACCCGCCCGATCCGGACGATCCGAGAATTCCGGCCAATATTTCGGATTACGATGCCGACCGGGTCATCGTGCTGGCCAAACGGCTGTCGGCCGGCGTGACGCGGATTCCGCGCTGGGACGAGCGGCACAAATACTACAATGACGAGCTGACCATGACGACGCTCGAGGAGATCGCCCTCGAGCTGGTGCTGTGGCTCGAAGCCAAAGGCTGGCCGGCCCTGATCGTGCCGCCGACCCATGTCGACCCCTGGCGCTACCGCGGCGATCCTGACGAGCCGATGAAGCCGCTGCTCTCCCTCGACCATTGCGCCGTCGAGGCCGGGCTGGGCACGCTCGGCCTCAACCTGCAGCTGCTGACGCCGGAGTACGGCCCGCGGGTCATGCTCGCCGGCGTCCTGTGCTCGGCGCCGGTCGCGTGCGACGATCGGATGGAAACCGCTCTGTGCATGGGGCCGGAATGCGGGCGATGCCTGCGCACCTGCCCGGGCGACGTCGTCGGCCACTGGACGCGTGACTGGGCCGGCTGCGACAAGTTCCGCGCGCCGCACGGCTTCCATCACCTCACCGACTTCATGGACCGGATGCTCGACGCCGAACCGGCGCAGCAGAAGTCCATGCTGCGCTCGGAGGAAACCTTCGACCTGTGGCAGTCGATCCTGCGCGGCGCAGGCGCGATCACCGGCTGCCGCCGCTGCCAGGACGTCTGCCCGGTCGGCGCGGATTTCGAGCGCATGATCGGCGATTCGCTCGACGACATGCCGGAGGACAGCGAAGAAAAGCGGGCGCGGCTCGCCGGCTATGCGGAAACCGAAGCGGCCGGGGCGATGCCGGAAGGCTACGACGCGCAGAAACGCTGGATCGGCCGGTTCGCATGACCCTTGCGTTCCCGAAGTCCCAGGCCGAAATCGACGCCATCCGGCGGGAGCGGATGCGCGCCGCCGCCGAGGCCGCGCTCCGCGCGCCGCTTCATCGCAAACGCCTGCCGGCAGACCTCGACCTCGACCGCATCCACGAGCCGGACGAATGGCGGCGCATCCCGATCCTCGACAAGGAGGAGCTGCGCGCCCTGTCGCCGCGCGAATTCATGACCGATTTCAACATCGCGCCGCGCGCGGACATCGAGGAATACTGGCGCTCCGGCGGCTCGACCGGCAAGCCGCTGTTCTATCCGCGCACCTTCCGGGACATGGAGTTCATGTTCGAGGGCTTCCGGCGCGGCATCGGTCTCGCCGGCGTGCGTGCGGGCGACACGGCGCACATCTCCTATCCGCTCGGCATCCATCCGGTCGGCCATGTCAGCGCCCGGGTCTGCCAGCAGATGGGCGTCGGGGTGAACTGGGCCGGCGCCGGCGCCAACACGCCCTCGGCGGTCCAGGTCGAGCTGATCGACCAGATGCAGCCGACGGTCTGGATGGGCATGCCCGGCTATGCGCTGCACCTGGCGAACCTCGCCGAGGCCGCCGGCTTCGACCTGAAAAATTCCTCGGTCACGAAAATCCTGTGCTGCGCCGAGCCGCTTTCCGCCGCCAAGCGGGCGAAGATCGAGAGCATGTGGGGCGCCACCGTCTTCGACGGCTTCGGCATGACCGAGATGTGCATGATGGGCGCGGAAGACGACATGCACGACGGCTTCCGCATGTGGACCGACATGTTCCACCTCGAGGTGCTGGACCCGGAGAGCCATCAGCCGGTCGGCCCCGGCGAGGAAGGCGTGCTGGTTTCGACCGCGCTGTGGAACGTCAACGCCACGCCCTTCATCCGCTGGAATTCCGGCGACCTCGTGGTCTGGCGCTCGACGGAAGCGGAGGGCGACGGCTACCGCATCTTCCCGCGCCTGAAGCACGCCCACCGCACGGCCGGCTTCTTCAAGGTCCGCGGCGTCAACGTCACCCACGGGGATTTCGAGGATTTCATGTTCGCGATGGCCGGCGTGCAGGACTTCAAGTGCGAGGCGCTGGCCGGCCCCGACGCGCTCGACGTGCTGCGCGTCTCCTACGAGGCCCGGAAGGAGGCGGACGCAGACGCGCTGGCCGCCCAACTGTCCGAGAAGATCCGCACCGTCTTCGAACTGCGCCCCGAACTGGTGCAACTCGACCTCGGCACGCTGGCCCGGGAATTCGAAGGCGCCGTGAAAGCGCCACGGTTTCAGGATAACCGGTAGGCGGCGACCCCGCCCTCCCCCGTCGCTACGACCGGGACCATTCCCCACCCGTCATTTCGACCGAAGCGGCGAAGCCGCGTAGTGGAGAAATGACGGATCAGGGCGGCTATCCGCTGGCCGCCGCCCCGTCGTCGATCAGGAACTGGACGTCCTCGCGGCCCTTCCAGTCGTCGGCGCGCAGCTTGCCGGCGAGGGTCAGGGCGCCGCCGCCGGCCTTGAGCAGCGCGTCGCCGAGCGGCTCGCCGAGGCTGCGGAAGGCGATGGCCTTGAGCCGCCCGCCCTGGGCATCCGCGAGGAAACAGCGGACATGGTTGTCGCCGACGACATCGGCCTTCGCAATCCGCGCGCCGGACAGCGCGAAGCGGGGCTCCGGGTTGCCCGCGCCGAACGGCCCGACCCGGTCGATCTGCTCCTGGAGCGCGCGGGTGGCCGCGGACGGCGTCAGCACCGCGTCGATCCCCAGCGTGCGCACCGCGCCGGCCGTCGCGACCGCGCGCTCGACCCGTTCGCACAAGAAGCCGTGCAGCGCCTCGACCTTGCCCGCTTCGACGGTGAGGCCGGCCGCCATCCTGTGGCCGCCGCCGTTCACCAGCAGACCGGCCTGGCGCGCGGCGATCACGGCGGCGCCAAGGTCGACCCCGGCGATCGAGCGGCAGGAGCCCTTGCCGGCCGCGCCGTCCAGCGCGACCACGCAGGCCGGCCGGTTCACCCGCTCGACGATCCGCGACGCCACGATGCCGATCACGCCGGGATGCCAGCCCTCGCCCGCGACCAGGACGAGCGGCTGCCCTTCGGCCGCCTGCGCCTCGGCGTCGCCCAGCGCCGCAGCGAGCACGGCCTTTTCGATGTCTCTCCGCTCGGTGTTGAACCTGTCGAGCTCTTCGGCGAGCCGCCGGGCCTCGGCCGGATCGTCGGTGGTCAGCAGCCGGGCGCCAAGATCGGCCCGCCCGATCCGGCCGCCGGCGTTGACCCGGGGCCCGAGCAGGAATCCGGCGTGATAGGCGCCGGGCGCGCTCGCCATCCGCGCCACGTCGGCCAGTGCCCGCAATCCGAGGTTGCGCCGCCGGGCCATGACCTTCAGCCCCTGCGCGACCAGCACCCGGTTCAGGCCCCGCAGCGGCACGACATCGCAGACCGTGCCCAGCGCAACCAGATCGAGCAGCCCGATCAGGTCGGGTTCCGGCTGCCCCTCGAACCGGCCGCGTTCGCGCAGCGCGCGGTTGAGCGCGACCAGCAGCAGGAAGGTCACGCCGACCGCGGCGAGCGCCGTGTGCGGGCTGTCCTCGTCCAGCCGGTTCGGGTTGACGACCGCGACCGCCGGCGGCAGCGCCGGCTCGGCGACATGATGGTCGAGCACGACGACGTCTAGGCCGGCGGACTGCGCCGCCGCCAGCGGCTCGTGGGCGGAAATCCCGCAATCGACCGTAAGGACCAGGCGGATGCCCTCGCCGTGCAGGCGCAGCAGGGCATCGGCATTCGGCCCGTAGCCCTCGGCGATCCGGTCCGGCACATAGAGGCGCAGGGGCCGGCCGAGTTCGGCGAAATACCGGTGCAGGAGCGCCGCCGAGGTCGCGCCGTCGACATCGTAGTCGCCGAACACGGCCGTCGGCTCCCTGTTTTCCAGGGCGGTAACGATCCGCTCGACCGCGGCGTCCATGTCCCGGAGGTGCGACGGGTCCGGCAGCGCGGCCTTCAGGCTGGGCTCGAGAAAATCCCCGGCCGTCTCCGGCGTCACGCCGCGGTTCGCCAGCAACCGCCCGACGATCTCCGGCAGATCGAGACGCTGGGCCAGCGCCATGCCCAGGCGTTCGTCGGCTTCCGGGGTCGAACCCGTGCGCGTCTGCCAGCGCCGGCCGCCGAGCGACCGTTCGATGCCCAGGACCGCCGGTTGAGGGGCGCCGTCAGGCATGGACGGCGATTTCGCCTTCGGGTCTACAGATCGGGTGCCGCCTTGCGCTGGAAGTTGTGGGTCGCCTCGATGGTCCGGACGGTGCCGGATTTCGAGCGCATGACGATCGAGTGGGTCGCCGCGCCGGTGCCCCAGCGGCGCACGCCGCGCACCATGGAACCGTCGGTGACACCCGTGGCGGCGAACATGACGTCGCCGTGCGCCATGTCGTCCAGACCGTAGACCCGGTTCTGGTCCTCGATCCCGGCCCGGCGCGCGCGACGGCGCTCGTCGTCGTTGCGAAACAGCAACCGCCCCTGCATCTGGCCGCCGATGCAGCGCAGGGCGGAAGCCGCGAGAACGCCCTCGGGCGCGCCGCCGATGCCGAGATAGATGTCGGTGCCGCTGTCCGGCTTCGACGTGGCGATTACGCCGCTCACATCGCCGTCCGAGATCAGCTTGATCCGCGCGCCGGCCTCCCGGACCTTCCCGATCAGTTCGGCATGGCGCGGCCGATCGAGGATGCAGGCGACGAGATCCTGCACCGTGACGCCCTTGGCTTCGGCGAGCGCCTGCAGGTTGGCGGCCGGTTCGGCGTCGATATCGACCAGCCCATCAGGCAGGCCGCCGCCGACCGCGATCTTGTCCATGTAAACGTCCGGCGCGTGGAGGAAGCCGCCCTCCTGCGCCATGGCGATGACGGCCAGCGCGTTCTCCGTGCCCTTCGCGGTGATCGTCGTGCCTTCGAGCGGGTCGAGCGCGATATCGACCTTGGGGCCGCCGGCCCCGACCCTCTCGCCGATAAACAGCATCGGCGCCTCGTCGCGCTCGCCCTCGCCGATCACGACGGTGCCGTCGATCGACAGCACGTTCAGCGCCTTGCGCATGGCGTCGACCGCGGCCTGGTCGGCAGCCTTCTCGTCGCCGCGCCCCATCAGGCGCGAGGCCGCCAGCGCCGCCGCCTCGGTCACTCGGACCGCTTCGAGCGCCAGATTGCGCTCCAGCACGTCTCCTTCAGCCATTCCCCACCGTTCCCCTTGCCGTCTCTCAGGAGTCCTCGATGCGGATCAGGCAGGGCTCCTCCAGGACCGTCTCCAGCCCGCCGATCCGGACCAGCGCCCGCTTCAGCGCCGCCTCGCCGCCCTCGTGGGTCGTCAGCACGACCGGCACGGCATCGTCCGGCGCCCGGCCGCGCTGAAAGACATTTTCCAGCGAGACCTGCTCGTCGCGCAGCGCCGCCGCGATATCGGCCATCACGCCGGGCCGGTCGCGCACGATCAGCCGGACATAGAAGGCGCCGCGCCTGGCCTCGGGATCGGCCCGCCGCAGCGGCTTCAGCGTCGCCGCCGGAATGCCGAAGGCCGGCAGCGCCCGGCCGCGCGCGATGTCGACGATATCGGCGACAACGGCCGAGGCGGTCGGCCCCGCCCCGGCGCCCCGGCCTTCGTAGGTCGTATCCTCCGCGGCGTCCGACTGCACCATGACGGCGTTGTAGACCCCGTCGACCGCGCCGAGCGGCGAGGTGCGCCGGACCATGCAGGGTTCGACGCACTGCTCAATCCCGGAGTCCGTCAGGGCGCCGATGCCGAGCAGCTTGATGCGGTAGTCGAGTTCCCCGGCGAACGCGATATCGACCGGCCGGACCTTGCGGATGCCGGCGATCGAGACGCCGGCGAAATCGACGGTCACGCCGAACGCCAGGCTGGTCAGGATGGCGAGCTTGTGGGCGGCGTCGATTCCGTCGACATCGAACCGGGGATCGGCCTCGGCATAGCCGAGCTGCTGCGCCTCTTCGAGAACGTCCTCGAACGGGCGGCCGCTGCGGCGCATGTCGGTGAGGATATAGTTGCAGGTGCCGTTCAGAATGCCGACGACCCGGCCGATCCGGTTGCCGGCCAGCCCTTCGCGCATCGCCTTGACGATCGGGATGCCGCCGGCGACGCCAGCCTCGAAGGACAGGGCGACCCCGGCGGAATCGGCCTGCGCGGCGAGCGCCGCGCCGTGTTCGGCGATCAGCGCCTTGTTGGCGGTGACGACATGCTTGCCGGCGGCGAGCGCGGTTTCGACGGCGGCTTTCGCCGGCCCGTCGGCGCCGCCGATCAGCTCGACGAAGACCTCGTGGCCGCCGGCCCCGGCCAGGGCGACCGGATCGTCGTACCAAGTTGCGCCAGCGAGATCGATCCCGCGGTCCTTCGCCCGGTCGCGCGCGCAGACCGCCGCGACGGTCAGCCGGCGTCCGGCCCGGGCGGCGATCAGGTCGCCGTTGCGCTGCAGGAGGTCCACCACGCCGGCGCCGACCGTTCCGAGGCCGGCCACGGCAAGTCTGATCTCGTCGCTCACTTCACCCCGCCCGGAGGAACGCCACCCGGAACGCGCGGCAGGTCAGGTGCCGGCCGCATCGCCGGAAAGGAATGCCTTGATGTTGCGGACCGCCTGCCGGATGCGCTGCGTGTTCTCGACCAGCGCGACCCGGAGATGGCCCTCGCCATACTCGCCGAATCCGATGCCCGGCGATACCGCGACTTTTGCCTCGCCGAGCAGCAGTTTGGCAAATTCCATCGAACCCATGTTCGCAAAGCGCGGCGGCAGCGGCACCCAGGCGAACATGGTGGCCGGCGGGCTCGGGACGTCCCACCCTGCCGCCGCCAGCCCTTCGACCAGAACGTCGCGCCGCCGCCGGTACAGTTCCCGGAACTCCGCCACGCAATCCTGCGGGCCGTTCAGCGCCGCCGTGGCCGCAACCTGGATCGGCGTGAAGGCGCCGTAATCGACGTAGGATTTCACATGGGCGAGCGCCTGGACCAGCCGTTCGTTGCCGACGGCGAAGCCGAGCCGCCAGCCCGGCATGGAATAGGTCTTGCTGAGCGACTGGAACTCGATGGCGATATCCCGGGCGCCGGGCACTTCCAGGATGGAGGGCGGCGGATCGCCGTCGAAATAGATCTCCGCATAGGCGAGGTCGGACACGATGAGCAGGTCGTTGCGGCGGCAAAAATCGACGACCTCCCGGTAGAAATCGAGATTGACGACCTGGGCCGTCGGGTTCGACGGGAAGTTGAGGATCAGGGCGGTCGGCGGCGGCACCGAGTGGCGCACCGCCCGGTCCAGCTCGCGGAGATAATCGTGCGCCGGAGTCAGCGGCAGATGGCGGATCGAGGCGCCGGCGATGATGAAGGCGTAGCTGTGGATCGGGTAGGTCGGGTTCGGCGCGATAATCATGTCGCCCGGCGCGACGATGGCCTGGGCCAGATTGACGAAGCCCTCCTTGGAGCCGAGGTTGACCACGACCTCCCGCTCCGGATCGATCGTCACGTTGTGGCGCCGCTCGTAATAGGCGGCGACCGCCCGGCGCAGCCCGGGAATGCCGCGCGAGGTCGAGTAGCGGTGGGTCCGCGGGTTGCGGACGGTCTCGACCAGCTTGTCGACGATATGGGCCGGCGTCGCGCTGTCCGGGTTGCCCATGCCGAAGTCGATGATGTCCTCGCCGGCCGCCCGCGCCCGGTACTTCATCGCGTTGACCTCGGCGAACAGGTAGGGCGGCAGGCGCTTGAGGCGGTAGAAGGGTTCGGCGGGCGTCACCGGCCGGCGGTCCCGTTGCGGCGCGGAAAGCGGGCTACTGCCTGGGCGCCCGTCCGCCGGACATGTAGATATCGACCCGCGAGGCCGTCCCCTTGCCCCTGCGGACGCGGATCTTGTTCGCCGGCACGCCCATGGTCGTAAGGCCGGTCTTGACGGCCTGCGCCCGAGCGAGCGCCGTCGCCGCAGATTCGCCCCTGCCGGCCCGGCCGATCAGGGTCAGCGTGCTGTTCAGCAGGTTCTGGACCTGCGCGATGCGCACGATCTTGCGGCCGCTGCCCGGCGGCAGCCCGGTGCCCTTGCCGCGGAACGCGACCGCGGCGATGAAGCCGGAGCGCACGAGCCGGACGCCGTCGACGGTCCTGACCTTTGCCTCCTCCCTCGCGCTGCCGGGCCGGAAGATCTCGGCGCGCACATCGCTGTCGGTCACCTTGTCCGGCGCCCCGCCATAGCCGGCCCGGGGCCCGCCGCCTTCCAGATAGCGGGCGTTGCGCCGGTCGGCGAACAGGCCCTCCTGGATCTGCATGCGCTGGCGCCGGGTTTCCCCTTCGGGCTTGTCGGGAACCGTCGCCAGTTTCGGGAACGGCTTGTCGGCGCCGGGAGACTCGCCCTTTTCCGGGCCCGCGCAGGCGCCCAGAGCGGCCAGGGCGGCGGCCAGGACGGCCAGTCTCATTCTGCGCGGGACGGACATGTTCGGCTCGGCGACAATCATGATCGAAACTCCGTATGCCGGCCGCCGGGCGAACCGCGCGCCGGCCGTGCGACACAGAACTGGTAGCATATCCTGACCGCTACAAGCCAACGGCCAGAGTTTTCGGCCGGCCGCTGCGCTGTGCGTCAACCCGTCGCCGCCGGGCGGACAACCCGTCATGCTGCCGGAGAAATTCCGCAGTATACCTAACCGGAATCGCCCGCTTCCCGGACCCGCCGGCACGGGATCGCGACCGGCCCGGCCGGACCGCGCTCCCGCATGAAGGGCCTCGTTTCGCCCCGGAAAAGAGATTCCGGGACGGAAAGGATCTGCGCCATGACCGAACCGCGTACCGACGCCGCACCGCCCGACATGGCTGCCGCCGCCGAGCAGTTCGCTTCCATCGCCGAGCGCAGCCAGAAGATCGTCGAGGACTTTCTGGCGTCGCAGAAGGAGGACGGCCTGCAGGACCCGGACCCGCTCAAAGTCGGCGGCGCGTTCTTCGAACTGACCCGGCACATGATGGCCGATCCCGCCCGGCTGTGGGAAATGCAGACCCGGTTCTGGTCGGACTATGCCGAGCTGTGGACCGATGCGGCGCGGCGCATGACGGGCGGCACGTCGGATAGCTCGGCGGCCGGGCCGAAAATCGCGCCCGAGGCCGGCGACCGGCGCTTCAAGGACGCGGCGTGGACCGACAACGCCGCCTTCGAATTCATCAAGCAGTCCTACCTGCTGGCGTCGCGGCATGTCCAGAAATCGGTCGCCGAAACCGAGGGCCTGGACGACCACACCGCCCACAAGGTGGAGTTCTTCACCAAACAATGGGTCGACGCGATGGCGCCGACCAACTTCGCGGCGACCAACCCGGAAGTCCTGCGCGCAACCGTCGAATCGAAGGGCGAGAACCTGGTCAACGGGCTGAACAACCTGCTGACCGACCTGGAGCGCGGCAAGGGCCGGCTCGCCATCCGCATGACCGACGACACCAAGTTCGAGGTCGGCGAGAATGTCGCCGCCTCGCAGGGTTCGGTCGTGTTCGAGAACGACCTGATGCAGCTCATCCAGTACGCCCCGCTGACCGAAAAAGCGTACAGGGCGCCGCTGCTGATCGTCCCGCCGTGGATCAACAAGTTCTACATCCTCGACCTGCGCGACTCGAACTCCTTCATCCGCTGGGCGGTCTCGAAGGGCCACACGGTCTTCGTGATTTCCTGGGTCAATCCGGATTCGAAGCTCACGGACAAGACCTTCGAGGATTATCTGGCCGAGGGTCCGCTCGCCGCGATGGACGCCATCGAGCGGGCGACCGGCGAAAAGCAGCTCAACATGATCGGCTATTGCCTGGGCGGCACGCTGACCGCCTGCGCGATGGCCCATCTGGCGAACAGCGGCCGGGCCGGCCGGGTGAAGAGCGTGACCTATTTCACCACCCTGGTCGATTTCGAGAATGCCGGCGACCTGTGCGTCTTCATCGACGAGGAGCAGCTGAAGGGCCTGGAGCAGCGCATGGCGAAGCGCGGCTATCTCGAAGGCAAGGAGATGGCCAACACCTTCAACATGCTGCGCGCCAACGACCTGATCTGGTCCTTCGTCATCAACAACTACCTGCTCGGCAAGGACCCCTTCCCCTTCGACCTGCTGTACTGGAATTCCGACACCACGCGCATGCCGGCGGCCATGCACATGTTCTACCTGCGCAACATGTACCAGCGGAACCTTATGGTCGAACCGGGCGCCATCGACCTGCTGGGCACGCCGATCGATCTCGGCGCGGTCGAGACGCCGACCTTCATCCTGTCGACGAAGGACGACCATATCGCGCCCTGGAAGGCGACCTATTCGGGCACCCAGCTCTATGGCGGGCCGGTGAAGTTCTGCCTCAGCGGCTCCGGCCATATCGCCGGCGTGGTCAACCCGGAAGGCTCGGAAAAATACGGCTACTGGACCAATCCGAAGAACCCGGCGGATCCCGAAAAATGGTTCGCCGGCGCGAAACAGCACGACGGCTCCTGGTGGCCGGAATGGCAGCGCTGGATTTCCCGCAAGACCGGCGGCAAGGTCGACGCGCGCCAGCCCGGCGACGGCGATCTCGCCGTCATCGAGCCGGCGCCCGGCCGCTACGTCAAGGTCCGCGCAACGGATTAGGGCGCGAGCAAACCCCGACCGGAGGAGACCATGAGCGAACTGAAAGCGGTGCCGACCGTAATGATCGAGGACGAGCGGGTCCGCGTGACCGAATGGCGTTTCGCCCCCGGCGCGGCGACCGGCTATCACGTCCACGAGCACGATTACGTCGTCGTGCCGATCACCACCGGAACCCTGCGCCTGGTCGAGCCCGACGGCACGCGCGACTCGGAACTCGAAGTCGGCAAGCCCTACAACCGTCCGCGCGGCGTCGCCCACGACGTGATCAACGCCAACGACTACGAATTCGCCTTCATCGAGATCGAACTGCTCGAGAACCGCTGAGCGGCCCGCCGCCCGCTCACATCATCAACCTCCCGCCGTTGATGTAGAGCGTCTGGCCGGTCATGAAGCGGGCCTTTTCCGACAGCAGGAACAGGACCGGCCCGACGATGTCGTCGGTGACGGCGATGCGGCCGAGCGGGATCGTCGCCAGCATGGCCGAATTGTCCATGCCGGCCGGGAAATCCTGCTCGTTCTTCGGCGTCACGTCGCCGCCGCGCCCGGTGCCGCCGCGCAGGAAGGCCGTATCGACCGCGCCCGGCGCGATGCAGTTGGCCCGCACCTCCGGCGCATTCTCCTTCGCCAGCCCCTTGGCGAGCGCGATGATGCCGGCCTTGGCCGCGGAATAGGTGCCGGTGGTCTTCTCCACCAGGGTCGCCAGACCCGAGGCGGCGAAGACCATGCCCGAGGCGTTGCCGGTCTCGCTCGCCCCATTGCGCAGCATCGGCAGCGCCGCCCTGACCGCCAGGAAGGCGGAGCGGAGGTTGACCGACAGCGCCTCGTCGATCTCGGCCGCCGTCATCTCCTCGACCGGCTTGGGCGGCGACATGTAGCCCGGCAGATGGACCAGCCCGTCGAGCGCGCCGTCCCAGGCCCCGGCCAGGGCTGCGAACGCCCGGTCGGCGCCGTCGTCGTCGCGCGCATCGTAGGGCAGCGTCTCGACCCCCGCGGGCAGCGTATGGCGCTCCAGCGAGCCCGGCAGGTCGATGACCGCGACCTTCAGCCCTTCGGCGACCGCCACCTCGGTCAGCCGCTTGCCGATGCCGCCGCAGCCGCCGGTGACGGCGAGGCGGTAGCCGGCGGGCGGCGCCAGGCGGGAGAAATCGGGAGTCGGGAGCGTCATCGCAAGTCCTTTCCGTCAGCCTTGATCGCCCTGTGCAGATTCCTGTGTTCCTGCGCCAGACGCGCGTAGTGGCGCGCGCCTTCGAGCAGCGCCTCCAGGGTGTCCTCATCCAGTTCGCGCATGAATTTTGCCGGCCGGCCGGACCAGAGCTGGCCGGCCGGAATCACCTTGCCCGGCGTGACCAGGGAGCCGGCGGCGACCATCGCACCCGGTTCGACCGTGACGCCGTCCATCAGGCAGCTCTGCATTCCGATCGTGACCCGGTCGCCGATGGTGCAGCCGTGGATCATGCATTGATGGCCGATCAGCACCTCGTCGCCGACGATCGTCGGGTATTTCTTGCTGTCGACATGGATCGTGCTGTTGTCCTGCAGGTTGCTGCCGCGGCCGATCCGCACCCTGTTGACGTCGCCGCGCACCGTGCAGCCGTACCAGACGCTGCTGCCCGGCCCGATCCGCACGTCGCCGATGATGGCGGCGTTCGGCGCGATGAAGGCGGTGTCCGCGATGTCCGGTTCGACGCCGCGGAACGGCAGGATGACGGGCTGGGTCATAAGCGGTCGGGGTTGCGGCCGGGAGCGGTCGGAAGATCGGGCGGTCGTGTGCGCCGGCCGTGTTACGCCGGCAGTCCGGCGGCGGCAAGCCCCGCAGGCCGACTTTGCAGGGAGGCCGGCTTTGCAGGGGAGTGTTTCAGTTCGATTTTCGACGCCGGGCTAAACCCGTCCCTTGCCCGTCATTTCGACCGAAGCAGCACCATCCCTACCCGTCATTTCGACTGGAGCGGCGCAGCCGCGGAACGGAGAAATCTTTCCAGTACAATGTTTTGAACCTTGTTCCGCAGATGAAAGATTTCTCCGCTTCGCCCCGGATGAATCCGGGGCTTCGGTCGAAATGACGGACAGGAGATCGGCTCCGGTCGACTCGAAAAGTCAAACTGGGTACGACCGGCTTTCGAGTCGACTTGCATGATTTATTCCCATATTGTTCTATAAATGTACTTGTTCGTTCTTGCCAAAAGGAAAACACCGCCGATGCCGACCGCCGCCACGCTGCACCGGCTGCGCGACCGGATCCGCCGGCTGGAACAGGGCCATCCGGCGCCTGCCGCGCCGGGCGGGGATACGGTCGCCCTGCCCGCCGCCCTGTCTGCCACGGTGCCCGCCGCCCCGGACGAAATCGTCCCGCTCGGCCTGCCGGCGATCGATGCGGCGCTGCCCTGGGGCGGGCTGCCGCGCGGCGCGGTGCACGAGATCCTGTGCGGCAACCCGGGGGACGGCGCGCCGACGGCCTTCCTGCTGACGCTGATCGGGCGGCAGAAGGCCGCCGGCCATGCCGGGCCGGTCCTGTGGGTCAGCTGCCGGCGCGACCTGTTCGCCCCGGCCCTGCCGGTCTATGGCTGCGATCCGGCGGATTTCCTGTTCGTGCGCTGCCGCAGCGGGGAAGAGGTGCTGTGGGCGATGGAGGACGGACTGCGCTGCCCGGCGCTCGCCGCCGTCGCCGGCGATGTCGGGGCGCCGGACTTCGCGGCGACCCGCCGCCTGCAACTCGCCGCCGGCCGGGGCGGCGTGCCCCTGTTCCTGCACCGGCCCCTGTACGGATCCCTGTACCGGGCGGAAAGGGCAACGGAACGCAGGATAGGCAAAGGGAGCACTCTGGCGCCCTCGGCCGCCGTCACCCGCTGGGCCGCGGCCGCCCGGCTGCCCGACCCGGCCGGTCCCGAAACCGGAACCGGCGACCTGGCCTGGACGGTGCATCTGCACCGCTGCCGGGGCGGGCGGCCCGGCCGCTGGCCGGTTGTCTGGAACCGGCGGCAACGGGCGTTCGAGCCGGCGGCAACGCCCGCCGAAGGGAGCGGGGGAAACGAAACGCCGGCTGCACCAGCGGGCGCGCTTCACCCGGCGCGGGACAGGGTGTGGGCAGGGGCATGAGATCCGGCCCCCGGCAGGGCGCTCCGGGCATTGGCGAGCCGGCCGGCAAGACGGCCGATAACGGGTTTTTCTTCGATTCCCTACCGCCGCGCCATGCAGCAGCGATCATTCAAGATCGGACCGAAGCGGCGGAGACCGATGCCGCGGCCGAGCGGCCCGACGGCCGCCTGCGGACAGCGCCGGCCGGCGCGGTCCGGTCCGCCGCCGTAGCGGCGAGCGGGCGGCTGCAGGCGCCGGACGATCCGCGACCGCCTGCACGCCATCGGTTGCCGGGCCGGCCGCCGGGCCGGCGGAATTTCCGGGGCCGGTTCGGTCCCGGTTCGGTCTTGGGGGGCCGGTATACATCCGGCAGCCCCGGCAAAGCGTTCCCGGGGTTTGGCATGATCGCCGGCATCCGGCGCAAGCCCAGGCTCTGCAAGGACTCCGGTGGCAACCGGGCCGGCCGTTCCGGGCCAAACGGCCTGTTTGTATCCAGTATCCTGAATAGCATGAACCGGCTGTTCGATCGGTTAAGGGCGCCGGCAGCACGGCGGGCCGGACCGGGGCGGCAGCGGTCCCCGGTTTCGCCGGCCTGCAGGCACGAGGCCGCGTCATGGCGGAGAGCCGGCCATGCCGCGTGACCTGTTCGACGGCCGGACCGGCGCCCGGTTCCGTTCGGGGGCGGCCGGCCGGCGCATCCTCTACTGCTGGCTGCCCTGCTTCGCGACCGACCGGATCGCGCGGCGGCGGCCGGCGCTGGCGGTGCGGCCCGTCGCGGTTGTCCGGCACGACCGCGGCCGGCGCATCGCGGTGGCGGTCAACGGCCCGGCCGGCCGGAGCGGCGTGCGGCCCGGCCAGAGCCTGGCGGACGCGCGCAGCCTGTGCCCCGCCCTCAAAGCGGTCGAGGCCGACCCGGCGGCCGACAGCCGCCTGCTGCTGCACCTGGCGCGCTGGTGCGCGCGCTATACGCCCTGGGTCGCGCCGGAGGCGCCGGCTGGCGACGATCCGCCCGCCCCCGCTCAATCCGAGGCTGCGCTGCTGCTCGACATCAGCGGTTGCGCCCATCTGGCGGGCGGCGAGGAAATGCTTTCAGGAAACCTTGCCAACAGATTGGAAGATTTTGGTTTTACCGTTCGCTGTGCGATCGCCGATACGCCGGGCGCCGCCCGGGCCTGGGCGCGACACGGCGATCCGCTGCACCCCGTCATTCCGGAAGGCGCCCAGGCCGACTGGCTGAAGCCCCTGCCCGCCGCCGCCCTGCGCCTGCGCGACGCGGACGCCGAGACCCTGACGCGCCTCGGCATCGCCACGGTCGGCGACCTCATGGCCCTGCCCCGCGCCGCCGTCGCCAACCGCTTTCCGGCCGGCCGGGCCGCCGGCGTGCTGGAGCGGCTGGACCGGGTCCTCGGCATTGCGCCGGAGAGCATCGCGCCGCTGCCGCCACCGGCGGACTACAACGTGCGCCAGCATTATGCCGAGCCGGTCGGCACGCCGGAGGGCATGACCGCCGCCTTCGAACGGCTGCTGCTCGCGCTCGCCCGCAGGCTGGAAGCCGCCGGCCTGGGCGCCCGGCAGCTCGAGTTCGCCATCATCCGCGCCGACGATACGCTGGACAGCGCGCGCATCGGGGTCAGCCGCCCGAGCCGCGATCCGGCCCATCTGGCGCGCCTGTTCGCGCCCCGGCTCGAAAGCCTGGATCCGGATCCGGGAATTGAAACGGTCGTTCTAAGTGCCGTTTCGGTCGAACCCTTCATCGTGGAACAGCAGGCAATTCAGAGGGTTGGCGGCCGAAGCCCGGTCAGGACATTGCACGAAAAACGGCGCAGCCTGCCGCTTCCGCAGGACCGGGCGGATTTGAGCCAGGTCGACGCCCTGATCGACCGGCTGGCCAACCGGCTGGGCCGTACGGCGGTCCTGCGCGCCCTGCCCTGCGAGACCGCCCTGCCCGAAACCCAGACCCGCTATGCGCCGGCGCTCGACCTGCGGGCCGGCGATCCGGCGTCCGGCTGGACCGCCTGGCAGAGCCCGGAACGCCCCGCCGGCCCGGCCCTGCCGGTGCGCCTGCTCGAAGCGCCAGAGCCGGTTGAGGGGCCGGTTGAGGGGCCGGTCGAGGCGCCGGTCGAGGCGCCGGTCGAGGAGCCGGTCGAGGAGCCGGTCGAGGAGCCGGTCGAGGCGGCGGCCGATGCCGTGCCGGACCGGTTCGCGTGGCGCCGCCGGGTCTGGCGGGTCGTCGCGGACGAAGGCCCGGCCCGCCGCCTCGGCCGCTGGTGGCACGGCGAAACCGCGATCCGCGACTACTGGCAGGTCGCGGCGGTCCCCGCCGAGGCTTCGGGCAGCATTTCGAACGGCATTTCGGACGGGGCCGCGCCGGTCCGCCTCTGGCTGTACCGCGACCCGGCGGCCGGCCCGGCAAACCGATGGTCGGTCCACGGGCTGATGGGGTGAAGCGGGTTGAAATGAAACCGTTTTGCTTTCATACTGCAGTCAACTATCCCGAGGAACCGACGATGGCCACGCTGACGATCCGCAACCTGGACGAAAAAACCGTCGAACGGCTGAAGCAGCACGCCCGGCAGAATGAGCGCTCGCTTGAAGCCGAGGTCCGGCATGTTCTTAACAACGCCGCCCAAACCCTTACCCAAAAGGAATTCTGGGCGCGAGCCGATGCGATCGCCGCGATGACGCCGCGCGATATTGCGCAGACCGACAGCGTGACGCTCCTGCGGGAGGATCGGAACCGCTGATGGCTTCCCCCAAGACAAATCCTCTGGAATCGAATGTCGTTCCGTTCATACCGCGCCGCCTTGCGGTCGATGCCAGCGTTGTCGTCAAATGGTATGTCGCCGAAGACCGTTCCAGAGAAGCGCGCGCACTGGAACGTTTCGGCAACCTTTTGGCGGCCCCTGACTTTCTCGCCGTCGAACTGGCCAGTATCGCCTGGAAGAAGGCGCGCCTGGAACAGATCGAACCGCAGCACGCCGCCCTGATCGCAGCGCCCGAAGCGCTGTCGCCGATAGAACTCGTGCCCAGCGGGCCGCTGACCGCGGCGGCCTTTGCCTGTGCCACGGAACTCGACCATCCTGTCTACGACTGCCTTTATCTGGCCTGCGCCGTACATATCGGCGGCATGCTGATTACGGCCGACGACCGGTTCGTCCGCGCTGTTGCCGGCAGCCCCTATACCCGTTTCGTGCGCCGCCTCGGCAGCCCGCTGCCGGTCTAGGAGGCGGAAAGATGCGACGCTTCCGGACAGCTCCCTTACATTTCCTGACATTTCCCGACAGTCCGGCGGCGGTGGGAGGGCCTCATGCCCTTTGACAGCCGCCCCGGCCCGGGCCCCGTCCCGGCCTATGCCGAATTGCAGGTGACGACGAATTTCAGCTTCCTGCGCGGCGGTTCGCACCCGGAGGAGCTGGTGATGCGGGCGGCGGAGCTGGGCTACCGCGCGATCGGCATCGCCGACCGCAACACGCTGGCCGGCGTCGTCCGGGCCCACAGCGCGGCCGAACGGGCCGGACTCACGCTGCTGGTCGGCGCCCGGCTCGACCTGCAGGACGGCGTCAGCCTGCTGTGCTTCCCGCAGGACAAGCCGGCCTACGCCCGCCTCTCCGGCCTGCTCACCCTGGGCAAGCGCCGGGCGGAGAAGGGCGACTGCCGTCTTTGGCTGCGCGACCTGCCGGAGCTTGCCGGGAACCAGTGCGTCGTGGTGCTGCCGCCCGACGGGATTCCGGAATGCGACCCGCCGGACCGCGCCGCCGGCGGCGACGGTTTTCCCTTTATTCTCAAGCGTATCTCCGGTCTTTTTCAGGGCAATACCTGGCTCGCGGCGAGCTGCCTGTATCGCGGCGACGACACCAGGCGGCTCGACCGGCTGGCCGGGCTGGCGGCCGCGGCCGGGGTGCCGCTGGTGGCGACCAACGACGTCCACTACCACGACCCGGCGCGCCGGCCGCTCCAGGACGTGCTGACCTGCATCCGCGAGCACTGCACCCTGGACGAAGCCGGCTTCCGCCTGTTCGACAATGCCGAACGCCATCTCAAACCCCCACAGGAGATGGCGAACCTGTTCCATACGTACCCGTATGCTATCCACCAACAATCTGAAATCGTTGAGAAAATATCGTTTTCGCTCGATCAATTAAAATATGTCTATCCGGTCGATCCGATTCCCGAAGGATGGACCCCTCAACAAGAACTCGACCGGCTGACATGGCGCGGCGCGGCCGAACGCTACGGCCGCCATGTGCCGGACCGTGTCCGGGCGGCCCTGGAGCACGAACTGGCGCTGATCGGGCAGCTCGGCTACGCGCCCTATTTCCTGACGGTGCACGATATCGTGCGCTTTGCCCGCGGGCGGAAGATCCTGTGCCAGGGCCGCGGCTCGGCGGCCAATTCCGCGGTCTGCTACTGCATCGGCATCACCGCGGTCGATCCCGGCAAGGTCGACCTGCTGTTCGAGCGCTTCGTTTCGGCCGAGCGCAACGAGCCGCCGGACATCGACGTCGATTTCGAGCATGAGCGGCGCGAGGAGGTCATCCAGTACATCTACGCCAAATACGGCCGCCACCGCGCCGGGCTGACCGCGACCGTCGTCTCCTACCGGCCGCGCAGCGCGATCCGCGAGGTCGGCAAGGCGCTCGGCCTGTCGGAGGATACGGTCGATATCCTGGCCCGCACGGTCTGGGGCTGGAGCGACGACGGCCTGAAGCCCGAATATATCCGGCAGACCGGGCTCGACCCGGCCGACCCCACCCTGCGCCGCGCCCTGCTGCTGGCGCTCGAGCTGGTCGGCTTCCCGCGCCACCTGTCCCAGCACACCGGCGGCTTCGTCATCACCGACGGGCCGCTGCACGCGCTGGCGCCGATCGAGAATGCGGCGATGGAGGACCGCACGGTCGTCGAGTGGGACAAGGACGATCTCGATACGCTGGGCATCCTCAAGATCGACGTGCTGTCCCTCGGCATGCTGACCTGCATCCGCAAGGGCTTCGACCTGCTGGCGCAGCATTACGGCCGGCGCCACGACCTCGCCACCGTGCCGGCCGGCGATTCCGCGGTCTACGACATGATCTGCAAGGCCGACACGCTGGGCGTGTTCCAGATCGAGAGCCGGGCCCAGATGTCGATGCTGCCGCGCCTCAAGCCGCGGGATTTCTACGACCTGGTGATCGAGGTCGCGATCGTCCGGCCCGGCCCGATCCAGGGCGACATGGTCCATCCCTATCTGCGCCGGCGCAACGGCGAGGAGAGGGTCGACTTCCCGTCGAAGGAGCTGGAGGACGTGCTGGGCAAGACGCTGGGCGTGCCCCTGTTCCAGGAGCAGGCGATGAAGGTCGCCATCGTCGCCGCCGGGTTTACGCCGTCGGAGGCCGACCAGTTGCGCCGCGCCATGGCGACCTTCCGCAAGACCGGCAGGATCCACGGCTTCCGCGCCAAGATGGTCGAGGGCATGGTCGCCCGCGATTACGAGCGCGATTTCGCCGAGCGCTGCTTCCGGCAGATCGAGGGCTTCGGCGACTACGGCTTCCCGGAGAGCCACGCCGCCAGCTTCGCCCTGCTGGTCTATGTCTCGGCCTGGCTCAAATGCCATTATCCGGCGGCTTTCGCCTGCGCCCTGCTGAACAGCCAGCCGATGGGCTTCTACGCGCCGGCCCAGATCGTGCGCGACGCCCGGGAGCACGGCGTCGAGGTGCGGCCGGTCGACGTCAACCGCAGCGGCTGGGACAACGCGCTGGAGCCCGGCGCGGACGGCGCCATGGCGCTGCGCCTCGGCTTCCGCCAGGTCAAGGGGCTGCGCGAGGACGCGATGGAGCGGCTGGTCGCGGCGCGCGGCAACGGCTATCCGGACCCGTGGACCCTGTGGCGGCGCGCCGGCCTGCCGGCGGCGGTGCTGGAGCGCCTCGCCCGGGCCGACGCCTTCGGCTCGCTCGGCCTCGACCGGCGCCGGGCCTTATGGGCGGTGCGGCGCTTCCGGCCGGCCGCACTGCCCCTGTTCGCGGCGATGGACGAGGACGAGCAGCCCGGCGATCCGCCGGCCGTCCTGCCTTCGATGACGCTGGGCGAGCAGGTGGTGGACGACTATGCCAGCGTGCGCATGACCCTGCGGGCGCACCCGCTCGCCCTGTTGCGCGGCGAGGCGCCGTTCGACCGGGCGACGCGGCATGGCGACCTGATCGACTGCCGCAACGGCCAGCGGGTCGAGGTCGCGGGCCTGGTGCTGATCCGCCAGCGGCCGGGCACCGCCAAGGGCGTGGTGTTCATGACCCTGGAGGACGAGACGGGTGCGGCCAACGTCATCGTCTGGCCCCATGCGCTGGAGCTCTACCGGCCGGTCGTGATGGGCGCCCGGCTGGTCCGGGTGATCGGCGAGGTCCAGAAGGAGGGCCTCGTCATCCACATCGTCGCGCGCCGGCTGGAGGACCTGTCCGCCCGCTTAGACGGGCTGGGCCGGCTCGACGCGGCTTTTGATCCTGCGCTCGCCCGCGCCGACGAGATCGCCCGCGAAGCCCGCGACCCGCGCGAATCGAAGCGCGACCCGCGCCGCGACCGCCTGCACAAGCGGATGTACCCGTCGCGGGATTTCCATTGAGGGTTTCGAGACGGCCACGCCTCATCCGTCATTTCAACCGGAACGGCGCAAGCCGATTCCTCCCCGTCATTTCGACCGACCGAAGAGCCTGCCCTGAGCGACGCCGAAGGGGAGCGGAGAAATCTTTCCACTACAGTGCTTTGGTCCGCGCACCGTGCAGAAAAGATATCTCCACTCCGCAGTCCTTCGGACTGCTCCGGTCGATATGACGGGTGAGGGCGAAAAACCCCGAATGGATAATCCCGAATTAAAGGAGAATGCGATTGTCACGATGCGCGGCGGCTGAGCCTGACGAGCAGGTTTTCGGGCATCATGGTGAAAGCGTGTTTCTCCTCGACCGGGCGCGCCGGGAACGCGGGCTCGACGTCGAAATTGCGGCAGAACATCGCGAGCACGGTGCGGATCTGGAGCAGGGCAAGGCTGCGGCCCGGACAGAAGCGCGGCCCGGAGCCGAACGGAATGAAGGCTTCGGTATCGTGCGGGCATCCCCGCGCCGCGCCCGCCAGCCACCGTTCGGGATCGAAGCGGGCGCCGTCGCCGAAATTGCCGTCCTGCATCGCGATATGGCGGTTCAGCACCATGACCATGGTGCCGCGCGGGATCGTGTGGCCCAGGATCTCGACATCCTCGACCGGCTCCAGCGAATTCACCGGCGCGACCGGCTTGAGGCGCATCGACTCGTTGCAGACGGCGTCGAGGAACGGAAACCGCTCGACCTGCTCCGGCTCTTCGACGGCCATCGCCGGCGCGATCGCCTCGTCGACCTCGGCGCGGGCGCGGGCGAAATGCTCCGGATGCTGCATGAAGCCGTGCACGGTCCAAGCGATGGTGTGGGCGGTGGTGTCCTCGCCGGCGAGCAGCAGGGTGCAGACATTGGCGAAAATGTCGGCGTCGGAAAATTTCCCGCGGCCATCCTCGCCGGCGGCGATGATCGCTTCGAGAAAGTTCGACGGTGAGTCGCGGAGCGCCGGGTTCGCACGCATGCGCGCTCGGGCCTCGCCGATGATCCCGTCCACCTCGGTCCGGAGCCCGGCGAGAGCGCGGTCGAGCGCGCGGTCCGCCGGAAGGCGGACATACCGCCACCAGGCGAGCGGCGCGTTGATGCGCCGATGCACCATCGGGAACACCCGGTCGAGATGGCGCTGGATGACCGGCCCCTCGGTCTCGACGGTGTTGAAATCGATTCCGAATGCGAGCTGCGCCGTCACATCCACGGTCAGGCGCATCAGATCCCGGCACAGGTCCGTCGTCTCGCCGGCATCGGCGGCGCGCTCCCATTTCCGTTGCAGGCGGCCGACGGCGACCGCGAGCTTCGGAAAGAACGGCCGGACCCGCGCCGCGTTGAGCCCCGCCGCGACCAGGCCGCGATGCCGCCGCCAGTCCCTGCCCTCGGCGGCGAACACGCCGAGCATGCCGATTTCCCGCGCCACCGCTTCGATCGCCCGCCAGCGTCGGAACCGGCCGGGCCGCTCGCGGTGCACCTGCCGGACGGCGGCGGCGTCCGACACTGCCGCCACGCGGATGGGCCCCAGCCGCGCCCGGTAGAGCGGCCCGTAGCGGTCGGCCCAGCGCTCGAGGGTGAGGTGCAGCCGGTTCAGGCGGATCTGGTGCAGGTTGCCGATGACCGGCAGGGCGGGCGGACCGTCGAGGTCCCGGTAGGTCTTCATGCGACGTCTTCCCTGCCGCGGGGCCGCACCTCGCTGCGGGGCGCCGTGCGGCGGCCTACAGCGACCGCGCGATCAGTTCCTTCATGATCTCGTTGGTGCCGCCGTAGATTTTCTGCACGCGGGCGTCGGCATACATGCGCGAGATCGGGAATTCGTCCATGTAGCCGTAGCCGCCGAACAGCTGCAGGCACTCGTCGATCACCTCGTTCTGCTTCTGGGCGCACCACCATTTGACCATTGCGGCGGTCGTGACGTCGAGGTCGCCGGCGAGATGGCGCTGCAGGCAGCTGTCGACGAAGACCCGGGCGATATGCGCCTCGGTCTTGCACTCGGCGAGCTTGAAGCGGGTGTTCTGGAAATCGAGGATGCGCTTGCCGAACGCCTTGCGCTGCTTGACATAGTCGGCCGTCAGCTCGATCGCGAGGTCCATCGCCGCGCAGGCGCCGATGCCGACGATCAGCCGCTCCTGGGGCAGCTGGTTCATGAGCTGGAAGAAGCCCTGCCCCTCCTCGGCGCCGAGCAGGTTGGCGGTCGGCACCTTGACGTCGTCGAAGAACAGCTCCGACGTGTCCTGGGCCTTGAGGCCGAGCTTTTCGAGGTTGCGGCCGCGGCTGAAGCCCTCGGCGCCGTCGGTCTCTACGACGATCAGCGAGACGCCGCGCGCCTTCTCGTCCGGGTCGGTCTTGGCGACGACGATCACCAGGTCGGCGTGCTGGCCGTTGGTGATGAAGGTCTTCTGGCCGTTGACGACATACTGGTTGCCGGTCATCCGCGCGGCCGTGCGCACGGCCTGGAGGTCGGAACCGGTGCCCGGCTCGGTCATGGCGATGGCGCCGACCAGCTCGCCGGCCGCCATCTTGGGCAGCCAGCGCCGCTTCTGCTCCTCCGAACCGTAGGCCAGGATGTAATGGGCGACGATGCCGCTGTGCACCGCGTTGCCGAGGCTGCGTACGTTGGCCTTGCCCTGCTCGTAGAGGATCACCGTCTCGTGGGCGAAGCTGCCGCCGGCGCCGCCATACTCCTCCGGGATGCTGGCGCATAGCAGGCCGGCCGCGCCCGCCCGGTTCCACATCCCCCGCGGCATGATCCCGTCCTTCGCCCACTGCTCCTCGTGGGGCACGAATTCGCGCTCGAAGAATCGGCCGGCCGAATCCCGGAGCAGGGACAGCTCCTCGGTCATCCAGGGAGAGACGTAATCGTCCATGAGGGAAATCCTTTGTTTTTCAGCCGGTTGCGGGCCGTTGTGAACGCTACCGTCCGTATCAGATCAGCAGGCCGCCGCCGGCGACGATCACCTGGCCGCTGATATAGTCGCTCTCCGGCGTGCAGAAGAGGTAGACGGCGTCGGCCGCCTCCTCCGGCGTGCCGCCGCGGCCCATCGGGATGATCGCCTCCATCATCTGGATCATGTGCGGCTGGACGCCGACGCGGATGTCCCGGCCGCCGATGTCGAGGGTGGGCGGATCGTCCTTGTCCATCGGCTGGGTCATGCGCGTCTTGATGTAGCCGAAGGCGACGCAGTTGACGCAGACCTTGTAGCGCCCCCACTCCTTCGCCATCGTCCGCGTCATACCGATCATGGCGGACTTGCCCGCAGAATAGTTGATCTGGCCGGCGTTGCCGTAGAGCCCGGCGATCGACGAGATGTTGACCACCTTGCGGATGACCTCGCGGCCCTCCATCGCCTCCTTCTTGGCGGCGATGCGGATCGGCTCGGCGGCGGCGCGCAGGATACGGAACGGCGCCTTGACATGCACGTCCATGACCGTGTCCCACTGCTCGTCGGTCATCTTCTGGATCACGCTGTCCCAGGTATAGCCGGCATTGTTGACGACGATGTCGATGCCGCCCCAGGCGTCCATCGCCGCCTTGACGAAGCGGTCGGCGAAATCGTCCGCGGCGACATCGCCGGCGCAGACCGCCGCCTCGGCGCCCAGCGCCCGGATTTCTTCGGCGGTCTCGTTGGCGGGATCGGGGTCGAGATCGTTGACGACCACCCGCACGCCCTCGCCGGCGAGCTTGAGCGCCAACGCCCTGCCGATGCCCCGCCCCGACCCGGAGACGAGGGCGACCTTGCCGTCGAGTTTGGCCATGCGATTACCCGCCTTCCTTTGGATCGTACGTCGGTTTGTAAGAACAGAGGACGGCGGCGCGAAAACGCTCGCCCCGCCGCGCTCCTCCTCCCCGTCATTTCGACCGGAGCGGCGCTGCCGCGTAGTGGAGAAATCCTTCCGGAACAGTGCTTTGGACCAGGCTCCGCAGGCGAAAGATTTCTCCGCTCCGCCCCGGATGAATCCGGGGCTCCGGTCGAAATGACGGATAAGGGATCGGCTCCGGCCGATGCTGAATTCCTAACTGACGCACGACCTTCCTTCGAGCTTCAATGCGTTGCAATACGGCATGACGGGATGCCGGCGGTCAGCCGACCGCGACGACGGCTTCGCCCTTCAGCTTGACGTCGCCGTGTTCGTCCGTCGCGGCAATGTCGAGGCGCAGGCGCCGTTCGCCGTCCTGCTCGAACCGTTCCGTTACCGTGCCCGTGCAGCGGATCCGCGCGCCGACCTGGGTGATGGACGCAAAGCGCACGCCCCAGCTGCGCAGCGCCGACTGCGGCACGAAACCGGTCAGCGCCCGGCCGAGCCAGGCCATGACCAGCATGCCGTGGGCGAAGACGTCGCCGACCCCGGCCTCGCGGGTGAAATCCGTATCGATATGGATCGGGTTGTGGTCCCCCGAGGCGCCGGCATAGAGCGCCAGCGTCTGCCGCGACACCCGCTCGATGACCAGTTCGGGGATGGCGTCGCCGACCTTCAGGGATGCCGCGTCCATCGCGCGTCTCCTCTAGCCGTGGCGCTGGACGACGACGGCGGTCATCGTCGCGCACAGGGCGCCGTCCCGGTTCACGGCGTCGGTCTTCTGAACCATGAATTCCAGCAGGCCGCCCTTCTTATCGTAGATGTCCTCGATCCGCGTGCTGAGCGTGATCGTGTCGCCGGCGCAGACCGGATGGAAATATTCGAAATGCTGCTCGCCGTGCAGCAGCTTCGCCACGTCGAAGCCGAGCTTCACCATCCCTTCCGTCGGCTCGGCATTGCGCTGGGCCAGGCAGAACACCAGGGTCGGCGGGGCCACCAGGTTCGGATAGCCGGCGGCCTGCGCCGCTTCGAGGTCCGTGTGGATCGGGTCGGTCGCGCCGATTGCGTCGGCGAACTGGCGGATCTCGCCCTTCTCGACCTCGGCCACGACCGGCTCCAGCACCGTGCCGATCAGGGTCCGGTCCAGCTTGGGCATCCGCGATTCCTTGGTTGTCGGGGACGGTTCGCCGTTCGGGCTATCGCCCGCGCCCGGCCCTGTCAACGCGGCAAACCGAGAATACCGCAGAATCGCCCCACCGCTTGCATTCGCGCGGCCAGCCGCTAGGGTCGCATCGCGCCTGCCGGAACCGCAGAACCCCTATGCCCGACGCCGAAAGCCCCGCTCTCTTCTTCGATCCGCTGTCGGCCGCGGCGATCCGCGATCCCTATGCGGCGCTGGCGCCGCTGCAGGCCGAAGCGCCGGTCTACCGGTCGGACATCCTGGGCGCCTGGGTCGTCACGCGCTACGACGACATCCGCGCGGCATTCCGCGATCCGCGCCTGTCGTCGGACCGCATCCGGCCGTTCATCGCGCGCGCGCCGGCCTCGATGCAGGACACGCTGAAGCCGCTGGGCGACCATCTGAACCTGTGGGCCGTGTTCACAGATCCGCCGGACCACACCCGCCTGCGCGGCCTGATGAACCGCGCGTTCACGGCCCGCGCGGTAGAGGCGCTGCGCCCGGAAATCGCCCGTATCGTCAACCGGTTGCTGGACGATATCGATGCGGAACTTGAGCGGATCGGCCCGCGCGAATTCGACCTGATCCACGAATTCGCCTATCCCCTGCCGGCCCTCGTCATCGCCCACATGCTCGGCGTGCCGGAACAGGATGTCGACAAGCTCAAGCGCTGGTCGGACCTGCTGGCGAAATTCGTCCTGACCTCCCGGAGCGATCCGCAGAAATACCGCATGGCGTCGGACGGCATCGTCGAGATGGAGGCCTGGTTCCGCCGCTTCCTGGAGGAGCACCGGGCAAGCGGCGCCGAAGACGTGACGACCGGCCTGCTCGACGCCTGCGACGAGCAAGACAGGCTGACCACCGACGAGCTGGTCGCCTGCTGCGTCCTGCTGCTGTTCGCCGGCCACGAGACGACGACCCAGCTCATCGCCAACGGCATGCGCGCCCTGATCGAGAACCCGGCGCAGATGGCCGACCTGTACGACAACCTCGGCGACGTCGAGCTGGTGCGCAACGCGGTCGAGGAGATGCTGCGCTTCGACGGGCCGTCGCTGTCCATGGTCCGGGTCGCGATGGAGGATTTCGACTGGCACGGCCGGCATATTGCCCGGGGCGACCGGCTGTTCCTGATGATGTGCGCCGGCAACCGCGATCCGCGGGCGTTCCCGGAGCCGCACCGCTTCGACATCCGCCGCGGCGAGGCGAAGAAGAATTTCGCTTTCGGCTACGGCATCCATTTCTGCCTCGGCGCGCCGCTCGCCCGGCTCGAGGCGGAAATCGCCTTCCCGCTCGTGCTCCGGCGCTGGCCCGGCATCGCCCTGGCGGAAGACGATCCGCCCTGGTCCGACAGCATCCTCAACCGCGGCATGCTGCACATGAGGGTGCGGGTGTAGGCCGGGGCGCAACTCACCCCGATCCCGTCATATCGACCGCAGCGAACCGCAGGTTCGCCGAGTGGAGATATCTAAGCGAGAACGGTGCCTCTTGTCGACGGGCTTGCTTTTTCTTCCTGTTTTTCAGTGAGATAAGAGGTTTACGGCGCGACATCCCTTGCCCTACAATGCACCCCGAATTGCGTATTCCGGGTACCTATCGGGTACCGCATTGTTCAGCCAGGACTATAGGTGTCATGCCGAGAATCACCAAGCGCGTCGTCGACGCCCTCAGACCCCAGGAGCGCGAGCGCGTCGTCTGGGACGACGAGATCAAGGGCTTCGGCGTGCGCGTCCATCCGACCGGCAAGCGGGTCTACATCGTCAAGTACCGCCACAGGGGCCGGGTCGTAAAGACCACCATCGGGCCGCACGGCCCCATCGCCCCGGCCGAGGCGCGGGCCCGGGCCGCCGAGATCATCACCGCGGCGCGCACCGGCCGGGACCCGGCGGCGGCCGGCGGCCGCGGTGGTAGGGGGCCGACCGTGGCCGAGCTGGCGCAGCGGTTCCTGGAGGAGTGTCTCCCCGCCCACTGCAAGCCGGGGACCCGGACCGTCTACCGCAGTGCCCTTGTGAACCATGTGATCCCCAGGCTCGGCAGCCGCCGGGGGGCCGACGTCGAGCGCGCCGACATCGTCGCCCTGCACCATGCCTTGCGGGCAACGCCCTACCAGGCCAACCGGACGGTCCAGATCCTGTCGCGCCTCTTCACGCTCGCCGAGGTCTGGGGCCTGCGCCCGGACGGCTCCAACCCGTGCCGGCACGTCGGGCGGTTCCGCGATGAGAAGCGCGAGCGCTTCCTGTCCGACGCGGAATACGCGCGCCTCGGCGCCGCCCTGAATGCGGGCGAGGAACAGCGGCTGGAGCCGCCCGAGGTTATAGCGGCGGTCCGGCTGCTGATGCTGACCGGCTGCCGGCGCTCGGAGATCCTGACGCTGCAATGGGACCATGTCGACCTGGAGGCCGGGGAGTTGCGCCTGCCGGACTCGAAGACCGGGGCCAAGTCGGTGCATCCGGGCGACCCGGCGATCGCCGTGCTGTGCGCCATCCCGCGGCGCGACGGCGATCCTTTCGTCATCGCCGGGACCAGTCCCGGCCGGCCGATGAAGGACCTGCACCATTACTGGCAGCGCATCCGCAGGCGGGCCGATCTCGAAGGCGTGCGCATCCACGACCTGCGCCACAGCTACGCCAGCGGCGGCCTGATGGTCGGCGAGGGGCTGCCGATGATCGGCAAGCTGCTCGGCCACACCAACGTGCACATGACCGCCCGCTACGCCCACCTCGCCAACGACCCGCTCAAGTCCGCCGCCAACCGCATCGCCAACCGGATCGCAGAGGTATCCGGGTAGCCGGTGTCAGACACGGCATGGTGTCCGGCGCCCGGGTTCGACCCCGGGGAATTGCCGTCAATCAAGAGGTCAGTCCGTCGGTCGGCATTCCAGCTACACGCTGATCGATACCCGGGTCCGTTTCGTCGATCGGGTCCTGGCTTCTCGGGGCATAGGGCCGCCGCATAGCAGCGTCAACCGGCCCATCAGTGCTCAATCTGCACGCCGGTCAGCAACGAATTCGAGAAGTGGCCCGACCGCGTCTGCAAAGCACGCAACATTATCATTGGCTATTGTGCACAACATATCTATATAAAGCTCTCTTCTCTAGGGTCAACAAAGGCTCTTGTCAAACTCAGTTAACCGACTTTATTGCACAAATCTCTGAAACCGCGAGACGCTCGTGTTCCTTCCCCACTACAAGCCTTCTGCCGGTTTTCTTATGAATAATACTTTTTAATTCGCCAAGTACAGATTTCCCATGTCGGAATCGCGATACATCACTTTCGTATTCATTCTCAAATTTAGAAATATTCCATCTTTCTTTTGGTCTCTTGCTCCCATTCAACACGGCGCCACTGAATTTGTCCAAGGATTTAATTCGAACATTTTCGGTTGCCGCTCTGATGCATTCGCTTGCCTCCTCTTCTGTTATCTTGCTCACCGACGCAATATACTCGGGATCTAAAAAATGCGACTCCAAATCGTTTCCTCGTGTCAAGAACAGTATGCAATTTGACCGCTTCGCACTAAGTTCTATTTCGTTAATCTCTTCGGTTGACAGGTAATCTCGATCACGGTGCAAAATTATATGGGTTTCTGGTGCTTTTTCATGTATAATTCGTGCCATGCCCAAAGCGGCGCTCACATTACCACAGCCTTTGTACGACAAAATTTCAAAACTCTCAATTCCAGAGCAACGTATTATGCATTCCAAGAGACAGTTGTCTTTGTCCTCGGAAAGAACCACTACGGGTTCATTTATTGTCTTCTTAGTCAATTCCTCAACTATTACCTTGAGTTGTTCGCGTTCGTCATTCGCTTCTTTGAGGTACGGTGCCACCAGCTCTAGAACACCCATCTGCCTGTCAATTTCCGCCACATCATTAGAGCCAAGCCGAGTGATTCGTTTACTATCTTTCACCAAGTGATATGACTTCGCTCTGGTGTGATTATCATCTGCTAGGGCATAAAATGCCGGAGAATGTGTAGTCAGAAAAATTTGAATGTCATCGGAAAAATCGTAAATTTGACGTGCTACTTTAAAAGCGTTTGTCAATTCAAGGTTGTTTTCGGGCTCTTCAAAACCCCAAATTGTATCTGGTCTCACTCTTCCATACTGCTTAGCTTCCTGCTCCTTCTTTGCCATCACCTTTAAAATGATTGGAATATGCCATGCCCGTATTCCATCACCGCGTCGTCTGAGGTGGTAAGTGCTGCCGTCTAAATTTTCTCCAAAATCTAAATTTGCAAATAAAGTCCGAAAATCCGACGGCGCTTGTATTCGACTAGATAAACCAATTAACTTCTTTAGTTCAGACGCAAGGTCTTTGGATATATTTTGTATTTCTTCTACAAACCCAAAGGCGCTTTCATTGAACTCGATTGCATGAACATCATTCAGAACATCGTGCAATTCAGACATTAACTGCGGGAAATATGTTGTCCCTTTTTCTGCAGGAACATAACGATACTTTAGTTTTCTTAGCCATTGATGAATCCCTGATCTTGGACCTATAGCCATACCGTCGTTGTATGAAAACTTAGTCTCCAATTGTAAATTATCGCCACGCCATGTTTTAATCCATCGAACTGGCTTGGAGTTCTTTAATCGGCTAGGCGGTGTGATCGTCAAATCAACCAAAACCTCTCTAACTTTTCCCTTGCCAGTTTCGGCAATAAAGGAATAGTCGTCATCAAATCGAAATGATGTGCTCGCTCCTGTTTGTCCATTAAAGAACAAATTGAGCGCTTTTAGTACGTTGGATTTACCAACATCATTGCGGCCAACCAATATCGAAAGTGATTCGTTGGCTAAATAAAAAGTTTGATCGACTATAGATCGAAAATTCTTGATACGAATTGACGTGATAAATTGTGCCATTAGTACCTCGTGCATTCGCAGCTGTCTTGTCAGTCACTCTTTTAGGCTGCCTAGGCGCCTGCACTGGCGACTAGTGCGATTTGTGACAACTGATGTTTACATGTCTGCGGGTCATGTTCCATGGCGCGGTCCGATGTCGGCATTTCTGCGCTGGCGCCCTGTCCCGCCGTGATTTCCCGCGATCGCCTTGCGGCGGGCAGACGGACTCCGTCATCGAACCGCAACCGTGGTGGCTCAAACTCCCGGATGTCGCTGTCTGCCTGTGGCGTCGATCCATCTACCGCTCCGTCTTGCGCCGGTCGCGCTGCGCGGCGGTGATAACATGTTGGACGGCCTGCTGCGAGAGCTGGAATTCCCGTGCGATAGCCGCAGGCTTTAAGCCGGCCTTGTGGGCGGCCAGGATCAATCGCCTTCGCCCCGGCGTAACGGCGCCGGCCCGGTCCGGCGCCCCGGCCTTCACCGATAACCTTGTCGACAAGGCGCGGCATCTCGGCATCCCGGTTCAGCGCGTCGCGGCATAGCCCGCAGCGCACGAGCGGGCCGCGTCGCCATCCCGGACAAGGCGCGGCGGCGCGGCCCGTTGCGCCTTTGCATTGCCCGCCGATCGCCGTTGCGTCCCTTCTTCGCGACGCGCGCGCCCGCACCGTGCCGCGCACGAGTGCATCGGCCACCGCGCGAGCCTGCCCCGGACGACGATCCGGGGCCGCCGCTCAATCGCCGCTGCGGCTCCGATCCGCCGGTCTCGCCGGCGTCGATCTCCCGATCCCCCGTACAGCGCGAATCAGGCTTCCGACCGGCCCGGGCCGGCCTCGGGGGTCACACCCGACGCACCGATGGTGCCCTTCCTGCCGGCGCCCGCCATCGCATGAACTGGCGGAAACACCCTTAGTTGCAGGGGTTTACGTCTCGCCCGTCCCGCGCCGCCGCGCGGCTTCCACGACGAAACGCCGCCGCGGCTGCTTCCTGTGCTACCGCCCAGCCGCGCGGCCCGAACGGGAGCCGCGACCATGAGCAACCAGACCAAATCCACCTTCGCCCGGCGCGTGCGCGCCGCCAAGCCGCGCGAGAAACGTTACGATATCCGCGACGACGCGATCCCCGGCCTCACCCTGCGCGTCTTCCCGAGCGGCGCGCGCAGCTTCCGGCTGGAGACCACGCTGCGCGGGCGGCGGCGCTTCGCCACCATCGGAGACGCCGCCTCCATGACCGTCCCCGAGGCCCGGCGCGAGGCCCGCAGGCTGATTGCCGCCTTCACCGAAACGGTGAAGAACGACGGCGGCCCCCGCACGCCAGGGCATCCGATGGACACCTTCGCCGCCGAGTTCCTCGACCGGCAGGCCCGGCACTGGAAGCCACAGACGCGTGAGACCAACGCCGGGATCGTGCGCCGGGACATCCTCCTCGCCTTCGGTCATCTGACCGTGGACGCCATCGCCGTCGAGCAGGTCCGGGACTGGTTCGCGTCCATGAGCGAGAGGCCCGGCGTCGCCAACCGCGCCACGCCGGTGCTGTCCATGATGATGCGCATGGCCGAGCTGTGGGGATACCGCGCCCACAACTCCAACCCGTGCAGGAACGCCAAGCGATACAGGATGGAACCGAAGGAGCGTTTTCTCACCGCCGAGGAAATGGCCCGGCTCAACGCGGTATTGACCCGTGACGAGTTCTGGTGCCCGAACGTCGTCGCCATCGTCCGCCTGCTGATGCTGACCGGCTGCCGCTTCGGCGAGATCGCCGCGCTCGAATGGGACTGGAT
>WTGH01000026.1:0-25944 GCA_011523655.1 Rhodospirillaceae bacterium
GTCGACGGCCCGGCGGCTTCGGCGGCGGGCGGGGCGGCCAGCCACCCAATTTCGAAGACATGATCCGGCGCGGCCAGGACGGCGTGCGCCGGGTGATGCCGGGCGGCGTCGGCTCGCCCAAGGGCCTCGCGCTGATCGCCCTGCTGGTCGTCGCGATCTGGATGGCGACCGGGTTCTACCGCGTCGACCCGAAGGAAGCCGGCGTCGAACTGGTGTTCGGCGAGGTGGTCCATGTCTCGGCCCAGGGCCTGCACTGGAACTGGCCGTCGCCGATCGGCGAGACCGAGAAGCCGAAGATCACCGAAATCTCCAAGACCAACGTCGGCTTCATCCAGCTCGGCGATTCGCGCCGCACGGAAGAGCAGGAAAGCCTGATGCTGACCGGCGACGAGAATATCGTCGACATCAAGGTCGTGGTGCACTGGCGCATCGACGCCCGGCCGGTGACCCGCACGGTCGACGGCGCCGAGATTACGACCCAGCCCGGCATCCGCAACTATCTGTTCAACATCCGCAATCCGGAAAAGACGCTCAAGGATGCGACCGAGAGCGCGATCCGCGAGATCGTCGGCAAGACGCCGTTCGAGGAAATCCGCACCGAAGGCCGGCTCAAGATCGAGGGCGACGCCAAACTTCTGATCCAGGGCATCCTCAACGAATACGGCGCCGGCATCGAAGTGGTTCGCGTCCAGCTCCTCGGCGCCGATCCGCCGGACAAGGTGCTCGACGCCTTCCGCGACGTGCAGGCGGCCCGCGCCGACCGGGACAAGATGATCAACGAGGCGACCGCCTACCAGAAGCGAATCCTGGAACGGGCCAACGGCCGGGCGGACCAGATCACCCGGGCGGCCGAAGCCTTCAAGCAGGAGCGCATCCAGATCGCCGAGGGCGAAACCAGCCGCTTCCTGGCGCTGTTGCTCGAGTATGAAGCGGCGAAGGACATCACCCGCAAGCGCATCTACATCTCCACGATGCAGAATATCCTGAAGAGCATGGAGAAGATCATCGTGGACCAGTCCGGCAGCCAGGGCGTCGTGCCCTATCTGCCGCTCGACGAACTGATCAAGCAGCGCGGCACGCCCAGCAACGAGGACGGCGACGTGGCACCCGGAACCGGCCCGACGCTTCGCCAGCCGGAAGCCGACGCCAGCAGGAGCCAGTAACATGACCCGCACCCGTATCGCCCTGATCGCCTTTCTGGTCATAATCGGCATCCTCGGCTACTCGGCCGTCTACACGGTCCACGAGCGCGACCAGGTGCTCGTCCTCCAGTTCGGCAAGGTCGTGCGCCAGGACAGCGATCCCGGCCTGCACTTCAAGCTGCCGTTCATCCAGAACATTCGCTATTTCGACCGGCGCGTGCTGGACCTGGACGTGTCGCCGGCGGAAATGCCGACCAGCGACCAGAAGCAGACGGTCGTCGACACCATCGCCCGCTACCGGATCAAGAACCCGCTGAAATTTTTCCAGGCGGCCCGGGCCGTGGAGGTCTTCGAGCAGCAGCTCGGCGACATCGTGAGCTCGACGACGCGGGCGGTTTTCGCCCGGGTCCCGCTGTCGGAGCTTTTGACGGCCAAGCGCGCCGACATCATGCGCGATATCGCCAGCCGCGTGAGCACAGCGGTGGAGAACCGCTACGGGGTCGACCTGATCGACGTCCGGGTGAAACGGCTCGACCTGCCGCCGCAGAACAGCGAACGGATCCTGCAGCGGATGGAATCGCAGCGGCGCCAGGAAGCGACCGGTATCCGCGCCAACGGCGAGCGCGAATCGGCCCGCATCCGGGCCGATGCCGACCGCGATTCGCGGATCACCGTCGCCAAGGCCGAGCGCCGGTCCCAGGAACTGCGCGGCGAGGGCGAGGGCAGGGCGCAGAAGATCTACAACAAGGCCTACGGCCGCGACGGCGGATTCTTCGAGTTCTGGATCTCCATGAACGCGCTGCGCGACTCGCTTGGCGCGGAGAATACCCGCTTTATCGGCCCGGCGTCGGGCGATTTCTTCAAGTTTTTCGGCGACATGGACGGCAAGAAGGCCGGCGGGGAAAAGAAATAGCCGCCGGCTTTCCTGTTCCACGGCCCGTCCCCGGGCCGGCAGGCGCGCCGGGGTGCGGAGTGTGCTGCCGGACAGACGGATGAACCTCGCGTGAAAGAACTGCTGCTGGCGCTCTGTCTGGCGATGGTGCTGGAAGGCCTGATCTATGCGCTCTTTCCCAACGGGATGCGCCGGCTGATGCAGGTCTTCCTCGAAGCTTCGGAAGCGGCGATCCGCCTGACCGGGCTGGGCGCGGCGGCGGTCGGCCTTGGCCTGATCTGGCTGATCCGCTGAAAGTCCGCGCGGCGGCGTCCGGCCGGCGTCCCGAATGGGTCACAGGTCCGAAAGCCGATTGACCTGAACCGCCGCCGATTGGAGACTGCGGCGGAAAGACAGGCTGGCGGCGGCCCGGCTGCCGCCGGCCAGAGGTTCGAGCGCAGTCATGAACGACGCCGACGCCCCCGTCACAGGCGGCAGAATCATCCCGGGCGACCTGCCGTGCCTGGTCTGCCAGGCCCGGTCGTCCGCCGTCTGCAGCGTTCTGAAGGGCGAGCGTATCGCCTGCCTGAAGGATATCGTCGTCCGCCGCCAGATCGACGCCGGGCGCCGCCTGTTCGACGAGGGCGATCCGGCGGCGCATTATTTCATCGTCACCGACGGCGCCATGATGGTGTTCAAGGAGGCCCATGACGGGCGGCGGCAGATCACCGGATTCCTCTATCCCGGCGACATGCTGGGGCTCAATCACCACCAGCGCTATGCCTATTCCGCCGAGGCGCTCGGCGAGGCGATCGTCTGCCAGTATCCGATCGCGGCCATGAACGGGCTGTTCCGGGAATTTCCCGACATGGAACACTGGCTGTTGCGCCATTGCTCCGACGAACTGGCTTCGGCCCACGACCAGATGTTCCTGCTCGGCCGCAAGACCGCGATGGAGAAGATCGCGACCTTCCTGTGGTTCCAGATGCACCGGATGCGCCGGCGCGGCCCGGACGCCACGCGGCTCGAACTGTCGATGTCGCGGCGCGAAATTGCCGACTATCTCGGGCTGACCGTGGAGACGGTGAGCCGCACGATCACCCGGCTGCGCCGCGACGGCACGATCCGGACCGCCGGGAAGCAGACCATCGACGTGCTGGATGTCGACGAACTGCGCGAGCGCGCCGGAGGCGACAGGGCCCTGAAGCCGGCGACGGCGCACCCCGGCTGAGCGGCGGTCCCTCGATACGGCGGATCGGAGAGGGGGCGGGCCGCCGCACCACCTTCAATGGCTCATCAGCACCGGGACCGGCATCTGGTCGAGGATGTCCCGGGTCGCGCCGCCGAGGACCAGTTCGCGGAAGCGCGAATGGCTGTAGCCGCCCATCACGACCAGGTCGGCGCTGTGGTCCGCCGCGCGCGACATGACGACGTCGCCGACCCGGATATCGTGGGCGATGTGCTCGGCGACGGACGCCGCCGCGCCCATGCGCCCGGCAAAGCCGGTCAAGCGGTCGGCGTCGCCGGCCGATGCCTTCTGCTCGCTGTCCGGCGCGACCGTCAGGAACAGCACATCGGCGCCGGCCATGAAGGGTGCGGCGTCGTTGAAGGCGCGCACGGCCTCGCGGCTGCCGTCCCACGCCACCAGGATACGCCGGAATTCCGGATCCGCGCCGATATAGGGATGGAACAGCACCGGCCGGCCGCTGCGCATCACGATGTCCGACACGCTCTCGCGGGTCAGATAGTTGAGCGGGTCTCCCTCATCCTGCTGGGCGATCACCAGCAAGGCCGACGATTGCGCGGCCCGGATCATCGCCGCCGCGCGGTCCCCTTCGGCTTCCAGCCAGTCGGTCGGCACGTCGCCGGCCGCGGCCTCGAACTCCGGGCGCAGCCTGCCGATATGGGCGTCGATCTCCGCGCCGTGCACCTCGCGCAGCCGGTCCATCACATCGTTGTTGGGCAGGGCCGGCCAGACCGACGCGGAGACCGCGGGGTTGGGCAGCCGGGCGAAGACGCCGACCAGTTCGCCGCCGTACCGCCGGGCGATCGCCGCCGCGAAGGCCACCCGTTTCGCGCAGGCCCTGTCGTCGTCTACATTCACCGCCACCCGATGGAACGCCATGACCGCCTCCTGCAAAGAAAACCGGTGCGAAATCAGACTATCCCGGCACCCCGCCCGAAGCGTTGATTTGAATCAAACGCTACAAGCGCGACGGCACCCCCACCTGACCTCCCCCTCTGAAGAGGGGGAGGAAAACGATGCCCGTGGTGCGAGCTCAAGCTACGACCCGGTTCTCCACCGCGGCGCCCTCGCGCAGGGCGCGAACCACGGCATCCGAGGTCGAGACGAGGCCGAAATGGGTGCCGATGTCGTAGAGGCTCGACTCCTGTTCGCGCGGGCCGGTCGCGGCGACGCAGTCTTCGGGCACGATCACCCGGTAGCCGTGGAAGAAGGCGTCGTGGACCGTCGAACGGACGCAGATGTTGGTGACGACGCCGACGACGATCAGCGTATCGGCCTCCATGTCCTTCAGGCTGAGGTCGAGGTCGGTGTTGAAGAAGCCGGAATAGCGACGCTTGACGATCTCGATGTCGCCGGGCTGCTTGTCCAGGGCGTCGATCACCCCGGCACCCCAGCTGCCCTCGATACAGTGGGGCGTCCGTTTGAGGAATTCGCGCTCGCGCCGGGCCTGCGGCCGGTGGGTGTCCTTGATGAAGGCGACGGTCCCGCCGGTGTCGCGCACCGCCCGGATCACGGCATTCTGGGGCGGCACCAGCCGCTCGGAGCCGGGCAGAACCATCGCGCCGCCCTCGGCGCAGAAATCGTTCATCATGTCGACGACGAGGACCGCGGTGTGCGGCGGCGACAGGGTCATGCTGTCGTCGCTGTGCCGGTGGGCGGAAAAGCTGTCCATCGGGGACTCCCGGCTTGGGTCCGTTTACAATAGCGCCGTGCATCGACGATGAGAAGGAGGCGCCGATGAGCGACACCGGCAAGCGGAACCGGACCGGCCGGCCCGCCCCCGAGGCCAGCCGGCGGACCGTGCTGAAGGCCGGCGCCGCGGCGGCAGGCGCAGCCGCGGCAGGCCCGCTCGCCGTCTTTTCGCGCCGCGCCCGCGCCGCGGACCGGCTGCGGGTGCTGACATGGCCCGGCTACGAAGAAAAGGCGGTCGCCGAGGAGTTCGAGGACACGCACGGCATCAGGCTGGAATTCAAGATCTATATCGGCGGCGAGCAGATGCTCCGGTCGTTCAACCGGGCGCCGCGCGGGACCTACGACACTGTGCTCGTCGACGCCGAATATGTTCGCAGGCTCGCCGCCATCGACGCGATCGAACCCTACAGTCCGGGTGAGATACCGGAACTCGCCAACTACCATCCCCGGTTCAGGACCATGCGCCAGGTCAGGGCGGGCGGCGGCCGGGTATGGGGCACGGCCACGCGCTTCGGTTTCTACGCCATCTCCTACAACGCCGACCGCATGAGCCGGGAGGCGAGCGGGGACTGGAATTCGCTGTTTCTGCCCGGGCTTGCCGGCAGGGTCGGCGTTCTGGACTGGTATCTGCCGAACATGGGCATTGCGAGCCTCGCGGTTCATCCCGGCACGCAAAACCCCTACGACCTGAGCGACGAGCAACTGGGCGCGGTCAGGGCGTGGCTGCTCAGACTGAGGCCTCAGGTCGGCATGCTGGGCGCCAGCAGCCGGCCCATCGTGCAGGCCATGATCGAAGGCGATATCGTTGCTGCCATGGTCGGAGACCTCGATATCGATCTCAAGCTCGCCGGTCACCCCAACTTCGAGGCGACAGTTCCGAAACAGGGCGGAATCCGCTGGCAGGAAGTGGCCACTGTGTGCAGGCAAAGCCGGAACAAGGATCTCGCTCTCGAGTGGATCAGGTATGTCAGTCAGGCCCATGTCCAGGCGAAGCTCTGTTTCGCCAAGGCGTTCAAGGCCCGCGGCCCGAACCTCAAGATCGCGGACCATTGGACCGCGGAGCAGAACCGGCTCATGGGCTACGACCCCGATCCCGAAAACCGCGGCCGGATGCGGGTGGAGGCGTTGATCGACCGCAGCGTCGGCCGCGACCTCCCCGTCCGGCAGGAGGCGAAAGCCTGGATCGACATTTTCAACGAATTCAGGGCCGGTTAGCCCCGATCTCTCACCACGGTCACGGCCTGCGTCGCGTCAAGGCGTCCTAGGCGGACCGGGCCCCGGCCGCGAGCAGTTCGATCATCTTGTCGCGCATGACGAACTTCTGCGGCTTGCCGGTCACGGTCATCGGCAATTCGCCGACGAAGCGGACGTAGCGCGGGATCTTGTAGTGGGCGATCTGGCCGCGGCAGAAGTCGCGGATCGATTCTTCGGTTTCCTCCGCGCCCGGCTTCAGGACGATCCAGGCGCAGACCTCCTCGCCGTAGCGCTCGTCCGGGACGCCGAAGACCTGGACGTCCTGGACGTTGTCGTTGCGCAGAAGGAATTCCTCGATCTCGCGCGGATAGACGTTCTCGCCGCCGCGGATCAGCATGTCCTTGACCCGGCCGACGACCTGGCAATAGCCCTCGGCGTCGATGGTGGCGAGGTCGCCGGTGTGCATCCAGCCCTCGGCGTCGACCGCCTCGCTCGTGCGCTCCAGGTCGCCCCAGTAGCCGCGCATCACCAGATAGCCCCGCGTGCACAGTTCGCCCCGTTCGCCGACCGGCAGGGTCCGTCCGTCGTCGGGGTCGACGATCTTGCATTCGGCGTGGGGCTGGATGCGCCCGACCGTCGAGACGCGCTTCTCGATCGGATCGTCGGTCGCGCTCTGGAACGAGACCGGGCTGGTCTCGGTCATGCCGTAGGCGATGGTGACGTCCGACATGTTCATATCGCCGATCACCTGCTTCATGGTCTCGATCGGGCAGGGCGCGCCCGCCATGATGCCGGTGCGCAGGGACGACAGGTCCGCCTGCGCGAAATCGGGATGGGACAGCATGGCGATGAACATGGTCGGCACGCCGTAGAGGGCCGTGCATTTCTCGTCGTTCAGCGCCTTCAGCGTGTCGCCCGGCTCGAAGCCTTCGCCGGGAAAGATCATGGCGGCGCCCTTGGCGACGCAGCCCAGCGTCCCCATGACCATGCCGAAGCAGTGGTAGAGCGGCACCGGGATGCACAGCCGGTCGGCCGCGGTGAAGCGCATCGCGTCGGTGGTGAAGCGGGCGTTGTTGACGATGTTGCGGTGGGTCAGCGTGGCGCCCTTGGGCGCGCCGGTGGTGCCGCTGGTGAACTGGATGTTGATCGGGTCGCCCGGTTCCAGGGTCGCGCCGATATCGTCGACCATCTTCAGCGCGGCCGGCCCGGCCATGCCGGCGACTTCGCCGAAATTGACCATACCGGGGGATGTGGCGTCGCCCATGCGGATCACTGTGCGCAGATGGGGCAGCTTTTCCGATTGCAGCCTGCCGGGCTCTGCCGTCGCCAATTCCGGCGCCAGCGATTGCAGCATCTCCAGGTAATGGCTGGTCTTGAAGGACTCGGCCAGGATCACCCCTTTGCAGCCGACCTTGTTGAGGGCGTATTCCAGCTCCGCCAGCCGGTAGGCCGGATTGATGTTGACCATCACCGCGCCGATCTCTGCGGTCGCAAACTGGGTCAGCACCCATTCCGGCCGGTTCGGCGCCCAGATACCGATCCGGTCGCCCTTGCCGAAGCCGAGCGCCACCAGGCCGGCGGCGAAGCGGCGCGCCTCTTCCTTCAGTTCGCGCCAGGTCCAGCGCAGACCGCTGTCGCAGAACACGGCGGCGGTCGCGTCGGGCCAAGTGGCGGCGGTATCGGCCAGCAGCGCACCGATGGTCTTGTCCAGCAGCGCGGGCGCCTTCGCGCCGATAACGTGGGACAGGCCATCGCGCGGCCCCTGGTCGTGGGCTGCGTCCGCCCCGCCGGCTTCGGAGGCCTTGTCCAGAGACGTAATCGGCTTGGCGAGATCTACGGTCCAGTCGGTGCTCATGATCTTGGTGTCCGGGTTCCAGGCTCCGGCTTACAGGGTCCGCCAGTCTTCGTCTTGTTCGAAGGCGTGCGCCGCCCGGTAGATGGCCGATTCGTCGTAGTGTTTCCCGGTCAGCATCAGGCCGACGGGAAGGCCGTCGCTCAAGCCGCAGGGAATGCTCATCGACGGATGCCCGGTGATGTCGAACGGCGCGGTGTTCGGGATCATCTCGAACGCCCGCTGAATATACAAGGAGAGCGGCGCATCCGGGCCGGGAATCGGCGGCGCGACCATCGGCAGGGTCGGCATCAGCAGCAGGTCGTAGCGGCCGAGCGCGTCGTCGTAGGCGGCGGTCAGCTGGCGCGCCAGGTTCTGCGACTTGGCGAAATAGTGCCCGCGATGATGCTTCAGCATGTATTCGCCGATCATCATGGTGATCTTGAGGCTGTGGGACAGCTCGTCGGCCCGGGCGCGCCAGTTGGCATGGGCGTCGAGCAGGCTGGTGACGTAGAGGCCCTTCCAGCTCGTGCCGAAGCCGTTGCCCTTCATCATCGTGTTGGTCGCGCCTTCCAGCGCCACCGGCGTCCAGATCGCCAGGCCGTCGCTGTGCATCGGGATCGAGACGTCCTCGACCGTCGCGCCCATGGCGCGGAACCGCTCGGCCGCCGCGCGCACCTTGGCGTCCACGCCAGGCTCGCTGCTGTCCAGGCCGAAGCCCTCCTGCACCACGCCGATGCGCAGGCCGCCGGCGCCGCGGCCGAGCGCCTTGGTGTATTCGTCCACCCGCGGCTTGTACTGGCGCGGGTCCAGCCCGTCCGCGCCGGCGATGACCTCAAGCAACAGGGCGTTGTCCGAAACGTTGCCGGTCATCGGGCCGGTATGGTCGATGGTCGGCTCGATCGGCATGACGCCGGTATAGGGTACCAGACCGTGGGTCGGCTTCATGCCGTAGCAGCCGCTGAACGAGGCCGGAATCCGGATCGAGCCGCCCTGGTCGCCGCCGATCGCCATGTCGACCTCGCCGGCGCCGACCAGCGCGCCGGAGCCGGAGGAGGAGCCGCCCGCCGTGTGGCCGATCTTCCAGGGATTGTGTACCGGGCCGGAGGCGTTGGTGTGGCTGCCGCCGGACAGGCAGAAATATTCGCAATGGGCCTTGCCGGCGATGGTGGCGCCTTCGTCGAGCATGCGGGTGACGATGGTGGCGTCGAGGTCCGGCGTAAAGCCCTCCAGCGTCGAGGCGCCGTTCATCATCGGCACGCCGGCGAGGCAGACATTGTCCTTGAGCGCGACCGTCTTGCCGCTGAGCCGGCCGCCCGGCGCGCCGAGGATCTCGCACTTGATGTACCAGGCGTTCATCGGGTTTTCGCCGGCGCCGGGCCGGGTGCCGGGGGTGCGCGGGTATTTCACCGTCGGGGGCGCGTCGCGCAGCGCGTCGACCCGGTCGTAGGCCGCCAGCGTCGGCTCCATCAGGTCGAGGAAGGACTGGATCTCGCCGTCGCTCATGCTCATGTCGAACGAGCGGACGATGTCGCGCATCTGGTCCAGGGTGGGGCGTCTGACGGACATGGCGTTTCCGATCGGCTGGGTCGGGGGCGGAGGGGTCGGTTCGGGCCGGCGTGGCAGCGGTTTCGGAGCCGGGGCCCGGGGGTGCACCTGCGGTTGCGGCCGGGCAAGCGGGGCGGTAGCCACGCCGGCGGGGATAGCGGCAGGCGCGGCAGCCGGGGCACCAGCGATCCGGGCGCCGCCGCCGCCCAGCCCGGCGAATTCCTCGATCAGGCCCGTCGCGCCGAACTGGTCGCGGGCGACTTCCGCTTTCACCGCGCCGCGTTCGAGGACCAGGATGCGGTCCGACAATTGGGTCAGGAATTCCAGGTTCTGCTCAACCAGCAACAGTGTCAGGCCGCGGCTCGCCCGGATCGAGACCAGCGTTTCGGCCATCTCCTCGATGATCGAGGGCTGGATGCCCTCGGTCGGCTCGTCGAGCAGGAACAGCACCGGGTCGGCGATCAGGCAGCGCGCGACCGCGAGGATCTGCTGCTCGCCGCCGCTCAGCACGCCGCCCTGGCGGTCGAGCAGCGGGGCGAGGCGCGGAAAATCCGCAACGATCCGGTCGATCCCGGCTTCAGCGCCGGCGTCGCCGGTCTCCTCGCTCCAGGCGAAGTGCAGGTTCTCGCGCACCGTGAGGCCCGGGAAGATGCCGCGGCCCTGGGGAACGTAGCCGAAGCCGAGCCGGCTGCGCCGCCAGGTCGGCAGCCGTGTGATCGGCGTCCCCTCGAAGGCGATCTGGCCGCCGGTCGCCGGCAGCAGGCCCATCAGGGTCTTGAGCAGGGTGGATTTACCCATGCCGTTGTGGCCGAGCAGGCCGAGCACCTCGTTCTCGGCCAGGTCCATCGACACGCCGCGCAACACGGGGATGTCGCCATAACCGGCGCGCAGGCCCTGGACCGACAGGATCGCGTCGCCCCGGGCCACGGACCCGTCCGGGCCGCTGGCCGGGCTGCCGTTCGCCGGATTCCCGTTCGTCGGGGCTTCGGCGTTCATTGCGACTTGCCCAGATAGACGTCGCGCACCAGCGGGTCGCCCAGCACCGTATCGACATGGCCTTCGGTGAGGATGCGCCCCTGGTGCAGCACCGTGACGGTCTTCGCCAGCTGGCGGATGAAATGCATGTCGTGCTCGACGACGATGATCGCCGCGCGGTCGTTCATTTCGACGATGATCTCGACGGCCCGTTCCGCCTCTTCCGCGGTCAGGCCGGCCGCCGGCTCGTCGAGCAGGATCAGCCAGGGATCGCCGGCCAGCACGGTGCCGAACTCGACGAGCTGGCGCCGGCCGTGAGCCAGGTTGCCGACCGGTTCGCCGGCGCTGTCGGCGATGCCGATGCGCTCCAGGGTCTCGGCGACGATGCGGTCGGCCTCGCGGGTCGAATTGCGCTTGCGCGCGGCGATCCAGATATTCTCGCGCACGCTCAGGCCGTTCATCACGCTCGGCACCTGGGTCTTGATGCCGACGCCGAGGCCGGCGATCTCGTGCGGATGGGCGCCGACGCAATCGATGCCGCGGATGCGGATGTCGCCCTCGCTCGGCCGCAGGACGCCGGTCAGGCACTTGAAGAAGGTGCTCTTGCCGGCGCCGTTCGGGCCGATGAGGCAGCGCAGCTCCTTGTCGGCGAGGACGAAATCGACGGAGTCGAGCGCCGTCACGCCGCCGAAGCGGACGCTGACCCCGCGCGCCTCCACGACTCCGTCGCGCGCGGCCCTACGCATTGGTGCGCGCCCTTTCCGCCCTGGTGCGCCGGCGCCTGCCGGCGCCGGCCGCGCTAAACCTGCCGGCCCGGCCCGGCCGCGCCTTGCCCATCCAGCCCTGGATCGACGGCACCACGCCGCGCGGCAGGAACAGGATGAACAGGATCAGGATGACGCCGAAGACCAGCGTGGCCTCGAGCGGGTTCTCCCTGCCGAACACCTCTTTCACCGCGCGCAGGCCGAGGACGAATTTGAGATAGCCGAGCACCGCAGCGCCGATCATCGGCCCGATCAGGGTGCCGGCGCCGCCGACGATCACCCAGATGATGATTTCCGCGGCCAGGCCCAGGCCGAACAGTTCCGGCGTGATGATCTCGGCCGCGTTGGCGTAGAGGCAGCCGGCGAGCCCGGCGAGCGCGCCGCCGAAGGCGAACGCCGCCGTCTTGCGGGCGCGCACGTCGTAGCCCAGCAGCTCGATGCGCTGCTCGTTCTCGCGCAGGCCGACCAGGATGCGGCCGAACGGGCTGCCGAGAAGCCAGCGCGTCAGCAGGTAGCACAGCGCCAGGACGACGAAGGTGAAGTAGTACAGGTTCTCGTCGTAGATGTAGGCTTCCGGATCGCCGGGAATGTGGAGCGTCGGAAATCCCGGAATGCCGTTGAAGCCGCCGAGCCGGGCCTCGCCGATCACCCATTGCTCGCCGGCCGTGTGGTTCATGAAGCGGAACAGGATCAGGCTCACCACCAGGGTCACGACGGCGAGGTAGACGTCGCTCAGCCGGCCGTAGAACATCATGGCGCCGAGAATGGCGGCAAAGAGGGCGGGCAGGAGGATCGCGAGGAAAAAGCCGCTCCAGGCTTCGCCGGTATTGATCGCGGTCAGCGCGTAGACATAGGCGCCGAGGCCGTAGAAGGCCGTCTGGCCGAAGCACAGGATGCCGCCGTAGCCCCACACGAAGCCGAGGCTGAGCGCCAGCAGCGCGTAGGCGGCGAAGGTGGTCAGGTTCAGGACGTCGAAGAACACCGGCAATACGAACATGACGATCGCCGCGACGACGACGGAGAACAGGACCTGCCGGGCGGTCATGGCCGAACGGTCATGGTTGGGCGCCCTTACAGCCGGTTGCGGAAGAAGCGGCCGGAAATGCCGGTCGGCAGCAGCCGCAGCAGGATGACCGCAGCGACCAGCAGGCCGATCTCGCCGATCACGGAATTCGTCGCGAAGGTGACGAGTTGCGAGACGATGCCGAAGAAGCCGGAACTGGCGATCAGGCCGGAGACGACCGACGCGCCGCCGGAAATCACCGTGATGAATGCCTTGGCGATGTAGAGCAGCCCGGCGGTCGGGCCGATGCCGACCAGGGGCGCGAGCACGCCGCCGGCCAGCCCGGTGAGCGCCGAGCCGGCCGCGAAGGTCACCATGTAGACCTTCGAGGTGTTGTAGCCGAAGGCGGTGGCCATATCCGCATTCTGCATGGCGCCGCGGGCAATCAGGCCGGCGCGGGTGTATTTCAGCACGCCGAAAATCAGCAGCACGACGCCGATCGCGCTGGCGATGATGAAGACGGTGTAGCCGCTCAGCGAATAGTCGCCGACCGCGAAGCCGCCGATCGGCGCCTTGATGCTGGTCGTGGTCGGCCCGAAGATCAGCGTGAAGGCGCCGATCATGGCCAGGCTCAGGCCCCAGGTCGCCAGCATGGTGTTGATCAGCCGGCCGTAGAGGAAGCGGATGATCAGCCGCTCGGCCACGATGCCGAACGCCGCCACGACCAGCGGGGCGATGACCAGCATCGAGACGAAGATATCGATGCCCAGCGTGTTGTGGGAGACGATCGCCGCGTAGCCGCCGAGCAGAACGAACTCGCCATGGGCGAGGTTGATGACGCGCATCATCCCGAACACGACCGCGAGTCCGGCGCTGATGAGCGCCAGAAACGCGATCGTGTACAGGACCTCGTAGACGACAACCGCCGCCAGATCCATCGAAGCGCTGCCGTCCTTTTCCGTCAGTCGAACGAGACCTTGGAAGCAGCCGGGATCAGATCTTGATCTCGTACTGCTTGGTATCGTTCGGGTTCTTCTCCAGGTCGCAGACCCGCTGCGTGTCCGACGGCGGGATCTGGCTGTAGCTCTTGAGAATCGTCAGCGTCTGATTCTTGACCTCGATCAGATGCATGTCGTGGGTGACATGGTGCGTCTTCGGGTCGATCGTCACCTTGCCGGTCGGGCCGGTATAGCTGATGCCGCTTTCCAGCGCCTCGATCACCTTCATCCGGTCGAGTGTGCCGGCCTTTTTGACGCCCTCGGCCCACAGCCGGACGCCGTCGTAGCTCGACGCCGCGATCTCGTGGATGTCGTTGGTGTGGCCGAATTTCTTCTTCCAGGCGGCCAGGAACGCTTTGTTCGACGGAAAATCGGCCTGGGGCGAAAAGCTCTGGCAGACGACGATGCCGTCGCCCTCGCTCGCCGTCAGGATCTTGTGCTCGTTGCCCGACGACATGGTCGTGGTCGCGATCGGAATCTTCTTCTTCATGCCGGCGGCCGCCCACTGGCGGTAGAACGACAGGTGCGCCAGGCCGACCAGCACGCAGCAGACCATGTCCGGCTTGGCCTTCTGGATCTTGGCGATGGTCGAGCCGAAATCCGACACGTTGAGCGGGAAGTAATCGGCCTGGATAACCTCGCCGCCGGCTTGCTGGGCGTAGTACTTGATCCAGTTCGAGGTGATCTGGCCATAGTTGTAGTCGGCGGCCAGCACATAGATCTTCTTGCCCCAGCGCTTGATCGCCTCCGGCACCAGGATGGCGGACTGCTGGGCCGGCGTCGTGCCGACGCAGAAGACGTTGCGGTCGCAGACGCCGCCTTCGTAGGTGGTGTTGTAGAAATACAGCGTCTTGGCCTTGCGCAGGCTCGGCCGGATGGCCTCGCGCGACGCCGAGAGGATGCCGCCGTGAATCACGTCGACCTTGTCCTTGCGCGTCATGCGGCGGGCATACTGGGTGTAGAGCGCCATCTTGGACTGGGTGTCGTAGGGGATCATCTCGATCTTCTTGCCGAGCAGGCCGCCGGCAGCGTTGATCTCGTCGATCGCCAGCCGGTGCGCCTTTTCCATCGGCTTGCCGTAGGCCTCGAAGATGCCGGACGTGTCCAGGATGCTGCCGAACTTGATGGTGTCGGCGCCCATCGCGACCGACGGCACCGTCGCCAATGCGCCGGCCGCCGTCGCCCCCTGCACGAACTGTCTGCGGTTGATCGTCATGATGCTACTCCCTCTTGATTGAATTCCAGCCGGCTAGCGGTCTCCGCCGGCCTCGTCCTCGTCCGTATCGTTGTCGGCCGGTCCGTCGTCTGAAGCGTCGCCGTCGCCGCCGACATCGAGATTGACGCCGAGCTGCCGGCCGAGCTTCTGCATGGCCGGCAGCTGCACCGCCATGTTCAGCACGCCCTCGACGGCCTGGTTGAACGGCGAGGCCGCGACGCCGCCTTCGCCCCCGGAACCGCCGGTTCCGAGGCCGCTCACCTGGTTGATGCGGATCGACTCGATCTTCTCGGCCGGTTTGACCATCTGTTCGATGATCGCCGGCATCCGGTCGATCCGGTGCTGCTCCAGCCTGGTGTGCAACACCTGCTCGCTCACCGCATTCTCGGCCTCGGCGAGCGCCGCCTTGCCTTCGGCTTCGGCCTTCAGTTCGTGGCGCCGGGCCTCCGCCTTCACGGAGGTCGCCTTGGCTTCGGCCTGCACCTTGTCGAGCAGGGTCTTAACCTCGGACTTGGTGACCTCTTCGGAAACGTCGGCGTCGCGCCTGGCGCGCAGGAGTGCGGTCGTCGCGTCGCGTTCCGCCGCCAGCTTCTCCTTCTCGCGCTGCAACTGCTCCTGCGCCGCGACGACGCCGATGCGGCGCAGCTCGGTCTCGGCCTCGGCGTCGAACTCCTCGCCGCGCTTGCGGCTGAGCGCGATCTGGCTGTCGATCTTCGTCGATTCGGCGGCCAGCAGGGCCTGGGATTCCTCCTGGCGCAGGGCGAGGTCGCGCTGGATTTCCGCGAGGCGGGTCTGCCGTTCGGCGTCGATCCGGGCGCGCTCGGCCTCCTGCTTCGCGTGCTGGCGCGCAGCTTCCTCGGCGGCGTCGCCGGCCGCGCGGGCTTCCTCGACCGTCCGGTGCTGGGCGATCTCCGCTTCCTGCTGCTCGCGCTCGATCTCCAGCTTCCGTTTCAGCGAATCGAGTTGGGTCTGGCGCACCGAGACGTCGGCGTCGGCCTCGATATCCGCCCGCTGCTTGCGGTTGGCGGCGACGATCTCGGCCAGCCGGCGCATGCCGACGGCGTTGAAGGCGTTGTTCTCGTCGAGCGAGGCCAGCGACGCTTGGTCGAACCGGGTGAGCGACGCCGATTCCAGGCGCAGGCCGTTCTGTTCGAGGTTCTCGACGAGAAGCGCCCCGACTTCCTTGACGAAGGCGCCGCGATTCTCGTGCAGCTGGTCCATGGTCTTGGTCGCGACGACCGCCTGCATGGCGCCGACCAGCCGGCCGTCGAGCAGTTCGTGCAGGCCGTCGGTCCTGAGCGAGCGGGAGCCGATGGCCTGGGCCGCGGTCGCCACGCCCTGCGGCGTCGGCAGGACGCGCAGGTTGAACTCCATCTCGACGTCCAGGCGCAGCCGGTCCTCGGTCATCAGCGAGGCGTTGCCCGTGCGCGCGACTTCCAGCGGCATCGCACGCATGTTGATCTCTTCGACCCGGTGCAGGAAGGGCAGGGCGATGCAGCCGCCGTCCATCGCCACCTTCTGGCCGCCGAAGCCGGTGCGGATCAGCGCGGTCTCGCGGGTGGCCTTGCGGTAGAAGCGCTGCAGGAAGGCGACGAAGACCGCCAGCGCCACGACAACGATGACAATGGTGATGAAGGTCGCCATGGGTCGCCTCGCTCTTCGGACCTCCGCAATTCCGGGCGCAATTCTGACAGCCTCGCAGCGCGGATCAAGTTATCCTTGCTTTATTTTCCATGTCAAATAAATTGTCGGGAGGCCGGTGCGCCCGACCGCGCCGGTCAACGGGCCAGTTGGCGAACGATCCTGAAATCGAACCCATGCGCTTCGGCCAGATAGACGGGCAATCCTCCGGGGCCGGTCTCGCTGCGGACGCCGGCGGCGATGCGGCGGTTGCGTGTCACCTGGACGGCGAGGCGGGCCATGCCTTCGTAGATCGACTGGCCGAGATCGTTCAGCATCGGCGCCCGCTCGGCGAACATCGAATGGTAGCGCTCGCGGAACGCCCCGTTGCGCCGCGTATCGAGCGCCGCGAAATAGCCGGCGCTGACGAAAACCCCGTCGGTCGCCGCCGCGCCCATGGCCAGCAGCATGTTCTCCTCGATGGCGCAGGAGAAGCGAAGGACCGAACGCGCGAGTCCGGCAGCATGAAAGGCCCGGTTGAAGAGCACCGAATCCTGGCCGATCAGGGACAGCAGGACGGCATCGGGCCGGCGTCTTTCGATCCGGTCGAGGATGGCGTCGAAGCGGCGGATGTCGATCGCGCTCTCGTCGAAATCGACATAATCGCTGCCGACGACCTCGCAGCCCTGCCGGGCCATCGCCCGCGCCGCCAGGGTGTGGGAAACCCGCGGCCAGACATAGTCGTTGCCGACGAAATACCAGCGGCGCAGCCGGTAGCGCGCGCTCAGCCAGTTGAGCGCCGGCAGCAGTTGGCGATCCGGCGTCACCCCGAGGCAGTGGACATTGTGCGGCGCGCTGCCTTCGTGCAACGGCGTGTAGATGTAGGGCACGCGCCGGCCGACCGCCGCCGCCAGCGCGTCCCGCACGTCGCTGGTATGCATGCCGACGACCGAATCGATCCGCCGGGCGGCGATCAGGTCGGCGGCGCGCCGGGCAACGGCCTCCGGCTTCGATCCGGCATCGACGAAGCGCAGCCGGAACACCGTATCGTCGGTCGCCGCGGCGTTGATTTCGGCGCAGGCCAGTTCGGCGCTGGCGCGGCAGGACGGGCCCCAGATGCCCGCCGGGCCGCTCGTGGGTATGAATACGCCGATCCGGTGCGTGCTCGCCATGGCGTGTCCGGGGTGTTCTCCGGGATGTTCTCCGGAATGCTGGCCGGGGCCGTTTCGCGGTGCGCCTGTCCGCCGGCCCGAATCCTACTCCATTCCGGCGCCCTTGCGCCACGCGGTTTCGCCCGCGCGCCGTTCGCCGGGCGACCGACCAAGGGAGATACAAATGGCCTTCTCCGGTAGCCTGGCCGACATCCTGATGCGGGCCGGCCAGTCCGTGGCCCAGGACCTGGACGGCCTGCTCCGGCCGCTCGATCTGTCGCTCGTGCAGTGGCGGGTGCTCGACAGTCTGAGCGACGGCAAGGGCCGGACCATGAGCGGCCTGTCGGCACGGTCCGCCATCCAGATTTCGGCCCTGTCGAAACTGGTCGACCGGATGGTCGTGCGCTCGCTGGTCCTGCGCAAGCAGAGCGAGCGCGACCAGCGGGCCGTCATCGTCATGGCGTCGGATTTCGGGCTGGAGGCCTACCGCAAGAGCCTGCCGGCGATCCGGGCCTACGAGGCGCGGCTGGCGCAGCGTCTGGCCGGCTTTGATGTCCATCGCCTCGACGAATTCATGTTGGACGCGGGCGGCGACGCACCGGCGGCCGGGGACAAGGCGATCCCGCTGAACTGACTGCGTCGGCCGGTGCAGCCGGAAGGCGCTGTCAATACGCCATTGGCAAGACGCCGTTGGCAAGACGCCGTTGGCAAGACGCCGTTGGCAAGACGCCGTTGGACTGTCGCTCTCCCTGCCCCTATACCCTCCGGTCAACGCGGATTTGTCTGAGGAAAGACCATGCTGTCGGATGCCGATCGCAACAGGGCGGCCGACCTGTTGATGCAGGCCGGGGAGACGCGCACGCCGGTGCTCCAGCTGTCCACGACCTGGCCGGAGATCACGTTCGAGGACGCCTATGCCATCCAGGCCGAGGTGACCGCGCGCAAGGTCGCCGCCGGCGCACGGGTGATCGGCCACAAGGTCGGCCTGACCTCGAAGGCGATGCAGCGCTCGTCGCAGATCGACGAGCCGGACTACGGACACCTGCTGGACGGTATGATGATCGCCGACGGCGCGACCGTGCGCCGTGCCGATTACTGCATCCCGCGGGTCGAGCTCGAACTCGCCTTCGTCCTGGGTGCGCCGCTCGAAGGACCGGGCGTCGGCCTGCTCGACGTCCTGCGCGCGACCGAATATGTCGTGCCGTCGATCGAGATCATCGACGCCCGGGTGCAGAATCCGCGCAAGATCTTCGACACCATCGCCGATAACGGCGCCGCGGCAGGCATCGTGCTGGGCGGCCATCCGGTCGGGCCGCATGATATCGACCTGCGCTGGGTGGGCGGCGCGATGTACCGCAACACCGATATCGAGGAGACCGGCGTCGCCATCGGCGTGCTCGGCCATCCGGCCATGGGCATCGCCTGGCTGGCGAACAAGCTGGGCGCCCATGGCGTCGGGCTGGAGCCGGGCCATATCGTGCTTTCGGGCTCGTTCGTCCGCCCGGTCTGGGCCGAGCCGGGCGATACGCTGCGCGCCGATTTCGGCGACCTCGGCGTGGTGAGCGTCGGCTTCGAATAGGCCGTTCGCTTTCAATCGGTTCGGCGCGCGGGCTACAGTTACCGGCGGGCTGCCCGGAAAGATTCCGACGGGCCGGACCGGTCGAACAACGGCGCCGCGGCGATCCCGGCCGCGCGCTTCACGGGAGGAGAGATCATGGCAAAACGGCAAACGGGTGCGGCCCCAAAACGGATTGGGCCGAAACGGGTCGGACGGCGCGATTTTCTGGCAACCGGCGGCGGTGCGGCCGCGGCGGTGGCGGCCTCGACGGTCGGGGCGCCCGCGGTGCATGCGGCGAAAACGGTGAAGATCGGCTTCGTCAGCCCGCAGACCGGCCCGCTGGCGCCGTTCGGCGAGGCCGACCGCTTCGTTCTGGCCGATGCACGCGAGACGTTGAAGAACGGCATCAAGATCGGCTCGAAGACGTACCCGGTCGAAATCGTCGCCAAGGATTCGCAGTCGAACCCGAACCGGGCCGCGGAAGTCGCCGCGGAGCTGATCCTGAAGGAAAACGTCAACCTGATGATGGGGTCGTCGTCCGGCGATACCGTCAACCCGGTTTCCGACCAGTGCGAGGCCAACGAGGTGCCCTGCGTGACGTCGGATACGCCGTGGCAGGTGGTCTATTTCGGCCGGGGCGGCACGCCGCAGAAGGGCTTCAAGTGGACCTACCACTTCTTCTGGGGCATCGACGACATGATCGGCGTGTTCATGAACATGTGGAACGACCTGGACACGAACAAAAAGATCGGCGCGCTGATCGCCAACGATTCCGACGGCGTGGTCGCCGGCGACCCGAAGCGCGGATTCAAGCCGCCGATGGAGGCCGGCGGCTTCAAATATTTCCAGCGCGGCCTGTTCAATCCCGGCACCTTCAACTTCAGCGGCCAGATCGGCGACATGCGGAAGGAAGGCGTGGAAATCCTGACCGGCCTCGCCACGCCGCCGGACTTCTCGACCTTCTGGGGCCAGGCCGCCCAGCAAGGGCTGGCCAGCCAGCTTAAGGCCGCGACGATCGCCAAGGCCCTGCTGTTCCCGGCCGCCGTCGAGGCGCTCGGCGACCGCGGCGTCGGACTCACCACCGAGGTCTGGTGGTCGCCGTCCCACCCGTTCCGCTCTGCGTTGAACGGCAAGTCGTCGGCGGAGTTCGCAGCGGCGTATATCGCGGCCACCGGCAAGCAGTGGACCCAGCCGATGGGCTTCAAGCACGCCAATATCGAGGTCGCGATCGACGTGCTCAAACGCTGCGGCGACCCGGGCGATCCAAACGCGATCCTCAAGGCGATCGAGGAGACGAATTACAATTCGATCGTCGGCCCGGTGTCGTGGAAATTCGGCGACCGGCGCAACCCGGTGAAGAATATCTGCCGGACGCCGCTGGTCGGCGGCCAGTGGGTCAAGGGCAAGAAGTTCAAGTACGACCTGGTGATCGTCAACAACAAGTCCGCCCCCCAGATCGCAACGGGGGCCGAGATCAAGCCGCTGGCGTATTAGGGCGGTCTTCGCTTGGCGGAGGGAGCGCCTCGCCGGTTTTCCGGCTGTGCGCTTCCCATCCGTCATTTCGACCGACCGTAGGGAGCGGAGAAATCTCTCCGGTACGGCGCCTCGGTCCGTGATGCGTGCAGAAAAGATATCTCCGCTGCGCGGCCGGACGGCCGCTCCGGTCGATATGACGGTTGAATGAGACCTAACCGGCAAGCGGCCGGCCGGCGACGCAGGCGTCTGTGCCAACGACGAGCACAGCGAGGTGGGCAGTGCGCTCGGTTCCGACTGCCGCGCTCGGCGGCTTCGTCGCTGCGGCCTTGAAGAAACACCGCGCATCGCCCATCATCGAGGACTGCAAAATCTGGAGGTAGTCCTATGGGCAAATACATGTTCCACGCGACGTACACGGGCGAAGGGCTCGTGGGCCTTTTGAAGGAGGGCGGCAGCCGCCGGCGGGCGGCGCTGACCGATACCATCGAGGCGATGGGCGGCAACGTGGAGGGGCTCTACTACGCCTTCGGCGAGACGGACCTTTACATCATCTGCGATCTTCCCGACGACGCCACGGCCACGGCGGTCTCGCTCAACATCGCCAAGGCAGGCGCCCTCAACATGAGGGCCACCGTGCTGCTCACGCCCGAGATGGTGGACGAGGCGGTGAAGAAGACGGTGCCGTACCGGCCGCCCGGAGCGTAGGCCACCGGCAGCGGCGAGTTCAGGTCGCGGGCGCTGTTGTTGATCAGGGCGTAGAGGGCAAGTACCGGATAAGCACCCGGTGGAGAGCACGGTCCTCACCCTGCCCATTCGGTAGCAGCTTGAAGCATGACGCATGTCGCCGGTGGAATAGGGGTCGACTGCGGACTGTCGCGGCGTTCGCCCTAAGTCGAGCGGCAGGCCAACTCATCGACTTTCCGCAATCGCAGAGGGTCAAGCCGGGGCGCCGAACGACAAGCCGGCCGCCGGGGCAGCCATGCGCCGGGAATATAGCTACTGCCCCTGCCGGCCCGGCTGACATCTCGAAACGGATCGGCTACGGTTCGGCCCGGTTTTTCCGCGGCGGCCATCGATTGGGTGCAGCGCCGCATTGCAGAGGGAGGAAAGAAGTTGACCGACACCAAACATGACAAAACGGGTTTGCAGCCGGATTTTGAGCGCCGGCAGACGCGCCGCAGTTTCATGGGCAAGGCGGCCGCCGCGGGCACCGTCGCCTTCGCCGCCCCCTGGGTGACCACCGCGGCGCGTGCCGCCGGGGAGATCAATGTCGTCCTCAACCAGGGCCTTCTCGCGAAACTGTGGATCGATCATCTGCATCCGCAGTTCGAGAAGATGACCGGTGCGAAGATCAACCTCCAGCAGTCGGTGACGAGCCGGATGCTCGTGATGCTGCGGACCCAGAAGGCCAGTCCGCCGGACCTCATGCAGTTTTCCGAAGCGGGCGTGTTCCTGGCCAAGGAACGCGGCCTGATCCGCCAGCACAACGTGAAGAACATCCCGAACTTCGCGTTCGTGCGCCCGGCGTTCAACCTTGCCGACTACTTCTCGGCCGGGGTCGTCGATGCGACGCACACGATCTTCTACAACACCAACCGCATCAAGAAGACGCCCGGCGCCTGGGCCGACCTCTGGAAGCCCGATCTGAAGGACCAGGTCATGATTCCGCCGGTTACCTGGAACAGCGGCGTGCGCATGGTGACCTCGTCGGCCCAGGTCGCAACCGGCAAGCCGCTCAAGGAAGCGCAGTACGAGTGGCAGGCCGGCATCGAGCACATGAAGAAGCTGAAGGCCAACGGGGCGATCGCCTATACCGGCGCGCCGCAGGCGATTCAGTCGCTGCAGAGTGGGCAGGTTCCGGTGGTGCCGTTCTACGGCATCTTCATCAACCCGCTGATCGACAAGGGCGCGCCGATCGCACCGTCGACCGATCTCGCCGAAAAGAAGCATGGCGAGATCGTGGGCATGAACATGCCGGTCAACGCCAAGAACCGCGAACTGGCCGAGGTGTATGTCAATCTGAGCCTGTCCAAGGAATTTCAGAGCAAGATCGACAGCATCCTGCGCTCGCCGGCCGCCCACAAGGACGTGTCGGCGTCGAAACGGACGCTCGAACTGAACGGCCCGGCCGACAACATCGGCTATGCCGACTGGGCGTTCCTGTCGAAGAACCGGCCGAAGATCACCGAGAAGTGGAACGAGGTCTTCGGTTAGGACCGACTGGATGACGGACGCGGGCGCCGCATCGGGGGTGACGCTCCCCGTGCGGCGCCGTTCCGGCGGACGATCCCGCCGGTGGCTGCTTATCGCCTGCATGCTGGGCCCGCTGCTGGGCTTCATGGTCGTCTTCTATGCGGTGCCCTTCGCCTATCTCGCGCAGGAGAGTTTCCAGTCCTGGGACGGCGAGGACGAACCGAAGGCCGAGCCGACCTTCGACTATTACAAGAAGACCTTTCAATCCTCGCGCACCAGCCGCGCGCTGACGCGCACCTTCCGGATATCTTTGGTCTCGACGCTGATCGCGCTGATCATCTGCTACCCCGTCGCCCTGCTCCTGATCCGGGCGGGCCCGCGCCTGCGCAGCGGCATGCTGCTGGTCATTTTCATCTCCCTGGCCGCCAGCCTGATCGTGCGGAACTATGGCTGGCTCGTGGTGCTGGCCGATCAGGGGCCGCTGAACGCTTTGCTGGTCGCGCTGGGGTTCACAAGCCGGGGCCTTCGCATGGTGTATTCCGAGGGCGCGACCATCGTCGCCCTCGTGCACTATGTCATGCCGTTCATGATCCTGCCGATCTACGGCGCGCTGCTGCGCATACCCGACAGCTATAGCGAGGCGTCGATCTCGCTCGGCGCCGGCCCGTGGACCACCTTGCGCAAGGTGGTCTTTCCCCTGTCGATGCCCGGTGTGTTCGGCGGCACGATCCTGAGCTTCGCGATCTGCATGAGCGCCTTCGTTACGCCGCTGATGCTCGGCTCGCCGGCGACCGCGATGATGTCCCAGGTCGCCGCCGAACAGCTGCTGGTGCAGCAGAATTTCCCGTGGGGCTCGGCGATCGTGACGATCCTGACCCTCGCCACCTTCGCCGTCGTCTTCGCTTACGGGTGGGTTATCCGGCGGGTGATGAAGGCCGATGTTTGAGGATCGCGGCTTTCAGCGCGTTGTCGCCACCCTGGGCTGGACGGCGATGGCCGTCCTCGTGTTTCCCGTCATTCTGACGATCGTCGTTTCCTTCAGCGGTTCCCAGTTCATCGAGTTCCCGCCGAAGTCCTTTTCGATGGACTGGTATGCCAACATCGCCAAGATCAACAAGATCGGCGAGGCGACCCTGCTGAGTCTGCTGGTGGCGTCCCTCACCGGAATTCTTACCGTGGCGATGGCGATCCCGGCCGCGCTCGCCATTGCGCGTCATGCGTTTCCGGCCAAGGCGATGATCGTGGCGTTCCTGCTGTCGCCGGTTGCGGTGCCGATGATCGCCATCGGAATCGCGATCCTGCAATTCTTCGTCTGGACCGGCCTGCCGTTCAACTGGATTACCCTGCTCGTCGGCCATGTCGTGCTGACCAGCGCCTACCCGGTACGGACGATCGTCGCCTCGCTGACCCTGTCCAACCCGTCGCTCGAGGAAGCCGCCGCGTCGCTTGGCGCCACGCGCTGGACCGTGTTCCGCACGGTGACCCTGCCGCAACTGACGCCGGGCCTGATCAGCGGCTTCCTGTTCGCCTTCCTGATCAGCTTCGACAATTACCCGATCAGCATCTTCCTGGTGCGCAGCGGCGTGACCACCATGCCGATCGAGGTCTTCAACTATATCAGCCAGCAGCTCGATCCGACGCCGGCGGCGTTCTCGACGATCTATATCGTCATCGTCAGCGCGATTATCGTCCTGGTCGAGCGCCGGTTCGGCGTGATTTCCCTGTCGGTCCGGGGGTGAGTCGTGGCGCAGGTCGATCTCGAAGACGTCAGCTATGCGCTCGGCGCGACGGAAATCCTCCGTAACGTCAGCCTGACAATCGCGGAAGGCGAGTGCCTCGCCCTGCTCGGCCCGTCGGGTTGCGGCAAGACGACGACGCTACGCTGCATCGCCGGCTTTGTCGTGCCGACGCACGGCAACGTGCGGATCGGCGGCAAATCGGTCGTCGATCTGCGGCCGAACCAGCGCAATGTCGGTCTCGTGTTCCAGGACTACGCCCTGTTTCCGCACATGTCGGTCCGCCAGAATATCGCCTACGGCCTGGAGCGCCGGAAGGTCGGCAAGGCCGAACTGGCGAAGCGCGTCGGCGAGATGGTGGCGATCACCCATCTCGACGGACTCGAAGAACGCCGGCCGGACCAGCTCTCCGGCGGCCAGCGGCAGCGGGTCGCGCTCGCCCGGGCGCTCGTGATCGAGCCGGACGTGCTGCTGCTCGACGAGCCCCTCGGCGCCCTGGACAGGCTGCTTCGCGAGGAGATGCAGGTCGAACTCAAACGCATCCAGCGGGACCTCGGAATCACGACCGTCTTCGTCACGCACGATCAGGAGGAGGCGCTGTCCCTGTCCGACCGGATTGCCGTGATGTTCGACGGCCGCATTGTCGAGACGGGATCGCCCGAGCAACTCTATCACACACCGCAGCAGCGCGGCGTGATGTCGTTTCTCGGCACGTCGAACATCTGGCAGGCGACGGTCGATGCCGCCGACGGGCCGTATCTTCAATTGTCGAACGGAGACATTCGGGTCCGCGTTGCCGCCGAGACGCGCCTGGCCGCGGGAGCGACGGCCCAGGTCGGCATCCGGCCCGAACATATCCGGATTTCCGCCGAGCCGCCCGAAGACGCCGTCAACATCGTGTCCGGCCGGATCGAGACGACGGTCTACAAAGGCGCCCATGTCGAAGTTTATGTCGGGACGGCGGCGGGGATCGAATTCCTCGCCCGTCAGCCGGCGGTCTCCACGGAGAGCGGCGGCGGCCTCCGGTCGGGCGATCCGGTCTATCTATCGTTCGAGCCCGACAATGTCCTCCTGTTCCCGTCCGGGAGCTGACCGGCGGCGCCCAGGGCGTTCGTCCGCCGATAGCAGCAAAACCGGTTGTCTTGTCCCGGACATGTTCCTGGGGCCAGAGCTTGTCGAAGGGAGCGGCCCGAAGGCCCTGTCCTGTGGCCCCTTCGACAAGCTCAGGGCTCCAGCAGCCCGGCGATCTCGGACATGCGCAGCACCAGCATGAGCGGCTCGCGGTCCGAGAACGGGCGGAAGCCGAACCGCTCGTAGAAATCCCGGGCGCGGTCGTCGATGGCCTGCACCACGACGGCACGGGCGCCGACCACGCCGGCGGCGGCGAGCGCGCGTCCCGCCGCGTCGATCAGGAGGTCCGAGCCGAGGCGCCGGCCCCGGTAGTCCTCATCCACCGCAAGCTGTCCCAGCAGGATGACCGGGACCGGGTCGGGCATGGTGCGGCCGACCCGGGACGACACCCGGCGCCGTTCCACGGAACTGGCGGCGAGGCTGTAGAACCCGGCCACGCGGTCGCCGTCGCAGGCGACATAGGTGCGCGCGCCGCCCCTGGCCTCGTTCAGCCTTGCCTTGCCGCGGAGCCAGGCGTCGAGGGTCGGGACGCCCGAGGAGAACTGGGCGATGTCGTGGCGGGACGCGAGCGGCTCGGGCGGGCCTATCGGTCCCCGTCC
>WTGH01000026.1:26044-54319 GCA_011523655.1 Rhodospirillaceae bacterium
TAACGTTCCCCGTCCTAACGTTCCCCGTCCTAACGTTCCCCGTCCTAACGTTCCCCGTCCTAACGTTCCCACTGGGGCTTGCGCGCGTAGCGCGCCTTCACGGCAGGGTCGATCTCCACCGGCGCGTTGAGCGCGGCGACAAAGTCGTCCCAGGCTTCGTCGTCGAGGGCGATGACCGGGCGCTCGTTCAGGATATCGATCGCTGCCGCCTCGCTGGAGCGCAGCACGAACTCGGTTCGGGTCAGCCCCCGGATTTCGGCGGCACGGTCGATGACGGCCAGGCGCTCGCTGGACGTGCGGAAGTTCACCTGGGGCATGGCGACCTCCTTCCCGCGCAAGGCGCGGGGTGTTGCCTCGGTTACAATATATAGCATTTGTGTAGATGGCCGGCAAGCGGATGCCCTCGGGCCAGCCGCCGCCCGGCCCCTTCGACGACGCTCAGAGCAAGCCCTCCGGGCGGTTCCACCCTCAGGTATAAACGCTGGTGAACGTCCCGGCTTCCTCGCCGCCGTGATAGAAGATGCCGCGCCAGAGCTGGTCTTCGGTCCAGGTGATCGGCGGAATGTCGGGCTGGGCGAGACGGTGCAGGCCCATGCGCGCGCGCCGACCGGCGCACCATTGTGCGAGGCTGCCGTGCAGAACGGCGAGGCGCCGGATCAGCCGGCCCTGCGGTTCGGCTTTTGCAGGAAGGCCGGAACGTGGTCGCCCAGGCCGACCACCGGCTTGTCGGGCGGTTCGTCCGGCAATTCCGCGGTCCGGCGCGGCTTCGGCGCCGGCCGGCTGCTGCGCTGTTTCTTTTCCGGCCGGGTCTTGTCGGGCCGGGTCTTCTCCGCCGCCTCGCGCGCCTCCGGTGCGGAGTCGGCGCGGCTCCGGCCGTTGCCGCGGCTTCGGCTGCGGCCCCGGCTCCACGGCCGGTCCGCATCCTCGAAAGCGCTGTCGTCCAGCGCGCCGTCCAGGTCCAGGCGTTCGATCCGCCGCCCGATCAGCCTCTGGATCGCGTCGAGCGACTTGCCGTCGGCCGGGGTTGCGATGGTGATGGCGCGGCCCGCCTTGCCGGCCCGTCCGGTGCGGCCGATCCGGTGGACATAGTCTTCCGGATTGTAGGGGACGTCGAAATTGATGACGTGGGACACGTCGGGAATGTCGAGGCCGCGGGCGGCGACATCGCTCGCCACCAGGATGGTCAGCCTGGCCTCGCGGAACGAATCCAGGGTTGCCGTGCGGACCTCCTGGGCCAGGTCGCCGTGCAGGGCGGCGACGTCGAAGCCGTGGCGGTCGAGCGACCGCTTCAGGATGTCGACATCGCGCTTGCGGTTGCAGAAGACCAGGGCGCTGGCCACGTCTTCGGCGCGCAGGATGGTGCGCAGCGTCGCGCGCTTGTCGCGTTCCGGAACGACGGCGACCGCATCCGATACCGTCACCGCCGTCGTTGCCGACCGGTCGACGGCGACTTCCTTCGGATTGATCATGTAGGCGTCGGCCAGCCGGCGGATTTCCGGCGGCATGGTGGCGCTGAACAACAGGGTCTGGCGCAGCGGCGTCAGCAGTTTGACGACGCGCTCGATATCCGGGATGAAGCCCATGTCGAGCATCCGGTCGGCCTCGTCGATCACAAAGACCTTGACGTCGCGCAGCAGCACCTTGCCCCGTTCGACCTGGTCGAGCAGCCGGCCCGGCGTGGCGATCAGCACGTCGACGCCCCGGTCGAGCAGCTTGTCCTGGCCGTCGAAGCCTTCGCCGCCGATCAGCAGGGCATGGGTCAGGCGGTTGTATTTGCCGTATTTCTCGAAGCTCTCCGCCACCTGGGCGGCCAGCTCGCGGGTCGGCTCGAGGATCAGCGACCGGGGCATCCGCGCCTTGGCGCGGCCGGCGGCCAGTATGTCGATCATCGGCAGGGTAAAGCCGGCGGTCTTGCCGGTGCCGGTCTGGGCCAGCCCGACCATGTCGCGTCCCATCAGGACGGTGGGGATGGCTTTTTCCTGGATCGGTGTCGGCTGGGTGTAGCCGGTCTCGGCGACCGCGCGCAGAACGGGGTCGCTCAGTCCGAGAGCATCGAATGTCATGAAGTCGTGAGGCCTGGCAGAAGAGGTTATTCTTGGGTGCACGCCACGCGGGGTCTACATCGTCTTTTTACGGCGCAAATCAACGCCACATCGGGACGCAGGTCCGCCGGCCCGCGATCGGGCGGCGAGCGGTCCGCTGAGGGTGCGCGACGATAGCGAAGGAACGTGACACCATGATGAACGCCGATTCGAGCCAGTTGCTGCTGATCGACATCCAGGAACGGCTGGCGCCCGCCACGCTGGACGGTGCGCGGGTCGTCGAACGCGCCGGCATTCTGCTCGACGCTGCGGCCCTGCTCGGCGTGCCGCACACGGTCTCGGAACAGTATCCCCGCGGCCTCGGGCCCACCGTCGCCGCCGTGCGGGAGAAAGCCGACCCGGAGCGGATCTTCGACAAGGTCCATTTCTCGTGCCAGGCCGACGACCGGCTGGCCGCCGTTCTTGCTGAAACCGGGGCTGAAACCGGGGCTGAAACCGGGGCTGAAACCAGACGGCGCGATACCATATTGTGCGGTATGGAGGCCCATGTCTGCGTGCTGCAGACCGCGCTCGATCTGGCGGAGGCCGGCTACCGGGTCCATGTCGTGGCGGACGCCGTTACATCCCGCACGGCGGAGAACCGCGACCTGGCGGTCGGGCGGATGCGCGCGGCCGGCATCGGGATCGTCAGCACCGAAATGGTCCTGTTCGAATGGCTGCGCACGGCCGGCCACCCGGAATTCCGCGCGGTCGCCGCGCTCATCCGATAGGCCCCCGCAGGCCGGGCGGGATCGTTCGCGGATCGCGGCAAGGCGCCGGAATGGCTGACTTTTGCGATTTTGCGCGGCTACAGATGCGCTGGCGGCCGAACCGGTACCTGATGCTTCCGCCGGGTTTCGATGCACCCGCGAACGCGCACGAAACGTCGCCGGTCCTCGCCGGGCCGCCGAATGCCCTGTTCCACCGGTTGAAGGCGATCGTCGACGAAGAGCCGCGCATCCAGCGGCTCGCGGAAGACCGCGCCGGCTGCCGTCTGGAGTTGATCCAGCGCAGCCGGATCTTGCGCTTTCCCGACAGGATCAGCGTGGCGGTGATGCCCGGCGCGCGCAGCAACGGTTCGGCGCCGGCGCTTTACAGCCGCGCACGCTTCGGCATTTGGGATTTCGGTGTCAACAGGGCTCGGATCAGACGCTGGGTGCGGGCGCTGCGGGCCCGCTGACGCTACTCGTCAATCGGACCGCCCTCATCCTGAAATACCTTGTCTTTCACATAGCGCCCGGTCGACGAAATGTCCTCGCCGATGCCCTCGATCGTGTTGCAGGCTGCCAGCCCGCCGCCCAGGAACAGCAATGCCAAAGTGACGTGAAGCATTCTTTTAAGAGACATGACCACATGCTCCAGAGACAGATGAGTACTTGCAGATTTCGATGAAGATGTAGCCAAAAGTCGTTAAAGTAAAGAGAAATATATTTTTTGGCCCGTCGCGAATTTCTAAGGGGTGACAGAAACACGGCGCGGTTTTGTTTCACACGCAGCAAGAAAATGGGCCGGATTCGCCCGCTCTGATCCTGCATCGGAAGCCCGCGTCCGCGCTGCCGGAAGGGTCCGCGCGGTCGTAGCGGGGGAAAAAGTCCGGACTACAGGTCGATATCCTCGACGAATTTCGCCCGTTCCTGGATGAATTCGAAGCGCGGCTCGGGCTTGCGGCCCATCAGTTTCTCGACCAGCTCGCCGGTTTCCCGCGCCGCGCCGGCCTCGTGGGGGTCGCTGTCCGCCGGCACCGTCACGCGCAGCAGGGTGCGGCTCCCCGGATCCATCGTGGTTTGCTTGAGCTGGGCCGGCGGCATTTCGCCCAGCCCCTTGAAGCGGCTGATCTCGACCTTGCCGCGGCCGTCGCCCCGACCGCCGAAGGTTTCCCTGAGCAATTCGTCCTTGTGCGCGTCGTCGCGCGCGAAGGCGACCGTGCCGCCCTGGGCGAGCCGGTAGAGCGGCGGCATGGCGAGGTAAAGATGGCCGCTGCGCACCAGTTCCGGCATCTCGCGATAGAAGAAGGTCAGCAGCAGGGAGGCGATGTGGGCGCCGTCGACATCGGCGTCCGTCATGATGATCACCCGCTCGTAGCGCAGCTTGTCGGCGTCGTAGGTGCCGCGGGTGCCGCAGCCGAGCGCAAGGATCAAATCGTTCAGTTCCTGGTTGGCGCGCATCTTGTCGGCCGAGGCGCTGGCGACGTTCAGGATCTTGCCGCGCAGCGGCAGCACGGCCTGGGTCGCCCGGTTGCGCGCCTGCTTGGCCGAGCCGCCGGCCGAATCGCCCTCGACCAGGAAGATCTCCGTATTATCGGCCGAGCGCGTCGAACAGTCGGCCAGCTTGCCCGGCAGGCGCAGGCGTGCCGCGGCGTTGGCGCGCTTGCGGTCGCGCTCGGCCTTGCGGCGCACCCGGTCCTCGGCCTTCTCGACCAGATGGTCGATCAGCCGCCGCGCGCCCGAAGGGTCGCCGGACAGGAAATGGTCGAAATGGTCGCGCACCGCCTGCTCGACCAGGCGGGCGGCCTCCGGCATGCCGAGCCGTTCCTTGGTCTGGCCCTGGAACTGCGGATCGGCGATGAAGACGGAGAGCATCGCGCTGGCGCCGTCCATCGCATCCTCGCCGGCGATCTGCCCGGCCTTGCGGATGTTGGCGAGTTCGGCATGGCTGCGCAGGCCCTTGACCAGGGCGGCGCGGAACCCCTGCTCGTGGCTGCCGCCCTGGGGCGTCGGCACCGTGTTGACGTAGGAATGGACGAATCCCTTTTCGTCCGCCGGCCAGGCGACTGCCCATTCGACCCGGCCCTCGCTGTTGAGCGGCGCGGCGCCGGCGAAGGCCGAGCCGGTAAAGCCGGCCCGATCGCCCAGCGCCTCCTGAAGATAGTCGCGGATGCCGCCGGGAAAGCGGATGGTCTCCTTCTCCGGGAGGCCGCCTTCGGCCGGCAACGCCTCCGGCGCGCAGCTCCAGCGGATCTCGACGCCGCCGATCAGGTAGGCCTTGGACCGGGCCATCCGGTACAGCGTCGCCGCGCGGAACGCCACGCCGTCGCCGAAGATTTTCGGATCGGGATGGAAGCGTACCGTGGTGCCGCGCCGGTTATGGCACGGGCCGGCTTCGTCCAGCCGGCCGCGCGGCGCGCCCCGGCTGTAGCGCTGGGTCCACAGGCGCCCGTCGCGCGCCACCTCGACCTCCAGGCGGTCGGACAGCGCGTTCACGACCGACAGGCCGACGCCATGCAGCCCGCCGGAGGTGGTATAGGCCTCGCTACCGAACTTGCCGCCGGAATGCAGGGTCGTGAGAATGACCTCCAGCGCGGACTTGTCGCGGAATTTCGGATGCGGATCGGTCGGGATGCCGCGGCCGTTGTCGCGGATGGTGACATAGTTGTCCGCGCCCAGCGCGACCTCGACGCGGGTCGCGTGTCCGGCGACCGCCTCGTCCATCGCGTTGTCGATAACCTCGGCCGCCAGATGGTGCAGCGCGCGCTCGTCCGTGCCGCCGATATACATGCCCGGGCGCTTGCGGACCGGCTCCAGCCCTTCGAGGACCTCGATATCGCGTGCGGTGTAGGCCTGCTTGCGCGCCGGCTTCCCGGCCGGGTTCCGGACCGGCCCGGAATCAGATCGGGTTTCGGATCGGGCCCCGGACTTCGCGTTTGGCCGGGAGCCGTTTCGCGCGTTGCGCACGGGCGGTTTCGGCGGATCGGCAAACAGGTCAGGCATTGCGGACATGGATCGGCTTTCGCCCGGTTACTCCCCGGCAGAAGATAGCGCTATCGCAACCGTTTCTCAAGATGTAGCAGGTTTCCGGTTTCGTTCCGACAGGATATGGGCGCGTGCACCGATCCTCATGGCTTTCAGGACCCGGCGGCCTCCCGCTCGGCGATCAGCGCCGCGTCGATCGCCCGTGCGCGCTTGTGAGCCGCGCGCCCGGCGATCCGGCCGGCATAAGCCTCGAAGACCGGCCGCTTCGGCAGCGTGCCGAAGTTCAGTCCCCACTCTATATGGCTGCCGACATAGACGTCCGCCATGGTAAAGCGGCTGCCGCAGACATAGTCGTTGTCGCGGAGCAGGGCTTCGACGGCGTCGATCGTATCGTCGAAGCTGCCGTAACCGAGCATCGCGCTTCTGTCTTCCTCCGTCGTCCAGCCCATGGCATGCGCAGTTATCGCCTGCTCCAGCGGGCCGGCGGCGAAGAACATCCAGCGGTAGTAGGCGGCGCGCTCGTCGGCCGCCGGCGCCAGCCCGGCTTCGGGGAAGGCCTCGGCGAGCCAGGCGCAGATGGCGGCGCACTCGGTCACGACCCGGCCTTCGTGCCGGATCGCCGGCACCTTGCCCATCGGGTTGATCGCCAGATAGTCCGGCGCCTTCATGTCCGCGCCGTATTCGACGATGACGGTCTCGTAGGCGGCCCCGGACTCTTCCAGCGCCCAGCGCACGATCTGCCCGCGCGACATCGGGTTGGTATAGAAGGTGACGGGTCCGGACATGGCGTCTTCTCGCGGCTGGCGGGTGATGCGGCCTCCGGTTCAACTTTGCCTGCGCTTGATTTCCGCAGCAAGCCGCTCGTGGTCCGGATCGGGGATGAAGGAGAGGTCCAGCAGGCCGGCGAGCGGTTCGGCGTCGTGGTCCGAAAGATCGACGGTCTTGTCGCCGTTGCCGAACGCTTCGAGCACGATTTGCGCATCCTTTCGGGCGAACTCCTCGATGAGGACCAGGCGGCGCAGCGCTTCGGGCAAGGCGGCGACCTCGTCGCCGCTGAATTCGCTGCCGTCCTTCTTCCGCGGCCTGTCCTCCAGCGTCTGCAAGACCAGCTGTCCGGCAGTCTCGACATCGATTCCCACACCTTGATGAACGGCCATCGCCGTTGCGATGAAAGCGTCGTCCCCTTCGATCGGGTCCCGGTTCCGGGCGGCAAAGCCGCGGTTATTCGAGTCGGAGAAACGCGCGGCGGCGATAGTGTACCATTTCAGCGCTGCAACCGGGTCCCGGGGCACGCCTGAGCCGCTTTGGTACATGAGCCCGAGATTGTTCTGAGCCTGGGCGACGCCCTGCTCCGCCGCACGGCGATACCACCGCGCCGCCGCGGCGGCGTTCTTCGCGACACCATGGCCACGCCGGTACATGTTGCCGAGATTGAACTGGGCCGCGGCATGGCCCCGTTCCGCGGCCCGGCGATGCCACCGCACAGCTGCGGCGTAATTCTTCCGGACCCCATGGCCCCTGCCGTACACCAATCCGAGCATGTTCTGGGCATCGGCGTCGCCCTGTTCCGCGGCGCGGCGATACCACTTCGCGGCTTCGGCATGGTCCTGCGGCACGCCTTTGCCGCCGGAGTACATCAACCCCAGATTGAACCGGGCCGCGGCAAAGCCCTGTTCCGCGAGGCGGCGGAAGCCGCGATAGGCCGCGGCATGGTCGCCGCGCGCATGGGCCCGGACGGCTTTGCGGAAGGCCAACGTTGCGCTCGTCCCGGCCGGGGGGCGCTCCGCCCGCGGCCGCGTCGCACGGGCTGTCGGTTTCCGGGGCCGCCATTGCCGCGCCAGCCGTTGCGCCCGGGCAAGCTGCGCCGGCGTCAGGCGTTGCCCGAGGCGGCGCATGTTCGCCGCCGCCCGGCGGCGTACTTTAGCGTTCGTGGAGGATGCCGCGAGGCGATACCATTTGTACGCCCTGACCGGGTCGCGCGGGACGCCCACGCCGTTCTCGTAAAATCTCCCGAGAATGCCCTGGGCCAGGGCGTCTCCTCCCTCGGCGGCGCGGCGAAACCACCGGACGGCTTCCGAGTCGCTTTGCGGAACGCCGCGGCCCTTCGCGTACATCACCCCGAGAGCGGACTGAGCCGCGGCCAATCCCTGTTCCGCGGCGCGGCGGTACCACCGGACGGCTTGGGCGTCGTTCCGCCGGACGCCCCGGCCATTCTCGTACATGAGCCCGAGAGCGGCCTGAGCCCTGGCGACACCCTGCCCGGCGAGACGCCGAAACCCCCGATAGGCCGCGGCGTAATCGCCGCGCTTGTGGGCCGCAACAGCTTCGCTCAAAGTCTGCGCCGACGCTGGCGGCGTCCCGGCGATCGCCGGCGGGAACAGGGCCGCCAGACCAATCAGCAGAAACGTTGCAACCCGCATTCCGGCATCTCCTTGCGATTGCCGGCCGCGCCAGCCAGCCCGTGCCGTAAGGCCGGCGGCGGCCCGGAAAAATTCTAATCCGATTCCCCCGGTCCGCCCAGCGGATGCACCGCCGCCTCTGAGGACAGTGCCCGCGCCATCCGTCCGGCGCCGAGGATGAGCGCGATGCCGTGGCAGATCCAACCGCCGAGCACTATCGCCCCGACGATGGCGATCAGCGATTCGATGGGCGCCCCGCCGGCCCACCGCCAAACCAGGCCGGCGCCGGCAGGTATCATGCCGGCGAGATAGACGATCCCGACCGCTTTCCAGAGCAACGAATCCGCATCCCGGCCGAAAAGGAATACCGCTATGGAGAACCATATCAAAAGCGGAAAGAACAAGAAGCTGGCGAAAATCGGCAACATCATGGTGAACAAGGCTGCTACGAAATCATCTTCAAATATCCAGAAAGTCGCCTGAATTGCCGTGAGAAGCGTGGCGACGATCGCTATCGCGATAGTCGGCGTCTTCGCTGCCTTACGATCAAAAGCGCGGAAAAAGCCCCAGGTCGTCCAAAAAACGGCGGCCACGGCGGCCGGAACGAGCGTGACGACCAGTTGGATAATCCAGGCTTCGGTCTTCATCGCCGACCGATAACTGCGTTCCCGGACAACCAGGTCGGTTTCAGCATCCCATCCGGTCGTCGCCGCCAGATACACCGCTATTGCGGCAATTCCGGCCGCTATCGACAGGAATACCAGGATTCCGCCAATGCGCACGATCATGGGTGGCACCCGGTACTCCTCCGGCAGGCCGTTCCGCCGGCCACTAAAACGTTGACATTGCCCCGCCTTCGGCTGCTCCGGGACGCAAGGCGAGGCAGGCGGCGCCTGGAGTGCCGGGAGCGGCGGATATGCCGCCTTACAACCCCATCTGCGCCTGAATCAGCCGGCTCAGCGGGCTTTCCGGATCGCGCAGGCAGAAGGCGGCGGCGAAATGGTCGGCGCCGCCCTGGACGTAGAGGTCCGCCTCAACGCCGTTATCCGCCAGGGATTTCAGGTAGGCGTCCGCCTGGGGGCCGAATTCAATTGGGTCCTTCGTGCCGTAGGTGATCGTGACCGGCGCGCTCTTGCCGGGCCGGGGCGGCGGCGGGTTGTGCACCGGGCTCACACGAGGGACGTCGGCCGCTTCCAGTTGTATCCACTCGTTGATGTAGGCGAGGCGCAGGGGCTCCAGGTCGAACAGGCCGCTGATCGGCGTGACGCCCTTGATCGCGTCGGCGGGCAGGCCGTAGCGCGTCCAGTCGGTCGCCAGCATCATGGCGGTGAGATGGCCGCCGGCGGAATGGCCGGAGACGAAGAAGCGGTCCCGGTCCGCGCCGTAGTCCGCCGCATGGGTCCAGCACCAGACGACGGCCTGCCGGCATTGCTCGATAATCGTGTCCAGCGTCACCGCGGGGCACAGGTCGTAGGAGTTGACCACGACCGTCGCGCCCGCCGGCACCAGCCCGGCGGCGACGAAGCTGTGCTCCTCCTTGGTCAGCGCGCGCCAGTAGCCGCCATGGATGAACAGGTGCATCGGGCCGCCCCTGCTGCCGGCGGGGAAGACGTCCAGCACCTCCATTTCCGACGGCCCGAAGGATTTGTCGCGGTCGCAGTCCAGCGCCTTGCGCGCTGCCGCGGCTTCCGCTTCCCACATTGCGATGGTGGCGTCGAAATCGACCGTCGCGCGGGCGTTGTAGGCGGCGTCGAGCGCCTCCTGGTCGTAATCCCGATACACCCTGGCGCCCATGGTCCGCCTCCCTCCGCTCGATTTCGACAGGCGAACCTAGCGCCTCGCGGCATTCCGCGAAAGCCGGCAGCCCGGCGGCCGGATGCCTCGCACCGGTATCGTCTCCATCGCCGGCGCTGTCCGCGGCATGCCGCCAGCCGGTCCCGGCCCCGGTCAGAATGTTCTCCGCGCGAACTGGCGGACCACGCCGCCGTCGTTGCGCGCCGCGTCGGCCGACCGATCCGCTGTCCGGACGGTCCCGTCGACCAGGCCGACGACCGGATCGCCCTTGATGGTCACCCGCTGCATCGTGCGCCGGTGCGGCAGGTAATCGTGGGTCGCGTAGTGCTGGGCCGAGCGGTTGTCCCAGAAGGCCATCGTGCCGACCGCCCATTCGAGGCGGAACTGGTATTCGGGGACGCACGCCTGGCGGAACAGGAAGTCGAGGATGGTCCGGCTCTCCTCTTCCTTCATGCCCTTGATGCCGATGGTGAACTGCGGGTTGACGAACAGAACCCTGCGCTTGGTTTCCGGATGAATCCGGACGATCGGATGGGCGGTTCCGGGAAACGCGTCTTCCATGTCGCGCAGTGCCCGGCGGCCTTCCGGCGTATCGGGGAACAGCGCGCGGAACGGCTTGAAATCGTGCACCGCCTCCAGGCCGGAAATCAGCTGCTGCATCCGGTCGCTCAGACCCTCGAAAGCGCTCGTCATGCTGGCGAACAGGGTATCGCCCCCCAGCGGCGGCAGAACCTTGGCGCACAGGATCGTCGCCATGGGCGGCGCTTTGCGGAAACTCTCGTCGGTATGCCAGACATCGGTCGAGAACGGCGGATTGTCGCCCGAATTGTCGAGCACGATCAGCGCCGGCTTGTCCGGCAGGTTGGGCGAAAAGGGATGGATCGAGAGTTCGCCGAAATGCCGGGCGAAGGCCATCTGCTGATCGGCGGTAATGTGCTGGTCGCGCAGGATCACGACCTCATGGTCGTTGAGCGCGGCCCGGATCGCCGCCGCCTGCGCCGCCGTGATCCCGGCGGCCAGACCGGTGCCGCGGATTTCCGCGCCGATATTGGGCCGGAGCCGGACGACCTGCAATCCGGCCGCGTCGACGTTGCCGTCCATCTGTCCCGCCTTTCGGTCGGTCGTACAGAATCGGCAGCATAATCGATCGCCCGGCCGCGTGCGAGACCGCGCCGAAACGCGGCCGCCGAGCCGGTTGCCAGCGATTGCCCCGAAGGTATCATCGCCCGCCCGTCAGCCCGAGGCCCAGACCATGCCCGAGACCGTCGCCGAACTCGTCGTCGAAACCCTGATCGAGAACGGGATCGAAAATCTCTACTGCCTGCCCGGCGTGCAGAACGACGAATTCTTCGACGCCCTCTACGACCGGCAGAACCGGCTGAGGCCGGTTACGGCGCGCCACGAGCAGGGCGCGGCCTACATGGCGCTGGGCGCCGCCCTGGCGACCGGACGCCCGCAGGCGTTCGCCGTCGTGCCCGGCCCGGGTTTCCTGAACGCCGGCGCCGCCCTCGCCACCGCCTATGCTGCCAACGCGCCGGTGCTGGCGCTGGCCGGCCAGATCCCGCTGCGCGCCATCGGCAAGGGCTTCGGGCTTCTCCACGAGCTGCCGGACCAGCTCGGAATCCTGGCGGGGCTGACCAAACAGGCCGTCCGGATCACCGGCGGCGGCGATGCCCATGCCGTCCTGCAATCCACCTTTACGGCCATCCAGTCGGGCCGGCGCCGGCCGGCCGGCATCGAGGTTCCGGTCAACGTCTGGAAATCGCCGGTCGGTGACGCGCCGGCAGACCTGAGCGCGCCGGCGGCAGCCGCGCCGGAGATCGACACCGGCCGGGTGGAAGCGGCCGTCCGCCTGCTCGAAATGGCCGAACGACCGCTTATCGTCGTCGGCAGCGGCGCCCAGGATTGCAGCGCGGAAGTCACGCAGCTGGCGGAGATGCTGTCCGCCCCCGTCGTCGCCTACCGGACGGGCCGCGGCGTCGTCTCGAGCGATCACGCGCTGAGCATCGGCGCACCGGTCGGGCATGCGCTGTGGGCGCTCTGCGATGTCGTGCTCGGCATCGGCACGCGGCTCAACCAGCAGATGCTCTGGGGCGCCGACGACGCGCTGAAGATCATCCATATCGACATCGACGGCGAGGAACTCGGCCGCGTGCGCGAGCCCGATGTTGCAGTCCACGCCGATGCGCGCGATGCGGTGCCGCTGCTCGTTGCGGCGCTCGAGGGAAAGGAGGCGAAGCGCGGCGCCTGGCGCGAGCGGGCCGCCGCCGAGAAGGCGCGCTTCGCCAAAGCCTACCGGGACAGGCTCGAGCCGCAGATGGCCTGGCTGGACGCGATCCGGGCGGCGCTGCCGCGCGACGGCATCTTCGTCGACGAACTGACCCAGGTCGGCTACGTCGCGCGCCTGGCCTACCCCGCCTACCGGCCGCGTACCCATCTGACCTCGGCCTATCAGGGCACCCTGGGCTGGGGCATCCCGTCGGGCCTCGGCGCGGCCCATGCCCGCCCGGACGTACCGGTCGTCGCGATTGCCGGCGACGGCGGCGCGCTGTTCGGCATCGGCGAACTGGCGACCGCCGTCCACTACGGCATTCCGCTCACCGCCGTCGTCTTCAACGACAACGCGTACGGCAACGTCAAACGCTTCCAGATCGAGAACTACGACAACCGCCCGATCGCCTCCGACCTGACCAGCCCGGACTTCGTGCGCCTCGCCGAAAGCTTCGGCGCCCGCGGCCTGCGCGCCGAGACGCCGGAAGACCTTAGGAAACGGCTGCGCGAGGCGTTCAGCGGCGGCGGCCCGACGGTGATCGAAGTCCCGGTCGGCGATTTCCCCTCGCCCTGGGAGTTCCTCATGCTGCCGAAGGTAAGGGGGATTTGAGTACCAACCGCCGAAAGGCCCTAACCGGCGCAATCTTGCAGCCGGCACCGAAACGACGCACTTTGCGACCATTGAAGGAGGGCGGCTTCATGTCTCCCGGGAACACCGAACGCAGCGCGCTGGAGAGTGTGGAGAAGGCCGTCCGCCGGCACGAAGCCATGACGCTCGGCCGCGAGGACGCGATGCATTTCTTCGATGCCCTCGCCGACCCGCTGCCGCCGAACGACTGGCTCCGCACCGCTTTGGAGGAGCATCGGCACCGCGTCGACTCGCGCTGACCGCTTCAGGCGCGCTGGTTATCGAGTAGAAGGCGTTCGGGCCGCAGCCGGTTCCCGCACGTTATCGGCTTGAAGGGCGCGCCGCTCGGAGGTAGGGTCGGCGGCATGAGCGAACACAGGAAAACGCATACGCCGCCGCCCGACATACCGGGCCGACCGAAAGACTGGCGCGAGCAGATCAAGGCGGACCTTGCAGCCCAGGTCGAGGCCGGCGGCTCGCTCTACGGCGTCCGTTCGGACGGCGCCTATATCGCACGGACCAAGGAAGGGGACCGGGTGATCGAGGCGCCCGAGAGACCCGAGAGAAGGTCCGCCTGACCCGGCCGGCGTCCGCGGCCGTGCCGAACCTTCTCGTCGTCGCCGGCCCGAACGGGTGCGGCAAGTCCACCCTGACACGCACGACCTGGTTCGGTGACGTTGACATCATCGACCCCGACGCCATTGCGCGCAGCATCGCGTCCGGCGACCCCCTGCAGGCAGGGCGCGAGGAGCTTCGCCGGCGGCGATCGCGCGCGCGGACGAGGTCCTGCTCTACGACAACACCGGTCCCGACCGGCCGCACCGGGAGGTTGCGATCCTGAAGGACGGGGCCTGGTGGGTCGTCGAGGCCGTTCCCGGCTGGGCGGCAGAGGCTCTCGCCCGGATCGGGCCGCCGCATCGGCGACGATGATGGATATCGACCCGCGCAAACTTCGGTTCTATTCGCACCGCACGTACACTACGGTTGGCGGCGGCGGGATGGGCGGAGATTCGAAGCGGGTGCAGCGGTGCCCGCCGGATCGCGGGACGGAGGCTGTACCGGAAGGAAACCCATGACTCTCGACCACCTCCCGCGAGTTCGCCTCGCCCATCTGCCGACGCCGCTGGAGCCGCTCGAACGGCTGAGCGCGGCCCTTGCCGGACCGGAGGGCGGGCCGGAGATCTGGATCAAGCGGGACGATTGCACGGGGCTCGCGACCGGCGGCAACAAGGCGCGCAAGCTGGAATACCTGATGGGCGCGGCGCTGGAGCGCGGAGCGGAAGCCGTCGCCACCCAGGGCGCGGTCCAGTCGAACCACGCCCGGCAGACCGCCGCGGCCGCGGCGCGGCTCGGCCTGGAATGCCACGTCCTGCTGGAAAACCGGACGGGATTCACCGACGGGGACTACAACGAAAACGGTAACGTGCTGCTCGACCGGCTGTGCGGCGCCACCGTTCATCGCTGTCCGCCGCGCGACGACATGGAAGCCGCGCTCGCCGAACTGGTCGCGGGCCTGCCCGGCGGCGCGGACCGGGTCTATGCCATTCCGGGCGGCGGCTCGAACGCCATCGGCGCGTGCGGTTATGCCCATGCCGCGACCGAACTGGTCGAACAGGCCGAAGCGGGCGGGCTCGGCATCGATGCCATCGTGCTCGCCAGCGGCAGCGCCGGCACGCATTCCGGGATGGTGACAGGCCTGCTCGGGGCCGGATCGAATATCCCGGTCTACGGCGTCAGCGTGCGCGCCGAATCGGCCCCGCAGGAAACGAAGGTGCTCGACCTTGCGCGCGAAACGGCGGCCCATATCGGCCTGCCTGCCAGTGTCGGGGCCGCCGACATCCGGGTCGACGACCGCTTCGTCGGCCCCGGCTACGGCATCCCGGCGGACTCGACCCTGGAAGCGGTGCGCACGATGGCGGAGCTGGAGGGCATCCTGCTCGATCCGGTCTATACCGGGAAAGCCTTCGCCGGCCTGCTCGGCCTGGTCCGCGAGGGCGCGTTCCGGGCCGGGCAGCGGGTCGTCTTCCTGCACACCGGCGGCTCGTCCGCCCTGTTCGCCTATCACGGCTGGTTCGGGGAAAAGCGGGCGATGGCGGCGTGAGACGGGGTCCACCCGTCATTTCGACCGGCCGAAGAGCCTGCGCTGAGCCTGCCCGCAGGGAACAGCGATGACAGACGTCGCCGATCTCTACCCGTCACTCCGGGACCGCGTCATTGTCGTCACCGGCGGCGGCCGGGGCCTCGGCCTCGAAATGGCGCTTGCCCTGGTCGAGGCCGGCGCGCGGGTGATGGCGACCAGCGCCCGCGAAGCCGGCGAACTGGCCGATACCGTCACGCAGGCCGAAGCCATTGCGGGGCCGGACCGGCTCTTCGCGGTGCAGGCCGACGTGCGCGACTATGGCGATTGCCTGCGCGTGCTCGAACGGACCCTGGAGAGGTTCGGCGCCGTGCACTGCCTGGTCAACAATGCCGGCCGCGGCATGAAGCTGATCCATCCCGACTATGTCGAGGAACGGCCGAAATTCTGGGAGGCGCCGCTCGACGGCTGGCGCGAGATCGTCGACACCAACATCAACGGCGTCTTCAACATGGCGCGCGCCTTCACGCCCCATTTCATCGATCAGGGATTCGGCAAGATCGTCAATGTCTCGACCAGCGACGTCACCATCGTGCGCGTCGGTTATTCTCCCTACGGCCCGAGCAAGGCGATGCTGGAGGCGATGAGCCGGGTCTGGGCGCAGGATCTGGAGGGCACGGGCGTGACCGTGAACGTCTTTCTTCCGGGCGGCGCGACGGACACCGCGATCCTGCCCGACATGCAGCAGAAGCGCGGCGCCGACGGCGGGCTGCTGCGGCCCGAGATCATGCGCGCGCCGATCCTGTGGCTGTGCTCGGACCGCTCGAACGGCCATACCGCCGAGCGCTATATCGCGCGCCTGTGGGACGATGGCCTGCCGCCGGACGAGGCCGCCGCCGGAGCGCGCGACCGGCACCACGAGAAGCCCGGCATTCTGTAACCGGGCCAGGGCGAAATGCCTGCGCCGGCCCAATGCGCCGGCCGCATCGTGCGCCACCGGGAGGCCTTCCGCCTCGATGCCGGGGCGTGAGGCGCGACGGCTTGCATGAAATTGCGACAGCCACTATTTTAGCTAAGCCTTAGTCAAGGAAACCGATATGGCGACCGTTACGGTGCACGCCGCAAAAACCCATTTGTCGAAGCTGATCAAACGCGTCGAAGCGGGCGAGGAAATCGTCATCGCACGAGGCGACCGACCGGTCGTGCGTCTCGTGCCCTACGCGGCGAAGGTGGACAAATCGAAAGGCTTCGGTTCGATGAAGGGGCTTATCGACGTAGGTCCGGAATTTTTCGAACCCCTTCCGGACGAAGAGCTTGAGGCCTGGTATCGCTGACTGTGATGCGCGTCCTCCTCGATACGCATGTCGCGCTTTGGTGGCTGAAAGGCGACGACCGGATTCCCCGACGAATTCGAGATATCGTGGCACATCCCGACACGGAACGGTTCGTGAGCGCGGCGACGATCTGGGAAATCGCGATCAAGTCGAAACTCGGAAAGCTTCCGGCCGCCGCCGCGGCGGTCGAAACGATGCCGGCCTGTTTTACCGACATCGGCTTTTCGATGCTGGACATTAATGCCGCCCATGCAAAGCGCGCCGGCAGCCTGCCGCTGCATCACCGCGATCCCTTCGACCGGATGCTCGTTGCGCAAGCGGCGATAGAATCGCTCACGCTGATTTCCGGCGATCCCGTCCTCTCGCTCTACGATGTCGACACTGGATGGGATGCAATTCGGTAACCGGAAACCTCCGCGTACCGCGCGCCCCCGGCAGCCTCAATAATCCTGCATCAAGCTGCCCCAACCGTAGACCCTGTCGTCGATGCCCTGCTGGCGCAGCGACCACCAGTAGGTCGCCGTGTTGATCGCGATCACCGGCTTGTCGAGCCAGAACTCCGCGATCGCCGCGACCCGCGCCATGGCGAGGTTGGTGCCGACCTGCACGATGGCCTCGACCCGGCTGTCGTTCACCTCGACGATCGCATCGCGCAGTTCTTTCTCCGAAACATGGGCGATCAGCTGCGGGCTGGCGCATTTCAGGCCCTTGAGGGCGACCACCTCGAAGCCGCAATCCTCGAAGAACTTGCGGACATTCCCGTCGCCCACCGGCATGTAGGGCGTAACCACGCCGATCCTTTTGATATCGCCGTATTTGCGCAGCGCCGCCTGGCAGGCGTCCGAGCCCATCGAGACCGGCACGCCGGCCCGTTCCTCGCAGTTCTTGTGGAATATCTTGGAACCTTCGAGACCGTCCCAAAAGGTTTCCGCCGACATGCCCATGATCACGGCGCCCGGCGAGCAGGTGACCACCCGGTCGATCGCCACCATCAACTCGGCCCGGATATCGACCATCAGCTGGTTGAAATCCTCGTCGCTGCCGATCGGATTGTCCGGGATGTGGATGCGCGCGAAATGGTTGGTCACGCCCCAGGGCCGGAAGGAATCGAATTCCGGCTGCACGGCCGTGTTGGTGGACGGCGCAATGACGCCGAATTTCATGCGATGACCGATCGAATCGACCATGTTTCGCTCCTGTGGCTCGGCCGGATCGGCCCGGCAGGTTCGCTTGTGCGGGGATCGCTTCTGTCCTTAGGGGATGGCCTCGGCTTCGCGCAACCCGGCGATCATCGAGCTGCGCAGCAGGAATTCGCGCGCCTTCGCCGGATCCCCGGCCGTGCGGCGCATCTCGTCGTGCCGTTTCTCCCGCAACACCGGATCGGTCTCCATCAGGGTCTCGCGGTTGCGGACGGTCGACTGCTGCACGAAATCCAGCGCCATCTTCCGGCGCTGCCGCTCGTAGCGGTCGAGCACCGTTTCTTCCGCTTCGCCGCGCCAGGCGGAGACCAGCTTTTCGCACAGGCTGAAGGCGTCCTGGATGCCGCCGTTCATGCCCATGCCGCCGAGCGGGTTGTTTATGTGCGCGGCGTCGCCGGCCAGCAGGATGCGGCCGATCCGGTACGTGTCGGCGACCCGCTGATGGACCCGGTAATACGTCTTGTGCACGACATCGAACGGGCCGCAGCCCGGCGCAACGCCGTCCAGCCGCTCCTGCACCCGTTCGTCGGTCAGCGCAACTTCCATGTCCTCGTCCGGGCCGGTCGGGAACAGCACCCGCCAGGCGTCGACGACCCGGAGCAGCACAAGCCATTCCTCGGGATCGGCGAAATAGTTGACCAGGGTGAGGTCCGGCATCGGTCCGCGGAATTCGAAGCCGGTCGAGAGCGTCAGGAACAACTCCGGGAAGGTCAGCCCGTCGTAGGCGACGCCCAGCGAGCGGCGCACCGCGCTGTTTGCGCCGTCGCAGCCGATCGCCCAGCGGCCTTCGAATCTCTCGGCGCCTTCCGCGGTGTTCGCGGCGACCCAGGCGCGGTCGCCGTCCTGGCCGGCCCCGGTCACCTCATGGCCGAAGCGCAGATCGAAATGCGCCACGTCCGCCATGCGCCGGTGCAGCAGGCGGGTCAGCTTCCACTGCTCGGCCTGGATCCGGTAGGGGTGGCCGGTGTCGTCCCTGAGCAGGCCCAGGTCCCAGGTGACGACGGGGCCGGTCTCCCGGTCGCGATACTGCCAGGTCGGCGCCACCAGGCCCCAACCGGCAAGCTCCGCGACGATGCCGTCGAAGAAATCCAGCAGGTCCAGGGTCGGCGGATGCCAGGTCGAGGCGCGCAGGTCGGTCGCAAGGTCGTCGCCCGCCTCCAGCACCAGCACCGGAATGTCGTGCAGCGCCAGGTAGGCGGCGGCGGTCATGCCGACCGGCCCCGCGCCCGCGACGATTACCCGGTCGGTTTCCGCCATGCCCCCGCCCTTCCGGCTATTCCGCGGCAACGGCGCGGGGCGCCGCCGCTTCCTGCCGGGCGAGCCGCTCGACGGTGCGCCGCGCCATCGTGGGCGCCCGGTCGAAGGCGGCATCGACGCGCGGGCTGTCGGGGAAGCGCTCGTTGCCTCGCTGCACCGCCTCGATGACGGCCTTGTCCTCCAGGAACGCTTCGCGGAACAGGTCCCTGACCTGCCGGTCCACGTCCGCATCCGTCAGCGCGAAGTTGCGCACATGGGTATAGAAGTAGAAGCAGTTCCGGTCGGTTTCCGGCGTGATCAGATTGAAGGACCGCAGTTCCACGCCCCGGCTGCGGTCGCCTTCCGGCGCGCCGGTGCCGGCCGCCGCGCTGCCCATATCGACCACCACCATCGCCGGCGGTTCGAAGGTAATGATCTGCCAGCGGTCGACATTGCCCTCGAACCCGCCGAGCGCGGCGTAGATCGGCGCCGGCGGCCGGTCCAGAATCCAGCGTGTCATGCGCACCCGGTCGCCGTCGCGTTCGGCGCGCACGGGAATGTCGGCGACATCGTCGGTGCCGAGCGTCGACTTGTGCACGAAGGAGACGTGCGAGCCGTCCATCAGATTGTCGACGACAAGCTGGCAATGCCCCTTGACATGCAGGGGATCGCCCTCCGTGACGGCCCAGTCCGGATGGTCGTTCAGGGCAACGTCCGGGATCAGGCTTTCGTCGGCCAGCGCCGGATCGCCCGGCCAGATCCAGATCCAGCGCCATTTCTCGAAAACCGGATAGGCGCGCACCCGGGCGGCCTCGGGGATGCTGTCCTGGCCGGGTATGCGCACGCAGCGGCCGGCGGCGTTCAGGGTGAAGCCGTGATAGCCGCACTGCAGGTTGTCGCCGACGACCGACCCCATGGAGAGCGGCATACGCCGGTGCGGGCAGCGGTCCTCCAGGGCCGCCGGGGTCCCGTCGGCCTGACGGTACAGCACGACCGATTCGCCGAGCAGCGTCCGGGCGAGCGGTTGCCGGTCCGCGCCGCCGGGAAGTTCGTGATGCCACGCCGCCACATACCAGGCATTCCGGATATAACCGTCGCCCATCGCCCTTCCGCTCCAACTCTTCGGTTTTTGCCGATTCTCTGCGGCACTCCGGCAGATACGGCTGCCGCCGGCCGCGTTGACATACTCCATCGGCTGCATGCACTTTACTGCGCAAAATGCAGCGGGCGCAGGCGCGCCGGGAGCATCCTGCGAGACCATGCATTACGACTATATCCCCCTGCCCGCGCGCAATCCGCTGAAATGGCCGAACGGCGCCCGCCTGGCGCTCATCCTGACAATCAATCTGGAATTCTGGGACCTGGTGAAGGATACGACCGCGCCCTATTACGCCGGCGGCCCGCCGGTGCTGCCCGATCCGCTGCCCGGCAACGTTCCCGACTATCACAACTTCACCTGGCGCGAGTACGGCCAGCGGGTCGGCGTCTGGCGCATGATCGACACCTTCGACAAGGCCGGCGTGCCCGCCGGCTGCACCATGAACGCCAAGATGGGGCTGGAACGGCGGCCGGTGATCGACGCCGTCAAGGAGCGCGGCTGGGAACTGGTGGCGCATAACTACGAACAGGGCGACCTGCTGACCAACTACCAGTTCGACCGGGCCGCGGAAGCGGACCTGATCGGGCGCACCCTCGACGTCTACGAACAGGTCGTCGGCAAGCCGGCCCGGGGCTGGCTGTCCTCCTCGCTGCGCGGCACCTCGCAGACCGCCGACATCCTGGCGGAACACGGCCTGATCTTCCTGTGCGACTACATGAACGACGAGCAGCCCTACCTAATCCGCACGCCGTCGGGCCCGATCGTCTCCACGCCCTATTCGGTGGAGATCAACGATTTCACCTTCTTCCACCGGCGCGGCATGTCCACCGGCATGGCGCTGGAGCTGCTGAAGGAGCAGTTCGACCAGCTTTACCTGGAAGGCGCGGAAAGCGGCCGGCTGATGAATGTCGGCCTGCATCCGCATGTCGCCGGCCATCCCTACCGGATCCGGGCCCTGCGCGAGTTCCTGGACTATGCCCGGGGGTTCGAGGGCGTGTGGTGGGCGACCCGCGAAGCCATCGCGGCGTGGTACCTGGAAAACCACAGTTCCCACATTCCGGCCTGACGGGCGGATCGCCGGCGCCCGTCCATGGACCTGTCCCAGCTTCCCCAGCAAATCGTCAACGGCCTGATGCTGGGCGGCGTCTACGTCATGGTGGCGGTCGCGTTCACCCTGATCATCGGCATGCTGAATTTCCTGAATTTCACCGTGCCGGCGCTGTTCATGCTCGCCTCCGTCCTGATGTGGGCAATTCTGGAAGGACATGGCATCGCCCTCGACCTGACCGCGACTGCGGTTCTGCTCGTGCTTGCCATGATGGCAGCCGACCGGCTGCAGCACGCCGAACTGCCGGCGCCGGTCAAATCCGGCGCTGCGCTGGGCCTGGCCGCCGGCGCCCTGCTGATCTTCTGGCAGATCATCGCGTCGAAACCGGGCGATGAGGTCTTCGCCTGGTTGGACGCAGCGACCGGAAAGGGCGGCCGCTGGGTCGTTGGAATTTTCGTCGCCCTGTTTACGGTCTCGGTGCTGTCGCTGCTGATCGAGCGCTTCACCTACCGCTACATGAAGGCGAAATACGGCGACGCCACGGAACACGCCCTGCCGCTGGTCAGCTCCCTCGGCTTCCTGATCGTCATCGAGCACACCGTCATCAGCACCTGGGGATCGGATGCGCTGACCACGGCCTCTCCCTTCGGCAACGCCAGTTTCGAGGTCGGGCCGGTGCTGTTCTCGGTGCCGCAGCTACTCAGCCTGATCCTGTCGCTGGCCATCGTCTTCGGCCTATCGGTCATGCTGAAAACGACGAAGCTGGGCCGGGCGCTGCGCTCGATCGCGGAGCGGCCGGATACCGCGCCACTGATGGGCGTCGAGGTCGGCCGGATCGTGCCGGTCGTTTACGTCATCACCGGGCTGCTGTGCGCCATCGCCGGCATCCTGTTCACGATCAACTACACGACCGTCGACGCCTATGTCGGCGATACGGTCGCCACCGTCGCCATCGCCGGGATGGTGCTGGGCGGCCTGGGCAATGTCTGGGGCGCGATCGTCGGCGCCCTGTTTATCGGCATGGTCGAGGTCATGTCGATCTACATGGTCGGCGCCACCTTCAAGAAAATCCCGATCTGGGGCCTGTTGCTCCTGATCCTGATCGTCCGGCCGACCGGCCTGTTCGGCCACACCGCCATCGGCAAGGGCAAGTTCTAGCGTGCGGCGATGAGCGGTTATCTCGAATCCCAGCTGATCATCCTGTGCCTGAACGTGATCTACGCCTACGGCATCTTCCTGCCGGCGGCTTCCGGGCAGCTCAATCTCGGCGCCGCCGGGTTCATCACCATCGGCGCCTATGCGAGCGCCTGGTTCAACGCTTCCGGCGTGCCGATGTATCTCGCGATCCCGGCGGCCATGGTGTTCGCCGCGACGATCGGCTTCGTCATCGCCTTCCCGATCCTGCGCACGCGCGGCGTCTACATGGTGCTCGCCACCTTCGCCTTCGCGGAAGTCGTCGCCGGCCTGATCATCAATCTGGAATTCCTCGGCGCGGCCGCGGGCTATCCGGTGGACTCCCACGCCGACTACCTCGTCGTCGTGCCGGTCACGATCCTGGTCGTATTGCTTTGTTTTTTCCTGATGTCGACGCGGTTGGGCCTGGCGATGCGCTCGATCCACGACGACGAAGCCGTGGCGACCCTGTTCGGCGTCGATGTGCGCCTTGCCAAGGTCGCCGCGTTCACCCTCGGCGCGGCCCTGATGAGCCTGGGCGGCGCCCTCTATGCCCATCACTACAACTATATCGAGACCCAGACCTTCAACGTTCTGGTGAGCATCTACATTCTGCTCTACGTCCTGCTCGGCGGCACGCAGACGGCCTGGGGGCCCCTGATCGGCGCGGCCTTCTTCACCATCGTGCCCGAGGCGCTGCGCCAGATCGCGACGGCCAGCGGCCAGGCCTGGATCGCGGAGTCCCGGTTCATCTTCTTCGGCGCGATCATCGTCCTGATGATGGTGTTCCGGCCGGAAGGCCTGGTCACGCGGACGCTGATCGACCGTATCGCCATGCCGTTCGGCGGCCGGTCCGGCCCGGCGCGGGCCGCCGGGGCTGTATAGGCGGGGCGGCGATGGCGGACGACGTCCTCAGCATCGAAGGTCTGCACAAGAGCTTCGGCGGCCTGAAGGTCATCGACGATGTCGGCTTCGCCGTGAAGCGGGGCAGCCGTACCGCGCTGATCGGGCCGAACGGCGCCGGCAAGACGACCATCTTCAACCTGCTGACCGGCGTCTACCCGGTCGACGGGGGGACGATGGTGCTCGACGGCCGGGACATCACCCATGTGCCGGCCAAGGACCGGGTGATCTTCGGCATGTCCCGGTCGTTCCAGAACATCCGGCTGATGCCGCACCTCTCGACGGTCGAGAATGTCATGCTCGGCCAGCATGCCCGCGCCCGGCGGCTCGGCGACCTGCTGTATCCGCTCGGCTTCAGGCCGCGCAACCGCTGGGCCACGGCGGCGAAAGAGGCGCTGGAGGAAGCCGGGCTCGAGACCTATCCCGGCCAGGTGGTCGCAAACCTGCCCTATGGCGTGCAGAAGCGGATCGAAGTCGTCCGCGCCATGGTCTCGCAGCCCAGGCTGCTGCTGCTCGACGAGCCGGCGGCCGGCCTCAACCAGGTCGAAGCGCAGCAATTGCTCGCGCTGCTCGAAAAGGTTTCCGAAAGCGGCGTCACGCTGCTGGTCGTCGAGCACGACATGCATTTCGTGCACAATCTCTGCGACCATGTGGCGGTGCTGAATTTCGGCAAGAAGATCTTCGAAGGCACGCCGGCCGAGGTCAACGACGATCCGCTGGTCCGCGAGGCCTATCTCGGCAGCGACACCAGCATGGCCGGGCGCGGGGCGGCGGAAGGGGCGGCCGATGCTTCTTGAGGTCGAGGAACTCGATGTCCGCTACGGCCGCAACCACGCGATCAAGGCGCTGGATCTCGAGCTGGCCGAAGGCGAGATCGTCACCGTCCTGGGCGCGAACGGCGCCGGCAAGAGCTCGCTGCTCAAGGCGGTGCAGGGCACCGTCAAGCCGGCCGGCGGCTCGGTCCGGCTGAACGGCGAGACGGTGACCGGCTGGAGCAGCCCGAAGCGGGTGCGCGCCGGCCTGACCCTGGTCCCCGAAGGCCGGCAGATTTTCGTCAGCCTGACGGTGCACGAGAATCTGCAGATGGGCGCCTACTCCCGCAGCGATAATTTCGACCGGGAAATCGACGAGGTCTACGACCGGTTCCCCAACCTCGCGGCGCGCCGGGACATGATGGCTTCGGTGCTTTCGGGCGGCGAACAGCAGATGCTGGCAATCTCGCGCGCGCTGCTGGCGAAACCCAGGATCATGATGCTGGACGAACCGTCCCTCGGCCTGTCGCCGATCCTGGTCCAGAGCCTGTTCGATCTTATCGCGGACTTGAACCGGGACGGCCTGACGATCCTGCTGGTCGAGCAGAACACCCACATGGCATTGCAGACCGCGCACCGCGGCTATGTTCTCGAACTCGGAGCGACCGTCCTGTCCGGGACGGCCGAGGAGCTTCTCGCCGACGATCGCCTGGAAGAGGCGTATCTCGGCGGGAACTGAGCGCCGCCGGCCCCGGCCCCAAGGCTGGAACGGGGGCGCCGGCAATGAGGGAGCGCGGGCGGAGGCCCGCAAGGAAGAGGATTGAAATGAGCATGAGGAAAACCCTTCTGGCCGCCGGCCTTATGGCGGCGGGTGCTGCGGCGGGAACGCCGGCGGCAGCGCAGAATGACATCGTGATCGGCGCAAGCCTGGGCCTGACCGGCATCTATTCGACGATCGCGAAGACCACGGAAGTGGCGATCGACATTGCGGTGGCCGAGATCAACGCGGCCGGCGGCATCAACGGAAAGAAAGTCCGGGTCGCCAAGTTCGACACCGCGGGCGATCCGAAGCAGGCCGTGGTGGCGGTGCGGAAATTCGCCCGCGACGACGGCGCGCTGGCCGTGGTCGGCCCCTTCTCGTCCTCGGAGGCGCGGGTCGCCTTCGCTGCCGGTGAGCGCGCCAGGATCGTCCAGATCCCGAACGCCTCCTCGGCGCCCAAGCTGGCGGACAAATTCTCCTACGCTTTCCGCATGACGGAGAATGAGGGCCTTCAGTTCCAGCGGGTGATTTCGACGCTCAAGAAGCGCGGCATGTCGATCAAGTCCGCGGCGATCATGCACGGTACCGACGATGTCGTATCCAAGGCTGTCGGCCTGTTCATCATGAAGCCGATTTTCGCGAAGAACGGCGTCAAGCTCGCCAAGGCGCCGATCGGCTTCGAGACCAAGGCGGTCGACGTTTCCGCCCAGGTCACGCAACTCAAGGGACAGAAGATCGATTATGTCGGCCTCGCCGGCATCACCCCGGTCGCCGTCCGCGTGCTCAAGGAAATGCGCCGCCAGGGCGTCATGACGCCGATCATCGGCGCCCAGATCTGGGCCGATCCGGAAATCACCCGGCAGATGGGCAAGGATGGCGAAGGCGCGGTCTTCTCGGCCTGGTTCTGGTACAAGAAGGACGAGCGCAGCCGCGAATTCACCCGCAAGTTCGTCGCCGAGAACAAGAAGCGCGGCGTCGACAAGCCGTTCCCGCACCATGTCGACGCGTCGGCCTACGACGCTGTCTATCTGCTCAAGCAGGTCATGGAGGAGCAGAAAGTCACCGGCGATCCGGCAAAGCTGGCCGAAGAGCGCACGAAGATCCGCGACGGCCTGCACACCGTCGTCTACAACGGCGTGATCGGCCAGATTTGCTTCGAAAAGACCGGCGACGCGCAATTGCCGGGCTATGTCATGACCATGAAAAACAGCGAGTGGATCCTGCTCGGCGAGCACAAGTCGCTGCCCTGCAAGAACTAGTACGGCAGACCCGCAGGACCGTTTCCGGTCCTGCGCCCGGCGCGGCAGGGGATGGCCCGGAGCCTTCCCCTGCGGCGTCGGCCGTTTTCAGATGCCGACGATGGCGTTGCCGCCGTTCGGGCTGATCGTCTGGCCCGTCATCAGGGCGGCCTGATCGGAAGCCAGGAAGGCGACCGCATAAGCGAGGTCGCGCGGCTCGGCGAGCCGCCGCATCGGCACCGCCGCGGCCCGGCGCTCGAATTCCGCATCGTCGTTCAGGCTCATCTGCGTCATCTCGGTCTTCACCAGGCCGGGCGCGAGGGCGTTGACCGTGATGTTCCACGGGCCAAGCTCGCGCGCCAGCGCCTTGGTCAGCCCCAGCAGCGCGCCCTTGGCGACCGTATAATGCGGCGCGTTCGGGCTGCCGATCATGGCGAACATCGAGGACACGTTGATGATCCGGCCCCAGTGCTGCGCCTTCATCCCGGGAACGACTGCCTGGCTGAGAAAGAAGGCCGATTTGACATGGACGGACAGCATCGCGTCGTAACCGGCCTCGTCGATTTGCTCGAACGGAAGCTGACGGCCGGAGATACCGGCATTGTTGACCAGGATATCGACCGCGCCGCGTGCCCCGGCGATCCCTTCGACCGCCGCCTGCATGGCGCGGATATCCGCCGCGTCGCCGGGCAGCGGCTCGGCTGAACCGCCGGCGGCGCGGATCGCCCCGGCAACCGTTTCCGTCCGTTCGGGCACGATATCCTGCACGATGACGTGAGCGCCACGCCCGGCCAGCAGTTCGGCGTGGGCCTGCCCCATGCCCGAGCCCGCCCCGGTGACCAGCGCGGTGCGGTTTCGCAGGGAACCGTCCACCATCGGAGTATCCTTCCATCTTGCCTTCGCATGTTCGTCAATGATTCGAACAATACCCGAACTGGTGAAGTATTCGCCGGATATAGTTTTGAACCGGCAAAAATCCGGACCGGGACAATGTCTTCGTTTCGACGGAATACTTCAGCGCCGAGGCCGCCTCGTGCCGCGCATCCGGCGGACCGGTTCCGGCCCGGCCCCCGATACCTACACCCGCCGGTCGACGAAGCGGGGGGCCTTCATGAATTTTTCGAAATCCTTGCCCAGTTCGCCGTTGGGCAGCACCTCGGTCGCGACTGCCAATTCGAAGGTCTGGCGGATCCTGAAGCGCAGCGTATCCACGGCTTCGGTTGCATCGGCGCCGCGCTTCAGCTCCAGGCGCAGCAGGACGTCCTCCAAGCCGGACTCCCCGGTGTTCAGCACCACCTGGAAATCGTTCACCTTCGGGTCGGCGAAGATGAAATCCTCGAAATCCGTGTGGTTGACGTTGATCCCGCGCACCTTGAAGAAGCCGGCGGTGCGGTGGGCGTGGCGGATCATCGGGAACAGCTCGGCATAGCGGTGGCCGGTCGCGCCGCCGTCGTGCAGCGAGACGATGTCGCCGGAATTCCAGCGCAGGAAGGGCGTGGCGTGGCCGGTCACCAGAGGCGTGACCAGCAGCATCCCCGGCCGCTCGTCGTTGAGCGGCTCCAGGGTCTGCTCGTCCACCGTCTCGATGAAATAGAGGTCGGTCCAGATGTGGATGCCGTCATGGGCCTTGCCCTCGCCGCCCATCAGCCCGGCCTCGGACATGCCGAACACGTCGAACACCTCGGCGCCCCAGTCGCGGCTGAGCTTTTCGCGCTTGGCGTCCGACAGCGTCTCGGCGGCGGTGATGATCCGCGCGATGCTGCTCTCGCGCAGGTCAATGCCTTCGGCGTCCGCGATGTTCGCCATGTGCAGGGCGAAGCTCGGCATGCCGACGAGCACGGTCGGCCGGATATTGGCGATCAGCTCAAGCTGCGCGCGGGTCGGCATCGCGTTGCCGGCGCCGGCCCACAACACGCCGACGCCCGCGCCGTGGGCGCCGCGCGCCCAGACCTGGCCGGCCGGATGGACGCCGATGGGAAAGCAGATATGCGCCAGTTCGCCCGGCGGCGTTTCGGTCACGCCCCAGGCCCGGCGCCACGACAGCATGCCGTAGTCGACGTCGGCGAAGGTGCGCGGATAGAAGACCGGCTTGCCGGTCGAGCCGCCCGAACGCCAGTACTCGGCGATGTCCGTGTTGTCGACGATGCAGAGCCGGTCCATGAACTCCCGGTGCGACCACTGGCGCAGGATGTCCTTGTCCAGGACCGGGATCTTCGCCCACTCCTCCGGCTCGTCCAGGCGGTCGGGATCGATGCCGTCCAGCTTGGCGGCATACCATTTCGCCCGCTTCGCGCGCTCGAAGTCCGCGCGCTTGCGCCGGCTCTGGATCGCCCGGATATCGTCTCGCGACGCCGGCAACTGAAACGGATCGGACATTCCTGCGCCATCCCCCGCCGACGGGTCGGGTCGCGGCTCCCTCAGCCGCCGTCCCGGTTGCTCCCGTTCGCCGACAGTCTGGCGCAACCGGCGCGGCAGGTCTATCGGCCTTTGCCCGTCCGGGCCCGGCCCCGCTCAATCCCAGCCCAATCCCTGCTGGGCCGCCGGTAACGTCAAGAGTTGTGTGTCAGGGAGAAGAGGGTAGGGACTCCCTGGTT
>WTGH01000019.1 GCA_011523655.1 Rhodospirillaceae bacterium
ACCAGGGAGTCCCTACCCTCTTCTCCCTGACACACAACTCTTGACGTTACCCCGCTCATGGCTGCGTCCCGGCCGGGACCCGCATGTATGCAGGGCAAATACCGCGTTGCGCCGGCGCGATAGGCAACGGACCGAAGGGCAGCCGGGACGGGATCACATGCGGTGGGCGAAGCTGTCGCGCCGGAAGCTGTAGAGCGCATCCGGGTCGACCTTGATGTCGACGACGGCGGGGCGGTCTTCGTCCAGCGCCGCGGCGATCGCGTCCTCGACCTCCGACAGCCGCTCGACCCGGTAGCCGGCGGCGCCGTAGAGCCGGGCCAGCTCGTCGAACGGCGGGCTGCCGACGTCCGCGCCGATATAGCGCCCGCCGAAAAAGTCGCGCTGATAGGCTTTCTCCGCGCCCCAGCAGCCGTTGTTCATCACGACCGCCACGGTGTTGAGGCCGTGGTCCACCGCTGTGCTCAGTTCCGAGACCTGCATGCCGAAGCCGCCGTCGCCGGCGAAGCTGACGACCGGCCGGTCCGGCTGCGCCGCCTTCACGCCGAGGCCGCAGGCGAAGGAAAAGCCGACCAGGCCGAAATCGAGCGGCGTGAACAGGCAGGGCGGCTCCCAGTATTCGAGCGCGTCGGTGGCCTGCAAAGTCATCGTGCCGGCGTCGAGCACGATGGAGGCGTTGCGCGGCAGCACCCGGCGGTAGGCCCGGAACAGGCCGGAGGGCTGGATCGGGGTTTCGTCCATGACCGCTTCGGCGTCGCGCCGGGCGAGGAACGCCTTGCGCTCGGCCTGGAACTGGGCCGTCCACTGCGTCGCCTCGCGAATCGCGGCGGCTTTCCGCACCGCCCCGGCGAGCTGGTCGGCGACGGTCGGCGCATCGGCCCAGATGCCCAGCGAGACCGGGAATTGGCGGCCGATCTCCGTCGGCTCGATCTCTACCTGGACGATCGCCGCGTCCCGGTTGATGTTGTCGTAGGAATAGAAGGTCGAGTTGAAGCCGAGCCGGGTGCCGAGCGCGAGGATGACATCGGCCTCGAGCACGAGGCGGGACGCCACCGGATTGCCGCGCGGCCCCATCTGTCCGGCGTTGAGCGGATGCCCGAACGGGATGGCGTCGCCGTGGCCCGGCGACATGGCGACGGGCGCGCCGAGCAGTTCGGCAAGCGCGAGGGTCTGCGCCGCGCCGCCGCCATTCTTGATCCCGCCGCCGGCAACGATGACCGGCCGCGCCGCGTCGAGCAGCATTTGCGCCGCCCGCTCCACCGCCGCGGCGGGGGCCGCCGGAGCGTACTGGACGCGATAGGTCTCCGGCGCCGGCGGCTCGGGGAACACGGCCTTGGCGGACTGGACGTTGCGCGGCACGTTCAGCAGCACCGGGCCGCGCCGCGGCGTCAGCGCAGTGCGGAAGCCGGCCTGGAACAGTTCCGGGATGCGGTCGACGCTCGGCACGGTCACGCTCGACTTGGTGACCGGCGACAGGGTCGCGTGCTGGTCGACCTCCTGGAACGCGTCGCGGTAGACATGGGCGGACGAGAGCGCCCCGGCGATGGCGACGACCGGGGAATAGGCCGCCGACGCCTGCGCGAGGCCGGTCAGCAGGTTGGTCGCCCCCGGCCCGTTCTGGCCCGCGATGATGACGCCGGGCCCGCCGCTCGCCCGGGCATAGCCGTCGGCCATGTGGGTGCCGGTCCGCTCGTCGTGCACGCCGACGAATTGGATCGAATTGGCCTCGTAGAGCCCGTCGAACACTTCCATGGTCGCCGAACCGATGAGCCCGAAAACATGGCGGACATCCTCGTTCTTGAGGGCTTCGACAACGGCCTGGCCGCCATAGATCGGTTCGGTCATTTCTGCGTTCTCCAAGAGTGCCGGTGAATGTTCATTAAGGTTCGCATCGCGCCGTTGTCCGGACAGCGGACACCGTATTCGCCTCCCCTACAATGCCGCCCCGGATGGAGCGAAGCGGAAATCCGGGGCCCAGGGCCGCCCGGCACGGCCTTGCCCTGCGGCACTGGACCCCGGATTGAATCCGGGGTGACACTTTTGTGGTTCGGGGGAGACGCTCACCAGACGACGTCGCCGAACACGTACGGGTCCATCGCCGGCAGGCCCATCTGCCGGAGCATGGCGGCGCACAGTTCCGACAGCGGATTGCCGAGCGACAGCAGGATCGAATAGTGCTGGTCGAATTCCGGCTTGAGATAGACAACCGGGCTGCCCTGTTCGCGCAGCACGACCATCATGTCGTCGGTCTGGCGAATCCACTCGGTGGTCTCCATGCCGCCAACGGCGACGACCAGCGGAATGTGGGGTGCGGGCGGATTGTAACGCGGGCTGAGCGCGCGCACCGCGTCGTCCGGCACGAGCAGTTCCTCCGACCCCGGCACCAGCATCACCGGTTCGAGGTCGAGCATGGCGCTCACGATGGTCGCGCCCTTGACCGCATCGTCCGGCAGCCCGAAGTCGCGGTTGAAATCGCCGGTGCACATCATCGAGGCGAGGTGGCCGCCCGCCGAATGGCCGGAAATGTAAATCTTCTCCCGGTCGCCATTGGCCTCTTCGGCGTGGTCCCAGACCCATTTCAGCGCGGCGCGGACCTGGCGCACGACTTCGGTGAGCGGGACCTTCGGGCAGAGATCGTAGTTGAGCAGGATCGAGGCGCCGCCGGCGTCGAGCACAGCCGGGGCGACCAGGGTGTGATCGAAGCTGTCGAGAAAGCGCCAGAAGCCGCCATGAACGAAAATGTTGATCGGCGACCCCGGCGCCTTCGCCGGAAACAGGTCCAGCGTCTGGCCCTCCGTCGGACCGTAGGGAATGCGCAGCCGCCCTTCGTAGGTGCTGCGCGCCAGCGCGCTGGCCAGCGTCCACTGGGCCTTCCAGACCGGGTGTTCGGGCACCGCGATGCGCGGGCTGTACTGACGTATCAATTCTTCGCGCGGTAAGTCGCGATAGTCCATGGTCTCCCCCTGCCACCCGCTTCCGCGATGATTGCGCCGGGGCCGTAACCGCCCGGCAGCGCCTGTTTCGGGCGCAGCGCTAGCACGAACGGGCCGAGGCGCAAAGGTCTCTGGCCGGGCGCAACCGGTTCGCCAGGTCGAATGCGCGGCAGCACCCGGCGCGCCGCAACTTGGCCCCGCGCTTCAATTGGAACCGACGCCACTTCCACATTTTCAAGAAATTGCCGCCCCGGACGGAGCGCAGCGACGATCCGGGGCCCAGGGCCGGTGGCGCAAGACCTTCGGGTCGGCTCTGGACCCCGGCTCTCCCTGCGGTCGGCCGGGGTGGCAGTCATTGATATTTCGGGAGGAAATCTGTTTCCGAACCAGACTGAAACCGATCCCGGGTCTCCCCCTTCCGGTGCGGCGCTTCACATCCGCGAACCCCTTCTATACGGTGCGGGCCGGCCATCGACATCGAACGGAGCGCCCCGCCATCCCGTCCGCCGAAAACCGCCGCTTCGTGCTGCGCTCCCGCCCGGTCCGTCTTGCCGGTCCCGAAAATTTCGAACTCCAGCGTGGCCCGGTTCCGGAGATCGGGGACGGGCAGGCGCTGGTCCGCATCGAGATGGCGGCGCTGTCGGCCTGGCAGGGCATGCGCACCAAGGATTTCAAAAATTTCATCCGGCCGTTCGATATCGGCGAGCTGATCTCCTGCGATACCTTCGGCCGCGTCGTCGAGAGCCGGTGCGAAGCGTTGCCGGCCGGCGCGGCGGCGGTCGGCCGCCAGGGCTGGCAGGACTATGCCGCGGTCCGGCCGGAGGATGTCTCTGTCGCCTCCGACGCCTATACGGCGGAGGAATGGCTGACCGCCCTGTCCTCGCCGGGGCAGACCCCGTATCTCGCCTTTTCGCAGAAGGTGCGGCCGATGCCGGGCGAAACCCTGGTCGTTACCTCGGCGGCGGGCGCGGTCGGCAGCTATGCGGTGCAGCTCGGCAAGCTGGCCGGGGCGCGGGTCGTCGGGATCGCCGGCGGGCCGGAAAAGGCCGCCTTCGTGCGCGGCCGGCTGGGCGCCGACGCCGCGGTCGATTACCGCGCCGGCAGCTTCCGCGACGACCTCGCCGCGGCCTGCCCGGACGGCGTGAACCTCTATTTCGATACGGTCGGCGGCCCGGTGGCCGACGCCGTGTCGGAACGCCTCGCCCTGGGGGCCGATATCCTGCTGGTCGGCCGCGTCGCGGCGAACAACAGCGCCGAGCCGGAGCGGGACATGGCGAACCTGCGCCATGTCTGGTCGCAGGAGGCGACGATCCATTCGTTCAACCGCTACGCCTATAAGGACCTGTATCCGCTCGTCATCGGGCGCCTGGGCGCGCTGCTGCGGGCCGGCCGCCTGGCGATGCACAACCAGGTCGTCGACGGCATGGAACGGACGCCGGCCGCCCTGCACGACGTGCTCTCCGGCAACCATGTCGGCAAGATGCTGGTGCGCTATTCGGATAGCGGCGCGAGCCCCATTTGAGAAAGTCCCGTCGGGCGGCGGGCGAGATTTCGTCGCGCCGCCGGAGTCCTGCAACGATCCGCACCCGGCAAAGTCTGGGGATAAGCCCGCAAAGTTCCTTCGATTCAGCGGGTTGGCGGGCAGGGAAATGTGGCTTATATTGTGGAAACGAAAAAAGAACATTCCATGTGTTCGCCCGAACGCAACTGTTGTAGCCTGCGCGGTTCGACGGGCGCTTTCGCAGTAGCAGACCGTTCATGACCAACATCGCCGCCATCTCCCACCGGATCTGGGACATGAAATACCGGCTCAAGGGGCCGGACGGCGCGCCGGTCGACCGGACGATCGACGACACCTGGCGGCGGGTGGCGAAGGCGCTGGCGGCGGTCGAGCGCGACCCGGCGGCCTGGGAAGACCGGTTCTTCGACGCCATGCGCGATTTCCGCTTCCTGCCTGCCGGCCGCATCCTCGCCGGCGCCGGGGCGGACCGCAGCGTCACCCTGTTCAACTGCTTCGTCATGGGCGAAATCCCGGACGACATGAGCGGGATCTTCCGCCAGCTCCAGGAAGCCGCGCTCACCATGCAGCAGGGCGGCGGCATCGGCTACGACTTCTCGACCTTGCGGCCGCGCGGCGCGCCGGTCCGCGGCGTCGGCGCCGATGCCTCCGGGCCGCTCTCCTTCATGGATGTCTGGGATTCCATGTGCCGGACCATCATGAGCGCGGGCCACCGCCGCGGTGCCATGATGGCGACCATGCGCTGCGACCATCCGGATATCGAGGCCTTCATCGAGGCCAAGCGCGAGCCCGGCCGGCTGCGCATGTTCAACCTCTCGGTGCTGGTGACCGACGCCTTCATGGACGCCGTCCGGCGCGACGATCCTTGGGATCTCGTCTTCGGCGGCACGGTCTACCGCACGGTGCAGGCGCGGGCGCTGTGGGACGCGATCATGCGCGCGACCTACGCGTTCGCCGAACCGGGCGTCATCTTCATCGACCGGATCAACCGGCAGAACCCGCTCAGCTACGCCGAGACGATCCATGCCACCAATCCCTGCGTCACTGCCGATACCTGGGTGCATACCGGCGACGGGCCGCGGCAGGTGGGCGATCTGGTCGGCTGCCGATTCAGGGCGCGGGTCGACGGGCGGGACGTCGAGACCGGTCCGTCCGGCTTCTTCCCGACGGGCCGCAAGCCGGTGCTCGCGGTGCGGACGCGGGAGGGTCATTGCCTGCGCCTGACCGCCGATCACCGGGTGCTGACCGCCGGCTCCCGCACCCGGAACCGGATCGGCAGGGCGTGGAAGCCGGCCGGCGATCTGGCGGCAGGCGACATGATCGTCCTGCACGACCATCGCGCTGCGCCATCCTGGCCCGGCCCGTATTCGCTGGCGCAAGGCTATCTGATCGGCCTGCTGGTCGGCGACGGCACGCTGAAGGCCGACAAGGCCGTCTTGAGCGTCTGGAAGCGCCGCGCGGCCGGCAATGGGGACGGCAACGGGGGCTGGGCGCCGGACGGCGCAGACGGCGTGATGGCGGCGGCGCTGGCCGCAGCGAAGACGCTGCCGCATCGCGCCGATTTCGCGGGCTGGATTCCGGTCCGGGGCCGCAGCGAGCACCGCCTGTCGCTCGCCGCCGTCAGGGCGCTGGCGCTCGATCTGGGCATGGCGCCGGGGCGCAAGGACCTGACGCCGAAGATCGAAACCGCATCCTCCGGCTTCACGATCGGCTTCCTGCGCGGTTTCTTCGATGCCGACGGCAGCGTGCAGGGCACGCAGGAAAAGGGAATCAGCATCCGTCTGGCGCAGAGCGACCTGGAACGGCTGCGAACCGTCCAGCGGATGCTGGCCCGGCTCGGTATCATCGCCACGATCTATGCCGACCGCCGCCCGGCGCAGATGCGGTCCCTGCCCGACGGCAAGGGCGGCCATCGGGCGTACCGCACCGGTGCGCAGCATGAACTCGTCATCGCCAACGAGAATGTCGGCCGCTATGCGGAACTGATCGGGTTCGCCGACACGGAGAAGCGGGCAAAGCTCGAATTTGCGCTCGCGAATTACAGGCGCCGGCCCAACCGGGAGCGCTTCCTGGCCGTGGTCGATACGGTCGAGCCGGCTGGCGAAGAAGAGGTCTTCGACGTCCGGGTGCCGGGCGTCAACGCCTTCGACGCCAACGGCCTCTTTGTCCACAATTGCGGCGAGCAGCCGCTGCCGCCCTATGGCGCCTGCCTGCTCGGCTCGATCAACCTGGCGCGGCTGGTCCGGGAGCCGTTCGAGCCGGGCGCCGCGCTGGACCTGGAAGAATTGCGCGCGCTCACCGCCGTCGCCGTGCGCATGATGGACAATGTCACCGACATCTCGAACTTCCCGCTGCCGGAACAGCGGGCGGAGGCGCTGGCCAAGCGGCGCATCGGGCTGGGCGTGACCGGGCTCGCCGACGCGCTCATCATGTGCCGGGCGCGCTACGGCAGCGCGGAGGCCGTGCGGCTGGCCGGGCAATGGCTCGCGGCGGTGCAGAAGGCGGCGTATCTGGCCTCGGCCGATCTTGCCGCCGAGAAGGGCGCCTTCCCCCTGTTCGACGCGGAGAAGTACCTCGCGACGCCGGCCATGGCCGAAGCGAACGACGCGGTGCGCGACGCGATCCGCGAAAAGGGGCTGCGCAACGCCCTGCTGACCTCGATCGCGCCGACCGGCACGATCTCGCTGCTCGCCGACAACGTGTCGTCCGGCGTCGAGCCGGTCTTCACCTGGTCCTACACCCGCAACGTCCTGATGCCGGACGGAACGCGGCGCGAGGAGGAGGTGGCGGACCATGCCTGGCGGCTCTACCGGCGGCGGAAGGGCGCCGACGCGCCGCTGCCGGACTGGTTCGTCGACGCCGGGGACTTGAGCCCGCGCGACCATGTCGTGATGCAGGCGGCGGTCCAGAAACATGTCGACAGCTCGATCTCGAAAACGATCAACTGCCCGGAAGACATAAGCTTCGACGCCTTCAAGGACGTCTACCGGATGGCGTTCGACATGGGCTGCAAGGGGTGCACGACCTATCGCCCGAACGACGTCACCGGCGCGGTGCTGAACGCCGGCAAGCGGGAAGCGGACACGTCCGGGCAGCAGGAACTGCCGCTCGCCCCGCCGGAGAAGACCGCGGCGGCGAAGCCGGCGGACGGTCTGGACGCCGGCGGGGTCGTCTACATGACCAAGCCCCTCGACCGGCCCGAGGCGCTGCCTGGCCGGACCTACAAGATCCGCTGGCCGGAGAGCGACCACGCCATCTACATCACGCTCAACGACATCGTGCAGGACGGCCGCCGCCGGCCCTTCGAGATCTTCATCAACTCGAAGAATACCGAGCACTATGCCTGGACCGTCGGCCTGACGCGCATGATCAGCGCCGTGTTCCGCCGCGGCGGCGACGTCTCCTTCGTGGTCGAGGAGTTGAAGGCGGTGTTCGATCCGCGCGGCGGCCAGTGGGTCGGCCCGCGCTACGTCCCCAGCCTGCTCGCCGCGATCGGCGACGTTATCGAGCAGCACATGATCGACATCGGCTTCCTGCCCGATCCGAAAGAGGCGCGGGAAGGCCGGCGGGAACTCAAGGTCGTCGGCGGCACGGAGGCGGCGCTGGCCGCCGGTGCGGGTGCGGGCGGGAGCGTCGGGGGGCAGGCGGTCGCCGTAACAGGCGGCGGGCCGGGGCCGGGAAGCGCCGGCCCGGCCATGCGCGGCTGTCCGAAATGCGGCCAGCGGGCCCTGATCCGCCAGGAAGGCTGCGACATCTGCACCGGCTGCACCTACAGCAAGTGCGGGTGAGGCCGGCGCGAAGCGAACTCCGGCGGACACCGGGTAGCTCGCAAGATGCAAACCGATCAGGTTCGACGAGGGGCGTAGGGGAGGGTTTCAAACGCTCCCCTACAATATCGCCGGAGCGCCTGTTACGCCGAGGGCCGCTCCCTCACGCCAGCCCCATCTGCTGGTACGACAGCGCGACCTTTTCCAGGCCGACGGCGAAGGCGGCGGTGCGCAGGTCGTCGATCGCTTCCGTGTCGCGCATCCGTTCGCGGATCGCGCCGTAGCCGTCGCGCATGACGCCTTCGAGGCCGGATTCGACCAGGTCGAGCTCGTCGGTGCCGCGCAGCAGCGGCGCCTTGAGTTCCTCCGGCACCGGCCGGCCGGCCGCCGTCTCGATCATGTCGACGATGCGCAGGCCGCGCTGGATTTCGAGCTGGCGCGACAGGCGGCCGAAGCGCATGTGCGAGACGTTCTTGACCCATTCGAAATAGCTGACGGTCACGCCGCCGGCGTTGACCAGGATGTCCGGCAGCACGACCCTGCCGCGTGCGAGCAGTTCGCGGTCGGCTTCCAGCGTCACCGGCCCGTTGGCGGCCTCGACGATCAGCTTCGCCCGGATGCGCGGGGCGTTGTCGGCGGTGATCTGGCTCTCCAGGGCGGCGGGCACGAGAATATCGCACTCCGCCTCGAGGGCCGATGCGCCGTCCTCGACGAACTGCGCGCCGGGGAAGCCCTTCATGCCGCCGGTGCGGGCCCGGTGTTCGGCGAGCGCCTTGGGATCGATACCGTCGTCGGACAGCAACGCGCCGTCGTATTCGATCACGCCGACGAGGCGCACGCCGTCTTCCTCGACGAAGAATTTCGCCGCGTTGAAGCCGACGTTGCCGAAGCCCTGGACGATCATCCGCTTGCCTTCGAGGCCGCCGTCCAGACCGGCCATGGCCACGTCTTCGGGATGCTCGAAGAATTCTCGGACGACATACTGGACGCCGCGGCCGGTCGCCTCCGTGCGGCCGGGAATGCCGCCCTGGGTCACCGGCTTGCCGGTCACGCAGGCGATCGCGTCGATCTCCGAGGGGTAGAGCTTCCGGTACTCGTCGGCCATCCAGGCCATCTCGCGCGCGCCGGTGCCCATGTCCGGCGCCGGCACGTCGCGGCTCGGGCTGATATAGCCGCGGTCGGCGAGCTCCTGGGTGAAGCGGCGGGTGATCCGCTCCAGCTCGTCCTCATTATAGTCTGCGGGGCGGATCGCCAGCCCGCCCTTGGCGCCGCCGAACGGCACGTCGACCAGCGCGCACTTGAAGGTCATCAGCGAGGCCAGGGCCTCGACCTCCTGCTGGTCGACCTGGGGCGCGTAACGGATGCCGCCCTTCACGGGGAGGCGGTGTTCGCTGTGCACCGCGCGCCAGCCGCAGAAGGTATGGTAGCTGCCCCGGAGGCGCACCGGGAAGCGCAGCTGGATGACGGAATTGCACTCGCGGATGGTTTCCACGAGGTCGTCCGGGATGGCGAGGGCCCGGGCGGCCCGGTCGAACATGCCGCGGACGCTGGCCTGGAAATTGGGTTCTGTCGAAGTATTCACGCCGGCCTCCGGTCGCGGTTAGGGCAGGTCTGGCAGGTTACCCGCAGCCGCCAGGCCACACGGCCCGACGCTTCCGCACCGGGCGCAAAAACACCCTATCCCGGAAGCCGCCCGGCGTCATCGTGCATGTCGATCGAATCCGCCCGTCCTTTCAGCGCCGCCTCCGCCGCGAAGATGGCCGGCTCGTCGATGCCCAGTTCGCGCAGGGCGCGGGCGGCGCGCAGCACATAATCGGCATTGCTGCCGCTCACGCCTTCCGCCCGCCGGACGATCTCAAGCTGCTCTTCGAGGCTCAGGCCGGGCAGGAAATCCGGATGCCCGGCGCGCGGCAGGTAGGTCGTCGCCGAAACCTCGCGGCCGTCGTCCAGTTCGACCGCCACGGCGCTTTCGCGGTAGACCGGATAGTGGTCGAGTTCGCGCTTGCGCAGATAGGCGGCGACCGCTTCGGCATGCTCCGCCGCGATCCGGTAGGCGATGCCGGTGCAGGATCCGCCCGGCTTCAGTCCCATGACGAGGCCCGGCCGCGCCGCGGTGCCCCGGTGGTGGACCGTGCGGACGCACAGGGCGCGCTGCCGGCCGTGCAGCGTCGCCCGCCGCCGCTCGGCGAAATCGAAGCCGGGCCGCCACATCAGCGAGCCGTAACCGAACAGCCACATCCGGGTCAGCGTTCGGCCGGCAGGTCCAGCCGCTCCAGCGCCGGCCGGACGATGAACGCGACCGCAAAGGCCGCCAGTGCGGCTTGCAGCACCATCTGAAAACCGAGGTTCATCCCCGCCGGATCGACGAGGGCCACGGCGAGTGCGCCGAGCGCCGCGCCGGAGACGAACTGGATGATGCCGATGAGCGACGAAACCGAGCCGGCGATGGTCGGAAAGGGGGCGAGAACGCCGGCGTATAGGCTGGGCGAAGACAGGCCGAGGCCGAGCACGACGCCGAACAGCGGGCCGACATAGGCGCCGAAGCCGGCCGCGCCGGCGGAGACCGCCGCGATCATCGCCGCGACCGACACGATGATGATCGCCGCGCCGGTCAGGAGAAGGGGGACGGCGCCGAGCCGCGCCGAAAGCCGCCCCGAAAGGAAGGCGCCGACGACCTGGCCGACCATCAGCGCGGCGAAGGAAAAGCCGATGTCCTCCGGCGACGCGGCGAGGCGCGCCTCCAGAATGAAGGGCAGCGCCGACAGCATGGCGAACAGCGTGCCGTACAGCCCGATGGTGACCAGGGCATAGCCGAGGAACAGCCGGTGCCGGCCGAGCATGGCGAAGTTCCGCAGGATCGGCCCCGCCCGCGTGGCGTCGGGATTGAGCCGCGTGTTGGTCTCGTCGAGGAACAGGACTATGACCAGCCACATGGCCGCGCCGATGCCGAGCAGCCAGACGAACACGCCCTGCCACCCCTCGGCGCCGACGATGAGGCCGCCGAGCAGGGGCGCCAGGATCGGCCCGACACCGAAAATCAGCATCACCCACGACATCGGCCCGGTCGCGCGCGTCCCGTAAATGTCGCGGATGCAGGCCCGGCCGATCGCCATGGACGCCGCGGCGCCCACGCCCTGGCAGAACCGGCCGAGCAGCAGCATGTCGATCGAATCGGCGGCGGCGCACAGCGCCGAGGCGGCGACGAAAATCGCCAGCGAGGACACGAGCACCGGCCGCCGGCCGAACCGGTCCGACAGCGGCCCGTAGACCAGCTGCGCGCCGGCATAGCCGATCAGAAAGGCCGAGATGGTGAACTGGGCCTCGGTCGGGCTCACCTGCAGCGAGCGCGCCATATCCGGCAGGGCCGGCAGCGTCATGTCGACGGCGAGCGCCGTGATCGCGGCCGTTATGCCGAGGATCGCGGTGACGATCCACGAGGTCGGCGCGGGCCGCTTCACGGGGTGCGGCCCCCTTCGACTGGCTCAGGGCAAGCTCTCGATACGGCGCTGGCGCGCCTACTCGGGATGAGGGGTTGGTAATTCTTCAGAGTCTCCCTCCTTCCCCTCATCCTGAGTAGGCCCGGCGCCCGGCCGGGGCGTATCGAAGGGCCTGCCCTGAGTCCGTCGAAAGGGCGGCATTCAACTGAGTCAGCGGTTTCGACGGAAACGGACACGCTCTAGTCTAATCCGGCGCGTGGGCCAAACCGAAACGGAAGCGTGAGGCTGCATGGCCGGGTTGCGTCCGGAAGACTGGCTGAAGGCGACGGAGCGCGGCCTGTGGTGCGCGCCGGCCGATCTCTATATCGATCCGGTGCGCGCGGTCGAGCGCGCCGTCGTGACCCACGGCCATGCCGATCACGCCCGGCCCGGCAACGGCCGGGTGCTCGCGACGCCGGAAACGCTCGCCATCATGCAGGCGCGCTACGGCGATGCCGCGGCCCGGCAGGCGCAGCCGCTGGCCTACGGCGAGACCCTCGATCTGGGCGGCGTGACCGTCCGGCTGGTCCCGGCCGGCCATGTCCTCGGCTCGGCCCAGGTCGTGCTGGAGCATGGCGGCCAGCGCATCGTCGTCTCCGGCGACTACAAGCGCCGGCGCGACCCGACCTGCCCGGCCTTCGAGCCGGTCGCCTGCGACGTCTTCGTGACCGAGGCGACCTTTGCCCTGCCCGTGTTCCGCCACCCGGACGACGCCGGCGAGATCGCGTCCCTGCTCGCCTCCGTCGCCCTGTTCCCGGAGCGCGCCCACCTGGTCGGCGCCTACGGGCTGGGCAAGGCCCAGCGGACGATCCGGCTGATCCGCGAGGCCGGCTGGGACCGGCCGCTCTACCTGCACGGCGCGCTGCAGGCCCTGTGCGATCTGTACGAGGCGCACGGCATCGATCTCGGACCGCTCGAACCGGCGGCCGGCCGGGACCGGGCCGCCTTCGCCGGGGAGATCGTGCTCGCCCCGCCGGGTTCGCTGTCCGACCGCTGGTCGCGCCGCCTGCCCGACCCGGTGACGGCGATGGCCTCGGGCTGGATGCGGGTGCGCCAGCGGGCGAAGCAGCGCGGCGTCGAGCTGCCGCTGATTATCTCCGACCACGCCGACTGGGACGAGCTCACCGCGACGCTGGAAGAGGTCGGCGCGCCGGAGGTCTGGGTGACCCACGGCCGGGAGGAGGCGCTGGTCCACTGGGCCGCCCGCCGCGGCATCCGCGCCCGCGCCCTCTCCCTGATCGGGCGGGAGGACGAGGATGAGTAGGGCGGGGATGACTGAGATGGGGATGACTGGGACGGGGCCGTGAAAGCCTTCGCCGCCCTGCTCGACCGGCTGGTCTACACGCCGTCGCGCAACGCCAAGCTGCGCCTGCTGGCGGACTATTTCCGTCGCACGCCGGATCCGGACCGCGGCTGGGCGCTGGCGGCGCTCACCGGGTCGCTGAATTTCCCCAACGCCAAGGCCGGCGCGATCCGCGAGCTCGCCCGCGAACAGACCGACGAGGTGCTGTTCGCGCTGTCCTACGATTATGTCGGCGACCTGGCGGAGACGACGGCGCTGCTCTGGCAGACCCAGGGCGACGCCGAACCGCCGGGGCTGGCGGACGTCGTCGAAACCCTGCGGCAGGCCGGCCGGACGGAGGTGCGCGGCCTGGTCGCCGGCTGGCTCGACGGGCTCGATGCAACCGGGCGCTGGGCCCTGCTCAAGCTGATAACCGGCGGCCTGCGCATCGGCGTCTCGGCGCGGCTCGCCCGGGTGGCGCTGGGCCAGGCTTTCGATACGGCGGTCGAAGAGATCGAGGAGATCTGGCACGCCGTCGATCCGCCCTATGGCGCGCTGTTCGCCTGGCTGGCCGATGGCGCCGGCAAGCCGGACGTGGCCGGCCGGCCGACCTTCCGGCCCTTCATGCTCGCCCACCCGCTTGAAGAGCGGGCGGACCTCGACCCGGCGGACTGGCTGGTCGAATGGAAGTGGGACGGCATCCGGGTCCAGCTTGCCGCGCGCGGCGGCGAACGGCGGCTCTATTCGCGCACCGGGGACGACATCTCCGGCGCCTTCCCGGACGTGCTGGCGGCGATGGATTTCGACGGCGTGCTCGACGGCGAACTGCTGGTGCGCGACCCCGCCAGTCCCGATTCGTCCGATCCCGGCTCCGCCGATCCGGCGTCCTTCAACGCGCTGCAACAAAGGCTCAACCGCAAGACGGTGTCGAAGAAGATGCTGGCCGCCCACCCGGCCTACGTCGTCGCCTACGACATCCTGTTCGACGGCGCGGCGGACCTGCGCGTTCTAACGCTGGAGGACCGCCGCGGGCGGCTCGAAGCCTTCGTCGCCCGGCACGATCATCCGGATATCGAACTGTCCGCCCTGCTCGACGCGCCGGACTGGGAGAGCGTCGCGGCGCTCCAGGCCGAGGCGCGCCGGCTGGGCCGCGAGGGGCTGATGCTCAAGCGGCGCGACAGCCTTTACGAGCCGGGCCGCAAGACCGGCCTGTGGTTCAAGTGGAAGCGCGACCCGCTAACGGCCGACGCCGTGCTGATGTACGCCCAGCGCGGCCACGGCCGGCGCAGCTCCTTCTATTCCGACTACACCTTCGGCGTGTGGCGCGGCGGCGAGCTGGTGCCGGTCGGCAAGGCCTATTTCGGCTTCACCGACGCGGAACTGGCGCAGCTCGACAAATGGGTGCGCAACCACACGGTGAACCGCTTCGGCCCGGTGCGCGAGGTCGAGAAGCGGCTGGTCTTCGAGGTCGCCTTCGACAGCATCCACACCAGCCCGCGCCACAAGTCCGGCCTCGCCATGCGCTTCCCCCGCATCGCCCGCATCCGCTGGGACAAGCCCGCCGCGGAGGCCGACCGCATCGAGGCGCTGGAGGCGATGGTATAGGCGGTATTGATCGGTTCCAACCGGCGGAAACTTCCCCCGATTTCGCGGTAAAATTCCTTCCCCCTCTTCAGAGGGGGAAGTGGCCGAGCGCAGCGAGGTCGATGGGGGTGTCGTGCCAGTCTGGAAAGAGCCGCCTTCCGGCGGCGCGCGTCTGGCGTCACCGCACCCCCACCTGGCCTCCCCCTCTGAAGAGGGGGAGGTATAGGGTTCCGGAATTACCTGCCCGCCCGCTTCAGATCATCTCGTCACGGCGGTCGTCGGTTTCGCCGAAGCGTTTCATCACCGCCGGGCGGGTGCCTTCGTAGACCTTGTCCAGCCCGGCGGCGATCTTGGCGTTCTCGCGTTCGAACAGGCTGTTGCCGTCCAGGTCGCTCTCGACCAGGAAGGGGCCGAAATTTTCGACCTCGACGACCCAGACGGCCTGGGCGAGGCCGAGTTCCTCGCGCCAGTGCACGTCCTTCACCCGCCGGATGCCGCGGCCGAGCAGGGCGCCCGTGCCGTAGCCGACGGTGGTGAGATAGACCGCGCCGTTGCGCACGAAATGGTTGCGGTAGTCCTCCGGGTTCATGCCGCCCTTGCCGAGGATCAGCGTCGCGCCGGAGCGGTCGAGCCACGGGCCGATCCACTTGCTGAAGCGGAAGGAGGCGGTCGCCGTCACCGCGCCGACCCGGTAGCCGCCGTCCGGCTCGATCGTGGCGGCCGGCGAGCAATGGAAGTTCGTGCCGCTCTCCGCAGGCAGGTCGAGCGGCAGGGCTTCGCCGTCCTCGACCACCCGCTGATAGACCCCTTCGCGCGCGGTGTAGACCGTGCCGTCGAGATAGACGACGTCGCCGAGGGAGAGCGCGGCGAGCGCCGCCCGGTCCGGCTCGGTGCTCAGCCGAACCTTTTTCATGGCGCGAGTTTCATGCCACGGCCGCCGCGATCTCAGCCAGCGGCCACTCGACGGTCTCGCGGCGCTGGTAGGGCGTGAACCATCGCGGGTCCGTGCGGTATTCGACCCGGCCGTCGCCGTGCAGCCGCGCGCAGGCCCGGCGCGACGACAGGCAGAAGGCATGCACGCTCATCTGCATGCCGCCGGTGTGGCAGTAGCCGACCTCGATATGGCAATCGACGACCATGGACTTGCCGACGAAGCCCATGGCGCCCATGCCGATGCTGTTGCCGAGCTCGATGAACTCCCGCTCCAGCGCGGCGATCTTCGGGTCCGGGTTGCGGTCGCCGACCGTGCGCAGGCAGGCCGCGCGCTTGCCGAGCACCATGCAGGCGTCCTTGGAGCCGCCCAGGCCGATGCCGATGATCGCCGGCTGGCAGGCCAGGCCGCGCTTGCCGAAGGCGACCAGCGAATCGAGGTAGAAGCGCTTGATGCCCTCGATGCCGTCGGACGGGAACAGCATCCGGTAGTCGGTGCCGAACAGGCCGCCCTTGTGGACGGTCGTGAGGTCGATCCAGTCGCCGTCTGGCTCGAAGGCGACCTCGATCTCCGGCGCGGCGATGCCGACATTGTTGTCGTGGTCGGTGCGCCACAGCGGATGGACCCGGTTCGGGCGCAGGGGGATGTTGTGCGTCGCGTCCGCCGTCGCCCGGCGCAGCGCCTGTTCGAGGGCGACCGGGCCGCCTTCCACCTGCGCCTCGTTGGCCAGCTTGACATACCAGCGCGGGCAGCCGGTATCGCCGCACATGGCCCGGCCGTCCTCCTTGGCGGCGTCGTAATTCTCCAGCATCGCCTGGAGGACGAAGGCGGAAAGGTCGCCGTCCTCCGCCTCGGCGGCCCGGCGCAGCCCGTCGAGATAGTCGTCGGGAATCTCGATCGCCGCCTTGCTCATCAGGGTGAGCGCGGTGCGGTGGATGCTGTCGATGGCGATCATCGGCCTGTCTCCTTCAGCCCGACTTCCGGTCAGACCGCGGCGAGCGTCGCATGGTCTTCGCCGAGCAGCGACTCGCCCGGCTGCACGATGGAGAAATTGACCGGCGCGCGCGAAACATCAAGGCTGCCGCCGTCCCGGCGGATCACGGTGAAGCTGGCGGCGGCCGGGTCGCCCTCGTCCGGGCAGTCCTCCCTGTAATGGGCGCCGCAGGAGCTTTCCCGCGCCAGGGCGGCGGCCGCGATAGCCTGCGAGACCTCGATCAGGCTGCGCAGGTTGAGCCAGTCGTGCCAGGTCAGGTTGAAGACCCGGCCGGGATCGGCGAGGCCGGTCTCCAGCAGTTCCGCCTTCAGATCGCCGAGCTGCGCAACCGCGCGCCCGAGGCCGCCGGCGGTGCGGACGACGCCGGCATCGTGCCACATCAGGTCCATCAGCCGCCGGCGCAGCGCGTGGACATCGCCCCCCCGACCGCCCGAGCCGGCCCGGCCGAACGGGTGCAGGGCGCGCGCGATTTCCGCCGCCAGCAGGTCTTCGTCCGGGTTGCGGAAGGGCGCGCCCGGGCCGGCCAGGTCCTTCGCCATCGTGTCGCCGGAGATGCCGCCGAACACCGTGGAGTTGGCCACCCCGTTGCCGCCGAGACGGTTGGCGCCATGGGCGCCGCCGGCGTCCTCCCCGGCGACATAGAGGCCGGGCAGGTCCGTCCGCGTCTCGGGATCGCAGACCAGGCCGCCCATGAAATAATGCGCCGTCGGCACGACCTCGACCCGGCCGGCGGCGAGATCGAAACCGCTGTCGGCGCAGCGCCTTACCATGCCGCCGAACCGGTCGCGCACCGTCTCCGGCCCGAGATGGCTCATCGAAATGTAGACGCCTCCGTTGGGCGTCGTCCGGCCCTTGCGCATCTCCTCGAAGATCGCCCGGCTGACGATGTCGCGGGTCGCGCGCTCGCCGGCCTCGTCGTGATCGAACATGAAGCGCCGGCCGTCGCCGTCCAGCAGATGGCCGCCGGCGCCGCGCAGCCCTTCCTCCAGAACCGTGCCCGTCATGCGCGTGTCCGGGCCGGCGAGCAGGCCGGTCGGGTGGAACTGCACCATTTCCATGTCGCGCAGGGGCAGGCCGCGGCGCAGGGCCATGGCCAGCCCGTCCATGCTCTTGTCGCCCGACGGCGTGTGGTAGCGGTACATGGTCGGCCCGCCCCCGGTCGCCAGCAGCACGGCGCGCGCCCGCACGAAGCGGAAGGCGCCGCTGCGCATGTCGGCGAACAGCACGCCGGCGAGCGCTTCGCCGGAGCGGTCGGGCACCAGGGCGAGCGCGCGATGTTCCTCCAGCCGCTCGACCGGCCGGGCGAGCACCTGCTCCATCAGCCGGTTGACGATCTCGATGCCGGTCAGGTCGCCCTTGTGGACCGTGCGGTCGAAGGACTGGCCGGCGAACGCCTTCTGGTGCAGCGTGCCATCCGGGTTGCGATCGAAGAAGCAGCCGATCTCGTTTTCCAGCTCGCGGACGCGCACCGGCGCGGTTTCGCACAGCCGCCACGCCATGTCCTGGTGCGGCAGCCACTTGCCGCCGGCGATCGTGTCCATGAAATGCCGCTCGACCGAATCGCCGGGGCCGAGCGCGACGTTGTAGCCGCCCTGGACCATGCGGGTGCAGCCGGACTTGCCGAGCAGGCCCTTGACGGCGATCGTCACGGACAGCTCCGGCGCCGCCCGGCAGGCGTGCAGGGCCGCGAACAGGCCGGCCCCGCCGGCGCCGACGATCAGGATGTCGGCATTGTGCCGTTCGAGGTCCGCGGCCGTCATGGTCAGCGTGTCGGCGGCACGGTTCAGACCGCGCTCAGCAGGAAACCGGCCGAGACCGCGCAGGCCAGCGCGACGGCGGCGGCGGCCCAGGTTTTCTGGCGCGGCGACCAGGGCAGGAATTCGAGGGCGAGCAGGCGCAGGCCGCCGAACAGGTGCAGGCCGAGCAGCAGGACGAGGCCGGTTTCCGCCGCCTTGACCCAGGGGTTGTCCATCCAGCGCAAGGCGCCGTCGAGCGCCGCCGGATCGTTGAGCGCCAGGCCGAGCACGAGAAAGTGGGCGGGCAGGAAGAGGGCCAGGGCGAGGCCGGACAGGCGGTGGATCAGCCAGGCGATCCACAGCGGATGCCCGCGATGCGCCCAGGCTGGAGGTGCGGCCGATGAAGCCGTCACAGCACCACCGCCATGACGGCGCGCCCGCCCAGCAACAGCAGCCCGGCGAACACTGCCCAGGCGAGCAGGTCGAGCGCCCGGCCCTTCAGCTTCAGCCATTCGAACGCGACCGTGCGCAGCCCGATCGCGGCATGGACCGACACCGCGGCGACGAACAGGCCGTAGAACAGGCCCCACCAGATGCTGCCCTGGGTCCGGCCGAGGATTTCGCCGGCGCTCAGCCCGTTCTGCACCGCGACGATCATGGTCGCGATGTGGCCGACGATCAGCGGCGCCAGCACCATCGCGCTGATCCGCTGCAGCATGTAGAGCCGGATATCCGTCATGGCGTCACGCCCCGCCACGCAGCCAGGCCCGGCCGGCCGCACGCTTCAGCCCGGCGATCGCCGCGGTCGGGCTCAGCCCGTTCGGGCACAGCTCGGCGCAGCTCTGGTGGGAATGACAGTTGGCGCAGCCGTTGCCGCCCGAGACCGCCGCGATCCGCTCCGCCTGCCCGCCGTCCCGCGCATCGTTGACGAGCGTCCAGGCCCGGTTGAGCGCCGCCGGGCCGAGATAGTCCGGCACCATCGCCACGGTATCGCAGGCGGCGTAGCAGACGGCGCAGTTGATGCATTCGATGCCGGCGTCCGCCGCCGCCCGCTGCGGCGTTTCGGGCGAAATCTCCGCCGGCGGGTCGTCGCGGGTCGCGGTCGGCGCGAAGGTGCCGCCGGCCGCCGTCCACTTGTTGAAGAAGGGCGCCAGGTCGGCGGCGAGGTCGCGGATCACCGGCAGGTTGCGCAAGGGCGCGATGCGCAGCCGCCCGGCCTTCGCCACCCGGCGGACATGGGTCCGGCAGGTCCAGCGCGGCGCGCCGTTCACCGTCATGGCGCAGGAGCCGCACATGCCGACCCGGCAGGCGAAGCGGTAGGCCAGCGCCGGCTCGGCGTTCTGCTGGATCCAGGTCACGACATCGAGGACCGTCTGGCTCTCCCGCCGCGGCACGTCATAGGCGACATAGCCGCCGCCGCGCGCATCGCCGCGCCAGACCTCGACCGTCAGGGTGTCGGCATCCTGTGTCACGCCGCTTTCCTTACGCGCGGCGCGCCGGCGATTCACGGAAAATATTGCCCAAGAGGGTCTTGATCAGGCGGGTTCTGGTGGAGCCGAGGGGAATCGAACCCCTGACCTTCGCATTGCGAACGCGACGCTCTCCCATCTGAGCTACGGCCCCGCACCACAGGCGTATCGTCCGGCCATCGGCCCGAAGCGCGGGCCGGCCTGCGGTGGCGCATATGGGGTGCCGCCGCCCTGCAAGTCAAGTCGCGGCAAGTCAAGGCGGGGCTTTGCGCCGCAACGCCCGACTTCCCTCTCTTGCCGCCCCGGACGGAGCGGAGCGGAGATCCGGGGCCCAGAGCCACAGGGCAATGGCCTGTCGGGTCGACTCTGGACCCCGGCTCTCCCTTCGGTCGGCCGGGTGGCAATTCTGGTTTCACCGTGTGGTTTTCCCCGGGCGACACACCGGGGCGGCGGACAGGACTTCGGGTTTCGCCCGTACCTGAAATTCAAACCGACTCGCTACCCCGAAGCCGATTTTCTTGCCATGCCGCGGCCGCCCCGATAGGGTCGCGGCGCCCTTTGCCGAACGAGCCCGCAGCCGCCCGTCCATGTGCACCCTGGTTCAACTGATCGACATGGTCCTCGGGATCTTCACCTGGATCCTGATCATCTACATCGTGCTGAGCCTGCTGCTGTCGTTCGGCGTGATCAACGCCTACAACCGCTTTGTCAACGTCGTCTTCGACGGGCTCCAGCGCCTGATCGAACCGGTCCTCGGGCCGATCCGCCGCTTCCTGCCCCATACCGGCGCGCTGGATTTCTCGCCGATCGTCGTCTTTCTCGGCATCTGGGTGCTGCGCAGCCTGCTCGCCGAATACGCCGTTATCCCGGCCTGCACCGGCATGGCGTTCCGCTAGACCGGCTGCGCCGCAGCCCGAACTTCCCCCGAACCTGCCAGTATCCGGAACATCCCGACCATGGACCGATCGAACGTCATCGACGGCAAGGCCTTTGCCGCCCGCCTCCGCCAAACCGTCGCCCGCCAGGCCGCCGTCCTGAAGGCGGAGCACGGCCTCGTGCCGGGCCTCGCCGTCGTGCTGGTCGGCGAAGACCCGGCGAGCCAGGTCTATGTCCGCAACAAGGGCAAGGCGACCGTCGAGGCCGGGCTCAACTCCTTCGAGCACAAGCTGCCGCCGGAGACGGACCAGGAAACGCTGCTCGCCCTCGTCCGGCAGCTGAACGGCGATCCCGCGGTCCACGGTATCCTGGTCCAGCTGCCGCTGCCGGACCATGTGTCCGAGGCCGCCGTGCTCGACGCCATCGACCCGGACAAGGATGTCGACGGCTTCCACGTCGTCAACGCCGGCCGGCTGGCGACCGGCGGCAAGGCGCTCGTGCCATGCACGCCGCGCGGCTGCCTGATGATGCTGAAGGCCCGGCTCGGCGAGCTGAAGGGGTTGCGCGCCCTCGTGCTCGGCCGCTCCAACATCGTCGGCAAGCCGATGGCCCAGCTTTTGCTCGGCGAGCATTGCACGGTGACCATCGCCCATTCGCGCACCCGCGACCTCGCCGGGGAATGCCGCCGCGCCGATATCCTGATCGCCGCGGTCGGCCGGCCGCGCATGGTGCCGGGCGACTGGATCGCGCCGGGCGCCACGGTGATCGACGTCGGCATCAACCGGATTCCCGACGACCGGCCCGGCGCGGCGGAAGGCAAGATGCGCCTGGTCGGCGACGTCGATTTCGACTCCGCGGTCAAGGTCGCCGGCGCGATCACCCCGGTGCCCGGCGGCGTCGGCCCCATGACCATCGCCTGCCTGCTCGCCAACACCGTGACGGCGGCGTGCCAGCAGGCGGGGATCGAGGAGCCGGCGGGGTAGGGGCGAAGCGGTCCGCTGGCTTTGTCCAGGAATTGGCGATGACTTCGGATAGCAGGAGATCGTTGCGATGGCGTTCCAGACTCCCATCACCATCAAGGACGCGCTTGAGCGGATACACGACCGCGAATACGCCCTGCCGGCGATCCAGCGGGAATTCGTGTGGAGCCAGGATCAGATTTGCGCGCTTTTCGACAGTCTCATGCGCGGCTATCCGATCGGTGCGTTCCTGTTCTAGGAAGTCCATAGCGAAGCAGTAGACAAGCACAACTGGTACGAATTCATTACCGACTACCACCAGCGGGACGACCCGCACTGCCATGAGCTAAAGAGAGCCGACCTTTCGCGATTCGACACGGCAGTTCTTGACGGACAACAGCGGTTGACGGCGCTCAATATCGGAGTTTACGGAAGTTACGCCGAAAAACTGCCGCGACTGTGGTGGAACAATCCGGATGCATTCCCGCAGCGGTATCTTTATTTGAAATTGACCGAAAAGGCTGAAGACGATGAGTCCGGATCGGAATTCTTGTTCAAGATGATGCCAAAGAATGAAATAGCGGATGACCCATCGTGGTTTCGAGTCAATGATATCCTGAAATTCAAAAATGTACGGGAGATACACAAATTTCTCCAGCCTCTCGGTCTGGCCGATCACCCATTGGCGTTTGACCACCTAGGGCAGCTTCACGAAGTGGTTTATTCTAATAAGGTCATTTCATTTTACCAAGAGAGGGACCAAAGTCTCGACAAAGTACTGGACATATTCATCCGCACCAATAGTGGTGGCACACAACTATCCTACTCCGACCTCCTGATGAGTGTCGCCGTCGCTGCCTGGAAAGATCAGGATCGGAATGCGCGAGAGGATATCCATGGTCTGGTCGATGATCTCAACAAAATCGGTGGGCAATTCCAATTCGACAAGGACATGGTACTCAAGGCGGGATTGCTAATCTCCGACCTGACCGATATCCGCTTCAAGGTCACAAACTTCAATCGCGACAACATGGAGATCGTCCAGCGGAACTGGGATCTGGTAACGGAGTCGTTGACGACAGCGGTGCGGCTGATTTCGTCGTTCGGCTTCTCGGGCATGAACTTCGGCAACCAGAACGCGGTGATGATCATCGCCTACTATCTCAGCCGCCGCTCTGATCGAAACCGCGTCCTTGATGCGCCCAGCGAAGATCGCATAGCCATCCGCAAGTGGCTGATGGCGGTGCTGGTCAAACGCGGACTCTGGGTGAGCACCGACGCCCTGCTCGGCCGCGCCCGCACCGCCATACGGGAAAATTGCGGCGCCGGGTTTGACGGCGATGCCGTTGCATCCGCGATGGCCCGCACCACCGGCGGCATGGCCTTCACCGACGAGGAGATAGAGGATCTCGCCGACACCTCCTATGGCGAATGGTCGACATATTCTCTGTTGTCGCTTCTGTTTCCCCATGTCGATACTGCGAACCATGTTTTCCATATCGACCACGTCGTCCCGCGCGCGCAGGCGACGCTGGCGAAGATGGACCGTGCCGGTTTGGGCGAAGACGACCCCGACCGAAAATACGTCTCGGATGGCATAAACCGGCTGTCCAATCTGCAGCTGCTCCCCGGCCGGGAAAACGAGAAAGAATCGGCAATATTTCCGCGCCAATGGATGGCGTCAGACGCTTTTGCGGATGATCGCGACCGGGACAGCTACGCGCGAGAGCAGGAGTTGGGAGATTGGCGCGTCCTGCCGGAGGACCTCTCCGGCTTTCGCGATTTCTACGATGCGCGGCGGAAGCGAATTGTGAAGCGCCTCAAAGAGTTGTTGCGCAGATAGACACTCCAGGAACACCGGCCCGGCGCGGCGGACGGCAAGATGCGCCTGGTCGGCGACGTCGATTTCGACTCGGCGGTCGGGGTCGCCGGCGCGATCACCCCGGTGCCCGGCGGCGTCGGCCCCATGACCATCGCCTGCCTGCTCGCCAACACCGTGACGGCGGCGTGCCAGCAGGCGGGGATCGAGGAGCCGGCGGGGTAGGGGGCGGGCGGCATATTCGGCCGGTCCCTCGATACGGCGCGCAAGCGCGCCTACTCGGGATGAGGGTTTGTAGTAGGTTCCCTCTCTTCACCCTCATCCTGAGTAGCCCCGGCCCCCGGGCCGGGGCGTATCGAAGGGCCCCTCGATACGGCGCTGGCGCGCCTACTCGGGATGAGGGTTTGTAATAGGTCCACTCCCTTTCACCCTCACCCTGAGTAGCCCCGGCCGCAAGGCCGGGGCGTATCGAAGGGCCTGCCCTGAGCGAAGCCGAAGGGGCGGGGCGTATCGAAAGCCTGCCCTGAGCCTGACGAAGGGGGCGCCCGCCCTACTTCCCCCGCTGCCGCCCCAGCAGTTGCAGGCGCAGGGCGTTGAGGCGGATGAAGCCTTCGGCGTCGCGCTGGTCGTAGGCGCCGGCGTCTTCCTCGAAGGTGACGATGGCCTCGTCGTACAGGCTGTTCGGCGACGTGCGGCCGGTGACCATGACGTTGCCCTTGTAGAGCTTCAGCCGCACCGTGCCGTTCACCCGCTCGCCGGCATGGTCGATGGCGGCCTGGAGCATCTCGCGCTCCGGCGCGAACCAGAAGCCGTTGTAGACCAGCTCGGCATAGCGCGGCATCAGCTCGTCCTTGAGGTGGGCCGCGCCGCGCTCCAGCGTGATCGATTCCATCGCCCGGCGGGCGTGGAACAGGATCGTGCCGCCCGGTGTCTCGTAGACGCCGCGGCTCTTCATGCCGATGAAGCGGTTCTCGACGATGTCGATGGCGCCGATGCCGTTCGCGCCGCCCAGTTCGTTGAGCCGGTTGAGCAGGGCGGCCGGGCCCAGCGCCTCGCCATCGATCGCCACCGGGTCGCCGCGCTCGAAGGCGATCTCGATCTCGGTCGGGCGGTCCGGCGCGTCCATCGGCGAGACCATGCGGGTCAGGATCAGGTCCAGGTCCGCCGCCTGCGCCGGGTCCTCCAGCACTTTGCCTTCCGAGGAGATGTGCAGCAGGTTGGCATCCTGGCTGAACGGCGGCTCGCCGCGCTTGTCCTTCGGCACCGGGATCTGGTGCTTCTCGGCATAGTCGACGAGCCGGGCCCGGCTGGTCAGGTCCCACTCGCGCCACGGCGCGATGATCCTTATGTCCGGCTTCAGCGCGAGATAGGTGAGCTCGAAGCGGACCTGGTCGTTGCCCTTGCCGGTGGCGCCGTGGGCGACGGCGTCGGCGCCGGTCTCTTCGGCGATCTCGATCTGCCGTTTGGCGATCAGCGGCCGGGCGATCGACGTGCCGAGCAGGTAGGTGCCCTCGTAGACCGCGTTGGCCCGGAACATCGGGAAGACGTAGTCGCGGACGAACTCCTCGCGCAGGTCCTCGACGTAGATGTCCCTGATGCCGAGCATCTCGGCCTTGCGCCGGGCCGGCTCCAGTTCCTCGCCCTGGCCGAGGTCGGCGGTGAAGGTGACGACCTCGCAGCCGTAGGTGTCCTGCAGCCAGCGCAGGATCACGGAGGTGTCCAGCCCGCCGGAATAGGCCAGCACGACCTTCTTCACGCCGCTCGTCTTGCTCATCGCTCCGGTCCCGGCTGCCTGGGGAATGCGTCCCGCTGAGAATGTGCCCGCAGATGTGCTTGGGGCGTTCGCCGGGACAAGGGGTCAAATCCGCCGTGCCGCAACGCCTGTGCGGCGGGTTCGCCGGAGTGGCTTTGAAAATTTTTCTGTTTTTCGATATTTTTCCTTGACATGGCGGCTTCCGCGCCCTATATCGGCCCCGTCAACGCCCGAAGTGCGCCCGCTGCGGCCGGCCGACGCCCCTGAAAACATGGATTCCCCTGCGAAACGCGCTGGACCGTGCGTCCGCTTTCCGTCTCTCATCCCGTCATTCCGACCGGAGCGCCCCGGATTTAGTCCGGGGCGCGTAGCGGAGGAATCTCAGCGCAGGACTACGGGTTCCCCGTGGGTGGGATCGAGCCGGGATTCCTCCGCTCCGCCCCGGCCAGCAGGGCCGCGGCTCCGGTCGGAATGACGACGAGGGGTTTCGCGGAGGAATCGAAAACATGCGGGACCATGCGTATTCCCGCTTTCCGGTCTGCCGCCACCCGATCCGCCATCGGGCGTAGCGGCCGGCTCCCGCCCGGCCCGAGCCTCCGATTTCGCCGGGCCATGCTGCCCGGCGATGCCGCCCCCGGTGTCGAGCGGCGTTCCCGTTCGGCCGGGATGCTGGAAAAATTCCTATCGGGATTGATTTTGCGCATTTCCGAAGGGCGTCTTTCCAATGATTCCAAAGGGTTAGGGCTGCCGGGTGCAAAAAAACATATTATTTAGAACGGTCTGTCTAATATGAAAAACAGAGTGATTTCAAAGACTTAGGGAAAATGATTTTGAACATTTATTCAAAATCCGGCCGCTTTCCGGCCTCCGGCGCGACCAGCGCCGCTACCCGCGCCCGCAGGTCGGGCAGGAGTTCGGCCTCGAACCAGGGGTTGCGGGCGACCCAGCCGCGGGTGCGCCAGCTCGGGTGCGGCGTCGGCAGGTAGCCGGGCAGGAAATCGCGCCAGCGGGCGACGGTTTCGGTCAGCGTCCGGCCGCGCCGCGGGCCCAGATAGTGCGCCTGGGCGTAGCCGCCGACCAGCAGGGTGAGTTCGACCGCCGGCATCAGGGCCAGCAGGGCAGCGTGCCAGTGCGGCGCGCATTCCGGCCGGGGCGGGGCGTCGCCGCCGCGCGCCAGCCTGCCGGGATAGCAGAAGCCCATCGGCATAATGGCGATGCGCCGCCGGTCGTAAAAGGTCTCCCGGCCGATGCCCATCCAGTCGCGCAGCCGGTCGCCGCTCGGGTCGTTCCACGGCACGCCGCTCTCATGGACCTTCGTGCCCGGCGCCTGGCCGACGATCAGCAGCCGCGCAGTCGCCGACGGCCGCAGCACCGGGCGCGGGCCAAGCGGCAGGTCGGCGGCGCACAGGGTGCAGCCGTGCACGTCGTTCCACAGGGAATCGAGCGCTTCGCTCAAAAGCCTTCTTCAAGGACGCGCTCGACCCAGGCCGGAACGACCTCGGTCGCCGGGCCGTAGACCGTTTCGGCGAACATCGTCGCGCCCTCGCTCGGCTCCATGTTGAGCTCGACCGTATGGGCGCGGGCCGAGAAGATCGCCTCCTGCACGAAGCCGGCCGCCGGATAGACGTTGCCGGAGGTGCCGATGGAGACGAACAGGCTGCACTGCGCCAGGGCGCGGGAGATCCGCTCCATCTCGAACGGCATCTCGCCGAACCACACGACATGGGGGCGCATGCCGCCGGCGGCGTCGCAGGCCGGGCAGACGGTCCCGATGTCCATGTCGCCGGTCCAGTCGTGCACCGCGCCGCACAGGTCGCAGCGCGCCTTCAGCATCTCGCCGTGCATGTGGATCAGGTTCTTCGAGCCGCCTTCCTCATGCAGCGCGTCGATGTTCTGGGTCACGACCAGCACATTGTCCGGCCACTCGGCCTCGAGCCGGCCGAGGGCGACATGGGCGGCGTTGGCCCGGACATTGTCGGATTGCAGCTCGCGCCGGCGGTGGTTGTAGAAATCGTGCACCATCTTCGGGTTGCGGGCGAAGCCCTCCGGCGTCGCGACATCCTCCAGGTTGACCCGCGACCACAGGCCGTCGGCGTCGCGGAAGGTGTCGAGCCCGGATTCCTTCGAGATGCCCGCCCCGGTGAGGACGACGATATTGCCCCGTTTCCTGCCCCGCATGGCCGGTTCTACCCCCGCTCCGTGCCGCTTTTCTGCGCCGGCACGCGATTATCGCGGGGATTATCGCGGCCGAGCGCCGCCCGCGCCACCTTCTTCATCACGGTCGGCAGGGCCTGCCGGTCGAGCCGGGCCGGATCCTCCCAGACCGCCCCGCCTGCGGACTCGCCCGCACGGTCTTCCGTCCGGGCGGTGCGCACGGCGAGTTCGAGCCGGAAATGGGTGAAGACATGGCCGACAGTGCCGGCGTCGCGCTCCGCGGTGACGGCGACCGGCGGGCCGCCCTGGGGTTCGCTTTCGGTCCAGCCGGTGCCGGGAAACTCCATCATGCCGCCGAGCAGGCCGGTCTCGGGCCGGCGGCGCAGCATGATCCGGCCGTCCGGCCCCTCGATCCACCACACGATGCCGCGGCGCAGCGGTTTCGCCTTCTTCGGCGCCCGGCGCGGCAGGTCCGCGGCAATGCCGCCGCGGTGCGCCGCACAGCCAGCCGACCACGGGCACAGCAGGCATTGTGGCGCCCGCGCGGTGCACACCGTCGCGCCGAGGTCCATGACCGCCTGGGCATAGTCCCCCGGCCGGTCATCCGGCCCATCGCCTGGAGTCGTCAGCGCCGCGAGCCGCCGCAGGACCGGTTTGGCCACCGGCAACGGCGTTTCGACGGCGTGCAGCCGCGCCATGACCCGCTCGACATTGCCGTCCACCACCGTCGCCGGCCGGCCGAAGGCGATGGCGGCGACCGCCGCGGCGGTGTAGGCGCCGATGCCGGGCAGGGCGCGCAGGGCGTCCTCGGTATCGGGGAAGACGCCGCCATGCTCCTGCACCACGGCCCGGGCGCAGCGGTGCAGGTTGCGCGCCCGTGCGTAGTAGCCGAGGCCCTGCCAGGCGTGCAGCACGTCCGCCAGCGGGGCGGCGGCCAGGTCGCCGACGGCCGGCCACCGCGCGACGAAGCGCGCGAAATAGGCCTTCACGGCGGCGACCGTGGTCTGCTGCAGCATGATCTCGCTCAGCCACACCCGGTAGGGGTCCGGCCGTCCGGCGGCGCCGGGCGGGAGGCGCCAGGGCAGGTCGCGGGCGTGCCGGCCGTACCAGTCGAGCAGGGCGGCGGACGCCTGCGCCGGACCGCCGAAGGCCGCATCCAGCCGCGCCGCGGCGGCGGAAAGCACGGCGGACAGAAGGGCATCGGTGGCGCGGGCTTCGGGCATCGGGCACATTATGCAGCAAGATGCAGCAAGCAGCGCTGGCGGAGAGCCGAGCGGTCGGCTACGCTATCGCCGTCCTCCGGCAAAGGCCAGATCGAGCCCCCAATCCCCCGAACGATGGCCAGACGTTCCGCTTTCTCCCCCGCCGCGCCGGCGAAACCCGCCGCCCGGCGCGGCGCCGGCATGCGCCATATCGCGCCGGCGGCCGCCGCCGCGGCGCGCCCGGCCCTGCGCAGGCGCGGGCTGGCGGTCGCCGGGGTGCTGGCGGACTGGCACAGGATCGTCGGCGCCTTCCTGGCCGGGGCGACGGCGCCGGAGAAGCTGGTTCCGGGCCGGGCGTTGCCGGAAGGCGGGCGCGACGCCGGCGTCCTGCATCTCAGGGTCGGCAGTCCGGCGCTGGCGCCGGAAATCGCCCATCTCGCGCCGCAGATCATCGAAAAGGTGAACGGCTATTTCGGCTACCGGGCGGTCGCCCGGCTGCACATCCTGCACGCGCCGGTCAGCCGCCCCGACACCCGCCCCGAAAACCGGCGGGCCGGCGTTGCGCCGCCCGATGCCGCGCCGGCCGACAAGGAATCCGTGCGCCGGCAGACCGCCGGAGTCGCGGACGACGGCTTGCGCGACGCCCTGCAACGGCTCGGCGAGGCGGTTGCCGCCCGGCAGGACCGGGGCTGAACGCCGGCGCCGCGCGCGAACGGTGCCACAATGCCGGCGCATTCCCGCTTCAGTGACGGCATTCCGGCGCCATGACGGCCCCCATGACAGCCCTCATGACAGCCCGGTGAAAGCAGTGCCCATGACAGCAGTGTGATTGTGCAGTTATGCACAGGCGCGATTACCCTGTTGCCGCGCGTTTGAAATTCGCGCATCATCCATATATTGTGACGAGGTGTACATGAACCACAACCGCTTGTTGATCGTCGTCCCTGTCCTGCTGGCGGCCCTCTTGGCGTTCGCCCTGCCGGCGCGTGCGGAAATCGCCTCGGTCAAGGACGCCCTGAAAGAGATCGGCTACGGCAAGGCCGATGCGCCGGTCGTCATCTACGGCTTCGAATCCCTGTCCTGCCCGCATTGCCGCGAATTCCATGTCGGCGCGTGGCCGCGCATCAAGAAGACCTATGTCGATACCGGCAAGGTCCGCTTCGTGCTGCGCGACTTCCCGCACAATGCGCAGGGCTTCCTGGGCATTCTGACCGCCCGGTGCCTCGGCCCGGCCCGCGCCAAGGGAATGGTCGAGATCCTGTACGCCAACCAGGCCCAGTGGGCGTTCCTGGGCCGGGACAAGTTCTACAAGGCCCTGGGCCGCTACGCCCGCCTCGGCGGCCTGAGCGACGCCGATTTCAAGGCCTGCCTCGACAGCAAGGACATCGTCAAGGGCATCAGGGACAGCATCAACGAGGCGACGGCCAAATTCGAGATCCAGAGCGTGCCGACCTTCCTGATCGGCACGAAGAAGCAGATCGAAAGCGGCGCGGCCAAACGGGTCGACGGCGCCCGGCCGTTCGAGACCTTCGACCGCATCATCAAGGAAGCGCTGGCGGCGGCCGGCAAGTAGCAGGCCGCCCCGCACCGGCGGCCGGGAAGGACGGGTTGGTCCAGTTCAGCAAGATTCGTCTGACGGGGTTCAAATCCTTCGTCGATCCGACGGAACTGGAGCTTTCGCCCGGCCTGACCGGCATCGTCGGGCCCAACGGCTGCGGCAAGTCCAACATCCTCGAAGCGTTCCGCTGGTGCATGGGCGAGGGTTCCGCCCGGCAGCTGCGCGGCGGCGGAATGGACGATGTCATCTTCAACGGCACGGCCGACCGCCCGGCGCGCAATATCGCCGAGGTCTCCATCGACCTGGATAACGGCGCCGGCGACGCGCCGGCCGCCGTCAACGGCTTCGAGCAGATCGACGTCACCCGCAGGATCGAGCGCGACAAGGGGTCCAGCTTCCGGATCAACGGCGGCGAAGCGCGCGCCCGCGACGTCCAGCTGCTGTTTGCCGACCTGCAGACCGGTTCGCGCTCCTCCGCCATGGTGAGCCAGGGCCGGGTTGCCGCCATGATCGCGGCCAAACCGGCCGAGCGGCGCCTCGTCCTCGAAGAAGCTGCCGGCATCACGGGCCTGCACTCCCGGCGCCACGAGGCCGAACTGCGTCTCAAGGGTGCGGAGACCAACCTCGACCGGCTGGAAGACCTGCTCACCGAGCTGGCCGACCAGATGCAGCGGCTCAGGCGCCAGGTGCGCCAGGCGACCCGCTATCGCAACATCAGCGGCCATATCCGGCGGACCGAGGCCGTCCTGCTGCATCTGCGCTGGACCGAAGCCGAGGCCGCGCTGGCCGATGCCCGTCGCAAGCGCGCCGAGATTGACCGGCGGGTCGAAGCCCTGACCGGCGCAGCGGCGGCGCTGTCGCAGCGTTCGGCCGAAGGCGGCGCTGCGCTGTCCGGCCTGCGCGAGGACGAGGCGGCGGCGGCGGCGAAACTGCAACGTCATCTGGTCGAGCGCGACGGGCTGATCGCCGAAGCGCGGCGCCTGACGGCGCGGCACGAGGAACTCGCCCAGCGGCTGGAGCAGATCGACCGCGACCTCGAACGGGAACGGGCGCAGCTGGCCGATGCCGCCGGCGCCGTGAGCCGGCTCGACGAGGAGTTGCGCCAACTCGACCGGGACGAGGCCGGAGACGAGGCGGCGCGCGCTGCCGCTGCCGCGGCCGTGCAGGAGAGCCGCGCCGGGGTCGAAGCCTTCGAGAAAGAGGTGACCGCGGCGACCGAGCGGGCGGCCGCCCGGGAGGCCCGGCGGGTCGCCGCGGCGGATCGGGTCGCGGCACAGGAGCGGACGCTCGAAGGGCTCGGTCAGCGTATTCTCGCCGCCGAGACCGAGCGCGACGCCCTGAACGCGGACGAAACCGGCTCCGGCCTCGAGGCGGCGCAGCGCATGGCCGATGCCGCCGAGGCGGACATCGCGCGGGTCCGGGCCGCGGCCGACCGGGCCGAAGCCGAGCGCGACAACACGGCCGAAGCGGTCGAGCAGGCGCGCGGCATTCTTCAGGCCCACAACGAGACGCTGACCCGCCTGCGCGCCGAAGCCGATACGCTGACCGCGCTGCTCGAACGCCGCGCCGCCGGCGATACGCGGCCGGTGATCGAGGATATCCGGGTGACCGCCGGCTACGAGGCCGCGCTGGGCGCCGCGCTGGGCGACGATCTCGACGCGCCTGTCGATTCCCGGTCCGGCGCGGCGGCGATCCGCTGGCAGGCCGATGCGGAAACGGGTGAAGAGGGCCCGGACCTGCCGCGCGCCGCCAGGCCGCTCAGCTGGTTCGTCGAGGCGCCGGCCGCGCTGACCCGCCGGCTCGACCAGATCGCCGTGGTCGAGGATTCCGATCTGCTGGAGGCGATCGCGCCCCTGCTCGCCCAGGGGCAGCGCGCGGTATCGCGCGAGGGCGGCCTGGTGCGGTGGGACGGCTTCGTCGCCGCCGCCGGCGCGCCGACCGCCGCGGCCCGGCGCCTGGCGCAGCAGAACCGGCTCGACGCCATCGGCCGGGAAGCGGTCGCTGTGGAAAGGCAGGTTGCCGCGGCGCGCGCCGATCTGGATGCCGCCCGGGCGGACGCCGATACCGCCGACGAGGCCTGGCGCGGCGCCAATACGGCCGTGCGCGAGGCGTTCGATCTGCTCAACGCGCGGCGCGCGGCGCTGGTCTCGCTGAACGAGGCGGCGGTATCGCAGCGCAGCCGCCTGGAGGCCGTCTCCGAGACGCTGGCGGCGCTGCAGGGCGAACGGACCGAAGCCGCCGGCGCGCTGGCCGAAGCGCGGGATGCGCTCGACGCCATTCCGGAAGACGGCGCGGCCCATGCGCAGTTGGCGGACATGCGCGGGAAACTCGCCGCCCTGCGCGAAGACCTCGCCCTGAAGGAGCAGAACGGCAACCGGCTCGAGGCCGAGGCGTCGGCCCGCGCCCGGCGGCGGACCGATGCCGGCGAGGACGCGGCGCGCTGGCGCCGGCGCATCGAAGACGGCGAGGCCCAGGCGGCGGCGCTGGAAGAGCGGCGCGCCGGAATTGCCGCCGAGGCGGCACAGGTCGAGAGCCAGCCCGACGATCTCGCGGCCCGGCAGGCTGCGGCCGACACGCTGGTCGCCGAGAGCCAGACCGCCCGCAGTGCGGCGGCGGCGGCGCTGGCGGAAGCCGAGTCGGCGCTCTCCGCCATCGACCGCGAACTGCGCGAAGCCGAGAAGGCGCTCGCCGAAGCGCGCGAAGGCCGGGGGCTGGCCGAGGGCCTGGTCAGCCAGGCGGAACAGACGGTCGCCCAGATCGCGGAGCGCTGCGCCGAGCGGCTGAACTGCCGCCCGGATGCCCTGCTGGAAATCGCCGAACACGATCCGGACAAGCCCCTGCCGACCCAGGCGGACGCCGAACGGCGGCTGGACCGGCTGCTGCGCGAGCGCGACGGCATGGGTCCGGTCAATCACCGCGCCGAACAGGAATCGAAGGAGCTTGGCGAACGGATCGAGGAATACGAGACCGAGCGCGACGACCTGATCGGCGCGATCGAGCGGTTCCGCCGGGCAATCGCCTCCCTGAACCGCGAGGGCAGGGAGCGGCTTCTCGAATCGTTCGACACCGTCAACGGGCATTTCCAGGCCCTGTTCACCCGCCTCTACGGCGGCGGCCGCGCCCATCTGACCCTGACCGAATCGGACGACCCGCTCGATGCCGGCCTGGAAATCATGGCCAGTCCGCCCGGCAAGCGGCTCCAGCGCCTGTCGCTGCTGTCCGGCGGCGAGCAGGCGCTTACCGCGATTGCCCTGCTGTTCGCCGTGTTCCTGACCAATCCCGCGCCGATCTGCATTCTCGACGAGGTCGATGCGCCGCTCGACGACAACAATGTCGACCGGTTCTGCACCCTGGTCGAGGACATCGCCGAAGAGAGCGGCACCCGCTTCCTGATCGTGACCCACAACCGGCTCACCATGGCCCGCATGGACCGGCTCTACGGGGTGACGATGGCGGAGCGCGGCGTCTCGCAACTGGTCTCCGTCGACCTGCGCGAGGCGGAAGCGCTGCGGGAGACCGCGTAGCCGCTCCTAAAATAATGTCGCATCGCCCGGTTTGTCGCTGAATATCAGGGGGTTGGCCGGCAACGGGACGCGCATTTGCGCCCGGCGGCCGGATTGACAGCTTTCGCGGTCTCCCCCTAGTTTGCCGGCGTTTCCGGCCGGTTTTCTTCCGGCCGTCCCGCGGTTCCTTCGGCGGCCGGGTCCGCCGTTGCGGGCCGCACCGCGCGGAGGCGGCGCCATGGCGCAACAGGACCGTCCTCCCTCCCTCGATCAGCTCGACGCCCGATTGCGCGCAGCGCAGAAACGGCGCGACGGGAATCGGGCGGGGCGCGGCGGCAGGCGGGACGCCGCGGACCGGACCGACCGGGGCAGGGGCATCGGCCTGGCGCTGCGCATCGGCACCGAACTGGTGGCGGGGCTCGCCGTCGGGGTCGCCATAGGGCTCGGGCTCGACTGGTGGCTGGGGACGAAGCCTTGGCTGATGATTGTCTTTTTCTTCCTCGGCGCGGCCGCCGGGATCGTGAACGTCTACCGGACGATGAGCGGCCTGGGCCACGCGGTGGGATATGCCGACCGGGACCGCGCGAAAGACGACGGCGGGCCGGGCCCGGACGAACGCGAAGGGGGATGAGCGGTGGCTGGCGAGAAACAGGGTCCGCTCGATCAGTTTACGATCAAGCCGCTGGTCAGCATCGACATCGGCGGCGCCGACCTGTCGTTCACCAATTCGTCGCTGGCGATGCTGATCACGGTGGCGTCGGTCAGCCTGTTCCTCGTCGTCGGCATGAGCCGCGGCCGCCTGGTGCCGGGCCGGTGGCAGTCGATGGCGGAACTGAGCTACGAATTCGTCGCCGGGTTGCTGAAGGAGACGGTGGGCAACGAGGGCCGCCGCTACTTCCCGTGGATCTTCACCCTGTTCATGTTCATCCTGTTCGGCAACATGCTGGGCATGATCCCCAGCGCCTTCACCTTCACCAGCCACATCATCGTGACCTTCGCCATGGCGCTGGCGGTCTTCACCTTCGTCACCCTGCTGGCGATCGTGAAGCACGGCTTCCGCTTCTTCAGCTTCTTCGTGCCGCCGGGCGCCCCGATGGCGATGTGGCCGCTGCTCATCCCGATCGAGGTGATTTCCTACCTCTCGCGCCCGGTCAGCCTTTCTGTGCGACTCTTCGCCAATATGTTGGCCGGACACACGCTGCTTAAGGTTTTTGCCGGTTTCGTGGTCGCGCTGGGCTTCGCGGGCATCGTGCCCCTGCTCTTTATCGTTGCGCTGACCGGGCTGGAAATCCTGATCGCATTCCTGCAGGCCTACGTCTTCACAATTCTGACCTGCCTGTACATCAACGACGCGCTCCACCTCCACTAGACCGCGCGGCGCGCCTGAACGATTCTGGAAAGGAACCGAGAATGGAAGTTGAAGCTGCAAAATTGCTGGGCGCCGGCCTCGCGGTGATCGGTGTGATCGGCGCCGGTATCGGCATCGGCAACGTGTTCGCCGCCTTCATCCAGGCGGTCGGCCGCAACCCGGCCGCGCGCGGCGAGGTCTTCACCATGACGATGCTGGGCTTCGCGCTGGTCGAGGCCATCGCGCTGTTCGCCCTGGTGATCGCGCTCGTCATCCTGTTCGGATAGCAGGCCGCCTTTCCGGGCAGGCGCGCTTGCGTTAGCCCTGCCCGAAGACGGGACCGGCCGAACGGGCCCGGGCGCGGAGAACGGCGATGCCGCAACTGCAACAGATCGATACCTTCCTCTCGCAGGTCGTCTGGCTTGTGCTGGCCTTCGCCGTCCTGTTCGTCGTGCTGCGCACGATCGCGCTGCCGAAGATCCAGGCGACGCTGGAAGCCCGGCGCGACCGGATCGAAGGCGATCTGGACCGGGCGCAGACCCTGCGCCAGGAGGCCGAGCAGGTTCTGGCCGAATACGACGCGGCGATGGCCGAAGGGCGCGACAGGGCCCAGTCCGTGATCCGCGACGCGGTCGAGGACGGCAAGGCGCAGGCCGCCACGGCCCAGGCGGCGCTTGCCGCCCGGCTCGCCGACGACATCGCCGGCGCCGAGGCGCGGATCGCGGCGGCCCGGGACGAGGCGGTCGGCAATATCCGGGAGGTCGCCGTGGACGTGGTGCAGGCCGCCGCCCAGCGCCTGATCGGCGGGCGGATCGCGCGGAAATCGGCGGCCGACGCCGTCGATGCGGTCGCGGACCGGTAGGGGGCCGGCGCGATGGAGCTTTCCGCAGTCGCCGGTTCCGCCGTCCTGCTCGCCGCCGGCAAGGCCGCGTCGCTCGGCGGCTGGCTCGGCGACCTGTTCGATTTCGGCGGCGCAACCTTCTGGGTGCTGATCGCTTTCGTCATCTTCGTCGCCTTCATGGTCTGGAAGGCGCGCGGCGCAGTCACTGGCGCGCTCGACGCCCGGGCCGAGGCGATCCGCAGCGAGATCGAGGAAGCCCAGCGCCTGCGCGAGGAGGCCCAGGGCCTGCTCGCCGACTATCAGCGCAAGCAGCGCGACGCCCTCCAGGAGGCCGAGGCCATGCTGCGCGCGGCCGAGGAAGAGGCGGCCCGCCTGCGCGCCCGGGCGGAAGAGGATCTGGCCGCCTCCCTGAAGCGGCGCGAGCAGCAGGCGCTCGACCGGATCGCCCAGGCCGAGGCCGCCGCCCAGGCGGAGGTTCGCAACACCGCGATCGACCTGGCGGTCTCCGCGACCCGCAAGCTGCTTGAGGACCGGCTCGACGAAAAGAAGGCCGCCGGCCTGGTCGACCGGGCGATCGACGAGCTGCCCGGCAAACTGCACTGAGCATTCTACGGGCCGCCGCGCCGCTGCACCGGCGGAAGAAGCCGGAATCCCTTCCTGTCCCGTGCTGCCTGCAAGGAAAGGGCCGCCGCCCATGACGAAACTGAATCGCGCCGATTTCCGCTTCCACCATCCGCTGCGCGTCCGCTATGCGGAGGTCGACGGCCAGGGGGTCGCGTACAACGCGCATTACCTCACCTGGTACGATGTCGGGATCACGGAATATCTGCGTGCCATCGGCCACGACTATCCGCTGGGCGGCGATCCGGCGACCGGCTGCGATTTCCATCTGGTCAAGGCGCTCGTCGAATTCCGCGCGCCGATCTTCTACGACGACGAAATCGATATCTGCATCCGCACCCGCCGCATCGGCCGGACCAGCATCACCTACGATCCGGCGATCTATTCGAAGAATTCGGCCGACGACCTGCGGGCGACCGGCGAGATCGTCTGGGTCAACACCCATCAGCAGACCCACAGGACGGAGCCGGTTTCCGAAAACCTGATCGACGCCATCGTCGCGTTCGAAGGCCGCGATCCGCGCGCGGGATGAGGCCGGCGGCGGTGGCGCAGTCCGCCGAAGGGCCGTCAGAGGGCCGATTGCCGACGCCCGCCGCCTGTGCCACTTAACGGCCATGTCAGACCGCCTGCGCCTTTCCCGTTCCGACGACAATTTCTATGCCTGGAGCACGCTGGACCGTGCGTCGGCCCGGCGCGGCGACGCCGGGTGGCTGGAGGCGCAGTTGCGCGGGCCGCAGGGTCGCCTGGTTCCGGTCTGGCGCTCGCGCAACCTGATCGATCCCGGTGCGCCGCCCGAGGATCCCCCCGAAGCCACGATGCTGCCGGCCGAGCGGTTCGGCGCGTTGCTCGAACGGGGCGACACGCCGCTGTTCCTCGGCCTGCACGGCGGACTGGCCTATTTCGCCAGCGATCTTTCGAACCTGGAACAGGCGGAGGCCGAGTTGATCTGCGGCGTCCGGGCGGACCGGGCGGAGTTTCTCGACCTGCGCTTCACCGGGCCGATGATGAACCGGGAGCACGGCAATCTGCTCGCCTATGCCCGCGGGATGCTGACCTGGCGGCGGCGCCACAGGTTCTGCGGCGTCTGCGGCGCGGCGACCGAGCCGAAGGACGGCGGCCATCTGCGCGTCTGCTCCGATGAAGACTGCGGGACCAGCCATTTCCCGCGCACCGATCCGGCGGTCATCATGCTGGTGACCTACGGCGACAAATGCCTGCTCGGGCGCCAGAAGGTCTGGCCGGCGGGGATGCACTCCACGCTTGCCGGTTTCGTCGAGCCGGGCGAGACGCTGGAGATGGCCGTCGCGCGCGAGGTCTTCGAGGAATCCGGCGTCCGGGTGCACGACGTGCGCTATCACTCGTCGCAGCCCTGGCCGTTCCCGACCTCGCTCATGCTGGGGTTTCATGCCCGGGCGCTGTCGGACGACCTCGACGTCAACACCGAAGAACTCGAAATGGCCGCCTGGTTCCGGCGCGACTGGGTGATCGAGCAGATCGGCAAGCGCAGCGAGACGTTCAAGCTGCCGCGCCGGGATTCGATCGCCCGGCAGTTGTGCGAAGACTGGCTGGCCGGCCGGGCCGGGTGAGCGGCATGAGGATTTCCGCGCCCGGATTGCCGGCTTTGCTGACCGACGGCTACGCGCGGTTCCGTGAAACCGGCTTTCCGCGTCACGAGGGTGCCTACCGGGCCCTGGCGGAGGGCCAGGAACCGCCGGTCATGGTGATCAGCTGCTGCGACAGCCGGGTCGACCCCGAAGCGATTTTCGATGCCGGACCGGGCGAACTATTCGTCGTGCGCAACGTCGCCAATCTGGTGCCGCCCTGCGATCCCGGCGGTGACTACGGCACCGGGGCAGCCATCGAGTTCGCCGTCGAAGGTCTCGGCGTCGCCGATATCGTCGTCATGGGCCACAGCGGGTGCGGCGGCATCCGGGCCTATATCGAGAGCAGGGGCGCCCCGCCCGGTGAGTCCGGCGCGCCTGGCTTCATCGGCAAATGGATTTCGACGGTCCGCGGCGCGGAAGCCCGCCTGCCCACCGACGCGCCGAGTGACGGGCCGGGTCTGCAAGAGGCGTTCGAATACGCCTCCATCCGGAATTCGCTCGATAACCTGATGACCTTCCCCATCGTCCGGCAGGCGGTCGACGACGGCCGGCTCAGGCTGCACGGCGCCCATTTCTCGATCGCCGACGGCCTGCTCACCGTGCTCGACCCGGCGACCGGGAACGCCGCGGTGCCGGAATGACCGCACCGGCCTTTCGCTATATCAGCACCCGCGGCGCCGCGCCGCCGGCCGCCTTCGACGATATCCTGCTGTCGGGCCTGGCGCGCGACGGCGGCCTGTATGTGCCCGAAGCCTGGCCCGCCTGGACAGCCGATACCCTCGAAGGCCGGCGTGGCCTGGCCTATGCCGAACTGGCGGCGGAAGTCTGTGCGCCATTCATGGCCGGCTCCGCCGCGGCGCCGGACCTGCCGGCGCTCGCCGAAGCCGCCTATGCGGGCTTCGACGATCCCGCCGTGGCACCGCTGGCCGATCTCGGCGACGGCCTCTTTCTCCAGGAACTGTTCCACGGCCCGACCCTCGCCTTCAAGGACTATGCCCTGCAACTGGTCGGCCGGCTGTTCGATGCCGTGCTGGCTGCGCGCGGCGCGCGCATCACGGTGGTCGGCGCGACATCGGGCGACACCGGACCGGCCGGCATTGCCGCCTGCGCCGGCCGCGATGCGATCGACATCTTCATGCTGCATCCGAAGGGCAGGACTTCGGAAGTGCAGCGCCGGCAGATGACGACGGTGCCGGACGGCAACGTTTTCAACATCGCCGTCGAGGGCACCTTCGACGACTGCCAGGACATGGTGAAGGCCCTGTTCGCAGACGATGCGCTGCGCGACCGGGTCGGCCTCTCGGCGGTGAACTCGATCAACTGGGCCCGGGTGATGGGCCAGATCGTCTACTATGTCCATGCCGCCCTGCAGGTAGGCGCGCCGGCGCGGCCCGTCTCCTTCGCCGTGCCGACAGGCAACTTCGGCAACGTGTTCGCCGGCTACGCTGCCCGGCAATGCGGCCTGCCGGTCGGTCGGCTGATCGTCGGCAGCAACGCGAACGACATCCTCACCCGCTTCTTCCGCCACAACGCCATGGAGATCCGCGGCGTGACGCCAACCCTGTCGCCCAGCATGGACATCCAGGTCTCGAGCAATTTCGAGCGCCTGCTGTTCGACCTGCTGGACCGCAATGGCGCGGCGGTGGCCTCGACCATCCGGGCGTTCCGGGACGGCGGCCGGCTGCCGCTCGACGCGGCGCGCTGGCGCCGGGCGACCGCCCTGTTCGACAGCGCCAGTCTGGACGACGAGGGCACGATCCGGGAGATGCGCGCGGTGTACGAGCGCACCGGCCGGCAGATCGATCCGCACACGGCGGTCGGCCTGGCCGCGGCGCGGGACTGCCGGGCCGGCGACGATCCGGTCGTCGTGCTGGCGACCGCCCACCCGGCGAAGTTCCCGGACGCGGTCGAGCGGGCGACGGGGCAGCGTCCCGCACTGCCGGCCCATCTCGCCGATCTTCACGCGCGTCCGGAGCGCTGCGTCACCATGGCGAAGGATACCGCCCGCCTGAGCGACTATGTGCTCGCCAACGCGAGGGCGGCGAGAGGATGATGGATACCGCGCAGGTTACGACGCTTCCCGGCGGGCTCCGGATCGCGACCGACGCCATGCCCCAGGTCGAGTCGGTGTCCTGCGGCATCTGGATCGACGCCGGCGCGCGCCACGAACCGGCCGAGGTCAACGGCGTCTCCCATCTGCTCGAACACATGATGTTCAAGGGCACGGCCCGCCGGAGCGCGCAGGACATTGCCGACGAGATCGAGGCGGTCGGCGGCCACATCAACGCCTGGACGTCGCGCGAAGCGACGGCCTTCTTCTGCAAGACGCTCAAGGGCGACCTGCCGCTCGCCGTCGATATCCTCGGCGACATCGTCCAGCACAGCCTGTTCGACGAGGCGGAGCTGGCGCGCGAGCGGGATGTCGTACTGCAGGAAATCGGCCAGGCAATGGATACGCCGGACGACATCATCTTCGACCATTTCCAGCGCACCGCCTACCCGGACCAGGCGCTCGGCCGGCCCGTGCTGGGCGATCCGGGGATCGTCGGTAGCTTCCCGCGCGACCGGCTCGACGGCTATCACAAGGCGAACTACACGGCGCCGCGGGCGGTCGTGGCCGCCGCCGGCAACCTGGACCATGACAGCTTCGCCGAAATGGTCGGGGACCGGTTCGCGGCGCTCGCGTCCGGCGCCTGCGCCGCGCCGGAAGCGGCGCAATACGCCGGAGGCGACTATCGCGAAGCGCGCGATCTGGAGCAGCTTCACCTGCTGCTCGGCTTCCGCGGTGCAGCCCATGGGGACGACGATTATTTCGCCGCCATGATGCATTCGGCCATTCTCGGCGGCGGCATGTCGTCCCGCCTGTTCCAGGAGGTGCGGGAAAAGCGCGGGCTGGTCTATTCGATCAACAGCCACAACACCGCCTATGCCGACACCGGCCTCTACGGCATCTATGCCGGCACCGGACCCGACCGGGCGGCGGAGCTGGCGCCGGTCGTGCTCGACCAGCTGGCCGACCTCGCCCGGGGCGCCGGACCGGAGGAGCTGGCCCGGGCCAGGGCGCAGGCCCGCGCCGGCCTGCTGATGTCGCGGGAAAGCACGGGCGCGCGCTGCGAGCAACTTGCGCACCACATGATGGTTTACGGGCGGCCGCTGCCGCCGGCGGAGATCCTGCAGAAAATCGATGCGGTCGACGAAGCGGCGGTCGGCGCGTTCGGCGAAAAGCTGCTCGCCGGCCCGCTGACCTGCGCGGCGCTCGGCCCGGCCGGCGACCTGGAGTCTTACGATGCGATGGCAGCGCGGCTTGTTGCTTGACGTCGGGCCGCCTGAGGCGTCAGGCGTGGCCGGCGGTGCTGGACAGCATGCTGGGATCGATGCCGAGCGTGCCGATGGCGGTGCGCCAGCGGTCCTCGTCCAGGTCGGCGCCGAAGACCAGGGATACGTTGGCGTCAGCGGTCAGCCAGCCGTTCTGCTGGATTTCCTGTTCGAGCTGTCCGGCGCCCCAGCCGGAATAGCCCAGGGCGAGCAGGCAGTGATCCGGCCCGCCGCCGGCCGCGACCTCGCGCAGGATATCGACCGACGCCGTGAGGCCGATGCCGTCGCTCACCGCCATCGTGCCGGTATGGCTGTAACCGCCGCCGTGAAGCACGAATCCGCGCGCCGTCTCGACCGGTCCGCCGATATGCACCGGGATGTCGCGCCGGATCGTGCAGTCGTCGACGCCGACCTGCTCCAGCAGTTCCTTGAAGACGATGCTGTCCGAGCGCTTGTTGACGACGAGGCCCATGGCGCCGTCGCCGGAATGGGCGCACATGTAGATGACGGTGTGGGCGAAGCGCGGGTCCGCCATGCCGGGCATGGCGATCAGCAGCCGTCCGGTAAGCCAGGGATTGGCGCTTGCGGTCGAACCCGGAATCGTCACCCTCCGTCGCGGAACGCCGGCCTTATCCGCAGCCGGTCGCTTCCGAAGATAGGCCGACCGGCGCGCTGCGCAAGCGAAACCGCCCGCAAATCGGGAATTGTGACCGGATATGTAAAGGGGGGATGGCCCCGCGCCCTGCTGCTGGCGGCGGGTCTGGCCGCAGCCGCAGCGATGCCGGCCGTGGCGGCGCCTGCGGCCGAGTCGCCCTGGGCCGACGGGCTGGAGGGCCGGCTGCGGCTGATCGGCGGCGGCGGTGCAGGAGACAGCCGCTGGCTGGGCCTGACCATGGATCTCAGACCGGGCTGGAAGATATTCTGGCGCTCTCCGGGCGTGCCGGGGCTGCCGCCGGTCCTGGACTGGCAGGGCTCCCGGAACCTGAAATCGGCGCGGATCGTCTGGCCGGCGCCGGAGATTTTCACCAGCTTCGGCTTCCGGGCCCGGGGCTTCGGCGGCCGCTTCACCCTGCCGATCCGCGCGACGGTTCGGGATGCGGACGCCGCCCTGGAAGCGCGCGTCGCGGTGCTGTACCAGCTCTGCAAGGATGTCTGCATCCCGGTCGAGGCAACGCTCGCACTCACCGTTCCGCCGAAAGCCGCGCCACACCCTGCCATCGTTGCGGCGCGCGCCCGGGTGCCGAAACCGGCCGGTAAAGGTTTCGCGGTCTGGCGGGCCGAACGGCGGGGGCGCGCCCTGACCGTGCAAGTCCGCCATCGCAGCCAAATTTTCGCCAAGCCGGTCATCCTGGTCGAAGCGCCGAAGCGGGTGCGGCTGGGCAGGACCGGCCCGGTGACGGCGGACGCCGGGGGCCGGGTCGGCGTCTCGATCCCGATCCTGGGCAAGCGCCCGGTTCCAAAAGACTTCAGCGTCCGGGTGACGTTGATTGACGGCGCCGGCGCCTGGGAAAAATCCGTCCCGGTTTCAGCCGCCGTCGGCCGGTGACACGGCCGCTGGCTCCGCCACAGCCGGCCGGCTGCGAAGCAGCGGCAGCAGCAGCAGGACCAGGCAGGCGCACGCCGCCATGATGGCGACGAGCGGCCAGACGCTGTCTCCGGTGACGGTGCCCGAAAGCTGCGCCGCGGCGGCGCTGACCGTCATCTGGACGAACGCGACCAGGCCGGACGCCGCGCCGAACGCGCCGGGGCTGGAATTGATCGCGCCGGCGACGCCGTTGGGGATGATAAGCCCCTGGAAGAACGAGATGGCGTAGGCCGGCACGAACAACAGGGCCGGCGTGAGGGCGAACACGCCGAACAGCAGGGCCGCGACGGCCAGGACCAACGCGCCCAGTATCGCACCCAGCATGACCGAGCGGTCGAGGCCCAGCGTGTTCAGAAGCCGCGTCGCGGTGAAGCTCCCCACGGCAAACATTCCGGGAATGCCCAGGAACCACAAACCGTATTCGCTCGGCGGCCGTTTCAGCAGCCCGTTCATCAGGTAGGGCGCGCCGGCGACGAAGGCGAAGAAGATCGCCATGCTGAAGGCCGAGATCAGCGTGTAGCCCCAGAACCGCCGGGACCGCGCAACCTGGCGCAGGCCGCCGAGCGCCGACCGGACGATCGATCCGTCGCGCGAACGGGCGCGCGCGCCGGCGGGGAAGGTTTCGTGCAGCAGCCCGACGACAAGGGCGCCGACCAGCAGGGCGAGCAGAGCGGTTGCGGCAAAATTCGCCCGCCAGCCGAAGCCTTCGGTGAGAAACCCGCCGACCACCGGCGCGATCATCGGCGCGATCACCATCGCCATAGTCAGGTAGTTTATCGCCTTCGGCGCTTCGGCGGCGCCGTAGACATCGCGGACGATGGCGCGGCTCAGGACCATGCCGGCCGCGCCGCCGGCGGCCTGCGCGACCCGTCCCACGATCAGCAGGGTGACCGACGGCGCGAAAGTGGAAAGCAGGCTGCCGGCAAGGAACAGGCCCATGCCGCCGACCAGCACCGGCTTGCGGCCGAACCGGTCGGACAACGGACCGTAGAACAGGGTCGAAACGGCGATCGCCACCATCGACAGGCTGAGCGTGAGCTGGACGAAGGACTGGCTCGACCCGAAGTAGCGCTGGATCTCCGGCAGCGCCGGCAGGAAGACCTGCATCGAAAAGGAGCCCGCTGCCGCCATCAGCATCAGGACCAGGAAAAAGGCCGCTTTGGCTCTGACGGTCATGAATCGTTCATCGGCGGAACAGGCAGCGGCCGGGAGGGGCAGGGAAGCGAGCGGCGTAAAAAGGGCGCCGCGAACCGGGCGCCGGGTGCAGCTATAGCGCCATCCGGCCGTCGGCGATACGGGAAGCGCGCCGCAGCGGCGCTCCCCTTCGTTCAGCCATTGCGTTCCTTGAGGAGCCAGCCGAAGACGAGCGTTGCCGCGACCGCGCCGGCAAGCTGGGCCAGGATGAAGCCGGGCGCGTGGGCCGGCAGGATGCCGGAGAAACTGTCGGTCAGGCTGCGGGCGATCGTGACCGCCGGATTGGCGAAAGAGGTCGAGGAGGTGAACCAGTAGCCCGCCGAGATGAACAGGCCGACGGCGTAGGCCGTCGCCTCCGGCCGGAAGCGGACGGTGCCCAGGATGGTCGCCACGAGCCCGAACGTGGCAACGAACTCGCCGGTCCATTGGCCGATGCCGGTCCGGCTGTTGACGGAGGCGGCGAAGGCCGGCTCGCCGAACATCAGATGGGCGATCAGGACGCCGGCCAGCCCGGCGGCGATCTGGACAACGACGTAGACCGCCGCGTCGCGCGCGCCGATTTCGCGCCGGATCAGGAAGGAGAGCGTGACCGCCGGGTTGAAATGGGCGCCCGAGACCGGCCCGAAGATCAGGATCAGCACCATCAGGATGGCCCCGGTCGCCACCGTGTTGCCGAGCAGGGCGAGCGCCACGTTGCCGCCGGCCAGCGTCTCCGCCATGATTCCGGAGCCGACGACCGTTGCGAGCAGAAAGGCGGTGCCGAGGGCTTCGGCGGCGAGTTTCCGGGCGAACGAGAACGTCACGGGCTGAGCGTCGCGGGCTGAGCGTTAGGGTCTCGGGGCCGCCGGTCAGGCCGCTGGGTCAGGGCCTATGCCGCTGCCCCGCCGTGCAGGGCGTCGATCTTGGCGTCGAGATCGTCTTCGCGGCCGATCGAATCTGAATGGCCGAGCCGGTGGAAGGTCTCCCACACCACGCCGTCCGGGTCGGCCGCCCAGGTCTTGTTGCCCCGGGCGTAGCAGCAGGTCCGCTCCTGCTCCTCGAAGATCGAATGCTCCGCATCGTTGAGCGCACCGGTGATCGCGGCCAGGCTCTCGTCGTCGTCGACCTGGATGCCGAGATGGGAGACGCCGCTTCTGTCCTCGCCGCAGCATTCGCCGGTCGACACGGCGAAGTTGACCGCCGGGTCGTCGAGCATCCACTGGGCGTAGTCGTCCTTCAGCTTGTCCGGCGCGACGCCGAACAGGGTCCGGTAGAACCGCACGGTCCGGTCCAGGTCCGCGACGGTGAGATGCACATGCAGGCGTTTCATGGCCGTTTTCCTCCGTTTCGCTGTATGGGCCCGGTCAGGCCGCCCTGACCTCGTCCGCGAGCGCCGCGCGGACCGCGGGATGGCCCTTGCAGCAGTCTTCCATCAGGAATTTCATCAGCGCGCCGACGCCGTCGAAGTCGGCCCGGTAGACGATCCGGCGGGAGCGCCGCTCCGACGTCACCAGCCCGGCCCGCTGCAAGAGACCCAGATGGGTCGAGAGCGTCGACGGCGCCGCGCCCAGCGCCCGGGCGATCTCGCCGGCCGGCAGCCCCGCCGGCCCGGCGCGCACCAGCAGCCGGAAGGCGGCGAGGCGCGTTTCCTGTGACAGGGCGGCGAAGGCGTCGGTAGCCGATGAAATTTCCATATTTCGATAATTATCGAATTAATGGAGAATGTCAAGGGGTGAGTCTCGAACTGACGTTTTCCTCCCTTGTCACCCCGGACGGCGCGAAGCGGCGATCCGGGACCAGGGCCACAAGTCCGGTATCGCGGGAATTGCTCTGGACGCCGGATCAGGTCCGGCGTGACACCGGCTGTCGGGCATGTCCGACAACCCGATGACTGTCACTTCTGCGAGCGGACTTCGGATCTCAAGGCCGGGAGCGGTTCGCTTCGCCCGCCGCCGTTCAGAATGCCGTCCTCGTCTTCGAGGAACCATTGCGGCGTCCGCCAGCCGGCTTTGCGGCGCTTGCCCATGAACTGCTTGTAGAGGCTGCGCTTTTCCGGATCGCCGTTTCCCTTGTGCACATAGGGGCAGACGTCGACGCAAAGGTGGCAGTATTCGTCGCGCAGGCGGCTGGCCTCGTAGCATTTCGGAATGTCGATCAGCCACCGCTTGTAGCCGTCGGTCGTTACATAATCGTCCGAGCCAGCAATCGCCGCCGGCGGGCAGTTGTTCTCGCACAGCCGGCAATTCATGCAGTAGTCCTGGACGCCGAACAGGTCGGGTTCGTCCGGCACCAGCGGCAGGTCGGTGAGCACGAAGCCGGGACGGAAGCTGGCGCCGAACCGGCGGTGGAGCATCGAACCGTTCTTGCCCATTTCGCCGAGGCCGCCGGCCACCATGGCCGGGATCGCCTGCAACTCCATGGTGCCGTTATGGTCGGCCATGGCCGGGTAACCAAGGCTGCGGATATATTTGCCGAGTTCTGTCGAAACCTCTGCGCAGCGCACATAGACGTCGATGGTCTCCATCTCGACCGCGAGCGCGCCGCCGAGTACCGCCTGGTATTTCTCCTCCAGCAGCAGCGAGATGACGTATTTGTGCGGAAAGCTGTAGCCCTCGTTGATCATGACAGGCGTCAGTTCGCAGATTCCGACGTCGTCTGCGCCCAGTTCCCGCGCCTTGTCCTTGATCAGCCGGGTCATCTCGGCCGGATCCGAGGCGGCGGTCCGCTCCGGATCGACCGGCCCGTCGCGCTCCGGCGCCAGCTCCGCCCAGCGCTTGAAGGCCGCGCGCCAGGCTTGGGCGGGCATGTTGCGCCGGCCGTCGGCAAACAGCGGCACCTCCTCCATACCGCGCTCCCGCGCCATTTCGAGGACGACCGGGTCCGCAATCGGGCTGCGGAATTTCGAGATGCCGTCCATGGCAGAATCCCCGGTATCCGTCGTTCGTCAGGTATCGGGCGTTGCAGGTTCGCGCCGCATCATCGCGCTACCCGGATAGTCGCTGGCGCTGATCGTCGGGCGACTTTGTCCTGCCCGTCGTTCACGCGATTCCTTTCGACCGACCGGTCTCGCCAATGCTCCGACGGAGAACGGAACCCCTACTCCGCCGCCACCGCGGCGCCGTCGCGGGCTTCGGCCATTGCAGCGATGGCTTCGCTCAGGCTCTCGCCTTCAGGATCGGCCAGTGCGGCGGCGCGGGCCTGGGCGATGTCGCCGGCGCGGTCGACGCCTTCGGCCAGCGCCGGCTCGACGATCTCCGCAACGATGCGGCAGTAGTTGCCGACGCCGCGCTTGTGGGTCTCCGAATAGCCCTTGATCAGCCGGGCGCATTCGATGGTCTCCAGCGCCATCGGCTTGCTGACGGCGGCCGCCTTGCGCACCAGGTCGAGCCAGCCTTCGATCAGGTCCTGCTCCTCGGCATAGCGGTAGCCGCGCCGGCGCAAGCGGCGCATGGCGGCCAGCGTCCGGACCCGGGCGAAGCCCCAGACCGTGTCGGTCCGGATATGCAGGCCGAAATGCCATTTGCGCGCCTTGGCCGGGTTGCGGTCGGCCCAATCGACGACCCGGCGGCCCAAACCTTTCGGCAGCACGGAGGCGAACTCGTACGGCCCCGGCTTGAAATGCTCGGTTGTGCGGACGAGCTGGTCGTCCTGCGCCTGCACGTCGCGGCGCATCCGCTCAAAGCGCGAGCGGCGGGTCTTGAGCTGGGCGACCCGCATGATGTCCTCGAAGGTCATGCGCAGGCCGAGATGGCGCGCCGCCTCGTTAGTGATCTTGAAGTCGCCGTCGCCGCGGTCTTCGTCGATCGCCCGCACCGTGTCCAGCCGGTCGAGATAAAGCCGGGCATAGGCCGCGTCCTGATAATCGAGGCAGCGCCCGCAGGCCTCCAGCACGACGGCGTGGGTTTCCGACGGATAATCCCGTTCGATCCGCCCCTTCAGGTCGCCAACGGAATCGCCCGGCCGGGGCGCCGGCGCCTTCGGCGGCGCCGGTTTGGTCTGCAATTCGACGACATCGCCCGTGGCATAGGCGAAACCGACATCGAATCCGGCGAGGTTGGATTCGACCGCCTTGCCCGAATCGCGGATGCCGTCCTTGAAGGCCTCCGGCTCGATGGGCAATACGCCGGAGCCGGCCATGGCGCCGAGTAGGACCGAATTGACGATGGTGCCGGCGTCCTGGGCGGCGCGTTCGATATCGAACAGGATATGACGCTTCGACATCTGCTTCGCGGCGTCGAGGATCCTGTCGCCGTCGTAGCGGCCGTCGCCCATCGCCATCTTCTCGGCGAGTGTGTAGACCCGGTGGGTCGAGCCGATCAGCGTGGTCTTTTCCGGGCTGATGAAGCCCTTCTCCATCGCCCGGCCGACCTCCATGAGTTCGGTCGCGATCATCATGTCGATGTCGCCCGGGCCGGGATAGAGGTCGAGCACCGGCTCGAGGTCGCCGGTCTCGGCATAGGGCTTCGGCACGATTTCGACATAGTAGGTCGTCGCGCCGGTGCGCTGGGCGACGCCGGGGATCGATGTCGCCTGGACCGGCAGGCCGGCCTTGCGCGCCGCGTCGACCAGCCAGGCGGTCAGCACGCCGCCGCCCTCGCCGCCCATCGCCGCGATGACGACGGTGACCGGCCGTTCCTCGGCAGGCCTGCGCCGGGCGGTCTTGCGTTTCGGCGCCGCCTTGGCTGTTGCAGCCTTGGGTGCGGACGCCTTCTTGCTCGTCTTGGCCATGGTCAGGCCGCCTTCGCCGCGTCTTCCTGCTCCATCGCGCCTTCCTGGCGCGGGGCGAGGCGCAGTTCCTCCGGGCTGTAGACCATGCCGATGACGCGCTGGCGCACGCCGGCGAGCCAGCGCTCGAACGGGCCGGCGTTGTAAACGATCTCGGCCTTGTAGAAGGACGGGCAAAGGATCGCCGCGTGGGCGACCTCGCCGCACAGCCCGCAGCCGACGCAGCCCGTGTTAACATGGGCGATCGGGTCGGTGCGCAGCGGGTCCGGGTTGGCCTTGATGGTGAGCGACGGGCAGCCCGACAGGCGGATGCAGCTGTGGTCGCCGGTGCAGACATCGTCGTCGATGCCGAAACGCGGCCGCACGGCGCGCTTGCCCTCGCGGATCAGCTTCGTTCGCTCGGCCTTCACCCGGCGCTGCTTGGCAAGCATGCACTCGCTTTCCGCGATGATGACCTTGAGGCCCTCGTGCGTCGTGGTCATCGCCTCCTTCAGCGTCTTGACCATCTTCGCGACGTTGTAGGTCCGCACTTTGCGCTGCCACTTGACGCCGAGCGCGCGCACCGTCTCCTCGATCGACATGTGCGACTGCTCGAAATTGCCCTCCTTGGGCGTCGACGGCACCCATTGCCAGCCCGTGGCCGAGGTGTAGCCGTTCTTCATCACGATCAGGATCGAATCGTTCCGGTTGAAGACGGAGCTGGCGACGCCGGTGCTCAGGCCGTTATGCCAGAAGCCGCCGTCGCCCATGATCGAGATGACGCGCTTGTCGAAATTCGGCGCCACGCCGGTCGAACTGGCGAGGCCGAGGCCGTAGCCGAGCACGGTCTGGCCGATGCTGAAGGGCGGCAGGGCCGAGAAGGTGTGGCAGCCGATATCGCAGCTGATGTGGGTCTTGCCGAGATCCTTCTCCATCAGCTTGATGGCGCTGAACACCGGCCGCTCCGGGCAGCCGGTGCAGAAGGTCGGCGGACGCGGCGGAACCGGGCTGCCGAGATATTTCGTGGCCTTGGTCTTGAGGCCGACAATGTATTTGATGCGCGCGCCGGCGCTCCCCTTGTTGGTGTCCGGCAGGCCGATCTCGTCGATCCATTGCGAGACGCCGTTCTGCACCACGTCCGAGGTGTACTGACCGGCCATCGGCAGCGGGCCCTTGCCGTGCACCTTGGTCTGGACGTCGGCCTTGCGCAGGATGACGTTGACGTCGTCCTCGATATAGGCCGGGTGGCCCTCCTCTACGACCAGGACATGCTTCTTGCCGGCGCAGAAGGCGGAGATCTCGTCCGGCACCAGCGGGTAGGTGACGTTCATGCAATAGATCGGCACCCGGGAATTGCCGTAGATGTCGGCGAGGCCGAGATGGTTCAGGGATCGCTGCACCGTGTTGTACAGGCCGCCCTGGCAGATGATGCCGAGGTCGTCGAGTTCGCCGTCGAACGTCTCGTTGAGCTTTTCCCGGCGGATGAAATCGATCGCGGCCGGCACGCGCTCTTCCCACTTGTGCTTTTCCTGGGCGTAGGTGCCCGGCGGCAGCGCGATCTTCATCAGGTCGAAATTCGGCTTTTCCAGCTTGCGGTTGCCGGTGAATTGCCCGTGCTTGTTGTCCTTGGCCTCGAAGCGGCCCTGGACGTGGCAGGCAAGGATGCGCAACTGAACCATGACCGGCTGGTTCGACGCCTCGGACAGCTCGAAGGCCTTCTCGGTCAGGCTGACGATCGAGGTCAGGTTGGGCCGCGGATCGAACAGCCACAGGGTCGATTTCAGCGCATAGGCGTGGCTGCGCTCCTGGATGATCGAGGCGCCCTCGCCGTAATCCTCGCCCAGAATGACCACGGCGCCGCCGGTCACGCCGACCGAGCCGAGGTTGGAGAGCGCGTCCGAGGCGACGTTCGTCCCGACCGTCGATTTCCAGGTCACCAGGCCGCGGATCGGATACTGGATCGACGCGCCGAGCATGGCGGCCGCGCCCGCCTCGTTGGCGCAGATCTCCAGATGGACGCCGTATTCGTCCATGATGTCCTTGGCGTCGTTCAGCACGTCGACCAGATGGGAGACCGGCGAGCCCTGGTAGCCGCCGACATAGGAGACGCCGGATTGCAGCGCCGCCTTGGTGACCGCAAGGATGCCTTCGCCTTCGAAAATTTCGCCGTCGCCCTTCTTCAGCGACTGCACCTCTTTCGCAAATGACCGTTCCATGACCGTATCTTCGAATGATTCGGGGAGTGTTCGGAAAGATGTCCGGGTTGGAATGTCAGCGCTGGCGTCGTTCCGCCGGACATATTAGGGTCTTTCTCCCGCCAAGGCCAGCCGCGCGCATGTACACGCGCGCGGGCGCGGCATGCGCCCACACCATGCGCCCACGATATCAACGCCTCCTGCGGACGCCGAAATCTCCGTGCCCGGCGCGGGCGCGTCCGAAGCCCAATCCCGGAATTCTACCATGCTTCGAAACCTCGCTGTCCTTCCGGCCTGTTTCCTGGCGCTGACAGCCTTTTCCGACGGTGCGAAGAAGGAACTCGCCGCCGCCTGCGCCGACAGCCTGGTCAAGCGGCAGGAGCGCGGCCAGGAAACGCCGAAGGCGCTGGTCGCCAACCGCACGCCGCTCTGCACCTGTGTCGCCGACGCTGTCGCCGAAGAGGGCGAAATCCCGGACGGCGACAAGCCGAAGGTCACGAAGATATTCGCGCTGGTCGCCGCCGGCGACATGGAAGCCGCCCGCGAATTGCGCCTCGCCCTCGACAAGCCGGTCCACACCGCCATGCGCCGGATCACCCGCGACTGCGCCCGCGAATTCGAAAAGCCGGGGGAGTAGGCCGGCCGACGTTCTTCTGGCTTCATCCCGACCAATCACCCTTCAACCGTCATCCCGACCGAGCAAAGCGAGCGGAGGGATCTCGACTCGGTCTCACCCTCAAGGACCCGAGTCCGGCGACGAGATTCCTCCGCTCCGCCCCGGATTGAATCCGGGGCTCCAGTCGGAATGACAGCGAGGGTGTAGGAACAGTTGGCAACCGCCCCTGTCTACAC